>JBKHIY010000043.1:0-34945 GCA_046538415.1 Candidatus Brocadiia bacterium | reverse complement strand
GCTGGGGCGTAGGGGAGTCAAAGCGATGGGGAGTTCCCCGACATCGGGTCGCAAAGCGCTTGCACAAGCCGGATCGGTGGTTTATAATGGCGGCCAACCGTCGACGGCTTCGCCGTAACGGGCCCGTCCCCTTCCCCCTTGTCGATGCGTCCGGGAGTCGTGATGGGCAAGCACCAGGGACAGGCGGTGGTGGTGAACGCTCCGGCGGAAGTCGGGTCGGTGACCATCGCCGACGAGGTGCTCCTCCGCATCGCTCGCACCGAGGCCCTCAGCGTGGACGGCGTGGTGCCCCCGCTGGAGCACAGCGTCCCCGGGGTGTTTCGCCGCGGTACGCCCCGGCAGGCGTGGGTGGACCGGTCGGAGAAGGAGGTGGCCTTCCACCTCACCCTGGGCGTGCGCTCCGGCCGACGGATTCCCGACGTGGCCACGGAGGTGCGCCGCCGCGTGGTCGCGGCGGTGCGCGAGAAGACGGGCTTCAGGGTTCGCGCCGTGAACGTGCGTGTGGACCACCTGGTGTTCGAGGAGGCGTCGCCGGGGGCCTCGTGAGCCGCCGGCGATACGGAGAGGACGTCGCATGGCCAGCGTAGGCCATCCCCCCGAGCCTCCCGTGCTCCGGCAGGAGCTGGGCACGCTGGAGGTGTCCGACCGGGTGTTCCAGGACCTGGTTCGCCGGACGGTGAACGAAATGCCAGGGGTGTCCCGGCTCGGCCGGCCGCCCACCGGGCTGTTCGGACGCAGGGCCTCCGAGCCGGTGCGCGTGGAGAAAGCCCACGGGGAGGTGGCCTTCACGCTCAATCTAAGCGTGCGCTACGAGGCCCGCATCCCCGACATGGTCGCCGAGCTCTCCCGGAAGGTGGTGGAGACCGTGGAGGAGACCACCGGCTATCGCGTGCGCTCGGTGAACGTGACCATCGACCACATCCTGCCGCCCGGCGACGAGGCGGACGAGCAGGAGGAATCCCCCCAACCCCCGGCTTCCCAGATCCCCGAGCCGCCACCCATCCCCGACCAGGAGTAGACCTCGCCCCAGCACATGGTCGTCCTCGGCATCGAGACCTCCGGCCAACTGGGCAGCGTCGCGCTCCGCCGGGCGGGCCGCGCCCTGAACGAACGCGTGGTTCCCCAGAGGCTGGGCCACGGCGCCCTTCTGTTCGTCGAGCTGAAGGCCCTTTTCGAGGAGGCGGGCCTCCGGCCGGCGGACATTGACCTCGTGGCCGTGAGCCAGGGGCCGGGCTCCTTCACCGGCCTGCGCATCGGGCTCACGGCCGCGCGGGCCACGGCCTGCGCGCTGGGGAGGCCCTTGGTCGGCGTGCCAAGCTTGGACGTCCTGGCGCGCAATGCGCCGCCTGATATCCCTCGCGTGGCCACCGTCCTCGATGCCAAGCGAGGCGACGTCTACGCCTGCATCTACGGCCGCCGAGGCTCGCGGCTGGTGCGGCGGACCGCCTACCAGGTGGTGCCCGCCGAATCGCTGGAGCTCCCTGCCCCGTGCATCGTCCTGGGCGACGCCGTCGAGCGCTACCGCCCCCTGCTGGCCCGCCAGGGCGCGACCCTCGCCCCCGAGGAGACCTGGCGACCCCGGGCAGCCGTGGTCGCCCAACTGGGGGAGGCCCTCTGGCGCCAGGGCCAGCGACAGGAGCTTCATGCCATCGAGCCGCTCTACCTGCGGAGGCCAGAAGCGGAGGAAGTGTGGGAACGCAAGCACGGAACCGGCTGAACGCGGCGACGGCCGACGCCCTCCACGCCGAGCCGCACCTGCCAGCTCCCCCTGCGTGCCGAACCTGGGCCCGGGTGGACCTGGGGGCGCTGAGGCACAACCTGCGCCTCGCGCGGCGGGCCGTAGGCCGAGGCGTGGGCATTGCCGCGGTGGTCAAGGCCAACGCCTACGGCCACGGCGCGGTGCGCGTGGCCCGCGCCGCAGGCCACGCAGGGGCGCGGGCCCTGGTGGTGGCCAACGCCGCCGAGGGGGTCGAGCTCCGGGACGCGGGCATCAAGGCCCCCGTGATCATCATCGGCGCGTCCCTGCCCTGGGACGCCGAGGCCATCGTGGCCCACGACCTCGCGGCCTCCCTCTCTCCTCCGGAGATGTTCGAAGCCCTGCGAGCCGAGGCGGGCCGCCAGGGCCGGCCGGCGCGGGTGCACCTGATGCTCGACCTGGCCATGCGCCGCGCCGGCCTGGAGCCGGACCACGCTCTGGAGCTGGGCGCCCGCCTGGCGGATACGCCGGAGCTTCGCCTGGAGGGCATCGCCTCCCACTTCGCCGTCGCGGACGAGGAGGACGCCGGCCCGTGCCGCGAGCAGGCCGTGCGTTTCGCCGAGCTGGTGGCCGCTGTGCGGGCCATGGGCCTGCGGCCCCGTTGGGTGCACCTGGCCAATAGCGCCGCCATCCTGAGGATTCCCGACTCGCACTTCAACCTGGCTCGGGCGGGCATCATGCTCTACGGCATGGCCGGCTCCCCGGCCCTGGACGGCGCCGCCCCCGTGCGGCCCGTCCTCTCCTGGCATACCCGCGTGGTGTGCCTCCGCGGGGTGCCCGCGGGCACGCCGGTGGGCTACGGCCATACCTACCGAACGCCGGCCGCCACCACCCTGGCCACCCTGCCCGTAGGCTACCACGACGGCTACGCGCGGGCCTACTCGAGCAATGCCGACGTGCTCCTCCGCGGCCGCAGGGCGCCGGTGGTCGGTCGCGTGTCGATGGACTACATCACCGTCGACGCGGGCCAGATTCCCGACGTCGAGGTGGGCCAGGTGGCCACCCTGCTCGGCCGCGACGGCGAGGCGTGTATCCGCGCCGAGGAGCTGGCCGAGCGCCGCGGGACCATCCCCTACGAGGTCACCTGTGCTATCGGCCAGCGCGTCCGCCGCCTCTACGTGGCCACGGAGGGAACCGCCTGAGCCGGCGCACCGGCCCCCGGGAGCACGACCGCGCGATGGTCTCCACGGCCCCATCCCCCCCTCCTGCCGGCTCCCGCCAAGGCAATGGCGGGCGCCACGCGGAGCAGTGGCTGGCGGCCATCCTGTTGGTGGCCCTGGCGGTCCGGGTGGCCGCCGTGGTAGCCTTCCACTCTCTGCCCCGGCTGACCATCGGGGAGCACACGGTGAGCTCGCCCGGCGAGCGTCCCCTGTTCCCCGACGCCCTCGAATACGAGGCGATGGCCCGCAATATCCGGCGCGGCCGCGGGCTGGTGGTGAGCGAGAGCAGTCGGATCGCCAGGATGCCGGGGTATCCGTGCTTTCTGGCGGCGGTCCACGCGGCGTTCGGGGAGGGGCTGCTGGCCGTGCGCTTGACGCAAGCGGTGCTGGGGGTGGCCACGGCGGGTCTGGCCTACCTGTTCGCGAGGCGGCTTTTCGGCCCTGGGGAAGGGCTGGTGGCGGCGGCCGCGGCGGCGGTGTACCCGATCTTCGTCCTGCTCGTCGTGCTGGTGCTCTCGGAGGTTCTTTTCGCCGCTCTCCTGGCGGGAGGGATGGTCTGCCTGGGCAAGGCGGCGAGCAGCCGGCGGCTGGTCTGGGCGCTGGGGACGGGGGCGGTGTTGGGGGCGGCGACGCTGGTGCGGGCCTCGCTGCTGCTGTTCGTGCCCCTGGCCGCGGTGTGCTGGGTGGTGGGCTCGCGCCTGGACCGCCGGGCATTGCGGGGAGCGGTCCTGATGGTGGCGGTCTTCGCGGCGATGCTGGCGCCCTGGGGGGTGAGGAACTGGTGGGCCAGCGGGGGCCACATCGTGGTGACTACGCTGCGGGCCGGGGCCTCCCTGTACGAAGCGCTCAATCCCCAGGCTGACGGGGGGCCGATGATGGAGAGCATCGATTGGGGGCGGGCCTCCCGGGAGCTGGAGGCCCGCGGGGTAGAGCCCACGGAGTATGCCCGCGACCGCTTCTGGCGCCGCCTGGCGGTGCGCTACGCGGCGAGGCGCCCGGGACGGGTGGGGGAGCTGGCGCTGCGGAAGCTGAGACGATTCTGGAGCCCGGTGCCCAACGAGCCGGCGCTCCGCACCCGCCTGCTTTGTCTCCTGTTGGGGGTGCCCTACGGCATTGCGGTCGTGCTGGCGGTGGTGGGGCTGGGTGCGTCGTGGCGTCGCGGGGATGTGCTCTTGATTCTCGTGCTCCCCGTCGTGTATCATTCTTTGTTGCACATGGTCTTCGTCTCCTCGATCCGCTACCGCGTGGTGGTGATGCCGCTGGTGCTGGGCCTCAGCGCTCACGGCGCTGTGGCGGTGTGGGGCCTGGTGCGGAGGTGGTGTGGACGCGCCGCAGCTGACCGTGATCGTCCCCGTGCTCAATGAGGCGGGTACTGTGGGCCGCTTGCTCGAGCGGGTGGTGGCGGTGCCTGTGCCCAAGCAGGTGGTGGTGGTCGACGACGGCTCGACCGACGGCTCCCGGGAAGCGGTGGCGGCGTTCGCCGCGGAGCATCCCGAGGTCGAGCTGGTGTGCCACGAGCACAACCGGGGGAAGGGGGCTGCCGTGCGCACCGCCCTGGCCCGAGCCCGGGGGCGGTACACCATCGTCCAGGACGCCGACCTGGAGTATGATCCGCAGGACTATCCCCGGCTTCTCGATGCGGCGCGCCGCGAGGGGGTCCGCGTGGTCTATGGCTCGCGGGTGCTGGGGCGCCAGCCCATCTCCTACCGGCGCTTCTACTGGGGGGGACGGCTGCTGAGCCTGCTGGCCAGCGTGCTCTACGGCCGCCGGATCACGGACGAGGCGACCTGCTACAAGCTCTTCGAGACCGAGCTGTTGCGCGATCTGCCCTTGCGGGAGGACGGCTTCGGCTTCTGTCCCGAGGCCACGGCCCTGGTGTGCCGGCGCGGCGAGCGCATCGTGGAGGTGCCCATCCGCTACACGCCGCGGTCGATCGCGGAGGGCAAGAAGATCCGCTGGGTGGATGGCCTTCGGGCCATCTGGCTTCTGGTCAAGCTCCGTTTCTCGCGACGGCGATGATGGAACGCTACCGGCGATATCGGGCGGGCCGGCGGTGGCTGATCGCCCTGGGGGTGGTCGCCATTGCGGTCTTCCATGGGGTGGTGATCGCGCGGGTGTTTCTGTCGCCCGAGCAGTTTCGTCTGCGCACGGAGCTGTTCCTCCAGCGCCTGTCCGCCGGGGAAGTGGAGGTGGGGGGGGCGGGGTACGAGTTTCCCCGGCGGTTTCGCATCGACAGCATTCGCATGCTTCGGCCCCAGGACCGCGGCGGGGGCATGCTGTTCGGATGCCAGGGGCTCACGCTGCACTTCGGCTGGCTCTCGCTGCTGCGCGGGGGCATGGCCCTGGAGGAACTGGAGCTTGTGGAGCCGGAACTGGTGCTCACTCCCCGGGACCTGCGGGCCATGAAGCGGCCCGAGAGGAAGCCGGGGAAGGCGGAGGTGCGACGTGTGATCGTCCGCGGCGGGCGGGTGCACCTCGGTCCGGGCATGCTCTTCGAGGGTAGCCCCGCCGAGGAGCTGCGCCAGGTCGAGATGGACCTTCGGAGGGAACGCCATCGGGCCAATTCCTACACCTTCCACGGCTCCGCCGAGTCCGACCTGTGGGGGCGGTGCGACCTGGAGGGCCGAATGGACCTCCAGCGCCGCCGCCTGGACGTCGACGTGGTGGCCCGCGGCGTGGCCGTGGACCACCGCGTGCGCCAGCTCCTGCCCCCCGTCGCAGTGCAAGCCCTGGAGCGCTACAACCTCAGGGGCCTAGTCGACGTGACCGTCCAGTCCAGCCTGTCCTGGGGCGGGCCCAGCCCCCCGGCCGTGCGGATGGTCAAGGCGACCATCGAGCTGAGGGACTGCCAGGCCGCCTGGGAACGTTTTCCCCTCCGGGTGACCCACATCCGGGGACGGGTCGTCTTCGACGGCACCAATCTCTACTACCGCGACATCTCCGGACGCTGCGGCTCCGCCACCGTCGAGCTCGATGGCCGGACCACGGAGGAGAAGGTGACCCTCCGCCTGGTGGCCCGGGGTCGCGCCCTGGACCAGGAGTTCTACGAGAAGGCCTACCCCCAGCTCCAGGCCGTATGGGACCGCTGCGGGCTGCGCGGCGGCTACCTCGACCTCGACTACCAGTCGGAGTGGGACCGCAAGGAGCGGGTCTACCGGGCTACCGTGGTGAGCCGTCTGCGCGACGTGGAAGCCGTGTATCCCCGGTTCCCCTATCCCCTGCACGACATCGCGGGCACGATCCGCTGGGAAGGCAGCTCGCGGCCCGGCGACCAGCCGGGCGACTGGGTCTCCCAGGGCGTCTCCCACATCGAAGGGCTCACCGGGCGGCACGAGCGGGCCCGCGTGGAAGTGACCGGTAGGGTGACCGACGAGGGGGTGCCGGACCTCACGGTCCGGGCCTTCGACGTGCCCTTCGACGCCACCCTCCGCGATGCCCTGCACGAGAGCTGGCGGGGGATCTACGACGACCTGCGGCCCCAGGGGACGAGCGCCATCGAGGTGCGCATCACCAGCCCCGCGATGGACCCGCGGGAGATCCAGTACGTCACCTTCCTTCGGCCCCAGGGAGCCTCGTTCCGCTACGGGACGTTTCCCCATCGGATCACGGACGTGCGGGGCGAGATTCGCATCGGGGACAACGCGGTGGTCTCCTTCCAGGGCTTGCGGGGGCGGCTGGCGGAGTTCCCCCTTTCCTTCCTGGGCAGCATCCGCCTGGGCGGCGAGCGGCCGGGCCCCGACATCCGCGTGGTGGCCGACGAGCTGACGCTCGGCCCCGCCGCCCGCGACATCCTGAGCGGGGCCTGGGCCGAGGCCTACGACCGGCTCGACCCCCGCGGCAAGGTGGCGTTGGCCTGGCACTTCGGAGTGCACCCTGACAGCGGCGAGCCCCGCCAGACCACCCACATCCGCTGCCTGCCCCAGGCCGACTGCTCGATCTGCCACCGCGCCTTCCCCGTGCGCATCAGCGACCTCGTCGGCCGCATCACGGTGGACGAGCGGGGGCGGCTGACGTTCACCGGCATGCGGGGCCGCATCGGCGAGGCCACTGTCGAGGCCATCGACGGCCGCTATATCCCTGGCTCCGAGGGAGGCCTGCACTTCACCCTGAGGGCCGCGGACCTGAGTCTCGACGAGCCGATCCGCGAGGCCCTGCCCGAGGCCTGGCGGGACGTGTGGGACCAGCTCCAGCCAACGGGGCGCGTGGCCGCCGAATACCGATTCGCCGAAGACCCTCAGACCCCCGCCGAGTCGAAACAGCGGGTGACCATCCAGCCCGAGGACGCCTCCTTCACCTACCGCCGATTCCCCATCCCAGTGACCGAACTGAGCCGGGGGAAGGTGACCTTCGACCAGGATGGCAACGCCACCATCACCAACCTCCAGGGCAAGGTCCACGGAAAGCCCGTCCGCCTGGACGGCAAGGTCGAGGCCAGGGAGAAGACGTCGGTCCTCGAACTCACCGTCGAGGCGGACGAGCTGACCCTCGGACCGCGGCTCCGCGCCGCCCTTCCGGAGACCTGGCAGGAGACCTGGGACCGCTTCCGGCCAGCAGGAACGGTGGCCCTCAACGCGACCCTGGTGGCCGACCTGCGACGGGGCACCATCCGCCAGGCCGACGCCGATGCCACGCTCAAGGGCTGCTCCGCCACCTGGGAAGGCCTTCCCATGGGCCTCACGGAACTGCGCGGGCGCCTGGAGTACGAGGACGGAGAGACCCGCCTGGTGGACATCGAGGGCCAATGCCCAGCAGCCGCGGGCGTACGCTTGGCCGGCGTGGTGCGCCAGAAGGGCGAGGTGAGGGCGGAACTGGACATCTCCGCTCGGGAGCTCCAGCTCGCCGAGCCGCTCTGGGAGGCCCTCCCGGCCGACGTGCGCGGGCCTGCCAAGAAGGCCGAGCTCAAGGGAGCGCTGGATGTCGAGTCGCTCCGCATCACCCTTCCTCGCGACCCTCGGGCGCCCGTCGAATGGGCGGCCATCCTGAGGCTCCGCGGCTGCTCCTTCCAGGCCAGGTACCCCTTCGAGGAGCTCAACGGGGAACTGCGCGTGGACCGGGCCACCACAGGCCCCGACGGCAGCCAGCACATCGAGGGCTCGCTGGGGCTGCGGCGGGCCACGGTCCGGGGCCTCTTGGCCACGGACCTGGAGGGCTCGGTGGCCTTCACTCGCGGCCCGCGCCGCGGGGACCAGGAACAGGCCCCGGCGAGCGTGCGGCTGGGCAACGTAGGAGGCAGCTTCTACGGGGGCCGGATCAGCGGCAGCGCGGAGATCGACTTGGTGGGGACGCAGCCCTTCCGGGGTCAAGCGTTTCTCAACGGCGTGGACTTCAAGCTCTTCTGCGCCGAGGCCCTGGGAGCCAAGAAGAAAGCCACCGGCAGCCTGGGCATGCGCCTGGAGTTCCCTCCCGGCACGTACACCGAGGAGAAGGGCCTTCAGGGCGACGGCCGGGCCACCGTGCGGGACGGCGAGCTGGGCGACCTGCCCCTGGCGGCCACCCTGCTCAAAGTAGTGGGCCTGGACCCCACCATCGAGCGAGCCATCACGCGCGCGGACATGAAGTTCGGCATCGCCGCCGACCACCTGGAGGTCAAGGAGTTCACCCTCTCGGGGGAGCGCCGCCTGATGACCGGCCACGGCACCATCGGGTTCGACTCCTCGCTGGACCTCACCTTCTACAGCCCGAAGAAAGGGACCGTGCTCTCCGAGGTGTTCCGCGTGGTGGCCGACAACCTAGTGGAGGTGAGGGTCAGCGGCACCGCCATGGAGCCCGAGGCAAGGGTCAACCCGGTGCCCATCATCCCCAGGGCACTCGATCAGTTCAACCGCGTCCTGGGGATCTGGCGGCGACTGACCCCCGGCGGCTCCAGGTGAGCCGGCCCCGCGGCTCGCCGAGGAGCACGCGGCGAGCGAATCCCTGAGCACGAGCTAGGATGCTATGTCCTCTGAAAAGTCTCTCCCCACTACGGCACTCACGGTCGTGGTCCTGCTGGCCATCGTGGGCGGCGGGGCCTTCCTGCGCGTCTACCGCATCGGCGCCAAGTCGCTGTGGCTGGACGAGACGGCGAGCATGGAGCTGGCCTCGCGTCCGCTGTTCAGCCTCGTGGCGGAGACGATGGAGCGGGACACGCACCCGCCGTTCTACTACGTGTGCCTTCACGCGTGGTTGTGGGGGGCGATGGACGCGGCGCGGGCGCGGGCCTTCTCGGCGGTGGTGGGTACGGCCACCCTGTTGGTCCTCTACGCCCTGGCCCGCCACCTGTTGCCCCGCGTGTCGTCGCTGGTGGCCACGGCGCTGCTGGCGGGGTCGGCCTACCAGGTGTACTTCGCGCAGGAGGCCCGCCACTACGTGCTGGCCACGTTCCTGATCGTGCTGTCGTGGTATTTCCTGGTGAAGCTGGTGGCGGGCCGGCGTCTGGAGCGGTGGCCGCTGTGGCTGGGCCTGGCGCTGTCGAACACGGCGGCGATGTACACCTACTACTACGCGGCGTTCGCCATCGCCGGCCAGCTCGTCGTGCTCCTTCTCCTGTGGCGGGGGGTGGGGCGCAAGCTGCTGGTGCCGTGGTGCGTGTGGCAACTCGTGCCCGCGGTGCTCTTCGCCTTCTACCTGCCCACGGTGCGCCAGCGGCTGGAGCTGCTACAGCAGACGGTGGGCCCCGGGGCCTACGCGATGGACGCCTCGGACCTTCTGGCCACCGCGGCGCAGTTCGCGTGCGGCTTCCTGGCCGAGCTGTCCACGGCGCACACCACGGCGCTGCGGCTGGCGGCGGCAGGGCTGGGCCTGGCGGCCCTGGGTGTGGGCCTCGGCGGGGTGCGGCGGATGCCCGTAGCGGCTGCCGTGGCCCTGGTGTGGCTGTGCGTGCCCGTGCTGGCGGTGCTGGTCTTCCCCTTCAAGGGCCACATCTACGAGCCAAAGCACATTATCTTCGCGGCGCCCGCGCTGGCGCTGCTGGTGGGGATAGGGCTCACGGCGCTGCGGGGCAAGCTGCGCGCCGTGCCCGCCATGGTCGCCGTGCTGCTGCTGGGGGCCAACGCGGCGTCGCTGGGAGGCCGGGAAGCGCTGAGGGCCATGGGGCTCCAGGCGCCCTGGCTGGTGGGCTACTACGATCCCCGGGTGGAGAAGGAGAACTGGCGCGACGCCATCTCCCAGCTCGTCGAGCTCGCCGAGCCGGGAGACATCGTGCTCCTCAACCCGCGCTACGTGGGCCTGCCCTACCGCTACTACACCGACCCCAGAGTCACGGGCCGCGAACGCCCGCCGCTGGTGCTCCGCGAGGTGGCCGAGACCGGCGCGCCCCTGCCCGACGACCATCTGGACCCCGAGCGCAGCGTGTGGCTCCTCGAACTGCAAAGCAACGTCGCCACCCCCAATCCCGACGTGGACGCCGTGCTGGAGGGTTACGAGAAGACCTTCCACCAGGAGTACGCCGACCTGGTGGGCAGGATCTCCCTGCGCCGCTACCAGCCCGTCGCCCCGGCCAGGGGGCGGGGCGGATAGCCGGGGACTCGCGGCCGCGCCATATCCCTTGAACCAAGGGATAGTTACGCGTCCCCCTGGAGCCCCGAGGCCGGCATTTGAAGCCGCACCGGGGCTGTGGTATACTTCTCGCGTGGCGTGCAGGCCACGAGCGGCTGCTTGCTCCAACGACGCCCAGTGAGGGACGGGCCCGATGCGGACCGTCGTCACGGGAGCCGCGGGATTCCTGGGCTCCCATCTGTGCGAAGCCCTGGTCGAGCGCGGCCACCAGGTGGTGGGCATCGACAACTGCCTCACCGGCTCGCTGGAGAACCTGGCGGGGCTGGGCGACAGCGGGGGCATGAAGCTCATCGAGCAGGACGTCACCCACTACATCGCCGTGGAGGGCGAGGTCGACAACGTGCTCCACTTCGCCTCCCCGGCCAGTCCCGTGGACTATCTGAACTACCCTATCCCCACGCTCAAGGTGGGCTCGCTGGGCACCCACAAGGCCTGCGGCCTGGCCAAGAGCAAGGGGGCGCGATTCCTCCTCGCCTCCACCTCCGAGGTCTACGGCGATCCGCTGGTCCACCCCCAGCACGAGGACTACTGGGGGAACGTGAACCCCGTGGGCTACCGCGGCGTCTACGACGAGGCCAAGCGCTTCGCCGAGGCCATGACCATGGCCTACCACCGCTACCACAAGCTCGATACCCGCATCGTGCGCATCTTCAACACCTACGGGCCGCGGATGCGCATCGACGACGGTCGCGCCCTGCCCAATTTCTTCACCCAGGCCCTCCGCGGCCAGGACCTCACCGTCTACGGCGACGGGCGACAGACCCGCAGCTTCTGTTACGTCTCCGACACCATCGAGGGGGTGTGCCGCCTGCTGGAGGCCGACGAGCACCTGCCGGTGAACATCGGGAACCCGCAGGAGATCACCATCCTGGACCTGGCCCGTGAGATCATCGAGATCACGGGCAGCTCGAGCGGCCTGCGCTTCCTGCCCCTCCCGGAGAGCTACCGCGACGACCCCAAGACGCGGCGGCCCGACATCTCCAAGGCCCGCCGCCTCCTCGGCTGGGAGCCCACCGTCGCCCGCCGCGACGGCCTGTGCCGCACCCTGGCCTACTTCCGCGAGCGCCTCGGCGCCGCCACGTAGAGACCGAGCCCTGCCGCCATGAACGCCAACGCGCAGGACACCGCTAACGACGAGCTCGTGGGGCAGGTCCTCTGCGGCTGCGAAATCGTGCGCCTGATCGGCAAGGGCGGTATGGGCACTCTCTACCTGGCACGCCAGATGTCCCTCGACCGCACCGTGGCCCTCAAGGTGCTCGACCCGGCCCTGAGCGCCAACCAGGAGTTCCTGGCCCGCTTCCGCCGCGAGGCCCGAGCCCTGGCCAATCTCCTCCATCCCCATATCGTGACCGTCCACGACTTCGGGGAGGACCAGGGCGTTTGCGGCATCGTCATGGAATACGTCGAGGGCGAGAGCGTGGCCGACATGCTCACCCGCACCAGCATCATCCCCATCCCGACCGCGCTGGCCATCGTGCGCCAGGTGGCCGAGGGCCTCGCCTGCGCCCACCGCCGCGAGATCATCCACTGCGACCTCAAGCCCGAGAACATCCTGGTCACGCCCGACGGGGTGGCCAAGGTCGTCGACTTCGGACTGGCCAAGAGCCTCCGCGGCGACGCCAACCGGGTGACCACCGACGGGGCCATCCTCGGCACCCCCACCTACATGAGCCCCGAGCAGTGCGACGGCCAGAAGCTCGACGCCCGGACCGACATCTACTCCCTGGGCACCACCTTCTACCGTATGGTTGCCGGGTGCGACGCCTTCGAGGCCGAAAACGCCTTCGCCATCATGCTCAAGCAGAAGAGCGAGCCCCCACGCGACCCGCGCGACATCAACCCCCAGATTCCCGGGCCCGCCGCACAGCTCATCCTTCGCATGATGGAAAAACCCCGGGAGAGCCGCATCCAGCAGGCCTCCGAGGTGGTGGAGGCCATCGCCGCCATCCAGAGCCAGCAGGAGGAGCACGCCGACGGGCAGATCGCCGCCGACCCCCGCCGCGAGATGGCCTTCGTCCGCGAGGCCGTGGAACAGGGCCTCGTCACCGCCGCCCAGGTGCGCCAGTGCCTCGAGCTCCACGACGACCTCAGCGGCGTGGGCGTGGAGGAGAGCTTCGCCTCGCTGATGCTCCGCCGGGGAATGCTCACCGAGCCGCAGGTGGAGCACCTGCGCAAGGCGTGCGAGGCCCGAGAGGGCACCCGCCGCGACCGCGAGTTCGGCAAGCTGGCGGTGGAGCGTCGCCTGGTCACCAGCGCCCAGCTCGCCCGCTGCCTCCAGCTACAGCAGCGCCGACGGAGCACCGGCTCCACCCTCAAGCTCAGCAAGGTCATGGTGGAGGAGGGGGTGATCGACCAGCAGCAGGTGGTCCAGCTGCTGCTCCGCCAGCTCAAGAGCGCCCAGAGCCAGGAGGACCAGGAGTTCCTCGAGCTGTGCCGGGCCAACGGCGTGCTCTCCGAGGAGGAGATCGCGCGGTGCGTGGGGGAGCAGCAGCGCCAGGAGGAGCAGGGCTACCACAAGGTGCTCCGCCAGATCGTGGTGGAGCTGGGCCTGTTCCGCCCGCGTCAGTTGCGGACTCTCCTCCGCCAGAAGCTCCGTGGCGACGTCGAGGACTACCTCCGCGAACGCCAGCGCGCGGAGAGCATCCCCCGCAGCGCCGTGCTTCCCGACCACGCGGAGCTGAGGCTCCGCGACATCGAGCCCTGCCCCGGGTGCGGCCACCCGCTCCAGGTGGGCGTTCGGGTGTGCTCTCGATGCGGGCGGGAGGTAGAACAGGCCCGCCGGGAGGCCGCCCGGCTGGGCGTCGAGTCCCTCGCCCAGACCCCCACCCTGCGAGCGGCCACAAAGCCGGCGCCGGAGGCGCCCGAGCGGCCGGCACCCGGACCTCGGACCGAGGGAAGCAAGGCGGACTCGCCCACCCGCAAGTGGGAGATCCGCCTGCCCACCGGCGAGCCCTCCCAGCGCCTGTCCCTCGCCGCCCTGGTCAAGCTCGCCCGCGAGAAGCGGCTCAGGGCGCGCACCGTCCTGCGGGGGCCGCTGACCCGCGGCGTGTGGCGCCAGGCGCGCCACACCCCTGGCCTGTGCCGCCTGTTCGCCACCTGCCACTACTGCGAGGAGCGCGTCCCCCCGAAGGCTGCTCGGTGCCCCGCCTGCGGCACAGACCTCGACCGCCCGAGGGACGAGGCGTGAGGGGCCTCAGCCCTCGTCGGCCTCCCCGCTCTGCTTGATGTAGAGGTTCTGGTAGGTGGGGCTGCTGGCCATCAGCTCCTTGTGGGTGCCCACCCGCTCGATACGCCCGTCGGCCATCACCACGATGCGGTCCACGCGGCGCAGCGCCGAGAAGCGGTGGGCCACCACGATCACCGTGCGGTCCGTGGCGAATTGGGTGAGCTGACGCTGGAGACGGTCCTCGGCGTCGGCGTCCAGGGCCGACGTGGCCTCGTCCATCACCAGGATCCGTGGGCGCCGCAGAAGGGCTCGGGCCAGGGCAATGCGCTGGCGCTGCCCCCCCGAGAGCTGCGTGCCCTGCTCCCCCACGATGGTGTCGTAGCCGTCCGCGAGGCGGGAGATGAAGTCGTGGGCCAGGGCCGCCCGCGCCGCGGCCTCGATCTCCTCGTCCGTGTAGGCCGTGTCGCCGAAGGCGATGTTGTGGCGAATGGTGTCGTTGAACAGCACCACCTGCTGGGAGACGAACCCCATCTGGCGACGCAGCGAGCGGAGGGTCACGTCCCGAAGATCGAACCCGTCGATGCGCACAACTCCCCGCGTGGGGTCGTAGAAGCGCAGCAGGAGGCTCACCACGGTGGACTTCCCCGAGCCGTTCTCCCCCACCACGGCGACCACCTCGCCGGCCTGGATGCGCAGCGAAAAGTCCCGCACCACCTCGTTGGGCGGCGTGTAGGCGAAGGACACGTGGTCGAACTCGATGTCCTTGCTGTGGGGCGGCAGCTCCACGGCGTCGGGCTTGTCCACCACCTCCGGCTCGATGTCCATGAAGTGGAACACGCGGTCGGCCGCCGCCGTCGACTCCTGGATGCTGGTGAACACCCGGCGGAGCTTGGAGAGCGGGTCGTAGACCTGGCGCACGCAGTAGATGAAGAAGACCAGCGTGGCCACCTCGAGGCCCGTGGTGAGCACCAGGTAGACGCCGTAGAGCATCACCGCGATGCGGCAGGCCCAGTAGAGGATCTCGGTGACCGGGTCGGCGAGGGCCTTCACCAGCGCCCGCCGCAGCCCGTAGCGGCGCATCCGCAGGGCGCTCCTGTGGAAGCGGCCGATCTGGTAGTGCTCGGCGTCGTAGGCCTTGATCACCGCCGCACCCTGCACCGTCTCCCCCAGGATCTTCATCGAGTCGGCCCGCCGCTTGAGCATCTTCTTGGTGTAGCGCCGCGCCCGGTCGCCCACCTGCTTGATGATGGCGATGGCCAGGGGGAGCGCCACGTAGATGACCAGCGAGAGCCGCAGGCTGATGGCCAGGGTCAGGCCCAGGCCCAGGGCCAGCCGCACCGGGTCGCGCACCGCGTGCTTGAAGATCACGCTGCCCCCCTT
Organism: Candidatus Brocadiia bacterium; assembly: GCA_046538415.1. GTDB lineage: Bacteria > Planctomycetota > PUPC01 > DSUN01 > DSUN01 > JBKHIY01. The sequence goes on along the minus strand of JBKHIY010000043.1, from coordinate 19,950 downwards.
GCGCAGCTCGTTCATGTCCGCGCCGAAGGTGGACATCGTCTCGCCCAGGCTCTGACGGGTGTGAAACCGCATGGAGAGCAGCGTGATACGGCGAAACAGGTCGTTGAACATGTCCGTCCACGCCCGCTCGTTGGCCGACTGGAGGAGGTACTCCCGCAGGAAGTCCAGCACCCCCCGCACCACGATCACCGCCAGGAAGAGCACGCCGATCGCCGTCATCATGGCCATGAAGGCGGAATCCGAGGTCTGGGGCGAGGCGTGGCGGGCCAGGTAGTCGAGCAGCCACTGCCCGTAGCGGCTCTGGAAGATCTTGTGCTCCGCCAGGCTCCCCGGCTCCCCCTCCACGCGCAGGCTGAGCAGCAGCTGGACGCTCACGCACAGGGCGCCCACGGAAGCGAAGTTCAGCGCCTCGCCCAACAGGCTGGCCGCCACCGACGTGAGCGCACGCCACTTGTAGCGCCACACGTAGGCTAGATAGCGCCAGTAGTTGCGCATGGCCGAGCCTTGGAGGGGAGGGTGGGGAAGCGGCCTGCTGGAGCCGCGCGGCGAGCCGCCCATTCCTCTTCCGGGGACCGAGGGAAGGCACCTTCGACGGCGCGGGATTGTACGCCCCCCGCCCGCCGGTGTCAAGCGCCCGGAACACCCCCAGGACGGCACATGACGGCCGCCCGGAAAGTGCGGCACGACGCCGCGGGCAGGCCCCCTTCCGCGGCCCGCGGAACGGCGTGTGCCGGCCCCCGAAGGCCCGCTGCACGTTGACTCGGCGGCCGGCCGCGGCTATAATCCGCCCCGTCGCATCGCGGCCGCCCGGCCGCGCCAGGGACCAGACGCCGCGTGGCTAGGAGCTGCTGGCATGATCATCGACGGCGTGGTGCTGTTGGCCACCCTCCTCTTCGCGCTGCTGGCCTACTGGCGGGGCCTGCTGCGCAAGCTGGCAGGCATCGCGGCGATCCTCATCGCCTGCGTGGCCGTGGCCTTCGGGGGCAAGGAACTGGCCTCCCTCGTCGCCGGGCAGTGGGAGCTGGACCCCGCGGCCATTTATATCCCGGTGTGCATCGCCGGGTGGCTGCTCGTGTTCATCCTCTGCCGCCTCACCTTCGGCTTCCTGGCCCGCAAGCTGGGCTCCGCCGAGGACGGCAAGCCCAGGCCGTGGAACCGCAAGCTGGGGGCCCTGTTCGGGGCCATCGAGGGCCTCGCCCTGTGCTGGTTCGTGGTGGGGGTGATGGACTGCATTCCCGAGGACCGCCGCGCCCAGCATGCTCCCGGCCTCCACGAGCAGATGAAGGCCTCCTTCTTCACCCAGCTCACCCACGCGACCAATCCCGCCGCCTATCTCGAGCTCCAGCCGCTGATCTCCGACCTCGCCGTCCTCTCGCAATACCCCCAGCTGCTCAACCAGCTCGAAGAGGACGAAGACGTCCAGGAGCTCCTCCAGCACGAGAAGGTCAAGGCCATCCTGGAGGACGAGGCCCTGGTCGAGGAGTGGCAGGAGGGCCACTACCCCTACGTCCTGGCCGACCGCAAGGTGCGGGAGGCCCTCGAGGACCCCGAGGTGCGCGGCGCGCTACGCCGGGTGCCGCTGCGCGACGCCGTCCATCGGCTCGCCGAGGAGGCACGCCAGCGCGAGGAGGCCGAGAGCGGCGACGAGCCGGGCGAGGACGAGGAGGCCGAGAGCCAGCCGTGAGGCCCGCCGTCGCCGCCCCTCAGCCCCCTCGGCTGAGGGCCACGAGGAGCTTCTCCGGGGTGTCCCACTGCCAGAAGAGGGCGGCCCGCATCCGCTCCACCCGCCCGCCGAAGGCCCCGATGTAGTTGAAGCCGTAGTCCACCTGGCGAATGGCGTAAGCCACGTCGTCCGCTCCCAGGTCGCGCCGCCCCCCGGCCACCGCGTGGGCCGCCGCCACCCACACGATGGTGCCGTAGACGCAGGCCAGGAAGTCCATCCCCGAGACGAAGCTGCGGCCGAAGAACGAGCGGCCGAAGAAGCCCTGCGAGGCCACCTTGGCCGCGAAGTAGCGCTCCAGCATCCCCGCCGACGGGGCGTCGATGGCCGCGCAATCCACCGCCGCCGTCTCTCCCACGGGCACTGCCGCATCCACGCCCGGCAGGCGCAGGCGTCCCCGCCCCACGGCCAGCTCCATCCTGCCTCCCAGCTTGCCCAGCCGGGTGACCAGCCTGCGGCCACGGGGGCGCTCGCGGAAGGAAGGCAGCTCGGCGCCCAGGAACGTCGCGGTGAGCAGGCGAAGGAGCACGCGCTCCATGGACGACAGCGGCTTGGCCTCGAGGCGCTCGAGTCTCACCTCCTCCACGATGGCCTCCGGCTCCACGCCCACGCGGGTGCCTTCCTCGCGGGTGAGGGCCAGGCCCACGAAGCGGCGCACCAGGCGGCGGCAGGCCAGCAGCCGTCGGGCCACCGACAACTCGTCGATCCCGAGGAACGCGACAAGCTGGTCCTCCAGGCGCAGCACATCGTGCCACGAGAGCTCGTAGCGCCCGAAGAAGCGCACCCGCTCCGGCTCGGGGCGCGGCGAGTAGATCCCCACGTACTCCCGGCGCAGCCGCTCGATCTCCCCGCGCTGGGCCTCCAGCGGCGGGCCTTTGCCCCGCACCACCGCGGGGCAACTGAACCGGCAGCCCACGAACACCCCCACCGGCGTGAAGGCAAAGGTGAAGGGAAACAGGCGGCCGGCGAACGGCTTGGCCTCGTAGCCCAGCTCCGCGTGCACGCGGCACAGGGCGTCCTCCCCCAGGAAGGGGCAGGCGCCCTCGGGCCGGGGACGGAGGCGCCAGCGCTGCAACCCCCGTCCGCCTCGAATCCTGGCGAACAGGCGCTCGGGCGCCACGTCCCCCAGCTCGTCCGACCAGTCGTGGGCCAGCAGGCGCTCGCGTTCCGCGTCCGTGACCGTCACCTCCAGGCTGCGGCAGCAGGCTCCGCAGCGCATGCAGGCGTATCGGACGCCGGGGGGCAGGATGAGCCTGGGCATGAGCGAGCCTCGGCGCGCGAGGAACTCGGCAGGACGGGGCCACGCGGCCCCGCCGCCTCCATCCATGTATGGTAGGGGATCAGCGGCAGCAGGTAAAGCGCGGGGAAGGGCCTACTTGCGGGTGATCCGCAGCACCAGGTCCTCGTCGAACGGCGGGCAGGGGAGAGAGGCGGCGCCGCGCCGGGGCTCGACCTCCTGGCGGCGGCGCACGATCCCCGTCTTGGGGTCGAACCACGAGGCCACGTAGGTGCCGGGGGCCAGGCCCACGCGCACCGTCCCGTCCTCGGCGTCGCCGACCAGGTAGACCAGCACTTCGCCCTCCCGCACCGAGGCGTAGGCGCGGACCCGTCCCGGCGTGCCCAGGACCACCGAATCGTCCCGCCGCAGCTCCCAGTAGCGGATATCGCGGCTGGCGACGTAGTCGGCGAAGTGGCGGCAGTGCTCGAAGACCGCCGTGCGCGCGGCCAGGGCGTACCACGGGGCGCGGGCGCTGGACGTGCCCACCAGCAGGGCGCGCCAGAAAAGCGCCCGCTCCTCCCGCGGCGAGCGGGCGCGGGGCACGCTGAGCAGCACGGGCATCTGGATGCCGTGCGGCTCCGGCGGCTCGGCGCCGTGCACGTTGGCCACATCGATGCCTTGAATCCGGAAGTACCGCTCGGCCTGGTGCACCGCGGAGAGCGACACCAGGTGGTCGAAGGGGTCGTGCTCGCGGACGAAGCCCGCCCAGTGCTCGGCCCAGCGCACGCCCAGACGGCCCGCCGTGCCCCGCCGGTCCATGAGGTTGTTCAGCTCGTAGACCACGTTGGCATAGCCGCAGGTGCGTGCCAGGAGGTAGGCCACGTAGGCTTCCTGGGCGGCGCGGTTGGCCTCGATGCTCAGGTCGTAGAACTTGGGGCAACCGGCCACCCCCTCGATAGGCCCGCCGTTGGCCTCGTTGAAGGGGTGGAGTGCCCAGCGTTGGCCGTCCCCACTGGCCAGGCCGGTCTCGTCGAAGACAGATAGCTCGACGACGATGCCGGCTTTCGCCGCGTGCTCGATCACCGCGTCCAGCTTGTCCCAGAAGGGCAGCGCGAAGCGCCCCAAATCGTAGCCGGCCTCCATGGGCCAGGGGGCGAGCTGGGGGTGGAGGCGCACCAGGTGCTTGGGCACCCAGGGGGCCTCGAGGAGGAAGATGCGGCAGCGGTTCATCCCTGCCTTCGCGCAGGCGTCCAGGTAGTCCTTCCACACCGCGAGCGTATTGGCGGGCTCGCCCTCGCGGCCGGGCGCCCCGAGGGCCACCGTGCCCGCGCCGATAGGGTAGAAGGGCGTGCCATCGGCGAAGGCGAAGCATCGGGGACGGCGGGGATGGATGCGCAGGAGCCCGTGGGCCTCGCTGGGCACGCACTTGGCGCCGCCGTGGGCCACGTGGGACGCCTCGCCCGCCTTCCAGTCGAGGCGGTAGTACCACAGCCCCGTCTGGTCGAGCAGGGCGCGGGCCTTCCAGGTGCCCTCGCCCGCGTAGAAGCCCCGGACTCGGATGTTTCGCTCGTCGGGGGCCACGAAGGTGGCGGTGAGCGTAGCGTCGGCGAAGGGGTCGGCGAGCCGGGGCGGGTCCTCGGGCGCGAAGGCGACCTCGCACGCCCCGTAGAGGGGCACTCTGGTGGTGGGCTCCTCGGCCAGCGCCTTGGGCCGGGACGCGGGGTCGAGGGCCTTGCCCCTGCGACCCAGGGCCACGATGGCGTCCTTGCGCACCACGGGGTCGGGGTCGTCGACCATGCCCAGGAGCAGCTCGGTGGCGGCTTTGCCGGGGATGTTGCCCAGGGCCACCACGGCCTTGGCCCGCACGTGGTTATCGGGGTCGGCCAGGGCGCGTTTGAGGGCGGGGAGGGCGGCCTGGCCGCCGATCTGGCCCACCGCCCACACGGCGCAGCGGCGGGTAGCCACCTTGTCGCTGGCGAAGACCTCGGCCAGGGCGGGCAAGGCGGGCTCGCCGATGCGGCTGAGGCTGATGGCCGCCTTCCAGCGCAGCGCCTCGTCGTCCTCCTCGAGCGTCGCCGCGAGCCCGCCGGCAGCCTGGGGGTCGGCGATCTCGCCCAGCGCCCACGCCGCGCACCGCTTGGCCTCCAGGTTGCCCGACAGCAGCGTAGCGACCAGGAAGGGCGTGGCCGGGCGGCCGATACGGGTGAGGCCCACGGCGGCCTTCCAGCGCACCTCCTCGTCGGCGTCGTTGAGGGCCTTGGCCAGGGGCCCGGCCGCGTCGGGATGGTGGATCTGCCCGAGGATCCAGGCGGCCATGCGCTTGCCTTCGACCCATTCGCCGCCGAACAGCTCCGCCACCACGGGGATGGCTGCCTGGCCCTCGGCGATGAGCTCCCGCGCCGCGTCCCACTTCTTGCCCGGGCGGTTGTCGCCCAGCCGGAAGCACAGAGCGCGGAGGCGGCGCGGCTCCGAGTCGCCGGCGGGCTGGCGGCGCGGGGCGGAGCCCGCCGAGAGCGAGGCAGCCAGGACCAGGAGCAGGACCAGCGGCGAGAAGCACTTCCGTGGGGGCATCGGCGGACAGCTTCGTGCAGGCGGTACGGGGCGGCGCCCCTCCACACCCCGAAGTCTAGCAGATGCCCCGTGGCAGTTCAATCGCCTGGAGGCACGCCGAGGTAAAAGATCGTCACCCTCTGCGCGCGATTGCATGCCGGCGGCTTAGCGGGCCAGGAACATGTGGGTCTGCTCGGGCTCCAGGTCGGCCACGATGATCCTGTCGGCGGCCCCCAGCTCGATGGTCCGCCGCAGGCCGTCCCAGCCGTAGACCTCCAGCCTCGTCGCCTGGGGCGGGATGCCCCTCACCTCGAAGCGGGTGCCACGGAGGGAGGACCAGCCCTTGCGGTTCTGCCAGACCCACAGCTTCCGCCCCTCGCCCTGGAGGACGAAGACGCCCGTTCCCCTGGGGTCGAGGGACACGAAGGTCATGCCGCGGGTGAGGCGGAGGACGAGCCGGAGCACCTCGCCCCGGGCCGTGGGCCTGTAGGGCTGGAGGCTGTGGCTCATCCCGTAGTGGTCGTCTTTCTCCGCGCGGTGAAAGATGTTCCAGGGGAAGGCGAGCCGGGCCACGTGGGCCGAGCCGTCGCCGCCGACGACGCCCAGGCTGTCCCAGATGGCGGTGAGGAAGCCGCACGCCGCCTGCTCCTCGGAGACCTGGCGTTTCTTGTAGTTGAACTCGGTGGCGATGAAGCCCACGTCGGCGGTGATACCGCAGGCGCGTTTCACCTGGTCGAAGTTGCTCTGCGCGGAGTTGGCGTAGCCGCCTTCCATGGGGGCGTATTGCACGTCGAAGTAGGTATGGAGGTCGATCCCGGCGAGGGTACCGTCGTTCCACAGGGGCGCCAGGGCCGGCCCGATGCCGCGCAGGGCCCAGTCGTCGGCCGCGTTGGGGCTCTTGAAGCCGCCGGGCATCACCTGGAGCCCGGGGTCCACGGCGTGGACGCCCCGGGCGAGGCCCCGCAGGGCAGCGACGTAGGGGCCGGGCCCGAGCTTGCGGCCCGGCTCGAAGTCGGTGCCCTCGGGCTCGTTGAAGGCCGTGTAGAGGGTGATCCCGTAGTCCCGGATGCCCCGCTCGGCGGCCCACGTGCCGCCGGGCCGGTAACGCTCGGCGAAGGCCCTGCCGATGGCGAACCACTGCTCCTCCGTGCCCAGGCCAATGTCCTCGTAGTAGTGGGCGTAGTATTCGAAGAGCACCATCGGCGTCACCCCGTGCTCGTGGGCGAGGGCGAGGATGGCATCGAGGGCCGTGGCGTTGGGGCGGCCCCAGTCGCCGTTCACCAGGTAGGCGTGCGGATAGAGGTTCACGCGGCACCCTCTGGCCCCCAGCTCGCCGAGCAGTGCGAAGCGGCGGCGGGCCTCGGCGGTGACCCGGCCGTTGTCGAAGTTGCCCCCGCCGAGCATCTCCGCCGGCCTGCGCCCCTCGGGCTCCTCGGACGCCGCGGCCCCCGCCCATAGAGCGCGGGGCGCGCCCAGGGCGAGGAGGCCCAGCAGTGCACTTACTCTTGCCATCGCGTCTCCTCGGTCCGGGTGCAAGCGCCGCGGCCTTCTCCGCCGCCACGGTAGAGGAGGGGAGCCGGGAAGTCAAGCCGTCCCATCGCCGCCGTTGACACCCCCCCCGCCATTCCAGTAGGATCCCCCGTCCCTGGGACCGGTCCACCGACGCCAGGAGGGTCGCAGCTTGGCCAGGTTGCCCGCCGACATCCACCTGCACTCGAAGTACTGCGGCCACGCCGTGGGCGAGCTGGAGGACTATCTCCAGCGGGGCATCGAGCTGGGCCTGGAGGCCGTGGGCTTCTCTTTCCACCTCCCCGTGCCTATCCCCACGGACTACAAGGTGAACATCACGCGGGAGGAGCTGGACCTGCTGGTCCGCCAGGTGGAGGAGCTGCGGGAGAGCTACCGAGACGATATCCCCGTACTCCTGGGCGGCGAGGCCGACTACCTGCCCGGCTCGGAGCGAGAGGTCGAGGAGCTGGTGGCTGCCTACCCCTTCGACCACGTCATCGGCTCGGTCCACTTCATCGGCGAATGGGCCTTCGACCATCCCGCCGAGGTCGCACGATACGACGAGTGGGACCTCCGGGAGCTCTACGCCACCTACTTCCGCCTGCTGTGCGACGCCATGGGCACGGGGCTGTTTGACATCGTGGGGCACGTCGACCTGGTCAAGAAGTTCGGCCACCGCCCCGCCGGCGAGCCCTCGCAGCTCATCGCCGGGGTGTGCGAGACGGCGCGGAGCTGCGACCTGGCCGTCGAGATCAACACCGCGGGCCTCGACAAGCCGGTCGGCGAGCCCTACGCCTCGGCCCCCTTCGTGCGGGGGTGCTTTCAGGCGGGGGTGCCCATCTGCTTCGGCTCCGACGCCCACGCTCCGGGGGAGGTAGGTCGCTACTTCGACCAGGCCGTGGCCCTCGCCCGCTCGGCCGGCTACGCGACCTACGCGCGCTTCGAGCAGCGCCGCCGTCACGCCGCCCCGATCCCGCTCCCTCCCGCGCCTTAGCGCAAGCCCGGGCCGCAAGGTCATTGACAACTTGTCACCGCGGCTCTGACAATCTGTCGGCCACGGTGGCGAGTCCGCTCCCCCCGAGGCGGCGTCGCGCGGGGCCAAGGCCGTCCCGCCGGCGCCATCCGAAACGCACAAAGTGACGCGGCGCTTCACCATGTGCCAGGCCGCGACCTGCCGCCCCAGCGAACCGGGACCCGGCGCGGCGCACCGGCACAGCAATTGCACTTCCCCATGACCGGCGGCGCTCTTTCACCAACCGAGGATGACCCCGCGCATGGAGCCGCAACGTCGAGTGCTCATCGTGGACGACGATGACACCTTGCGCGCCACGCTGAAGAGAATCTTCGAGAAGGCCGGCTACTGCACCCGCACCGCGCGCAACGCACAAGAGGCCACGCAGACCCTGGAGGCCGAAGACGTCGACCTCGTGCTTGCCGACCTCAAGCTCCCCCGCAAGGATGGGCTGAGCCTGCTCGACGAGGCCCGCAGCTTGCGCCCCCAGAGCAAGATCGTCATCATGACCGCTTACGGAACCGAGCAGACGCGGCGCGACGCCATCCAGCGCGGAGCCTACGCCTACCTGGACAAGCCCGTGTCGCGAACCGACCTGCTCGACCTGTGTCACAAGGCCCTCGCGGCGCCCTGAGCCGCACCAGCCGTCCTCCGTCGAGTTCCAGGATTCCCGGTTCCCAAGGCCCGTTCTAGCCGCCGAAAGGGGGTGAGTGCTTTGGCGAAGAAGAAGACCAAGAAGAAGGTGGCCAAGAAAAAGCCTACCAGGAAGAAGGCCACCAAGAAGAAGGCCACGCGCAAGAAGGCCAAGAAGGCCCCCAAGAAGAAGGGCACGCGCAAAAAGGCCACGCGCAAAAAGGCCAAGAAGGCCCCTAAGAAGAAGGCGACGCGCAAAAAGGCCACGCGCAAAAAGGCCAAAAAGGGCACCAAGAAAAAGGCCACCAAGAAGAAGGCCACGCGCAAAAAGGCCAAGAAGAAGTCCACCAGGAAGAAGAAGTGACCGCATCCTGGTAGCTCAGGCGGCGCCTGGCGCGGGCCTCGCTCGCCCAGGCGCCGCACTGCGCCGGGCCTCGGCCCGCACCCTGTCTAGCGAAGCTGGCGAATGCGAAGGGGGGCGGGGCGGGTCAGCTCGCGCCGCCCGCACGGCGGGCTCGCCATCTCGCGGCACGGCCCGTGGCAGAGCGCCGTGCAGCCCTCGATGGGCTCGAATCGCCCGTCCAGACCCTTGACGCAGAAGGGCAGGGCGACGCCCTCGCAGTTGGGCAGGCCAGGCGAGTCCGTCTCCTCCGCCGGCGTTTCCTGGCAGGTCGCGTACGTCATCCCCCGGGCCTCGCAGGCGGCACGCACGCGGCGGTGGAAGACCACCCGGGCCGGCCGCCGCCACAGGTAGCCCGCCGACGTGCCCGACCGGTCGAACACATACTCCCGGGCCATCTCCTCCGCGGCCCTCGCGTCGACCTCCCCGACCACTCGCTCCATCCGCTCGAACAGCGACCGTCCCCGCCGGCCCCGCGGCGGCCTGCGGCTCAGCCGGCCCGTCGAGCCGATGACGTGGCGGCACCCCGCCCGGGCCACCTCGCCCAGCAGGGCCTCGATGCGCCCCAGCCACCCCTCGCCGTAGAGAGCACGGTAGAGCGGGGGAAACACCGGGTCCAGGCGCACGCTGGCCCGCACCCCCGCGCCGGCCACGGCCCGCACGCTGGCCAGACGCTGGGCGAACGGGGGCGCCGCCGGCGAGAGCCGCTCCAGGACCTCCGGGGGCCCCTCGATGGTGGTGGCGACCATGGCCCGGGGATGTGCCGCGAAGCCCGCAACGTCGAGCAGGAACCGAGCGTCGCCCTTCGTCACCACGAAGAACGAGACGTTGCGCTCCACGAGCAGGCCCACCAGCCGGGCCACCTGGCGGCGAAGCTCCGGAACCGCCTGGCAGGGGTCCGTGATGTTCGACAGCGACACCGGCGGGCACAGCGAGATGCGGTCGAGGTCCCGCGCCACCAGCTCGGGCAGGTTGCTGTAGACCTCGAGCGCTCCGCCGCCATCGCGCGAGAAGACCGCGTCGCGAGCGTAGCAGTAGACGCAGCCGTGGGAGCAGTGGTCGCGGCCCGGCGGCGTGACGTTCACGATCCAGCAGTGGATGCACTTGCGCTGGGGCTTCTCGTAAGGGAAGTCGTGGAAGGTCGACGTCTTCCTACGAACCAGGCGAACTCGCATCGCGCGCCCTCAGCGGCGGGCCCGGGCGGCATGCCGCCCTGGCCGGAGGGGCCGGCGCGGCTGCGCGGGGCCCCGAACGCCGTTTTTCGCAGTTGTAACCATCGATGTTCCCACCAGTTACGATGGGCTTTCCGGCAAGGCCGTCATTTGGCTTCTAAGAGCCGCTAGCGGCCCGGCGCGACCTGGGAGACCTTCATTTGGCGGCCCTTCGCGATCCGGCTCGGCAAGTGTAGGAGTGAACGCCACTTGTGGCTACATCCCAAGATACTTCGAAAAACGAAGGAACGCTTAGAATGGCTCTGAGCGGCTCCGCCCCGGCGGCCCCGCCCGACGCGGACCCCAGGGGCCGACCCGTGGCTCCCGCTAGATGCGCGTCCAGGTCTTCTTGAGCTCCCGCGTGCTCTCCAGCACCACGCAGTCGTCGCGGCCGGTGCGGCGGCAGATGGCGTCGACGACGGCTTCGGCCTCGCTCATATCGCGGCCGTGGACCATGGCATAGACGTTGTAGGGCCAGCGGGGGGCGGTCTTCCGCTCGTAGCAGTGGGTCACCTGGGGCCAGGCGGCGGCCTCCCGCCCGAAGCTCTCCACCTGGTCGGGCTCCACCCGCCACACGCACATCAGGTTGGCCCGGAAGCCGGCGTTGCGATGGGCGATCGAGGCCGCCACGCGGCGCACGACGCCCCGCGAGAGCATGGCCCGCAGCCGGGCGAGGAGCGTGGCCGTCTCCAGGCCCAGGACCTCGGCGGGAGGGGCATAGGGCTGGGGTTCCAGCGGCAGCCCGTCCTGGGTGGCTCGCAGGACGTGGCGGTCGAGCTCGTCGGGGCCGCACTCCTGCCCATCGCCCTGCGGCAGCCGGTGTGCGGCGGGGCCGGCGCCGGGGTCTTCGGCTTCGGAGAAGCGGAAGCGGACCGCCAGCTTGAACTTCCGTCGCGAGGGCAGGGAGTGGAGGTCGAGGCCGGTCTCGCGGGCCAGTCGCTGGAGCGTCGCCTGGAGGGCCTCGGGGGACTCGGCGCTGAGGGTGAACCACAGGTTGTAGGGGCATTGGCCGCGGCGGGGTCGCCGCAGGTAGCTGTGGCTCACGCCCTGGCACGCGGAGATGGGTGCGGCCACCTCCGCCAGCCGCTCCCGGGGCACGGCGGCGGCGACCAGGGTCCCCACCCGCCCCAGCCGGTGGGGGTCGACGACCGGCCCGATCCGCCGGATGAGGCCCGCGTCGGCCAGCCGGCGCACGCGAGCAAGCGCTTCGGCCTCGTCGAGCCCCAGCTCGGCGCCCAGCTCGGCGTAGGGCCTGTCGGCCAGTGGGAAGCCCGCCTGGAGGCGGTCGAGAAGCTTGCGGTCCACGGCGTCCACCCTCGCAGCCCTCCAAAGGGGCATTGGCCACGAGCCTATTCTAGCAGGAAGCCGGGGCGCGGCCAACGTGCGACTTGACCCCGCGACGGGGCGACGATACCCTGGGGCTTTCCCGCTCCCCGGGGCGCCGAGGAGCCTCGATGAGAATCCTGGCCGACGAGAATATCCCGTTCGCCCGCGAGGCCTTCGCCACCCTCGGCGACGTGGAGCTGGTGCGAGGGCGGGAGCTGGGCGCCGAGGCGCTGCGGGACTGCGATCTGCTGGTCGTCCGCTCCGTCACGCGCGTAGACGAGGGGCTGCTGGGGGGCTCCCGCGTGCGGTTCGTGGGCACGGCGACCATCGGCACCGACCACGTGGACCTGGATTTCCTCCGACGCCAGGGCATCGCCTTCGCCAGCGCCCCCGGTTCGAACGCCAATTCGGTGGCGGAGTACGTCGTCGCGGCCCTGCTGGTGCTCGCCCGTCGGGGCGGCACCGCGCTCGAGGGCAAGAGCATCGGCGTGGTGGGCGTGGGCAACGTGGGCAGCCGCGTGGTCGCCAAGTGCCAGGCCCTGGGGATGAAGGTGCTCGAGAACGACCCCCCGCTGGCCCGCCAGAGCGGGGACCCGCGCTTCCTCCCCCTCGATGCTCTCCTGGAGGCCGACTTCCTGACCCTCCACGTGCCGTTGACCCGGGAGGGCGAGGACGCAACCTACCACCTGGCCGACGAGCGGCTACTGGCCAGGATGCGGCCCGACGCGAGGCTGCTCAATACCTCGCGAGGGGCCGTGGCCGACGGTTCCGCCCTGGCCCGGGCCATCGACGCCGGGGCCGTCGGCGGCGCCGTGCTCGACGTGTGGGAGGGGGAACCGGCCATCGACGTCGGGCTCCTGGGCCGGGTCGCCCTGGGCACGCCGCACATCGCGGGCTATTCCTTCGACGGCAAGGTAGCGGCCACCGAGATGGTCTACCGCGCCGCCTGCGAGGCCCTGGGGGCCGAGGCCACCTGGTCGGCGGGCCCGGCGATGCCGCCGCCCGAGCACCCGCGAATCGAGCTGGCCTGCCGCGGCCGCTCCGAGGAAGATGTGGCCCGGGAAGCTGTGCTCACGGTATACGACATCGAGGCGGACGACCGCGCGCTGCGCGGGGTCGCCGGGGCCGACGATGTCGCGGGCTGCTTCGACCGCCTCCGCAAGACCTATCGCCAGCGGCGTGAGTTCCACAACACCAGCCTCCTCCTCCGCGGAGCCAGCGAAGGGCTGGCGGCCAAGCTGGCGGGCATCGGGTTCCGAATCAGCCGATGAAAGGAGGCACACCGGATGGGTAAGTCGGGGGTAGCGGCCATCATCGTTGGCGGGATCGTCCTGGCCTGCGTCGCGTTCGGGGTGTTCCTGCTCGTCATCAAAGCGTTGTGGGCATGGACTGTGCCCGACCTGTTCCCGGGAGCCGTGGCACAGGGTCTCGTGGCGAAGTCCATCTCGTGGGGCGCCGCGGCCAAGCTGGCCCTTTTCCTGGCCCTGCTCGCCGGCCTGGGCCGGGGCGGCAGCGCGCACACCTCGCGCCGGGAGGCGAGCAAGGCCGCCTAGCGCCTGCCTTGCGACCGTAATGCCAACGTGATACGATACATGTGGGAGCGGACAAGCGACTTCGAGGATACGTGCATGGCGATCGGCAAGGGATGTGAGCAAGGGCGGCTTTCGGAAGCCGACGTGCGCCAATTGGCGGCACAGGCGCTGGAGCAGACCGACCTGGACGGGCAGCGGGTGCTGGTCATTGTGCCCGACCATACGCGGACGGCGCCCATTCCGCTGATGTTCCGGCTCCTGTGCGAGCAGCTTCGTCCCCGCGCCGAGCGGCTCGATTTCCTGGTCGCCCTGGGCACCCATCCGCCCATGTCGGAGGAGCGGCTCAACGCCCTGGTGGGGATCGACGCGGAGGAACGGGCCGGGGAGTTCGCCGACGTGGGACTGTTCAACCACGAGTGGGACCAGCCGGAGGCCCTGACCACCATCGGCACCATCCCCGCGGACCAGATCGAGGAAATCTCAGGCGGGCTGATGCGGGAGGACGTGCCCGTCCAGCTCAACAAGCGCCTGTTCGACTACGACCGGCTGCTCATCTGCGGCCCGGTGTTCCCCCACGAGGTGGTGGGCTTCAGCGGCGGCAACAAGTACCTCTTCCCCGGCGTCGCGGGCCCGGGGATCATCCACTTCTTCCACTGGCTGGGCGCCGTGATCACCAACCCCGTGATCAACGGCACGAAGCCCACGCCGGTGCGGAAGGTGGTGGACACGGCGGCGGCGATGGTCGAGGTGCCCAAGCACTGCTTCGCCATGGTCGTGCTCTTCGACGAGCTGAGGGGCCTCTTCTTCGGGACGCCCGAGGAGGCGTGGTCGGCCGCCGCCGACCTGTCGGCCAAGCTCCACATCGTGCGCACCGAACGCCCCTTCCACCGCGTGCTCTCCGTCGCTCCCCCCATGTACGACGACATCTGGACCGCCGGCAAGTGCATGTACAAGCTCGAGCCCGTGGTCGCCGACGGCGGCGAGCTGGTCATCTACGCCCCCCACGTGGACGAGATTTCCTACACCCACGGCCAGGTGCTCGACCAGATCGGCTACCACGTCCGCGACTACTTCCTCAAGCAGATGGAGAAGTTCGAGGGCGTGCCCCGCGGCGTGATGGCCCATTCTACCCACGTCAAGGGCATCGGCACCTTCGAGAACGGCGTCGAGCAGCCCCGCGTGAACGTCGTGCTGGCCACGGGCATCCCCGAGGAGCGCTGCCGGCGCGTGAACCTCGGATATCGCGACCCGGGGAGCATCGACCTCGAGGCGTATCGGGATCGCGAGGAGGAGGGCGTCCTCCTGGTGCCCAAGGCCGGCGAGATGCTCTACCGCCTAGCCGATGGCACCGTGCCCCGCATTCCCTGACCGCCGGCCCCCCTCTACGAGAAACTGGACCATGGAAGTCCTGGCCGACATCCCGTTCCAGCTCGACACCGACGCTCTTCTGGCCAGCCTGCGCATTGACCCCGGGGGCGAGCGGGCCGGCGAGATTCGCGAGCTGGCCGACGCCGTGCGCCCCGTCCTCCGCCCCAAGGCCCTCTACGACGTCTGCTACGTCGAGGAGAGGAGCGAGGACAGCGTGGTACTGGGCGGCGTGAGGTTCACCAGCCGCGTGCTGCGGGTGAACCTGGAGGAGGCGGAGCGCGTATTCCCCTACGTGGTCACCTGCGGCCGCGAGGTGGTGGAGGCGGCGCCGGCCACCGACGACGGCCTCCTGCGCTACGCCCTCGACCGCATCATGGAGCAGGCCCTGCGGGCGGCGCGCGGGGCCTTCGTGGGCCACGTGGCCGAACGCTACCGGCCCGGCCCCACCTCGGCGATGAGCCCCGGGTCGCTGGCCGACTGGCCGATGGCCGAGCAACGCCAGCTCTTCGCCCTCTTCGGCGACGTCAAGGGCCGGATCGGCGTGGAGCTGACGGACAGCCTGCTCATGGTGCCCATCAAGTCGGTCTCCGGCATTCTCTTCCCCACCGAGGTGCGCTTCGAGAGCTGCCAGCTGTGCGACCGCGAGGGGTGCCCCGGGCGCCGGGCGCCCTATGAGCCCAGGCTCTGGAAGAGCCGCTACGGCAGGCCCTCGCCCTCCCGCTCGAGCCAGTGAGAGCGGCTCGCCGGGCAGCTTGACAGCCTGGCGAGGGGGCGCCTACAATACCGCCGTACCGCCCCCCGGTCGCGAGGAGATGCATGGCCGCCACCGACTTGGAGAGCCGTGCCCGGGACTTCGCCCGCCAGTTCGCCGCCCTGCGCGAGGCCATCGGCCAGGTGATCGTGGGGCACGAGCGGGTGGTCGATGGAGTGCTCACGGCCCTCTACGCGGGAGGCCACTGCCTGCTCGAGGGGGTGCCCGGCCTGGGCAAGACCCTCCTGGTGCGCAGCCTGGCCGGGGCGCTCGACCTGGCCTTCGCCCGCGTGCAGTTCACCCCCGACCTGATGCCCGCGGACATCATCGGCACGAACCTCATCGTGGAGGACGAGGGGGGCCGGCGCTCCTTCCGCTTCCAGCCCGGGCCGCTTTTCGCCAACGTGGTGCTGGCCGACGAGGTGAACCGGGCGACGCCCAAGACCCAGTCCGCCCTGCTCGAGGCCATGCAGGAGCGCACCGCCACCGTGGGCCGCACCACCCACGAGCTGCCCAGCCCCTTCTTTGTGCTCGCCACCCAGAACCCCCTGGAGATGGAGGGCACCTACCCCCTGCCCGAGGCCCAGCTCGACCGCTTCCTCTTCAAACTCCTCGTCCGCTACTCCAACCGCGAGGAGCTCAACGAGATCCTGCGGCGGACCACCGAGGCCCAGATGCCCGCCGTGGACCGCGTGGTGGGCGGGCAGGACGTGCTGGCGGGCCAGGAGCTGGCCCGCCAGGTGGTGGTGGCCGACCACGTGCGCGACTACGCCGCCCGCCTGGTGTTGGCCACCCACCCGGGGAGCGAGGGCGCGGGCGAGGCGGCAAGCCGCTTCGTGCGCTACGGCGCCAGCCCCCGGGGGGCGCAGGCCCTCCTCCTGGCGGGCAAGGTGCGAGCCCTGGCCAGCGGACGCTACAACGTGAGCTTCGCCGACATACGCTACTACGCGGCCCCCGCCCTCCGCCACCGCCTGATCCTCAACTTCGAGGGAGAGGCCGAGGGCGTGAGCCCCGACGCCATCATCGACGAGGTGGCGGAACAGGTGCCTACCGCCCCTCCCTCCTGAGCGGCTCTGGCTCCACGCGCAGCTCCCCATCGGTGCCCCGCCGGACGACCAGCAGGCGGGTGAAGCCGTCGGCGGCTTGCCGGCGGGCCGCGGTGGCCCGGTCGGGCACCACCTCGAGATTGCGGTCCGCGTAGAAGGCGAGCTGGCGGAAGCTGGCCCGGTGGTCCCAGACCAGCAGCACGCGCTCGGAGGGCTCGGTGGTGGCCAGGACGTGGGGCACGAGGAGCATCTGGGCCTGGTAGTCGGTGGCTCGGTGGATGCGGGCCAGCTTCCACGCTCCCTCGGCGGCGATGGCGGCCAGCAGCACCAGCGCCGCCGCGCCCCACAGCGGCTCCCGCCCGGCGCGGGCCAGCAGGCCGTCCAGGGCCAGTCCCGCGGCCAGGGCCAGGGGGATGGCCAGGTAGAACTGGTAGTAGAGGTGCACGTAGGCCCCCTGCTTGAAGATGGCCACGTGGAGCAGCCCGAACGCGGCCAGGGCCGCCACCAGCAGGGTCCCCCGCCCGGCGGCCCGGCCGACCCCCAGCAGCCACGCGGCACAGGGGGCCAGCGCCGCGACGCTGAAGGCCACCCAGAAGTAGGCTCCCTGGCGGCGGGCGAAGTCCCATAGCCCGAAGCGGCCCGGCCCCCCGCGGTCGCTTGCCCGGGAGCCCACGCGGTGGCTGAAGGCGTCCCACAGGTGCCCCAGCCCCCCCTCGAGCCAGGCGGCGTGGGCCAGCACGCAGGCCGCCCCGAGGCCCGCCGCGGCCGCGGGCACCAGCAGCCGCCAGGCTCCCCGGCGGCGGGTGACGACGGCGTGGGCCAGCAGCAGCCAGGGCACCAGGAACACGGCCCACGCATACCACAGGCCCACGAAGGCGACCACGGCCAGGGCGGCCAGGCGCCATCGCCCCCCGCGCTCCTGCCAGGCGAGGTAGAGCGCCGCGAGAGCCAGCGCGAAGAAGACCGCGGGGGCCTCGTGGTCGGGCATCCGCCCGTAGAAGGCCACCATGGGCTGAAGCACGAAGACCAGCGCGGCGAGGCACGCGGCCCGGCGCCCCGCCAGGGTCCTGGCCACGCGGTGGAGGAGGGCCACGGCGCCCAGAGCGAACAGGATGGGCACCAGGCGGGCGCTCCACTCGGCCACGCCGAAGAGGGCGAAGCTCGCCGCCATGGTGAGCGGCAAGCCGGGGGGATGATGGGTGTAGAAGTGGAAGTCGCCGGGCGAGACCCGCCCGGCGTTCACCACCTGGCCGCCCCGCGTGGCGGCTAGGCCGTAGCGGAGGGTGTTGCGGGCCGCGGTGCTGAAGATGGCGCCGTTGGCGTCGAAGCTCCCTATCCAGGGCTCGGTGATATCCAGGGACAGCAGGGTGGCGCCGATGGCCAGCGGCAAGGCCCAGCTCAGATGGCCCGGCGCGCGCATCAGGCCTCGCCTCCCAGGCGGGTTGGAAACCGACCGTCGGTTGCTCTATAATAAGACACGGGCCACATCATAGCCCGCATTCCCGCGAGGTCAAGCCGCTGGCCGGCACCAGGGGCACGCCGTGCGCATCCTGCTCACCAACGACGACGGGATCAACGCCCCCGGCCTCGCCGCCCTGCGCGGCGCGATGGGCGACCTGGGCGAGACGGTGGTGGTGGCCCCCGACATGGAGCGCAGCGGCGTGGCCCACTCCGTGACCCTCGCCCAGCCGCTGCGCATCCGAAAGGTCTATCACGGGGATACCTTCTACGGATACGCCATCAACGGCGTGCCCGCCGACTGCGTGAAGCTGGCGTGCAGCGAGATCCTGGAGGCGCCGCCCGACCTTCTCCTCTCCGGCATCAACCTGGGGATGAACGCCGCGATCAACGTCATCTACTCGGGCACCGTGGCCGCGGCCATCGAAGGGGCCATGCTCGACGTCCCCTCCGTGGCCTTCTCCCTCGCGGAGACGGAGAAGCCGGACTTCGAGGAGGCCGCCCAGGTGGCCCGCCAGCTCCTCGACCGCCTGCTCGACGACGGCCTCCCCCAGCAGGCACTTCTCAACGTCAATATTCCCGGGAGGCCATGGCGCCGCCTGCGCGGCATCCGCGTCACCCACCAGAGCCGCACCGGCTACAAGGACTTCTACGAGAAGCGGGTGGACCCCTGGGGGCGCACCTACTACTGGATCACCGGCCAGCTCCAGCACGACTACGAGGACGAGCCGGACAGCGACCTCCGCGCCCTCCACGAGGGCTACGTCTCCGTTACCCCCCTCCAGTACGACATGACGAGCCATAGCGCGGTGCCCGACCTCCGTCGCCGCATGGCCGCCGAGTGGGGCACCCCGGAGGCCGAGGCCAGGGCCGCGGACTCCTGAGCGCCGACCAGGCCGGCTCGTAACCTCCCATCATCAGTACAGATAGAGGGCTTGCGGCCGGGGCATGGCGGGTGGCGCCGCGGCCCGGCTGGGGCTTCAGGTGGCGAGCCTGGCTTGCTGGGCGAACTGGCGGAGGAGCTGGGCCTGGCCGGAGGGGAGGTTCTTGGGCGTGACGATCTTGACCTGCACGTAGTGGTCCCCGCGGTCGCCAGCGGGCTTGGGCGCGCCCTTGCCCCGCAGGCGCAGCTTGGCCCCGCTGTTGGTACCCGGCGGAATGCGCAACTGGACCGTGCCGTCGATGGTGCGCACGGGCACGCTGGTGCCCAGGGTGGCCTGGACGATGTTGAGCTCCACGTCCGAATAGATGTTGTGGCCGTCGCGTCGGAAGGTGGGGTGGGGACGGACGTGGACCTGGAGGTAGAGGTCCCCCGGCGGGCCACCGTTGAGGCCCGGTTCCCCCTCCTGGCTGAGGCGGATCTTGGCCCCGTCGCGCACCCCCTTGGGGATCTTGACCGACAGGCTGCGGGGGCGGACCGTCCGCCCCGTGCCCCGGCAGGTGGGGCAGGGCGAGTCGATCACCGTCCCCCGGCCCATGCAGGCCGGGCAGGGCCGGGAGAAGCTGAAGCCGCCCTGGGCCGATTGCAGGCTGCCCGTGCCCCCGCACTGGGCGCACTGCCGGGGCGTGGAGCCGGGGCGGGCGCCGCTGCCCCCGCAAGCGGAGCAGGGCTCCTCGCGGCGCACGCGGACCGACACCGTGCCGCCGTGGATGGCGGTCTCGAAGGGGATGTCGATCTTCTGGAGCACGTCCTCGCCGCGCTGGGCTGCCGCGGCGCGGGTGCGGGCCCGCCCGCCGAAGAGACTGGAGAAGAGGTCCGAGAAATCGCCCATGCCGCCTGTCTCGAAGGCGGCTCCGCCCCGGGGACGGCCCCGCTGCTGGGAGGCGCGGCGGAAGAACTCGCTGAAGTCGCCGCCTCCGAAGCCGCCCCTGGCCTGGGCCTCGCGGAGCTGGTCGTACTGGCGGCGCTTCTTGGGGTCGCTGAGCACCTCGTGGGCCGCGGAGATTTCCTTGAACTTCTTCTCCGCGGTCTTGTCCCCCGGGTTTCGGTCGGGGTGGTACTTCTTGGCCAGCTTGCGGAAGGCCTTGCTGATCTCCTCCCGCGAGGCGTCCTTGCTGACCCCCAGAGCCTGATAGTAGTCGACATCGGGCATGGCGGCAAGACGCTCCTGGATGGGGGAACCGCATGATTATAGGCCATCCCGAGCCGCGTTGCAAGACCCTCGGACCGTGGCCGAAGGGGCGGTACCAAGGGGCAGCCGCCTGGCCGCTCCGT
>JBKHIY010000157.1:0-8482 GCA_046538415.1 Candidatus Brocadiia bacterium | reverse complement strand
TAGTTAGCTTGGGGGTGAACTGGCGGCGGGCGTACTCCGAGGCCAGGAGCTGCATCCGCGTCCACTGCCCCTCGTCCACCGTGCGGTCGGCCACGGCGACGATGGCGAGGCCGCAGTTGGGCGCCTCGCCCGCCACCCAGGCCCGCACCGAGGGGGTGACGTCGATGGCGTACTCGAGCGGCGGCGAGACGGTGTCGGGCCCCTGGTCGGGCGGAACGATCACGTGTCCGTCGGGCTCCTTGGCGGTGTCGACGCCGAGCTGGAAGCCGCCCTCGCCCTTCCAGGGGGTGTCGGCCGCGGCCCGCCGCCAGGTCGCGGCCCCCTCGTCCCACGGGACGGAGCGGATGCGGAAGGCGCAGACGCGGCTCCTGCCCCGGCTGCTGGGGTCCCAGACGCAGAAACTGACCTCGGCGGAGAGCACCTGGGCTCTCTCCGGCAGCTTGCCCCGCAGGTCGAACCTCACGAGGAAGGCGTTGGAGCGGTCCATGCGCCGCAGGCGGTTGTCGCGAGGCACGTCGCCGAAGTTGTGGTCCGGGTGCTCGAAGGTGATCAGGGCGTCGGCCACCGCGGGCTTGCCCTGCACGAGGACCGCGGGGCCGCGGCGGGCCTCCGCCCGCCGGGCCTCCGCCGAGGGCGGCCGGGGCGAGGGCAGGAAGGCCTCGACCGGCCGCGGCTGGCGCACGGGGGTGCGCAGGTCCACCAGCCGCCGCCTCGGCGGCGGCGCCGCCTCCGAGAGCCGCCGGCCTAGCCGCGTGCGCAGCTCCCACAGGGCCACCGGCGAGAGCTCCCGGAAGGCGATGGTGCCCGCGTCCTCCGCCCCCTCGCGGTCGGGCCCCTTGCGTGCCGAGCCGGCGAGGCGGAGGGCCTGGCGGGCCGCCCTGCCGACGGCCCACCGCGGGGCCCCCAGCTCGCGGGCCAGCAGCACCAGGTACTCGACGTCCTGCTGCCCCCTTCGATAGGCCTTCAGGCGCACGCTGGGCAGGGACTCGCGGCGGCCCACGGCCCCGCCGGGGTAGAAGAGCGAGAGGGTGTCGGCGGTGGTCCACGAGGCCTCGCGGCCTATGGTCTGCCAGGGCAGCACGCCGTCGGCGCCCAGGCACCAGGCGCTCAGGCACCACGCCGCGGGCTGGACGTTGGACTCCTCGATGGCGTTGGAGGAGCCGTATTCCCAGATGAGCATGCCGTTTCGGCGCTGGCGGTCGAGCACCATGCGGCGGTAGCGGCGGAAGGCGCCCCCGCACACGTAGTAGTCCACCACGTCCTCCAGGAAGTCGCGCTCCCACTGGGGGCGCGAGATGTCGATGCGGTAGCCGATGCGGGCCTTGTCGCGGGCCGGGGCCACGCCCTCGTGGAAGGCGGTGGCGAACCAGCGGAGGGCCCAGAAGTCCTGGAAGCTCGCCGGCTCGTCCAGCAGCCACGGCGAGGAGCCGCGCGACCAGCCCCGACGCTTGTAGCTGCTCTTGTTGTTCAAATAGCACTGGAAGTGGGTGTCGTGCCAGCCCTTGGCCTCCACGTGCCGGGCGATCTGGCGAGCGGCCCCGACGAAGGCCCGGCGGTAGGCTGGGGGGAAGGCGCGGTCGGCCCAGTAGGAGCCGTTGTAGTTCTCGAAGACGCTGCTCGGCCAGTTCTCGTGGAGGGGAAGGTAGAAGGTGTCGAGGGGCACGCCGCTGCGCGGCAGGTCGGCGAAGGCGGAGCCGTCCAGGTAGGGGCCGAAATGGGCGTCCCACGCGGTCCACTCGAGCCGCTCGCCGTCCCACCGGGGAGCGTAGTCCACGCTGCCGCTCTGGCTGTAGGGCAGGCGGTTCAGGCACGTGCGGTGGGCGTGGGCGAGGCGGTAGTAGCCGCGCTCGGCGGGCGGCGCGGGCAGGCCGTAGCTGTTCATCTCGGGCACGAAGGACAGGTAGTCGGGCAGCGTGAAGTCCCACACCTCGAGCTCGAGGGCCACGGTGAGCTTCTCCCCGCCCGCCGAGAGGGCCAGCACGCCCTGGTGGCGGCCCGCGGGGAAGCCGTGGGGCACGTAGACGTCGACCAGGAACGCCGCATGGCGCTGGCCCTCGGGCGCCTCCTTGGCCGAGGGCACGGCCATCGGCCCGCGCAGGGGCACCAGCGGGTCGGGCAGCGGCCCGCGCTTCGACTTCACGTAGCGGAGCTCGTGGACCGTGCCTGCGGGCTGCTTGCCCCCGGCCAGGGGCAGGGCCAGGGCCCAGTTCACCTCCCTCGCCTGGCCCCTGAGCACGAGCTGGAAGGCCACGAACTCGTTTCTGGCGGCGCACAGGCGCACCCGCCGCCTCTCGGCCGACCACAGGTGGTTGGCGGCCAGGTAGGCGGGCGGATGCTCGGGAATCATCGCGCCGGTGACGGGCTGGACCTTGTCCAGGGGGTCGACGACGAACACCTCGACGCCGCCGATCGCCGGCAGGGCTCCCTGGCCGGCGAACTTCGCGGCCGGGGCGCCGCCCAGCTCCGCCGCCGGCCGCCGGGCGCTCACGGCCGTCGTCGCCACCGCCACCGGCCCCACGTTCCCCGCGCCATCCACGGCGCGGACGCCCACGGTCATCGTCTCGCCGGCTTCCAGCCCCGCGTCGCGGAGCCGGAGGGTCACCCGCTCCCCCGGTCGCCCGGCCATGGGCACCAGGTAGCGCGGCACGGGACTCGCCGTCTGCCATGCGAAGTCGTCGCCGCGCGCCAGGCGAACGAAGAAGCCGACGGTGCCCGCCGGCCCCGCGTCCGCAGGAGTGGCCCAGGAGAGCAGGGCTTGGCCCGCGGGCAGCGCGGCCTCCTCGGAGCGAATGCCGGCGGGCGCCCCGGGCGGCTGCTCGTCGCGCTCGCCCAGGTAGAGGGTGAAGTAGGGCGCCGTGGCCTCGCCCGACTCGCGGCTGTGGACGAAGCGGTTGGGGAAGATGTGGACTTCGAAGTGCTCGCCCCGCCGCGTCCACTCGCTGCCCGTATCGTCGAAGACCACGAAGCCGTGGGAGATGCCGGCGACGCGGGCAGCGACCACGCGGGGGTCCACGGCCACGGTCTGCCACCCCCCGTCGTCGGGCGGCGTGGCGTCCCAGGTGGCCCAGGCGGTGTGGCCTTCGCCCATCATCACGGCCGTGATGTCGCTGCCCGGGTAGGCCCAGGAGCGGCGGCCGCTCTCGGCCTCGTCGAAGCACGAGCTGCCCGCCTGCCGCTGGTAGCGGGGCGACGTGCCCTCCACCCACGGGGAGGCGAGGCTGGAGACCGAGAGGCGTTTCTGGATGGCCTTCGAGGCGCCGTGGAGGTGGAGCACGGCGCCGGTGACCACCCGGCCCCGGAGCGGCGCGGGGTCGAAGTCGACGACGGAGAATTCCTGGTAGGCCTTGGTCTTCAGCCGCGTGGCGCCGCCGAGGTTGCATTCCGCCTCGCGGCCCACGGACGAGACCCACGTGTCGCGCGAGACGGGCACGCGGCGGGCCTCGCCCTCGGGGGGCCAGCGACGGGCCTGGCCTCCCAGGACCGTAGCGACCAGGACGCCGAGGGCGCAGGCAGCGGCTGGGATTCGCACGGTGGGGCCTCCTTCTGCGGGGATGGGGTCGGTCACGTCGTTTCCCGCCGGCCCGGCTATTCCTCCGGGGAGCCGAAGCACAGCACCCGCCCATCGCGGAGGGCGACCACCGCCTGGCCATCGGCCGTGACCGCGATGCCGTAGCGCACCGGCGGCGCGGGCAGGTCGTGCCGCCAGAGGACCTTGCCGCCGCGCTCCCTGGCCACCAGCCTCCCCCGGTCGCCCTCCTCGGCGAGGGTGAGGCTGGCGTTGGCGGCCTCCACGGTGGCCTGGGGCCACTGGCACGACTTGTCGTAGACGGGGAACCGGGAGTAGAGCGGCTGGCCCCGGGCCACCACGCGGGAGGCCTGGAGGGCCAGCTCGCGTCCCCGGGGCGCCCGCGTGCCGTTGCCCTTCGGCGGGGGGCTCAGGCAGCGGCCGGTGGCGGCGTCGAAGGCCGCGGGGCTCACGGCGTTGCCGCCCGCGAGGTAGAGCCGTCCCTCGTGGAGGAGCATCTCGCCTTGGCAGGCCACGCCGCGTCGCGAGAAGGCGTCGAGGTGGCCCGCCGCGTTGTTCTGCCAGCGCAGCCGGCCGGTGGCGGCGTCGAGGGCGTAGACGTGGGTACCGTCGAAGTCGTGGATGCCCGCGGCGAAGTACGCCGTGCCCTCGGCCACCAACACCCCGCTGGCCACGGGCCACGTGGAGAGCAGCCGGCCGTAGACCGGGACCCGCCGCTCGGCGGGCGCCGCGCGAAAGCGCCACAGGAGCCGGCCCGAGGCCGCCTCGAAGGCGTAGGCGTAGCCGTCGCCCGAGCCCACCAGGGCACGCCCCTCCGCCAGGGCCGGCGGATAGCGCACGGCCCCGCCCGTGTAGGCGGTCCACCGCGTCTTCCCGCTGGCCGCATCGAGGGCTCGCACGGTGCCGTCGGCCGCGCCCAGGAACACCCGTCCGCCGGCCGCCACGGGCGCCGTGGGCTCCGTCCTGCCCCCGAACTCCCAGCGCAGGCCGGCCCTGGCGGGCACCGTCGCCGCGGTGCGGGCGCTGCGGGCGTTGTCGGCCCGGTAGGCCGGCCAGTCGCGGGGGCCGATGGGGAACGCGGCCACCCGCTCCACGCCCTCGGCCTGCTCCAGGCGGTCCGCTTCCGTGGCCTCGCGGCCGAACTCGAAGCGGCCCGCCGGCCCCAGCCCGATGAGGCCGAACATCTGGAGATTGCAGTCGCACACCCACGGCAGCCAGTAGAGATGCCCGTGGGCCACCACCACGCCCACGTGGCACGAGGGGCGCATGGGGGAGATGAACTGGGGCCGGCCCGTCGCCACGTCCAGCCGCGTCGAGCCGCCGTGGGCACGGAACAGGATGCCGTCGGCGGTGCCCGTCGAGCGGGTGCAGGCCCGGCGGTGGACGGGATAGGTGGCCAGCACCTCGCCGGTGAGTGGATGGATGCGGGCCGTGTCGCGCTCCGACTTCTGGCAGCCGATGGCCCACAGGGCGTCGGGGCGCACCACCACGTGGAGGTCCTTCTTCTTATACGTCCACAGCACCCGCCCGTCCTCGGCCGAGAGGGCGGTGAGCCAGTGGACCTGGGGCCCGACGATGTAGAGGGCCTGGGCCGTGGCCTTGAGGTAGACGGTGCTCTTCCAGCCGCCCACGTAGCCGTGGCCCGGGCGGTAGGGCCCGATGGCCTGGAACACCTCGGGGTCGTCCTCGGCGGTTCGCCGCCACAGGGTGCGGCCCGTCTTGGCGTCTATGCAGACGATGGTTCGGCCAAAGGAGCAGGCGTAGAGGCGCCCATCGGCCATGGCCAGGGCGCGGCTGTCGATGGGCTCCCGCTCGCGGTGGTGCCACAGCACCTCGCCGGAGCCGGGGTGGAGGGCGAAGAGGTTGCTGGCGAAGCCCCAGGGGTAGGGTCCCTTGTTGTATCCCTCGGAGATGCCGCCCCAGGGCCATCCGTGGGCGGTGCGCCGCCAGCGGGCCACGGGGTCCTGCTTCTCGTCGCGGCCCACCAGGGCGTAGAGCACGCCGCCGTCGAGGGCCATCCACTTCCAGAAGGTTCCTCCCGCCAGGTCGACGGGCACGGTGATCTCGCCCCGGGGCTGGCCGGTGGCGGGATCGAGGAGCTGGCACGACTGGTCGTCGGCCAGGTAGAGCGCCTGGGGCGTGGCGATCATCGTGCTGCGGTCCACCATCAGGCCGGGCTCGAGCGGCCGGGTCCAGCGGATGGTGCCGTTGCAGCCGTCGACGGCCACCAGGGTGTTCAGCCACGGCTCCTCGCGGCGGTGCCAGGCCACGTGGCCGAAGGCCATGAAGAGCCGCCCCCCGGCCGCCACCGCCATCTGCGGACAGGGGCCGTAGCGCGGGCGGGCGACGAACTGGGTGAGATAGGGCGCCCGGGCCAGGCGGTCGAGAGACTGGGGGTTGTTGTCCGGCCCGTGGTAGTGGTGGCTCCAGGCGTCGGTGCCCTCGGGGGCAGGCTTGACCAGGGTCTGGTCGCCGAGGAGGGCCTTGCCCCCGGGCCGCAGCACGCGCAGCATCTCGTCGCGTGGGACCTGGCCCTGGCCGCCGGCGGCGACCACCACGGCGTCGGCCACGTCGCCGGCCAGTCCGATGCGGGAGGCCTCGCCGCGGGCCACGACGATGCGCGTGCCGTAGAGTCCCGCGGCATCGGCCTCGCGGGCCGCGGCGGCCGCCGCCTCGGGGTCGGGCGCGTGGACGAGGAGGGTGAGCTCGCCCGCCTCGGCCAGCTCGCGCGCCAGGGCGCCCCCGCGGTCGCCCAGGACCACGCAGATGCCCCGCGAGACCCCCATGCGGTCGAGCGCCGCCGGGGCGTCGGCGGCAGGCACGGGAGCCGCCGCCAGGAGAGCCAGCACGCCGATAGCCGCCGCGTTGGTGCGCATCGCCTGCTCCTTTCCCCGTCGCGTGCTGTGCCATTATAGGCCGCGGCCTGTGCGGGTGCGAGCGCTTTCGCTGGGGCGGTGCGCTTGACGCCTCGCTCGCCGGCTCGCATAATGCCGCCCTGAGCCGCACGTCTCCGCCGCCTGAGGAGCCCATGATGAGCCGACGCCCCCTCTCGCGAGCCCCCCTCCTGGCCCTGCTGCTGTGCGCCGCGGGGCGGCCGTTGGCCGCCGACACGGCCCTCGAGCACCTCCGCGCCGCGCCCTCGCCCCGCTTCCGGGAGGGCCACGGGCTGCCCCCGCTGAGCCGCTGGGGCTGGCAGATGCCCTTCGAGGTCAAGGTCGAGCTGGCCGAGCGCTGGGGCTATGCCCTGGAGCTGCCCACGGCGAATGCCCGTCTGGTCCGCCAGCTCGAGGACCCGAAGAGCGAGGCGGCCCGGCTGTGCGCCCTGGCCGCGTCCGACCCTGGGCGATATCCCCTGTGCGTGCTCGCCTACCGGGCCTGCCTGGACAAGAGCTTCGTGGCCAGCCTGCCGCCCGCCACCTGGTGCCGCGACGCCGAGGGCAACGTCCTGGGCGAGGGCCGCCGAGTGTGGAGCCCCGAGGCGCCCGACGCGGTCTTCGAGCGGGCGGGCGCCGAGGCCGCCAGGTACCTCCGGGCGGTCCGCCGCAAGGCGCCCATCGCCATCGTCCTCAACGGCGGGGAGTACGCCCTCACCGTCTACGGCCACGCGCACAAGGTCTGGGAGCAGGACCCCCGCGTGCTCCAGGCCAAGGGCGAGCGGAGCTGGTACCGCTACATCTCCCAGCGCAAGGGCCACCAGGAGCGGTTCATCGCCCAGGCCAT
Organism: Candidatus Brocadiia bacterium; assembly: GCA_046538415.1. GTDB lineage: Bacteria > Planctomycetota > PUPC01 > DSUN01 > DSUN01 > JBKHIY01. The sequence continues at coordinate 1,236 of JBKHIY010000157.1, read as the reverse complement.
CCGCGCCGCCTGCCCCGACCGACGGCTCTACATCTACTACTACGCCGACGGATGCCCCCACCGAAACCGATACGGCGGATGGTGGCGATGGGCCTGGAGCTACAAGGCCATGCAGCCCGTCTCCGACCTGCCCAGCGGCTCCTACTACTACAACCACTTCAACTCCGGCTGGACGGGCAACAACGACCTGCTGACCCAGACCCTCAACTCCGTGGCCCAGCAGATCGACCTCGGCGAGCCGCTGGCCTACAACTGGGTGTGCGGCGGCTGGAGCCGCGAGAAGCTCGGCGACCGCGCCTTCTCTCACAGTGGTCGCTACATGGGCTACCTCAAGTGCTCCTACACCGCGGGCATGGTCGGCGGCGTGGCCGGGTACTTCGCCTATCCCCAGGGCGGCTTCGACGGCGACGCGGGCCCCGAGCCCCCGAGCTGGCTGGCCCAGATGATGGTCCTCGCCCGGGTCCACGCCCTCTTCTCCCACCTCGAGGGCTTCCTCCGCGAGGGCGACCTGCTGCCCGGCCCAAGCCGCCACCGCTGGTCGAAGGACCTTCCCGCCTACGAGCTGCCCACCGACCAGCCCGAGACCCGCGTGCTGGCCCGCAAGCGCCGCGACCGCGACGAATGGCTCGTGACCGCCTGGGCCGCGGGCGGCGAGGCCCGCCAGGTGGCCGTCGCCGTGCCCGGCCTGGGCACCGTGCGCCTCGAGGCCCGGCCCTGCGGCAGCGTCTACCGGGCGACCCTGGACGGCGGGCGGCCGGTCCTGCGGCGGGTCGACGAGGACGGCCTCCTGCCCACGGCGGGCCGCTGAGGCCCCCACCTACCTCACCGGAGGAGAACTCGATGGCGAAGATCGTAATTATCGGCGCCGGCAGCGGCTTCGGCAAGCGCCTGAGCGTGGACATCCTGGGCCGCGAGGGCCTGCGCGAGAGCACCATCTGGCTGGTGGACATCAACGAGCAGAGCGCCCGCAACGTGGCGGAATGGGTCGCCGCCCTGGTCCGCCAGCAGAAGGCGCCCGTGGAGGTCAAGTGGACCGCCGAGCGGCGGGAAGCCCTCGAGGGCGCCGACTACGTGGTCACCGCCATCAGCGTGGGGGGCAGGGCCTACGCCGGCTCGCCCTTCTACGAGGAGGTGATGGTGCCCAGCCGCTACGGCGTCGAGCAGTCGGTGGCCGACACCGTGGGCGTGGGCGGGGTGTTCCGCACCCTGCGCACGGCGCCGGAGATGCTGCGCATC
>JBKHIY010000156.1:0-8498 GCA_046538415.1 Candidatus Brocadiia bacterium | reverse complement strand
CGCCCTCACCACCCTCCCCAGGGGGATCACGATGTACCTGCGCAGTTCGCATTCCCGGCTTTTCCATGCCCGCCGCCCCCGGGGACTCGCGGGCGCCGCTGGTGGCCGCCGCGAGGGGGTGGCGCTTGCGCCGCGACGGCTTTTCCGCTATCATTAGCGTTCTCGCATGCGGGCCGGTCCGCCCGCAGGTTTCCCCAATCGGTCCAGGTCGCCGGCCTCGGGTGGAGGCGTGGCCGGGCGGCTTCGCGCCGAGGAAGGCCCCTAGGAGATGCTGAATGGCTAAGAAGCCCAAGTACGTGTACGAGTTCGGAGGCGGCGAGGCCGAGGGCGGCGCCGAGATGAAGAACCTCCTCGGCGGCAAGGGAGCCAACCTGGCCGAGATGGCCAGCCTGGGTGTGCCCGTGCCCGCGGGCTTCACCATCACCACCGAGGTCTGCACCTACTTCATGAAACACAACGCCAAGTACCCCGAAGGCCTGCGGGACACCGTGCACAAGGCCCTCCGCCGCGTGGAGAAGACCATGGGGACCGACTTCGGCGACGCCGAGAACCCCCTGCTCGTCTCCTGCCGCTCCGGGGCCCGCCAGTCCATGCCGGGGATGATGGAGACCGTGCTCAACATCGGCCTCACCTCCAAGACCATCGACGGCCTCATCGCCAAGACTGACAACCCCCGCTTCGCCTGGGACGCCTACCGCCGCCTCATCACCATGTACTCCGACGTGGTCATGGAGAAGGCCGGCGGCATCGAGCCCGAGGAGGGGGAGGGCATCCGCCAGAAGCTCGAGGCCGAACTGAACAAGATGAAGAAAGACCGCGGCGTGGAGAACGACGTCGAGCTCTCCGCCGACGACCTCGAGGAGCTGTGCGGCATCTACCGCCAGAAAGTCAAGGAAGTCCTGGGCAAGGAATTCCCCGACGACGCCTACGACCAGCTCTGGGGCGGTATCGGAGCGGTCTTCAAGTCCTGGAATGGCAAGCGCGCCGTCTCCTACCGCCGCATCGAAGGCATCCCCGACGAATGGGGCACCGCCACCAACGTCCAGGCCATGGTCTTCGGCAACATGGGCAGCGACAGCGCCACCGGCGTGGCCTTCACCCGCAACCCCGCCACCGGCGCCGACGAGTTCTACGGCGAATGGCTGCCCAACGCCCAAGGCGAGGACGTGGTGGCCGGCATCCGCACCCCGAACCCCCTCAACGAGGATACCCGCCCCCCGGGCACCGAGCACCTGCCTAGCCTCGAAACCGCCATGCCCAAGGTCTACAAGCAGCTCGTCGACGTGCGCAACAAGCTCGAGCGGCACTATAAAGACATGCAAGACCTGGAGTTCACCATCCAGGCGGGGCGCCTGTGGCTCCTCCAGACCCGCACCGGCAAGCGCAACGGGCCGGCCGCCGTGCGCATGGCCGTGGAAATGAAGCGCTCCCGACTCATCGACAACCTCACCGCCGTGACCCGCGTGACCCCCGGCCAGCTCGACGAGCTCCTCCACCCCGTCGTCGATCCCGAGGCCGAAGAGCAGGCCGACGTCCTGGCCAAGGGCCTTCCCGCGGGGCCCGGCGGGGCCAGCGGCCAAGTGGTCTTCACCGCCCCCGCCGCTGTCCAGTGGGCCGAGCAGGGCAAGCAGGTGATCCTCGTCCGCGAGGAGACCAACCCCGAGGACGTGGAGGGCATGCGGGCCGCCGAGGCCATCCTCACCGCCCGCGGCGGCATGACCAGCCACGCCGCACTCGTGGCCCGCGGCTGGGGCAAGTGCTGCATCGTGGGAGCCGGCGAGATCGAGGTCGACGCCCGCAACAAGCAGATGAAGGCCAAGGGCAAGACCTTCAGCGAAGGCGACGTCATAACCCTCAACGGCACCAAGGGATACGTCTACGAGGGCGAACTGCCCACCGTCAAGGGCAGCGAGGAAAACCCCTTCTTCCAGCCCTTCATGGACATCTGCGACCGGGTGCGAAAGCTCGGCGTCCGCGCCAACGCCGACACCCCCGAGGACGCGGCCCAGGCCCTGGAGTTCAAGGCCCAGGGCATCGGCCTGTTCCGCACCGAGCACATGTTCTACGGCAGGGGCTCCGAGGAGCCGCTGTTCAAGCTCCGCAAGATGATCCTCAGCGGCTCCCAGGAAGAGCGGCGAGAGGCCTGCCAGGAGCTCTTCCCCCACGTCAAGGCCGACATCAAGGCCACCCTGGAGGCCATGGAGGGCAAGCCCGTCACCATCCGCCTCCTCGACCCCCCGCTCCACGAGTTCGTGCCCCGCGCCCAGGAGGAGCAGCAGAAGCTGGCCAAGAGCCTGGGCATCAGCGTCGACCAGGTGCGGGAGCGGGCCGAAGCCCTCCGCGAGAGCAACCCCATGATGGGCCACCGCGGCGTGCGCCTGGGCGTCACCTACCCCGAGGTCAGCGAGATGCAGATCCGGGCCATCCTGGAGGCCGCCGCGGAGCTCAAGGACGAGGGCAAGAAGGCCCTCCCCGAGATCATGATCCCCGTCACCTGCGACGTCCAGGAAGTGGCCGACCAGGCCGCCATCGTCGAGCGAGTCCACAAGCAGGTGACCGAGAAGCACGGGGCGCGCAAGATCCCCCACCTGGTGGGGACCATGATCGAGATCCCCCGGGCCGCTCTCACCGCCGACCGCATCGCCGAAGCCGCCGACTTCTTCTCCTTCGGCACCAACGACCTCACGCAGATGACCTTCGGCTTCAGCCGCGACGACGTGGGGGGCTTCGTGCCCAGCTACATCGACAAGGGCATCCTGACCGACGACCCCTTCAACGTCCTCGACCAGACGGGGGTCGGCGAGCTGGTCGAGCTGGGCATCCAGCGCGGCCGGGCCACCCGCCCCAAGCTCAAAGTGGGCATCTGCGGAGAGCACGGTGGAGAGGCCAGCAGCGTCAAGTTCTGTCACCGCGTGGGCATGGACTACGTGAGCTGTAGCCCCTTCCGTGTGCCCATTGCTCGCCTCGCCGCGGCCCAGGCCGTGGCCGAGGAACCCGACCAGAAAGAACAGAAGAAAACTACCAAGAAAAAGACCACCAGGAAGAAGTCTGCAAAGAAGAAGTCCTGAGCCCCGGCACGCACCGCTCCGGCCCACAAGGAGACCGCGATGATCCGCGGCACCTGCCCGGTCTGCGGCCGGGTCTACAAGGTGGAAGACCGCTTCGGCGGCATGACCGGCAAGTGCAAGGCCTGCGGGGCCGCGGTCACCGTGCCCGGCGGTGCCGCCCAGCCCCCGGACGGCGAGGCCCCGCCCGAGGAGCCGCAGCCACCCCCCGGGGCGCCGCGCGGCGGCCCGCGGGTGGCCACCCAGGACGTCGATGCCGGCCAGCGGCCGGCCCCGGCTCCGCAGCCCGAGGCCCCCGCGCAGCCGCCGCAGGAGCCCGCCCCTCCGTCCCGGCCTGCGCCCCAGCGGCCCGCTCCGCCCGCCGAGGACCTCGACTCCACCCACGACGCCCGCTCCCGCTATGAACCCGATCACGGCCCCACGCCGATGGAAGGCCCCTGGCTGAAGGACCGCGCGGAGGCCAAGGCGCGGCCCGCGCCCCCTCCTCCCGAGGAGGAGCCCCAAGCCCCCCGCGACGCCGACGAGGCGCTGGGCACGTCCAAGATGGTGACCACCATCGACGCGGAGGATTTGGGCCGCCGTCCCACGGTGGTCACCGTGGCCTGCGTGGCCCTCGCCGTGCTGGCCGTGTGCTTCTTCCTCTACTTCGTGAAGGGGGGCGCGGTGGGCGCCGCAGTGGCGGCCCTGGGCGCGGTGCTTGGTGGCCTGGGCCTGCTCCGCCTGTGGACGGGCTACTGGGACGGGCTGGTCCCCGCTCTTCTGTTCTGCATGTGCGTGGTGGGTACGGTGACCTTCTTGAGCTTCGCGGGCGCGACGGAGGGGGAGGGTGCGGGGCTGGGGCTCCCGGCCATCGCCTTCCTGGCGGGAGGAGTGCTGGCCGCTCTGCTCCTCGTCCTGGCCGTCCTGTTGCCCGCCAGCCGCGAGTACTTCGGTACCTGAGCAATCCCCCCGGCCCTCCGAGGCTTTTGACAGCCTGCGCGGCCCGGGTATAATCAGGCCTCTGCCCAGTGCCCCGCGGCGACGGAGAGCGACGTGGAGCCCGAACGCACGCGCAGCATCCTGGACGCCTGGAAGGCCCGCTTCGGCGACCCCGAGGGGCTATCCTGGGCACGGGCCCCGGGGCGCGTGAACCTCATCGGCGAACACACCGACTACAACGGGGGCTACGTCCTCCCCATTGCCATCGACCGCGACATCGTGGTCGCCTTCCGGCCCAACGGCTCGCGGATGGTCAACCTCCATGCCCTGAACCTCGGCGACCACGCCTCCTTTTCGCTCGCCGACCCCAAGGCCGACCCCGAGCACCCCTGGATGGTCTACCCCCTGGGGGTGGCGCGTATCCTCCAGGAGCGGGAGGTCGAGCTGCCGGGCCTAGACGTGGTGTTCCAAGGCACGGTGCCCACGGGCGGCGGCCTGTCCTCGTCGGCGGCCTTGTGTGTGGCCTTCTGCATCGCCTACCAGCGGGTGGCCGACCGCGAGTTCCCGGGCTCGGAGATGGCCCGGATGTGCCAGCAGGCCGAGCACCGCTTCTGCGGGGTCAAGTGCGGGATCATGGACCAGTTCGTCTCCCTCCACGCCCAGGAGGGGAAGGCCGTTTACCTGGACTGCCGCGACCTCCGCTACGAGCTGGTGCCCTGCCGGTTCGACGAGGCGACCTTCGTGGTCTGCGACACGCGGGTGAACCACGAGCTGGCCTCTTCGGAGTACAATAAGCGCCGTGAGCAGTGCGACGAGGCGGTCCACGTCCTCGCCGAGTACCTCCCCGGTGTCCATAGCCTGCGCGACGTCTCCGTCCACCAGTTCCAAGCCTACCAGGACCGCGTGCCTTCGCCCATGCGGGAGCGGGCCCGCCACGTGATCACCGAGAACCAGCGCGTCCTGGCCGCCCGACGCGCCCTGCTCGAGAAAAACGCCATCGAGTTCGGGATCCTCATGGACGTTTCCCACGACAGCCTGGACGAGGACTACGAGGTGAGCTGTCCGGAGCTGAACCTCCTGGTGAAGCTGGCCCGCGACCACAAGGGAGTGTTCGGCTCGCGGATGACCGGCGGGGGATTCGGCGGGTGCACGGTGAGCCTAGTGGCCAACGAGCATATCGAGGAATTCTGCCGCTACGTCCGCGACGGCTACCGGGAGCGAACCAACATCGAGCCCCACATCTACGTCGTCCATCCCGCCCAGGGAGCCGAGATCTTCGAGCCCCAGGGGCTGTGAGCCGGCGGGGCGCGTGTGAGGCGACGCCAGGCCGGTGCTGAGGAGGGCCGCTTTCTCCATGATTCGCGAAGCCATTGCCAAGCTGGTGGAAGGGGAGGACCTGACGGCGGACGAGACGGTCGCCGCCATGGACGCCATCATGTCGGGCCGGGCCACGGACGCCCAGATCGCCGCGTTCGTCGTCGCCCTCCGCCTCAAGGGCGAGACCATCGAGGAGATCGCCGGCTGCGCCCGCGTGATGCGCCAGAAGGCCCGCCGCATCCAGGCCCCTTTCCCCGACGTGCTCGACACCTGCGGCACCGGCGGCGACGCCTCGGGCACCCTCAACGTCTCCACCGCCGCCGCCCTCGTCGCCGCGGGGGCCGGCTGCCGCGTGGCCAAGCACGGCAACCGCTCGGTCTCCAGCGCCAGCGGCAGCGCCGACGTCCTGGCCGAGCTGGGGGCGAACATCGCGGTGGAGCCCGATGTGGTCGAGCGCTGCCTGGCGGAGGCGGGCATCGGCTTCCTCTTCGCCCCCTCCCTCCACCAGGCCATGAAGTACGCCATCGGCCCCCGGCGCGAGATGGGCATCCGCACCATCTTCAACATCCTGGGGCCGCTCACCAACCCGGCCTTCGCCTCCCGCCAGCTCCTGGGCGTCTACGACGCCGCCCTCCTCGAGCCCATGGCCCACGTGCTCGCCCGCCTGGGCAGCGTGCGATGCCTCGTGGTCCACGGCGAGGACGGCCTCGACGAGCTCACCACCACCGCCGCCAGCCAGGTCTGCCAGCTGGACGCCGGTCGGGTGCGCTCCTACCGAGTCGAGCCCCAGGACCTGGGCCTTCCGCGAGCCGACCTCGATGACCTTCGGGTCGCCAGCCCCGCGGAAAGCGCCGCGGCCATCCGCGGCGTCCTGGCCGGACGGCCCGGGCCGCACCGCGACATCGTGGCCCTCAATGCCGGGGCCGCACTCGTCGCCGCGGGGAAGGCCACCGACCTCCCCGAAGGGCTCCGCCTGGCCGGCGAGTCGCTCGATTCGGGAGCTGCTTCCCGGGTGCTCGACCGCCTGATACGCATCACCAACGCCTAGGCACGGAAGGGGGGGCATCCCGGCGGGGCTCGCCTTCACCACGGGAGATGCTTCTGGTCGGGCAGCGCCCGGGGCGCCTGGAGACGCTCCTCCAGCTCGCGGAGGGAGCGGACAGGGCTGGCGCCGGCGGCCTCGGCGGCAGGATTCCCCCCAGCACTGGGGGCGGGCTCCCGGAAGCGGACCACGAAGGTCCGCCGACCCAAGGCCACGGCGTGGCGCAGCGTGCTCATGGCTCCCCCCCGCTCCCGGGTCTCCACCACCAGCAGGGCGTCGCTGAGCGCAGCGATGACCCGGTTGCGGGCCAGCGCGGCGGCGGTGCGCCAGGGGGCCTGGGGATGCCATTCGGAGAGGGCGGCGGCGCAGCGCCATAGCTCGCCAGGGGGTGGGTAGCCCGCCCGGGCACAGAAACGGAGGATGCCCGTGGGCAGGACGAGGATGGTGGCGCGGCCCGCCCGGAGGGCCGCTCGATGGGCGGCTGCGTCGATGCCCCGGGCGTTCCCGGACACGACGACCCAGCCGCGGTCGGCCAGGCGGCGAGCCGCCGCGTCGGCCACCTCCATTCCGTGCCTCGAGGCCCGGGTGGTCCCCACGATGCCGAACGTGGGCCGTTCGCTGTCGGGCAGGCGGCCGCGGAGGTAGAGCAGGGGAGGGGGATTGGGTAGCTCGCCGAGCCGAGGGGGATAGCCCGGCTCGCCCAGGCGAAGGGTATGTACCCCCTCGCGGGCCAGCTTGGCGGCCGTCGCGCGATGCTCTTCCAGCCGCTCGGCCTGGCCCACGATGCCTTCGACGACCTGGCGCGGCACGCGAGGTACGGCGTCCAGCCCTTCGGGCGAAGCGTCCAGGACCGCTCGGGGCGAGCCAAATCGGCGGAGCAGGCGTCGCAGGGAGGCGGCGCCCATGCCGTCCACGGCATGGAGGGCGATCCAGGCGGGGAGGTCGCCGCTCTCGCTGCCCACGCTCGCCCCTCCGGTCGCGGCGGAGGCCTTCACAGGCGCAGGATGTCGACGCCGGTGAAGACCTTGTTCTCGAATCGGAAGAGCGCCGCCTCGCACTCCCCCAGCGGGCCGCCCATGGTCTCCAGGTCCCAGTCGGGCATGGCGGCCAGCACCGCGGGCTCGATGCTCCCGCCGTGGGAGACGGCCAGGGCGTTGCGGCCCGGACGGAGCTCGTCGGCCAGCTCGCACACCCTGTCGAAAAAGCTCCCCCCGAACTCCTCCAGCACCAGGCGGGTGGCGGGGATGGCGAGGTAGGCCTCCAGCAGAGAGCAGCCGGCGCGCTCCTGGAGCTGGTCGACCTTCTCCTGGTGCTCCTCGAGCTTAGAAGGGAGGGTGGCGAACTCGGGAATCACCTTGTACGTCTCGAAGCCGAAGGCCTGGAGGGTCTCGATGCAGCGTTGCTTCGGGCTGGTATAGAGGGCCTGGTAGTTTCCCAGCAGGGTTTCGCTCGCCCTCTTGGCCAGCTCGACGCCCTGGGCCGAGAGGCCCTTTCCTTGGCCTCGAGGAGCGTGGCGTCGGACTTCGAATACTTCGGCCATGTGGGCCTCCTGGTCACTTTTCCTCGGCCGTGCGGATGGGGCGGCGGAAGTAGAGCCAGTCGGGGCCCGCGGTCACCAGGAACCAGCCCTTGCGCCCCCAGGTGTTGGCCACGGACTCGCTGCGGGAGCGGAGGATCTTATACTCCCACTGCTGCTCGGGCTGGAGGGCTTCGATGACCGGCTGGGTGGTCTCGGCATACTTTTCGAAGGTCTCGCCCAGTTCGCTCAGGCGTTCGTCCATGGCCTGGACAGCGGCGGTGGCCTGTGCGACGTCGCGGCGCAGGCCGTCGGCGGCGGTCACCGCCTCCCGGATGCCCTGGAGCTCGCGGCGGAGGGCGGCCAGCTCCTTCTGGAGCGGCCCCACGTCGATGGCGGCCACGAGCTGTGCCCGCTGTTCCGCGTCCTCGGCCTCCTGGGCGCGGCTGGCGCGGGCGGCGAACAGGGCCACGGCCAGCACGGCCAGCACCACTGCGACGGCGGCAAGGGCTCTCATGGCGGGTCTCCTCACTCGACTGATTTCGCCCAGGGGGGCAGGGGGTCGCCTCACTCAGGGATTATAGTGCTGGGGCGTAGGGGAGTCAAAGCGATGGGGAGTTCCCCGACATCGGGTCGCAAA
>JBKHIY010000155.1:0-8551 GCA_046538415.1 Candidatus Brocadiia bacterium | reverse complement strand
TCGGCGGCAGCGGCCACGGCTGGCAGCCGTGGCCGCTGCCGCCGAGCGTAAGTTTTTGAGGAGGAGGGGGTCCGGGGGGGGAACCGCTTTTTTCAAAAAGGGGTTCCTCCCCCAGGTCCTCACTCCGCTGAAGGGTTACTGCGATCTTTAAAGGGAGCGCGCCGGGTGGCCGGCCGTACGCGAAGCGCGTGGCGAGGGACGGCCGCTCCGGGCCTAGAAGCCGCGCCAGATGCGGGCCAGCCCGAATACCCACCAGGTGGCCAGGAGCAGGGCCACCATGACGGCGCTCCACAGCCGGTAGTCCAGGTACCAGGGGTCCTTGAGCGGCTCTCCCTGGTGGTCGTCGGGGGTGGCGGCGCGGGCCTCGAGTTCGCGGCGGCGGCGCCAGTACCAGGCGAAGGTGGTGCGCTCGAGCCGCCGCGGGTCGGGCGGCGCGGAGAGCAGGCTGGCTACCATCAGGAGGCCGCAAGAGAAGAGGAAGGTGAATGCGCTGCGGTAGTGGTGGTTCACGTCGCCGAGCCACAGCAGATGGTCGGTGAGCCACACGACGGCGGGGCTGTGGGACGTGTAGAGGGCGTCGAGCCTGGCCAGGTGGGGCACGAACTCGGCGCCGAAGGACACGACGAGCCCCACCGTGAGCGCCAGGTTCGCCCCCCGGGCGGTGGCCCGCCGCCAGAAGATGCCCAGCAGGTAGGCGGCCAGGGTGGGGCCGGCCACCAGGCCATAGACCTTGAGCAGCACGGTCATCACCGCCTCGAAGCGGGCGTAGATGGCCACCCCGCCGAAGGTCAGGCCCCCCGCCGCCAGCACGAACAGCCGGCTGCACCGGATGGCGTGGCGGTCGAAGGTCTCCTCGCTGACCATCCGCCCGAACACGTCGTTGGTGAAGATCGACGAGGCGGCGTTGAGCAGGGCCATCAGCGTGGAGATCACCGCCGCGGCCAGGCCCGCCACCACCAGCCCCCGCACCCCCGGCCCCACCAGGTCGCGAAGCATCATCCCGTAGACCGGGTCGGCCTTCTCCAGCCCCGGGTAGATGAGCCGGCCGCACAGGCCGGGGGTGAGGACGAGGAAGGCGGTGACGAACTTCAACAGGGCCAGCAGCATGGCCCCGCGACGCCCGTCGTTCAGCGTCCGAGCCCCGAGCACGATCTGCATCTTCGTCTGGTCGATGCACCAGAACCACAGGCCGATCAGGAAGACCCCCGTGAACACCGCCTGCCAGGGGATGGGGCCACCCTGGCGGAAGAGGGTGAGCAGCTCGGGCTTGCTCTCCCCGATCTTCTCCACCAGCCCGCCCAGGCCGCCCACCGCCTCGTGCGAGAGCGCCGCGCTGGTGACCACTACGCCCCCCACGATGATCACGAAGCCCATGAGCATGTCCGTGTACGCGACCGAGGTGAGCCCGCCCCACATGGTCACCACGACGCACGTGGTCACCAGCACGGCCACGTAGACCCACATGTTCGTGCCCGTGAGCTCCGAGAGCGTGGCCGACAGCAGCGCCGAGCCCGCGGGCACCGTGAGGAAGATGGATACGATGGCGATGATGCTGAAGATCAGGTGCGTGCTCTCCCCGTAGCGGTGGCGCAGGAGCTGCGGCATGGTGTAAATCCCGCTGGCGCGGAACAGCGGGAGGAGAAAGAACACCAGCACCAGGAGGTTGAGCGTGGAGACCACTTCGTACTGTCCGAACAGCGCGCCCTGGGTGTAGCCCACCCCGGCGAAGCCGATCACGTAGCGAGCCCCCACGTTGATGGCGATGAGGGCGAAGCCGATGTACAGCCACTTGAGCCGACGGCCGGCCAGGAAGAACTGCTCTTTCGACGCCCGCCGCCGGCTCACCACCGCCGACACGCCGAACAGCAGCGCGAAGAAGCACCCCATCACCACGTTGTCGATTGCTTCCATGGCTCGCTCTTCTCCTCAGCGCGGTCTCACGGCAGCGCGTCGAATCGCGATTCCACGGGCTCCGTGCCCCCCGACTCGCAGGCCTCGAGCGCCGACAGACAGATGTCGAGCACGTGATAGGCCGCCGTGCCCGGACAGGTCAGCGCAGTGCCCTGGCGGAGGGCGGAAGCGAGGTCGAGCAGGCCCCGCGCCCACTCGACCCCCGGGTGGGGCCTCTCCAGCAGCGCCACCTCGCTCCAGTCCCCGGCCCCCGCCTTGCAGAGGCGCAGCGGGGAGTCGAAGCCCACCGGCGAGCCCAGCCACGCCGAGCCCTCGGTGCCATGGACCTCGATGCCCGCCTGGGCGCTCTTGACCGCGAAGAAGCTGGTGGTGAGCCGGCCCCGCACGCCGCTCTCGAACTCCAGGAGCGTCACCGTGTGGTCGGGGTTGGTCACCTGGAAGGCCTGTCCCGCGTTCGGCCCCGAGCCGATGGTCCGCTGGGGCAGGCGCACCCCGCCCATGGCCTGGACGGCGACCACGGAGCCGAGGATGTGGGTGAGGACGCTGAGGGGATAGCAGCCCACGTCGAGCAGGGGCCCCGCGCCCTCGCCGTAGAAGGGTGCCGGGGCGGGGTGCCAGGTCTCGATGCGGCCGTGGTTCATCTCCGCGTAGACTTCGCGCACCTCGCCCACCATGCCGTCGGCGATGACTTGCTTGAGCGTCTGCTGGGCCTCGCCCAGGATGACGAATGGGGAGCACCCGAGCAGCAGCCCCTTCTCGGCGGCCAGCTCGACGCAGGCCCGGGCCTCCTCGCGGGTGGCGGCCAGGGGCTTCTCGCTGTGGACGTGCTTGCCGCCCTCGAGCAGGCGGCGCGTGACCTGGCCGTGTGCCAGGTGGATGGTGAGGTTGAGGCCCACCTCGACGGCGTCGTGGGCGAGCAGCTCGTCGAGGCTCTCGTAGAGGCGGCCGCCGTGGCGGGCCACGAAGGCCTCGGCGGCCTCGCGGCGGGTGTCGTAGGCCCCCGCGATCTGGAGCCGCTTGGGGTGCTTCGCCATGGACTCGGCGTAGGGACCTGCGATGTTGCCGCAGCCGACGAAGGCCACGCGGACGGGTTCGCTGCGGGCCATGGCGTTCTCCTCGCGGTGACGGGGCGGCGGTCAGTAGCCGAGCACGTCGCGGACGAACTGGCGGCTGATGCGGAGGCTCTCGCGGATGGGGCGGGTGGGCGCGAAGCCGCTCTCGTGGGCCAGCTCGATCACGGCGTGGCCTTCGAAATCGATGTCGTGGAGGACCTGGGCGATCGCCGCGTAGTCCATATCGCCCTCTCCCAGGGCCTCCGACCAGGTGCCGTCGGCGTGCTGGTCGCGGAGGTGGAGGAAGACGATGCGGTCGCGGAAGCGTCGGATGAAGTGCCCGGGGTCCACGCCGCCGCGCAGCAGCCAGTTGAGGTCGGGGCCGAGCTTCGCCCGGGGCACTCGCTCGAGGGTGCCGCGCAGGTCGTGGAGGCCGTTCTCGACCTCGTAGGTGTGGTTGTGGAGGTTGAGCACCACGCGGTGCTCGGCGCCCAGGTCGATGAGCTGGCGGAGCAGCTCGGCCTGGGCGTCGAGCTGGTCGGGGCTCTTGCGCCCTGGCGCGGCGCCCACGGAGGTGCCCAGGGTGCGCCCGCCGAGGGCGGCCAGGCGGGCCACGACGAGCTGGGCGTCGGCCAGGATCGCGGCGTGCTGCTCCCGGTCCCACATGTTCCCGCCGAACGAGCTGCCGATGACCGGCAGGTCGTGCTCCTCGGAGAGAGCGGCGATGCGGTCCGCCGCGTCGTCGGGCCGCAGGGCGGCGTGCATGAGCTCGATGCCCTCCAGGCCCGCGGCGCTCATGTCCGCGAAGATGGAGTCCAGAACGGGGCTGATGTCGTGCTCCGGCTGGCGGGCGGCGTAGACCCAGGGATGCCCGCCCACCGTGACTTTCTCCGCCATCGAGTCCTCCTGGAGCCGATGCTCATGGGGCTCGAAACCGGGCCGCGAGGACGCTCTTGCGGCCACACGGGGACACTCTTATCGCGAAACAAGGAGGCCGAGTCAAGTGCCGTTTGACCCCCTTCCGCTCCCTGGGTATCATCCGCCCCCGACCGGGACGGGCGGCGGGGGCAGGCAGGACGGGCGACGATGGCACAGCCGACGGGCGAGGGCGAGCAGCCGGAGAAGGTCACCGGCCTGGCCCTCGAGCGCGCCCTGCGGCGCAACGTGGTGGCCGGGTGCCTGGGGGTGACCTTCTTCGGGTTCGTCAGCGGCATCTTCCTCACCAGCTTTGGGAGGGACCTGGGGCTCAGCAAGTTCCAGTTCGGCCTGCTGGGCGCGCTGCCCATGGTGGTGTTTCCGCTGCGCCTGGCGGGCTCGGTGCTGGTGGAGCGTCTGGGCCATCGGAAGAAGTTCTTCACCGCGACGTTCGCCGTGCATCGGGCGCTGTGGCTTCTGGTGATCGTGGTGCCCTTCGCGGTAGCTCCCGAGTATCCGCTGGCGCGAGCGGGGGTTTTCCTGGGCCTGTTGCTGGTCAGCCACGGGCTTCTGGCGATGGGGGGCCCGGCGTGGCTTTCGTGGATGGGCGACCTGGTTCCCGAGGAGCGTCGGGGGCAGTTCTGGGCCTGGCGCAACGCCCTGTGCTCGGCCCTGCCGCGGCTGCCCATTCTGGGCATCTCGGTGCTCTTCGACCATATGCGCGAGGCGGGGATGGGCTGGTGGCCGTACGTGATGATCTTCGGCTTCGGGGTGCTGGTGGGGGAGATCGACCTGTGGATTCACTACCGCATCCCGGAGCCGCGGCTGCAGCGGGTGGGGGGCCGGCCGGGCCTGAGGCGGCTGCTGGCCGAGCCCCTGCGGGCGCGCAACTTCCGCCGCTTCCTGGCCTACGTGGGGGTCACCACCGCGTCGGCGACCTTCCTGGGGCATTTCACCAACCTCTATCTGCTCGATGTGCTGGACGGTCGGCGCTTTGCCCTCCCTCTGGGCTTCGCCACGGTGCAGCTGGGCACCATGGGCTTCATCGCGGCCATCGGGACGGTGAACGTGGCCCTGGGGCTGGTGCTCAGCCGCACCTGGGGCTACCTGATCGACCGGTTCGGCAGCAAGCCCGTGCTGCGGCTGCTCACGCTGCTCCTGGTGCCGTTGCCCCTGGGGTGGCTGTTCATCACGCGGGAGCACCCCTACGCGGTCACCGTGCCGCTGTTCCTCTTCGCGGGGGTGATCTACGGGGCCAAGCACACGCTGCTCACCAGCCTGCTCTACGCGGTTTCGCCGCAGGCCAACCGCACGATGTTCGCCGCGGTCTACGGGGTGGCCCTGGGGGTCTTCGGCGCCGTCTCGCCCATCCTGGCGGGGCTGGTGATGGCCCGGCTGGGCGGTTTCGCGACCACGTTCGCCGGCCTGAGCGTAGAGAGCTTCCACGTCCTGTGCCTCATCACCGTGGGGATACGGGTGGTGGAGCAGTACCTGCTGGGCGGCTTCGAGGAGCCCCGCAGCACGCCCACCACCACTCTGGTGCGACGGCTCGTCCAGGCCAACCCCTTCGCCGTGCTGCCCCGGGCGTTCTCCATCATGTCGTCGGTGCCCGCCGAGCGGAAGGCCACGGCGGCCCGCAAGCTGGGCCAGACGGGCAGCCAGCTCGCCACCCGCGAGCTGGTGGAGCTGCTCGACGACCCCAGCCCCACGGTGCGCAAGGAGGCCGCCCTGGCCCTCGGCCACACCCGGGACGAGGGGGCGGTGGAGCCGCTGGTGGAGCGGCTGACGGACATGGACGCGGAGATGCGCCGCCAGGCCGCCTGGGCGCTGGGCCAGATCGGCTCGCCCCACGCCACCGAGCGGCTCATCGAGCTGTTGGGCGACCCCTATCCCCACGTCCGCAGCGCCGCCGCCCTGGCCCTCGGCCAGGTGGGCGGGGCCGAGGCCACGGAGGCCCTGATGGCCATGCTGGAGGGCGAGGGCGAGCTGGTGGAGTTCGCCTCCGCGGCCACGGCCCTGGGCCTCCTCGGCCACCGGGAGGCCATGGAGCCCATCCTCGCCCAGATGTGCCGCACGGAGCTGCCCGTCCTGCGTCGCCAGCTCGCCGTGGCCGTGGGCGACCTGCTGGGGCCCTCCCACGTCTTCTACACCTATCTCGACCAGGAGAGGAAGGTCCACGGCCGCGCGGCGACCCGCTCGGTCCGCCTGGTGCGCCGCGCCCTCCGCCGCTGCGTCGGGACTGGCAGCGTGCCGCCCGACCTCGACCAGCGGCTGGCCGACGTCGAGGCCGCCTACCTGGCCGAGGACTGGCCCCGATGCGGCCCCCTCCTGGCCCACACGGCCCGGGAGCTGGCGACCCGAGGACTGCTGCGCGAGGAGGAACGAGGGCTGGCCGAGGCCTACCTGGCCTGGCTCGGGCGCTCTCCCCAGGTCGCAGGCGGGCCGGCCGGGCTGGAGTGCTGTGCCCTGGGGCTCTTCGCCCTGGAGCAGATGGCGGACCGGCCGCCGCCCGGCTCGTGAGCCGCGCCGTCCCCCGGGGGCTCGCTCAGGCGGGCAGCTTGCGCACGGCCGCCCGCTTGCCGCCCTCGAGCGAGCGGGCGAGGGCCTCGAGCACGGCGATGGGCTCCAGCATCTCCGCCGCAGTGTGGGGCTCGCGGCCGGTGCGGAACATCCGCAGGAACTTCTTGATCCCCGTGAGGTAGGGATTGGGGTCGCTGCGGTGGGTGTAGTCCACGGCCCCCTTGGTGCCCGTGGCCTGGAAGGTGAAGCCGCGCTTGCCCTCGGCCACGAAGGTGGTGGCCACGATGGCCCCTCCCCCGCGATAGCGCATCACGGCCACGGCGTTGGGATTGCCCCCCACGGCTCGGATCACCTGCACGGTGCCGATCCCCGGGCCGAAGGCCTTGAGGATAGCGTCCACCTGGTGGATGCCGTAGAAGAAGACGCCGCCGTACTTCGACTTCAGGTCGCACGGCCCGCTGGTGCTCACCGCGGTGATCCGCCCCGCCGCCTTGACCTGGCGCAGGAGGTCCTTGCGGAACGCCTCCTGCTCGGGGATGACGGAGAAGGACGTGACGGGCACGCCCTTGCGGCGGGCGAGCTGGAGGAGCTTCCAGCCCTCGCTCACCGTCCAGCTGAACGGCTTGTCGACGAACGCGGGGATGCCCGCCTCCACGAAGGGGATGGCGGCGGGCACGTGGTGCCTGGCGTGGCGGTGGTCGACCATCACCCCGTCGATCTCGCCGATCATCTCCTCCGGCTGCTCGACGATGCGGGGGATTTGGCCGGCCTCGGCCGCCTTCTCGGCGAAGGCCCGGGTCTCCCCCCACACGGCCACCACGCGGGCCCGGCCGCAGGCCTTGTCCACGTTCAGCGTCCTGGCCACCGCCGCGCAGTGGGAGTTCTCCGCGCCCACGATCCCGATCTTCATGGCCGTCTCCTCCTGGTGGGGCCCACGCTCCAGTTTCCCGGGGCTGGGAGTCTACCGGGCCGGGCCTGGCCCCGCAAGCTCGATCTCGGCCCTGTGGGCGCCCAGCCCCCGGGCCTCCACACAGGCGTAGAGCGAGCCCTCCACCCGCCGCGTCCTGACAGGCCCTTCCTGCGCATCGAGGACGACGGCCTTCGCCTCCCTGCCCTCGGGCAGGAGCACCTGGAGCTCGAAGGCGGAGCCGCTGCCCGTGAACTCGACGACCATGCGGTCTCGCCGCGCGTCGTGGCGGCAGATGTAGCGGACGTAACCACCCGAGGCCTCGTACTTGGCGCTCACCGCGGCGCGGCGCACGCCCGCCGCGGCCCACCGGGGCGCCACCCGCGCCCGGTCGTAGGCCACCCCCGCGTCCTGGATGCCCGCCAGGCCCTCGATGAGGGCGGCGGTGATGGCCGCGGCTCCCCACACGTCGGGTATCCCGTGGGAGACGTCGTCGGGCACGAAGAAGACCTCGCGGTCGCACAGGGTGATGCCCAGGACGGCCCAGAAGGCGCCGTTCGCCGAGGCGTCGAGCACCACCTCGGCGATCTCCTTCTCCGGATGCGGATTGTCGAGCCCGAAGGCGTAGACCCCGACGTTCTTGAACACCGCGTTCTCGCCCCGCCAGGCGGCCTTGCACACCGGCTTGCCCCGCCTGTCGTAGGGCAGGTCGTGGGGCGTCCACCAGCCGGCCACGTCGCGCCCGTGCATCACGTAGCGGGTGTGGGAGGAGCCGTCGGCGTAGCGGAGGGTGAGCGTGCCCACCACGCCGCGCCCGGCGCTGGTGTGGAGGAGGTAGAGCGAGGCCGTCTTCCGCCCCACGGGGACTCGCCGCTGGAGCGCGTAGCCCGGGCGTGCCCAGAGGCCGATGCAGCCCCGGCGCCCGTTGGCCGCGGGGTCGGGCACGCGGAAGCGGATGTCGCAGAAGGTCTGGCGGCCGACGGGCACCTGGTGGAGGTCGTTGGGCCCTTCGCCCGTCCAGCCGGGCACCCCTTCGGCCCCTTCGCCGCGGAAGTCGACGTTGGCGTGGGCGCGGATGTCGAGGGGTGTGAAGCGGCGCCGCGGCGGCTCGGGCATGGCGCCGCGGAGCACGCAGTGGAGGACGCCGTCGTGGGCCTCGCCCCACCGGGCCACGCGGCGAAGGATGTCGACCCCGTTGATAGGGGTAGGGAAGGCCAGTTGCCTGGCCTCCCCTCCCTCCGAACCG
>JBKHIY010000154.1:0-8557 GCA_046538415.1 Candidatus Brocadiia bacterium | reverse complement strand
GATGCTGGATGCTGGATGTCCGGTGGCCGCTAGACGGTCCAGGGGGCTCGCATGGCGCGGGAGAGCAGGCGGTTGGCCGCCTCGTCGCCGGGGAACCGCTCGCTGCGGGGGTCCCAGGTGAGCTTTCGCCCCAGGTCGATGGCGATGTTGCCCAGGTGGGCCACGGAGCAGCAGCGGTGGCCGATCTCGGCGGGGAAGTAGGGGTCGCGACGGCTCTTCACGCAGTCCAGGAAGTTGCGGTGCTCGCCCGCGCGGCAGGTGAACAGGTGCACCTCGGACGGGCCGATGCGGGTGTGGAGCAGGTCCTGGGAGCTGGCCTCCAGGCGGCCTCGCCAGCCGCTGTTGCCCACCCAGCCGTCGGTGCCCTCGAAGCGGATGCCCACCCCGCCGCTGCGCACCTCCATCCGCACGCCGCTGGCGTAGCGGTAGTGGATGCGGTACTGGTAGTAAGTGTCGTAGAGGCCGCGGTGGTGGCGCTTGCCCGTGCCCTCGATCTCCACGGGGCCGGTGCGCTCGGTGTCGTTGGCCCACTGGGCCGTGTCCAGCAGGTGGGAGCCCCAGTCGGTCAGCTCCCCGCCCGAGTAGTCCCGCACGAAGCGGAACTGGCGGTGCACTCGCCCCGGGCAATAGGGGGCGTAGGGCGCCGGGCCCAGCCACATCTCGTAGTCCAGCTCCTCGGGCACGGGCCGGGGCGCGGGGTCGCCGGCCCCTCCCGGGCCGGCGGGCAGGACGACCTGGATGCGCTGGAGCCTGCCGATGCGCCCGTTGCGCACCAGCTCCGCCATCCTGTGGTAGACGGCCACGGAGCGGTCCTCGGTGGACATCTGGAAGACGGCTCCGTAGCGCGCCACGGTGTCGGCCAGCACGCGGCCCTCGGCCACGGTGAGGGTGGGCTTCTCGCAGATCACGTCCTTGCCCGCGCGCACCGCGGCCACGGAGATGGGCACGTGCCAGTGGTCGGGGGTGGAGATCATCACCCCGTCGACGTCGGCGCGGTCGAGGATCGGGCGGAAGTCGCCGGTCACCAGGCACCCCTCGGCCTCCTGGGGGCGGCGCTGCTTCGCCGTCGCCACGCCCCGGGCCAGGTGGTTGCGGTCCACGTCGCAGAGGGCCACCACGCGGGCGTCGCGCTGGCCGCAGAACATCCGCAGGTTCCGCCCGATCCCGTGCGAGCCGGTGCCCACGAAGGCCATGGCCACGCGGTCGCTGGGCGGGACCTTCCCGTCGCGGCCCAGGGCCACGGGGGAGAGCACCAGCGGGGCGCCGAGCGCGGCGGTCCGCCTGAGGAAGCTCCGTCGCGACAGTGGACTATGGCGTGCCATCGTCCTGTCCTCCAGTTCTCGTCTGGCCCTCGGTCTCACGCGGTGCGCCGCGCGAGGCGGGCCGTCTCACTCGGGCTCCGTGCTCACGCGCATCCCCTCCAGGGGACTGCCGTCGGGCTCGGCGACCCGCACGCAGAAGGCCCACTGGCCGGCGTTGTCCGACACCTTGACCATCAGCTTGTTCCAGCCCTTCTCCAGGCGGGTCTTCACCTGGTCCTGGTTGGGCTTGCAGCCCCGGTTGGCGGCGTTGGCGTGGACGAGCTGGCCGTTGACCCACACCTTGACGCTGTCGTCGCTTCCGATCTGGAGCTGCACGGGTTGGGCCTCGGGAGACCACACGTGGGTCTTCATGTACGCGGCCCGGTGGTCGCCGTTGGCGATGGCCTTGTCGAGGTCGATGATCTGCCGCCCCACGCCCTCCGTGAGGAGCTTCCACTCGGCGTCCTCGGCTTCCTTCTCGGGGGCATAGGCGGTCTTGTGGGCGTCGCCCTCGGTGTAGGGGCCGCTGCCCAGCCAGGTGCGGATGAAGCCGCGGTTTCGGTCGATCTCCTGGATGGCGCTGCGGGCCTGCTTGCGGAGCGCGTCGTTCTGGGTGGTGGTGGCGATTCTCTGGAGGACGTCTCGAGCCTTGTCGGGCGCGGTGTCGTAGGCGTTGGCGGCGATGCGCACGCAGGCCGCTTCGGCCTCGGCCCGCACGGGCTGCTGGCCGAGCAGGGGCACCACCAGGTCGAGGGCCTCGATGGACCGGGCGTTGGCCAGGCCGCCGAGCACGGAGCGCTGGGCGGCCGGGGTCTTCGCCAGGTCGAGTGCCTGGCGGTACATGGCCATGGCGTCGATGCCTGGCCGCTGGGCGGCCAGGCTGGCCATCCGCACGTAGCCCCGGAAGGCGAGGACCTTGTGCACCGGGTTGTCGGTGGTCTTGATGATCCGCAAAAGGTCTTCGGCGGGCGAGGGGTCGGGCCAGTCCTGGAGGGCCCGCACCGCGGCGGTGGCCACCTCGGGGCTCTTGGCGTCCAGGCGCTGGCGCGCGGCGTCGAGGGCTTTCTCGCCGCCCAGGCTGCTGAGCACGTCGAGCAGGCGGGCCGCGGCCTCGGCGTCGGCGCGCTCGAGGCCGGCCACGATGGGCTCGGCGCGGGCCTCCGTGTCGGGCACGCGGCGGGCCGCGGCGGTCAGCGCCCGCGCCAGGGCGGCCCGCTCGGACGAGCTCTTGGCGTCGAGCAGGAGCTGGACGAGCTGGCCCAGCTCGTCCTCGCCGGCGACCTGTTCGAGGCCCTTCGCGGCGGCCTTGCGCACCGCCTCGTCCTCGTCCCTGGCGGCCTTGAGCATGGCCGGGATCATGGCCCTGTCGGCCCGCGTGGCCAGCACGCCCAGGATGCCGGCCCGCAGGGCGGGCTGGGGCGAGTCGAGAAGCTTGCTCATGGCCTCGGCCACCCCCTCGCCCTGGATGCGGTTGAGGCTCTGGGTGGCGGCGTCGGCGGCCTGCCCCTCGGCGGCCGCGATGCGGGCCAGGGGTCGCACGCTGGCCGCGTCGCCGACGACGCCCAGGGCCCGGATGGCGGCGAGCCGCACCTCCTCGTGCTCGCCGTCGAGCAGGCCGCGCACCCGGGGCGCCGCGGCGGGGTCGCCGCGCTCGCTCAGCGTGTCCAGGAGCATCACCTGGCCCTCGGGCGGCATGTCGGGCAGTGCCGCGGCCAGGGCCTCCGTGGCCTCGGCCCCGGGCACCTGCATGGCGAACCGCTTGGCGGCCTGGGCCAGGGCCGGCTCGTCGCCCCGCATGAGGCGCAGGAGGGTGGGCACGGCCGCGCCCTTCTCCGCCATCACCCGGCCCCGCAGGGCCGCCACCCGCACCATGGTGGGGTGGCGCTGGGCGGACATCCGGCGGTAGATCTGCGCCGCCTCGACGCTCTTGCCTTCGGCCAGCATCCCGTCGGCGCAGGCCAGCAGGGCGTCGGCCCGCGCGGCGGCCAGGGGGCCTGCCACGCGCAGGCCGGCCAGGGCGTCGGCGGCCCGGGAGCTGGCCACGCGTCCCAGGGCGGCGATGGCCGTGCGGGCCAGCTCCGGCTCGTCGGCTTCGGCGAGCCGGGCGAGGGCGGGGACGGCCGCGGGGTCGCCGCGCTCGCCGAGCGACGCGACGATCCCGAGCTTGAGCTTGCCCTTCGCCGTGCCCAACGCATCGAGGAGGGCGTCGGTGGCCTCGGCCGCGGGCGAGTGCTGGAGCGCCCAGCGGGCCATGTGGGAGAGCTTGGGGTCGCCGAGCAGCTTCGCCATGGCGGGCACGCAGGCCTCGGAGCCGCAGCGGCGGAGCATGCGGCAGACGAACTGCTTGCACGCGTATCCCGCCTCGGGGTGCTGGAGGGCTCGGAGGAGCCTGGCCTCGATGGCCCGGCGGGCCTCGGGGGTGGTGGCCTCGCGGATATCGGCCTCGATGGCGGCCACGACGCGGCGGCCTTGCGCCCAGTCGTAGTGCACGAGGTCGTCGTAGGCATCGGCCCGCGCCGCGTCGGCGGCGAGGCACAGGGCGGCCGCCGCGGCCAGGAATCGCAGGGCGTGGGGCATTCGGCTGGCAGACACGGGGTTCTCCTCGTCAGGACGCGTCCGGTGTGCGGTCAGAGCTGCCAGGGCTCGCGGTAGGAACGCCCCAGGAGGGCGCTGGCGCCGGGATCCTCGAGGATTTCCTCCTTCGCGGGGTCCCAGCGGATCCTGCGGCCGGTGAGCATGGCGATCTCGCCCAGCAGGCCCACGCTGATGGAGCGGTGGCCGATCTCGGCGGGGCAGATGGTCTCCTTGCGGCTGAGCACGCAGTCGATGAAGTTTCGCTTGTGGCCGTTGCTGCGGTAGAGGTGGGTCTCGCCGGGCCCGATCTTCTCGTGGAGCAGGCTCTTGGGCTCGGCGTCGATGACGCCCCGGCGGACGTAGACCCAGCCGCGCTCGCCGATCCACTTGGTGCCCTGGGGGTTCACCCGATTATTCGTCACGTTGATCTCCACGCCGCTGGCGTAGGTGCACGTGAAGTCGTACTCGATGGGCACGTCGTAGAGCCCCTCCTGGGGGTAGACGCCCTTGCCTTCGACGGTTACGGGGCCGGTGCGGTCGAGCCCCAGGCCCCAGTGGGCGATGTCCACGTGGTGGCCGCACCAGTCGGTGAGCTGGCCCCCCGAGTAGTCCATGATCCACCGCCAGCTCCAGTGGGGCCCGAAGCCCTGGTAGGGCCGCCAGGGTGCGGGGCCGAGCCAGAGGTCCCAGTCGAGCCCCTCAGGTACGGGCTTGGGCGCGGGGTCGCCGCCGGCGCCGCCGGTGGGCAGGCCCACTTCGGCCCTGTGGACCTTTCCGATGCGGCCGTTTCGCACCAGCTCGCAGGCGAAGCGGAAGCGGCCGTCGGAGCGCTGCTGGCTGCCCGTCTGCCACACCCGGCCGTAGCGCTCGATGGCGTCCACCATGGCTCGTCCCTCGCGGATGCTCCGGGCGAAGGGCTTCTGGCCGTGGATGTCGCATCCCGCCTTGGCGGCGGCGATGGCAGGCAGGGCGTGCCAGTGGTCGGGCAGCGCGGTCATGGCGGCGTCGAGGTCGCAGCGGTCGAGCATCTCGCGGTAGTCGAGGAACTCGACGCACTCGGTATTCTTGTAGCGCTGGTCGACGAGCTTCTTGGCCCGCTCGCGATGCCCCCGGTCCACGTCGCACACGCCGACCACGCGGATCCGCGAGTCGCCGAGGAAGCCGCGCAGGTCGCCCGTGCCCATGCCGCCCACGCCGATGGCGCCCATCCGGATGAGCTCGCTGGGGGCCTGGGCGCCGAGCACGCGGGCGGGCACGATGGCGGGGAAGGCGCACGCCGCGCCGCCGGCCGTCAGGCGGCCGAGGAAGGCGCGGCGGGACATGGAACTGCGTGCTGCCATGGCTCCGTCTCCTCAATCGGTTGGGCGATGGCCCGCTCGGCGGCGGCCCGCCATCTTACTCCTCGTGGCCCTTGGATGCCAGTGGCCGGCCGCGACCGGGGGGCGCGCGGAAGGAGGCGGCCCGGCTCCCCGGCGGGGACGCCTGGACCGCCTCCGTGAGGTCGCTCCTGGTGGCCGGGGGCTGGCCTCACTCGGCCTTGAAGCGCAGGCCCTCCAGCTTGCCGCCGTCGGGCCCGCGGACCCTGGCGCAGGCGGCCCAGTCGCCGCCGCCCTGGGTGACCTTGAGCACCAGGTCGTTCCAGCCCTCCTGGAGCTGGACGGGCACCTTGTCCTCGTTGACCTGGAGGGAGCGTGCGACGTCCTTCTCCAGCACGACCTTGCCGTTGAGCCAGACCTTGAGGCCGTCGTCGCTGCCCGTCTCGAGGCGGGCCTTCTGGGCCACGGGCGACCAGATCTGGGCCTTGAGGTAGGCGGTGACGTTGTTCCCGCCCTTCAGGGCGGCGTTGAGGTCCACCACCCCGGCGGGGTCGCCCTGGGCGGTCACGAGCTTCCACTCGACGCCCTTGGCGTCGGGCTTCTCGGGGGGATGGGCTTTCTTGGTGCTCTTGCCCCTGTAGGGCCCGGCGATCATCCAGCCGGTGATGAAGTCCTCGAAGCGCTCGATGAAGGCCAGGGCTTCCTTGGCCTGCTTGTGGACGGCCTCGGTGTCGGTGGCCAGCATGGCGCCCTGGATGGCGTCCTTGGCCTTGTCGCGATAGGCGCCGCTGATCTCGCGGGCGATCTTGACGGCGGCCAGGGCCGCTTCGTCCACCACGCTCTTGTCCTCGAGCTGAGCCTGGGCCATGTCCAGGGCCTTGGGGTCGCTGATGGCCCCGATGGCGCCGAGCACGAGGCGCTTCTCGTCGGGCCGCCGGGCGGCCTTCATGGCGGCCCCGCACATCTCGAGGGCCTGGTCGGTGGGCCGCTTCTCGGGCAGGCCGATCATGCGGATGTAGCCGCGAAGGGCGAGGATGTGGTGCTTCTGGTCGTCTGCGGACTTCGCGACGCGGAGGAGGTCCCGGGCGGGGCTGTCGTCGGGCCAGGCGGCGAGTCCCCGGATGGCGGCCTCGCGCACGTCGGAGTCGCGGTCGTCCAGGGCGTCGCTCACCACCTGGTAGGCGGTGCGGTTGCCGATGGTGCCCAGGACGCGGTAGAGTGCCACGCGTGCCTCGCCCTTGGCCTCGTCGAGTCCCTCGGCGACGGCGGCGACGCAGGCGTTCTTGTCGCGCAGCCGGTCGCAGGCGCCGCTGAGGGCCTTCTCGGCGGCGTTGCGCACCCGGCCCTCTTCGGTCTTGACGAGCAGGGAGGTGAGCTTGGGCAGGTCGCCGATTTCGGCCAGGGTGCCCAGGGCGGCCGCCGCGGCGGCCTGGACCTTGGGGCTTTCGTCCCCGGTGCATTCCAGGATGGCGTCGAGCTGGCCCCCGGCGTCGCGCCCGGCGAGGATATCGAGGAGTGCGGCCTTGACGTCGGGCTGGGCGCCTCCGATGGCCTTCGCGATGGCGGCGCTGGCCTGCTCGCCGGGGAGGCGCAGCAGGGATCGGCGGGCGGCGCCGACCTGTGCCGAGTCCTCGCTCTTGAGGGCCTCGACGAGGGCGGGGACGGCCCTCTGGTCGCCGGCCGGCCCCGCGGCCTTGATGGCGGCCAGGCGCACCTCCTCCTCGGGGGCCTTGATGGCCTGGAGGATGGCGGGCAGGGCGGCGGGGTCGCCGCGCTTGGCCAGCAGGTCGAGGATGGCCACGCGGCGTGCCGCCGGGGCGCCCTCCATGCGGTCCACCCACATCTGGGTGGCCTGGGCTCCGGGCATGGCGATGGCGGCCTCGAAGCCCGCGGCCCGGAAGGCGGGGTCCTCGGAGCTCATGGCGGCCAGCACGTCGTCCATGGCCTCGGCGCCCAGGGCCTTGGCCAGGGCGATGAGGGCCCCGCAGCGCACGTAGGACTCGCC
The DNA here is from genome assembly GCA_046538415.1 of Candidatus Brocadiia bacterium. GTDB lineage: Bacteria > Planctomycetota > PUPC01 > DSUN01 > DSUN01 > JBKHIY01. The sequence goes on along the minus strand of JBKHIY010000154.1, from coordinate 1,361 downwards.
CTTGGCGGTGCGGGTCTGGAGCAGGTGGCGGCAGATGCGCTCGGCGGGCTTCCGCTCGCCTTTCTCGGCCAGGCGGCTGGCCAGGGTGAGGAGGGCCTCGGTGACCTGGCTGCGCTCGTAGGCGGAGTCGACGTCGGCGGCCTTGAGCAGGGGCTCCACGGCCTGGGGCGCGCCCAGCTTGGCCAGGGCGGTCATGGCGGCCAGGCGCAGGTCGCGGTCGGCGCTATCCACGTCCCGCAGCAGCACCGGCACGGCCTTCTCGTGGCCGAGGGTGCCCATGGCCTGGACGAGGGCCACGCGGATGCGCCCGGTGGCCCTGGGCAGGGCCTCGAGCATGGGCTCCGGGGCGCGGATGGCGACCAGGGCCTGGACGGCGAAGTCGTAGAGCTCCTTGTCCAGCAGGAAGGGCTTGATGGCGGCGACGGACTCCTCGCCGCCGACCCACTTGAGCTCCTCGAGCACGTGGGCCTTGACGATGGTGGGCCGCTGTCCGCCGAGGGTGGCGGCCAGTGCCTGGCACACCATGGCCCGCTGGTCGGGCTCGCCGCGGGGGTCTCGGACGTGGGTGCACACGGCGTGGAGCAGGTAGTCGGCCTTGTAGTCCTCGCCCACCTCGGGGTGGTTGAGCCCTCGCTGCATTTCCACGAGGGCCACGATGCTCTGCTTTCCGCCTTCGAGCACGGCCTTGACCAGCTTGTCGGCGAACTCCGGTGCTGGCCCGGTGTACTTGCCTCCGCCGTCGCGGTCGGGCAGGGAGTTGACGAGGGCCTCGAGGTCGCCGGGGGCCTCGGCGGCGAGGGCGGCGGGGGCGAGCAGGGCGGCCGCGAGGAGGGCCATCAGGCAGTAGGCGATGCGCGGTCTCGGGTTCATCCGTCTATCCCCTACGGTCCGTCGTTTTTAGAGATGCCAGGGGGCTCGCATGGGCTGGTAGGCGAGGAGGTTGGCCTCCTCGTCGCCGATCACCTGTTCTTTCACGGGGTCGTATCGGATGGGGCGCCCGACCCGGATGGCGATGTTGGCCAGGTGGAGGATGCAGGCGCTCCGGTGTGCGGGCTCGGCGCAGCCGCCGGTCTTCTCGCGGGTGCGCACGGCCTCGGGGAAGCTGGGCCAGGGCTTGGGGTCGGGCATGGCCTGGATTTTCTTCTGGTCTTCCTCGCTGAGGTCGCTGAGGCTCACGCTGCGTGCCTGGCGTCGGTCGTAGGGCTCGCCCCACTCCCGGCTGTCCATGACGAAGACGGTGCCGTCGGCGTACTTCAGCTCGACCCATCCCCACATCCCGCAGGCCAGGGGATGGGCGGGCGGGGCGTGGGCCTCGATCTCGACGGGGCTGGTGTGGTCCTTGGCATAGGTCCACTGGACGG
>JBKHIY010000153.1:0-8571 GCA_046538415.1 Candidatus Brocadiia bacterium | reverse complement strand
AACATGTAGCGGTCACTGGAGCGAAGGGGATAGCCCTATAGCGCTAAACCGTAATCTCGGACCTCATACTCCCCGAGGCTGCCGCGGGGGACGAGAGCAGAGGGTCGGGGACCGGCCCCGAAAATTTCCCAGGGGCGTAACTTGTCACCGGTTCGAGGCTTAGGGCATTCGGTGGAATTTTCTCCGCGCTTTTTACAATTTTTCGTGTCCGCATGGAGGGGGGGCTTCGGTTTGTAGGGGTGGAGGGGAGCGCGCCTCCTGGCCGGGCCTGCAAGGCCGACGGAAGCCGTGGGGCGGCAGCGGCGGGCCACGGGGCCCCACGGCGAGGGGCGGTCAGGTGGCGGTGGCGGGCTGGTAGGCGCAGAGGGGCTCGGGCGCGAGGGGGTTGCCGGTGGCTTCGTAGGCTCGGGCGCGGCATCCGCCGCAGACGTTGCGGTATTCGCAGGCGCCGCACTTGCCCAGGTATGCGGAGCGGCCGCGGAGCTGTCGGAAGAGCGGGGCGGTCGTCCAGATATGGCGGAGGCTCTGTTCGCGGACGTTGCCGCAGGCGAGGTCGAGGTAGCCGCAGGGCTGGACGTGGCCGTCGTGGGAGATGAAGCAGAAGGCCTGGCCGGCGAGGCATCCGCGGGCTCGGGTGGGGATGCGGCGCTGGCGGAGGATGCGGTAGAAGTGTGGGGCGCAGGTGGCGCGGATTTCGATGGGGGCGTGGGCGAACTGGTCGGCGAGCCACGTGAGGACTTGCTCGTAGCGGTGGGGGTCGAGCTCGTGGCCTCGCAGGTCGGCGGCGCGGCCGGTGGGCACGAGGAGGAAGACGTGGTGTGCGACGGCTCCGAGACGGACCGCGAGGTCGAGAAGCTGGGGCAGTTGGTCGGCGTTGTGGGTGGTGACGGTGGTGTTGACCTGGAAGGGGAGGGCGGCCTGCTTGGCGGCTTCGATGCCTCGCAGGGCGCCGTCGAAGGCGCCGGGCACGCCCCGCAGGCGGTCGTGGCTGGCGGCGTCGCTGCCGTCGAGGCTGATGCTGATGCGCTGGATGCCGGCGTCGAGCAGGCCGCGCGCGGTGGGGGTGTCGAGGAGGGTGCCGTTGAGGGCGGCGACGGCTCGCAGGCCGCGGCGGGTGGCGTGGCGTGCGATGTCGGCCAGGTCGCCGCGGAGCAGGGGCTCGCCGCCGGTGAGGATGACGGTGGGCCTGGCGAAGGCGGCGATGTCGTCGACGAGCCGGAGGCACTCGTCGGTGGTCAGCTCGTCGGCGGTGGGGCGGTCGACGGCGGCGGCGCGGCAGTGGCGACAGACGAGGTTGCAGGCGCGGGTGAGCTCCCAGGCGATCATGCGGAGCTCGGGCGCGCCGTCGATGGACTCCGGGTGGCTCATAGGAGCATGGTAGCGCGCCGGCCGCGGGGGGTCAACGGCGGGGGGTCAACGCCTGCGCCGTCGGCGGAGGGCCAGGGCGCCGACGCCGAGGAGGGCGAGGGTGGCGGGCTCGGGCACCATGGTGTAGGTGACCACGTTTTCGAGCAGCCGCTCGTAGTCGGGGGTGATGAAGCTGGCGAAGTCGTGGCCGCCGGCGTCGTAGCCCCAGTGGCCCATGAAGACGCGGCGGGCGCCGAGCGTGCCGTACGTGGAGCCGAGGTCGGTGCCCGCGGGCAGGTCGAAGAGGAAAGGCAGGCCGTCGAAGGTGCCCAGGAGGATGGCCTCGACGTGCAGGTCGTCGGTCTCCCTGGGCAGGTAGACGCCCTTGGGAGCCTGGGAGCCGGGGCTCCAGTCGAAGAGACCGAGCGGGCCGGAGAGCCCGGTGAAGAAGCGGTGGCCCTCCTGTCCGGCGGGGATGAGCATGTCCGTTTCGCTCTTATTGGCGTCCTTCGAGCCGTCGTCGGTCCAGCCCCATCGCTTGTCGCCGCCGCCGCGGGTGAGGTAGCCGCTCATCAGGAGGATGGGCCGGTTCACGGCATTCCAGTCCTTGCGGTCGTTGTCGTAGGAGCCGCTGCTGGTGCGTCGGCTGACGATGATCAGGTCGGCGGCCTTGAGGGCGGCGACCTTGGCGGGGTCGTCGAAGGGGTCGTGATTCTCGCGGTAGGCCTCGTCCATGCCGCTGGTGTCGACCGTGTGGCCGAGTCCCTCGAGGAAGTCGACGAGGGGGTCGTCGCGATGGTCGCCGCCCGAGCCGGGAGGATCGGAGTCGCTGACCACCAGGATGTTGCCGGCGCCGGCGAACGGCGCGAGCAGGAGGGCGAGGAGGGGGACGAGGAAGGCGATTCGCTTCGCAGGCATTGGGCTTCTCCCGAAATTAGCGCGGACTCACGACGTTCGGAGGTCCGTGCTGCACATGGCGTGCCGGAAAACGCGTCGCGGGCGGGCCTGGGAGGTATTTCGCTTAAGCCCTTTGGGGACAGGCTTTTGCGCCGTCTCGGCGATGCGGGGGAGAAGCTTCGCGGGGCCGTGCCGGCGGCGGCCATGTTGACGAGCGGCAACGCGGCGCGGGCCGTGGGGCGTGAATTCGCCGCCAAGTCCTTGCTTTGTGGGCGGTTACGCCATGTTGCCGTTCCGCCACGCGCCGCGGCCCCCGGTCAACATCGCGGGGCGGGGTCCAGAGCGGGGGCCGCCCCCGGTGAGAGGGCGGCCCCTGGCGGTGGCGGGTGCTCGGGCGCTAAGCTCGAGGGCCCCGCGCCCCGTGCGGACGGAGCGGCGGGTGCCCGGCTTCGCCGCGTCGGGTGCCGGGGAAGGCGGGAGAGGCGGCGGCCCGGCGAGGGCGATGATAGCGCGTCGGCGGCCCGCCGTCAAGGGCGCGGGAAATGGGCTCCTGGATTGACAAAGGCGCGGGGGCCTGTACAATCGGCGCCACCGTGCGAGGCAAACGGAGAGGAGGTGAGGGCCCCCGCGACCGCGCTGCGACGGCGAACCGGTGGCGAGCCGCCAGGGCGCGGCTCGTCCGCACGTCCTGTTGGATTCCTGTATTGGAGGACCCTGCGATGTCGAAGCGAGTGCTCAAGGTGGGCCTGGTGGGCGGGGGAGGCGGCGCGTTCATCGTCAATCCGCATCAGAAGGCCATCCACTTCGATGGCACGCGGCGGGTGACGTGTGCGGCGCTCCACGAGGACCCTGAGCTGGCCATGAAGTTCGCCCGCGAGTGGCCCTATCCCATCGAGGGCTATCCCAGCTACGAGGAGATGATCGAGGCCCAGGCGGCGAAGCCGAAGGGCAAGCGCATCGACTACGCGGTGATCGTGACCCCCAACTTCGTGCACTTCGACCCGGCGATGAAGCTGGTGGAGGCGGGCATCCCCGTCTTCTGCGAAAAGCCGCTGACCGTGACCGTCGACCAGGCGAAGAAGCTGGCCAGGGCGGTCAAGAAGCACAAGGTGCCCTTCGGCGTGGCCCACACCTACCTCGGCCACTGGTCGAGCTGGTTCTCCCGCTGGATCATCCAGGGCGGCAAGCTGGGCGACGTGCGGTGGGTCGACGCCTACTACCTCCAGGGCTGGCTGGCCACCAAGCTGGAGGACACGGGGATGCAGCAGGCCTCCTGGCGCACCGACCCCAAGAAGGCGGGGGCCAGCTGCTGCGGGGGCGACATCGGCAGCCACGCCTTCATGCAGCTGCGCTTCGTCACCGGCCTCGACGTGGTGGCCCTGCGGGGGATGATCGAGACCTTCCTGCCCGGCCGCCAGCTCGACGACCACTTCACCACCTATTGCGAGCTGAGCAACGGCGGCAAGGCCATGGTCCGGGCCAGCCAGATCGCCGTCGGCCACAAGAACGACCTGGGCATCGAGGTCAACTGCGAGAAGGGCACGCTCCGCTGGCGCCAGGAGGAGGCCGAGAAGGTCACCATCCACACCCTGGACGGCGTGGAGCACGTCTACTGGCGCGGCGAGGTGCCCGGCCGCGACCCCGTGCTCGGCCGCGTGCCCAAGTGGGTGGACGAGGAGCCCACGGTGCCCTCCGGCCACGTCGAGGCCTTCCACGACGCCTACGCAAGGCTCCATCGCAGCTTCGAGGCCGACGTGCGGCGCTACAATGCGGGCCGCAAGTTCGCCTGCGACGGCTCCACCTACGCCAACGTCCACGACGGCGTGGCCCACATGAAGTTCATCGAGGCCGCGGTGAAGAGCGCGAAGAACAACTGCCGCAAGGTCCGCCTCTAGGCGGCTCGCCGCGGCGGAAGGCCTGGGACCCCGAGGGCGCGCGGGAGCCTGCCTCCCCGCGCCCTCACTCCATGAAGCGGATGGGGCCGAAGGCCATCATGTTGTTGCTCGGGCCGGCGTAGGTGGTGTTCAGCCGCTGGTACTCGCGCGGCTTCTTGTCGGCCACGCGGTGGCGGGTGAAGTTCCCGTACCACTCGACGCCGGGGGCGGGCCGCAGGGCGTCGGGGAAGGCGTCGAGGGGCACGAAGGCCTCGAGGCTCCAGTGGTCGGGGCCGACGTGTGCGGCGGCCCGCAGCCCGCGGCAGGTCCACTCGGCGTCCCTGCCGTGGGCGTCGTAGACCGCGGCGTTGGGGTTGATGATGAGCTGATAGTAGTCGGTGCGTTGGGCGGTGACGTCGAGGAAGACCTCCACGTTGTCGTTCCACCAGGCCATGGCGGCGTCGCGGCCCTGGATGTCGCGGGCCAGGGCCTGGGGCTTCGGCTCGGCCATGCGGAAGCCGAAGACCACGCCGTCCGGGGTCCACAGGGCCTTGAGGGTGGTGGGGAAGCGGGGCTGGGGCTGCTCCTTGTCCAGGGCGCGCACGAAGCTCACGGCCTCGGCGCGCTCCCACGCCGGCTCGTCGAGCCTGCCGTCGATGGCGGGGGCCTGGCCGGCCTTGCGCACCACGAGCGCCGTGCGGCCCGTGCCCTCGGCGTAGGCCTCCGACTCGGCGAAGAAGTCCTCCAGCGGCCCCGCGAGGTAGTCGAGCCGCTTCTGGACCAGCGGCTGCCCCTCGGCCTCCCGGCGTGCCCGGGCCAGGAGGGCCTGCATGCGCCGCACGTCCTCGCGGGGGTAGCTGAGCTCGTAGACGTTCCTGGGCGACGGGCGGTGGGGGGCGGGCCAGCGGCTCTGCTCCCAGCCGTCGATCTGCATCTGGACGAGGGTGCGCATGGTGCCCGCGGCGGGCCCGAACATGCGGCGGCAGTAGGCGTCGAGCACCGCGGGCACGTCCACCTGGGGATTCCACAGGCAGCGCATCCACACGTAGAGGGAGAGGCCCTGGCGGTCCCAGTGGTCGCGGGAGCCGTTGATGAAGCTGCCCACGGTCTTGCCGCGGTTCCGCCGGTAGTGGCGCTGGACCACGTGGGGGTATTGGTAGGCGGCGCGGGTCTGGTTGGCGGGCCAGCACGAGTAGTGCCAGTTCTGGATTTTGCGCCCCGTCAGGCGCACCCAGCCGTCGATGTTCTGCTGCTCGCTGGCCGCGATGGCGGGCTCCTTGTAGAGGGCGAGGCCGGGCATGCCGCAGAGCTGGACCTCGACGTTGTCGGGGAAGCTGAGGCCCTGGGGCGGCTCGGTGTAGTTGACGTAGGGCAGGTAGATGACCGTCTTGTCCGGCCATCGGCGCTGGACCTCGCGGGCGAGCCGGGCCACGAAGGTGCCCACCACCTTGGAGGCGGTGCCGTAGGGTCCCGCGTCGGGCTGCCACAGGGCTCGGCAGTAGGGGCAGTGGCAGGCGATGGCCATGTCGTTGGGCGAGACCGTGATGTTCTCGCCCACGGGGGGCTTACCGCCCCAGGCCCTCCCGTCGCCGCGTGCGTACCACGCCTCGATGGTCTCCAGATAGGTCTCCAGGGTGCGGGGATGGCCGTAGCAGAGCATCTGGAAGTTTCGGGTGCCGTCGGCCCGCAGCTGGAAGCACTCCGGCCGGCTCTCGCCGTAGAGCGCGGGCCAGCCGGTGGGGCTGTGGACCTGGAGGCGGACGGGCCAGGAGTCGGCCGACCGCATGCGGCGGTGGTGGACCCCCGTCCAGCGGGTCACCGAGCGCCCGCCGGAGGGCCAGATATGGCGCTTGCGGAACACCGGTGCGTCCTCGTACCACAGCGGCTCGACGGCCAGGCGCTCGCGGCGGGGCACGTCGCGGCCCGCCTCGCCGGGGAAATACCACCGCACGCCCACGACCCGCTCGAGGAAATCGTAGATGCCCCACGCCGTGCCGTCCGAGCGGGTGCGGGGGGCCAGCTCGCCGTCGCGGCCCACGATGAGCACCGCCCCCGGCGTGGTCTTCACCGCGAAGCCCTCGACCGGCATCCGCGAGCCGTCCAGCCCGTGTGCCGCGGCCAGCGGGCAGTCGCCCACCACGACCACCGCCCCGTCGGCCTCGCCGTAGACGACGGGCAGCTTCGCCCCCGTGGCCAGCTCGATGTGCTCCTGGAGGTCGCCCACCGCGGCCTTGAGCGTCCGCGACATCTCGTCGCGGGGCACCATCACGGCGATGGAGCCCCTCGCCTCGCCGCCCTCGGCGAGCACCACCGGCGCATGGTCCGCTGGCCGCCGAGGGTTCACTGGCGTCAGGTCGGCCGGCCCTGGAGCCCGGCATCCGCCGAGGGCCGCCAGCCAGACGGCCACGGCGAATGCCCCGAGACGAGACTTGGCGGGCATCATCGCGTCTCCTCAGAAGGTCGCCTCCCGTCGCCCGCGGATCATACGCCCCGGCGCCGGCGAGTCAAGCTCCGGGGCGTCGCCTGCCCGACCGCGCCGCGGCGGGCCGGCGCCCCGGCCGGGCCGATTACGGTTTAGCGCTAAACCGTAATCAGCCCCTTCACCTTGCCCCCGCCGCCACGGGAGACCACCGCCCCCGCAATGACCCCGACCCGCGAAGCGGGCGACGCAGGGCCGCCAGCGCCGGCCCCACCTCGCTTGACGGGCCCGGCCAGCCGAGTATGCTGGCCTGCGGGGAAGCATCCCTCGGGGAACGTGCGGCGCGGCCGGGCCGCGTGCCGGCCGCCGACCCCACCTGGCCCTGCGATTCCGGGAGGCTGCCATGGGCTTTCGCTTCTGGCGACGGATCCGCATCGCGCCCGGCCTGCGGCTGAACCTCAGCAAGGCGGGCGCCTCGCTGTCCTTCGGCCCCCGCGGGGCCACCACCACGGTGGGCCGGCGCGGCTCGCGGGCCACCGTGGGCGTGCCCGGCACGGGGCTCTTCTACACGGTGCGCGAGCCGCGGGGCAGGGCGGGCCGCAAGGGCTCCCGCCGCCCGGCCGCCGCGGCGGCGCCCGCCGGGCCCTCGGTGCCGCCCGACCAGCGCCTCCGCCTGGGCTTCTTCAAGCGCCTGGTGACCCCCGACGACGAGGAGGCCCTGGTCGACGGCTGCCGCCACCTCGTCCTCGGCCACGAGCGCCGGGCCATGGACCTCCTGCGCGGCGCCACCCACCTGGCCGACGGCGCGGCCCTGGCCGGCTTCCTGGCCCTCAAGCACGAGCGGCTCGAGGAGGCGGAGCGCTGCCTGGCCGCCGCGGCGCGGCGGGGCCGCGAGCTGGGCCGCCGCTTCGCCAAGTACGGCATCGCCCCCGTGCTCACCGTGCCCATCACCGACCACGTGGCCGCCCACGTCGAGCCCGACCTCCGGGGCGTGCTCCTGGCGCTCGTCGAGGTCCACCAGCGCACCGGCGAGTGGCGGCGGGCCATCCCCTGCCTCCGCCGCCTGCGCCGCCTCGAGCCCGACGACGTGGTGGTCCGCCTCTCCCTCGCCGAGCTCCTGGCCGAGACGCGCCCCGACGACGGCCGCACGGCCAAGGCCATCGTCCGGCTCGCCGAGGACGTGGAGAACGAAACCCCCGTCCACGCCGCGCTGCTGCTCTACAAGGCCAAGGCCCTCCGCACCCTCGGCCTCCACACCGCGGCCCGCGACGCCCTCACCGCCGCCCTGCGGCGCAAGAAGGGCAGACCCGCCGACCTCCTCCGCGCCATCCGCTACGAGCGGGCCGGCGTCTACGAGCAGCTCGGCCGACGCTCCCGGGCACGCAGCGAACTCGGAAAGCTCTACGCCCAGGACCCCGACTACGAGGACGTGGCCCAACGCCTCGGGCTGGCCTAGCCGGCGCGCCGCCCTGGCGCGCGCAACCAGCGGCGGGGCAAGGAGCGTGCGGGACACGGCGTCCCGTTTGGAGTTCACGGCTTTAGCCGTGTCACGGGCCGTTTGGACTTCACGCCTTCAGGCGTGTCCTCGTCGTCCCGACGGTCCTCCGCCGGGACGCGATGTCTTCGACGCTCCCGCGTCGCTCCTGCCCTCGGCTTGCGAAGGAGCGCCCGCGGACGCCTCCGTCGCCCGCTTCGCGGGCTGGGGCTTGGGAGGCCCTGCGGTGGTCCCACGGTTCCGCTTCGCTCCACCGTGGGCTTTACTCCCTCGCCCGCTTCGCGGGCTGAGAGGCGGTCGCCCGCAACCCGGAACCTGGAACCGGAACCCCCCGGCACCCCTCGGCTTGCGAAGGAGCGCCCGCGGACGCCTCCGTCGCCCGCTTCGCGGGCTGGGGCTTGGGAGGCCCTGCGGTGGTCCCACGGTTCCGCTTCGCTCCACCGTGGGCTTTACTCCCTCGCCCGCTTCGCGGGCTGAGAGGCCGTCGCCCGCAACCCGGAACCTGGAACCGGAACCCCCCGGCACCCCTCGGCTTGCGA
>JBKHIY010000152.1:0-8586 GCA_046538415.1 Candidatus Brocadiia bacterium | reverse complement strand
GACGCGCCAGGTGTCGCCCTGAAGGGCGCAACGCCGGGCGGAGAGGGGCGCTCGCCCGCCGGCCCGCTCGCGACGGCTCCCGAGCGGCCTGAAGGGCGGAACTCCAAGCGAAGGGCTCCCGGGCGCGGCCGGCCAGCCGCGGAGCCCCGACAGAGGGGAGCCCAGGGCGCAAGCCCCGGGGAACGCGCGGGGCGCCCCGGGTGCTGGCGGTGGGCCGGGGGGAAGAAATGGCGCCGCCAGCGGGCGTTTTGCGCCGGGAAACGGGCTCGGCGCGCGACGGCGCGCGGCGCGGCGCGTGCCGCGACGGGGGCCTAAGTGGTTGCGCGGGATAGGGCTGGGGAGTGGGGGAGGGCGGCGCTCGCGATGGGGCGCGAGCGGCACACGATTTGCGCACGAAGGTCGATCGGCCCTTTGGTTCGGAGCGTGCCGCCATGTTGATACGCGATTTCCTGAGCAAGGTTCGCGGCTGCGCCGACCTGGAGTTGTTGTATAGCGACCCCACCATGTGCATTCTGCGGTGGCGGGGTCCGGAGGGGGAGCGGCGGATACGGCTGGGCTTCTGGGCGGTGCGTCGGATGCACTGGGAGCAGATCGTCGACGCCTTCCACATTCCCACCGGCTCGCCCCGGGGCGACCGCCGGGGCTGAGCGCCCGGCGCCCCGGGGAGTTACTTCGAAAACCGAAGTATTTTTGTGAATACTCGGCGCCCCGCATGCGTCTACGACGGTGGAGACGGGACGAGGCGAAGCCCCGAGGAGACCGTAGGGACGCGAGTTAGGAGGCCGAGACGATGAAGAAGGCACTGGCGATCACACTGGCAGGGGCGATGGCGCTGGGCGGCCTGGGCGCGAAGGCCCACGCGGGCGACCGCGAGTGGGCCGTGGCGGGCAAGGTGCTGGCCGGCCTGGCCGTGCTCGATGCGGTGGCCTCGCCGCGGTGCTCGAGCACGGTGGTCTACGGCCGCCGCCCGATGGTCTGGCATCCTCCCGTCGTGCACCGCACGGTGGTGCATCATCCTCCCGTGGTTCGTCATCGGCCGGCGGTCCCGTATCATCGGCCGGTGGTGCACCGCCGGCCCACGGTGAGGTGCCGTCCCAGCTACGGCCCCATCTACCGGCGGCGGCATATCTATCGGGCGGGCTACCGGCGCGGCTTCCGCCACGGCTACCGCGTGGGCTACCGCGACGGTGCCTGCGGCTGGCGCTGAGGTTCCGACCCCACGAGAAGCCCCCAGGGGGCGGCCTGCGGCGTGCGGGCTGCCCCCTCTCCATGCGCCTAGGGCTCGACGGCCTGGCCCACGGGATGGCGTGCCCTGGGGAGGGCCTGGCGGTAGTCGAAGTCGGGGTCGTTCGCGTCGTCGTGGCAGCGGCGGCAGATGGGCAGGACGTTGCACTCGGGGCAGGTGCCGCCGAGGCGGGCGACGGTGCGGGGTTTGTGGGGGTCGTCGGCGTGGGCCTTGCCCGGCCCGTGGCAGGCCTCGCAGCCGACGCCCGCGCGGGGATGGGCGAGCGGCTCGGGCGGCGGGGTGCGGGGGAAGCCGCCGGGGCGGCCGAAGCCGGTCACGTGGCAGCGGAAGCAGCCCGGCTTTCGAAGGCCCACCACCCCGCGCTTGTGGCGAGGCACGTCCCACCGCTCCGGCCCCGGCTCGGCGAGGCTGCGGAGGGCCGCGGCGTGGGGCCCGTCGGCCAGGGCGGCGTGCTCGGTGGGATGGCACGGGGCGCAGGCGGCGGAGCCCACGTAGGGGGTATCGCTCTCGAACAGGGGGTCGCCGGCGGGCTCGCAGAGCCGGTCGCGGCGTCGGCGGCGCTCCTCGCGGGACAGTGCGGCGGGGCGGTCGTGGACGATGCGCGGGCGGTAGGCGGCGAAGGAGAAGCGGGGCGAGTGCTCGGCGTCGTGGCAGCGGGTGCAGGCCTCGGGGGCCACGGGCTCGACGGGCCGGTCGAGGAACGCGGAGCAGCCGGCCCGCCCGTGGCAGCTCTCGCACTGGACGTCGGCCAGGTGCGGCGTCTTGTGGTCGGAGACGAAGCCGCCGGGCTGGCCGCCGCCGGTCACGTGGCAGCGGGCGCAGGCCGCCTCGTCCTCGCGTCCCAGCCGCACCAGGGTCTCCCAGGCGCAGGCGTGTCGGCTGAGCGCCCAGTCGGCGTGCTCGGCGGGATGGCAGATGCGGCACGCCCGGTCGCCGGCGTACCGGGAGCGGTCGAGCAGGGGAGGGGAGGGCTCGCCGACCAGCGCGGCCACCTCCATCCGCAGCACGGGCTCGAGGTCCGCGGTGTAGCCGCGGTGGCGGAAGTGGATGCGCCCGTCGGGCGCGACGAGGAACGTGTCGGGCGTGGCCCCTCGGTAGCGGAAGGCGCTGCGCAGCCGCCACTCGGGGTCCCCGGCCACGGGGAAGGCGTAGCCCCGCTCCTCGGCCAGGCGGGCCAACGCCTCGCCCTCGGCGTCCACGCACACGGCCACGACCTCCAGCCACGGGGCCTGGCCGCGCGCCGGGCGCCCGTGGCGGGCCAGCAGCTCGCCCAGGAGAGCCAGCTCCTGCTTGCAGCGGGCGCAGTCGGTGGCGATGAACACCAGGGCCAGGGCCCGGTCTTTGTAGTCGGCCAGGCGATGGCGCGTGCCGTCGGCCTCGACCAGCTCGACATCGGGGGCCGGGGGGAAATGCCCGGCCAGGGGATCCACGTCGGTCGTCACCTCGATGTCGAGCTGCTTGAGCACCCGCCGGGCGAGGTAGGCCACGGGCTCCGCGGAGCGGCCCGCGAAGCGGGCCAGGATGGGCCGCCCGGCGATGCCCCGGGCGTTCACGGGAAAGGCGTAGAAGGCGGGCAGGCCGTCCAGGCGGGCCCTGCCCGGGCCTTTGGTGTAGCGCTCGACGATCTCCCCATCGGGGTCGGCGATGCACGGGAGGTGGGCGGCGTGGTCGGCCAGGTGGCGGCGGGCCAGGCGAGCCAGCTCGTCGGCGGAGGGCCGGCGGTGGGGCACGCGGCGTGCGGCCAGGGGCGTGTAGCCGGGGGGCACGGCGACGGCGAGCACCTCGAGGTTGTGCTCGTGGCGTCGCTCGTGGAGCCGTTGGGCGGCGCGGGTGCCCAGGGCGGCGGCGCGGTCGGCCACGTCGACCAGGTAGACGACCAGTCGCCGGCGGGCGTTGGCCCGGGCGAAGTCGAAGGGCCGGCCCTCGAGCGTTCGGCCCTCGAAGGCCAGGGGGTTGCGAGGGGCGCGGCGGGAGCCCGCGGGCGCCGGGCCGGCCTGGGACCCCTCGTCGGAGGAGCATCCGGCCGCGGCGGCGAGGGCGACGACGAGCGCGGCCAGGACTCGCCCGCGGCGGGAGGTGCGAGGGCTCATAGGGCACCGCTCGATGCTCGAGCCGTGGCCCTTGGCCTGTGAGCGCTGACCTCTCGCCACGGGCGCCTGGCCAACGACGGAGTGCGGGGCAGCGCTCAGGGGTAGATCACGGCCACGACCTTCTGGAGCCGGCGCACGCGGCTGCGGGCCAGCACCATGTCCTCGGCCACCTCGGGATTCGTGGACACCAGCCGCACCGCCCCGCCGGCCTCGAAGTAGGCCAGCTTGAAATACGTCTTGTCCTCCGTCGTCTGGCAGATGGCGGGCTCGCCGCTGCGCGGCGACCGCTCGGGGTCCACCACGATGGCGGCGCCCGGGGGACAGAGGGGCAGCATGCTCTCGCCCGTGATGCGCAGGGCGTAGGCGTGCTCGCCCAGGCCCCGCCAGCGGGGCGCCGGCTCCTCGCCGGGCAGGCTGGCCCCCTGGGGCAGGCCGGCGTCGGTGAACGCGATGTCGGTCTCCCCCGCGGCCACGTGGCCGATGATGGGCACGGGGCGGGGCGGGGGCGCCGCGGCCCCGCCCTCCAGCGAGCCGGGCAGGGCGCCCGCGGCGGTGGCCAGGGCCGAGAGCTCGGCGGCCAGGCGGGTGGGCGAGAGCTTCTCCAGGCGGGCCAGCAGGCCGGTGCGCTGGCCCCTCACGGCCAGGGCGTAGAGCTCGGCCAGCAGCTCGTCCTCGTCGAGCAGCTGGGCCGCCGCGGGCGGCAGCTCCTCGCGGTTGGGCGGCAGGGCGTCGAGCAGGCCGTGGAGGAGGTCCCCCGCGGCCTCCCGCAGCACGTCCACCTCGCTGTCCAGCTCCTCGAGCTTGTGGCGGGCCTCGTCGTGGGCCCGCTCCCGCACCGCCAGGTCGACCAGCCGCCGGCGCTCGTCGGGCGCCAGGTCGAGGGCGTCGGCGATCTGGCGGCACCGTTCGCGCGGCGGCGGCTTCGAGTGGCCGTGGACGAGCTGGCCCACGTAGCTCTTCGTCACCCCCACGCGGCGGGCCAGCTCGGCATACTGCACGCCGCGGGAGCGACACAGCGAATCGAGATAGTCGCGAAAGCGGTCCATGACCAGCCTCCAACAGGGTTTGCAAGTGAATGATACTACTATACCTAAAAAGATCAAGGGAAAAATCGTATGGCCCGCGGATTTTTTCCGGGAGCCGCTCGCCCCGGCGCCGGACGGGCCAGCCCCCCGCGCCTCGCAGGCCGCGCCCCCCCTCGCCGGACGGGCCAGGCCCCGGCGCCGCGCAGGCCACGCCCGGCCCCCGGCGCCTCGCAGGCCACGCCCCGCCCCGGCGCCGCGCGGGCCGTCCTATAGGACCTATACGACCTATAGGTCCTATCGCAAGCCCCCCGGTGCGCGCGCCCATCGCCCTCGCGGCGACGGGCGAAGGCCGCCCGCCAGTTCTTCGAGGGGGGCGCTGTTGCAAGACGGTGCCCCTCGCATCCGCCTCGCTGTGGCCCGTCGCCATGTTGCCGCGGGGCGTGGGGCGTTGCGGAGCGTCAACATGGTGCCATGTAGCGGCGGGGCGGGGGTTTAGGGTCGCCTTGTCGGGCGCAGCGGACGCCGGGCGTTGCCGGGCGTCAACATCTCCGCGCAACGGCGGCCCGCGCCCCGTGGCGTGGCGACTCCGTAACATTCTGTTGCCCAGGCGCTTGCGGCGCGCGCTCGCGCCGCCCTCGGGTCGGCACGCGCTTTGCACCTCCATTCTCTCAAGATGGTTCCATGCCCTTTCTGGGAGGTCGCACGCATGATGCGGCTCGCCACGCTTCTGGTCCTGACGCTCGCCCTGGCCGGCCCGGCCCTGGCCATGCCCCTGCCGCCTGTGCCCGACTGGTCGTGGACCTTCGACGGCGACGGCACGGCCTTCACCGGCGGCCACGACGCCTCGCCCCACGGCGACGGGGTGAGCTACGACGCCGACACCCCCCTGGGACGGCCCGGCGACCAGGCCCTCCGCCTGGCCGGCAGCTCCGACTACCTCGCCGCCCCGGGCATGAACGGCCTGCTCAACGGCCTCTCGCGGCTCACCATCGCCGTGTGGATTCGCTCCGACGACGGCACCGACGTCGAGCGCCCCTTCCTCGGCCTGCGCAGCCCGGGCAACGACGACAACGGCGGGATGCGCTACGACGACAAGGGCTGGGTGAATCCCTCCCTCGACGACGTCGTCAAGGTCTCCCTGGGCATCGACGGGGCCAAGCACGCCTACGAGACCGGCACCTCCGGCGTCCAGACCACCGACTGGCAGCACGTGGCCATGGTCTGGGAGAGCGGCGTGGGCATGAAGGTCTACCTCGACGGCCTCTACGAGCCGCCCGACGGCAGCAGCGACTTCCCCACCGACGGCCTGGTGACCGACCAGGACCTCTTCCTCGTCGGCACCGGCCCCAAGGGCCACACGGGCAGCACGTGGGACGGCCGCATCGACGAGCTGGCCGTCTGGACCGCCGCCCTCGATGCCGACCAGGTGGCCTGGCTGTGCGAGCACAGCGTGGCCCAGACCCCCGAGCCCGCCACGCTCGGCCTCCTCGGCCTCGGCGCCCTGGCATTGGCCCGCCGACGCCGCCGCCGTTGACCGAAGCGGAGAATCGCCATGAACATGAAGAAGTTCCTCGTCCTCGCCCTCCTCGTCATCGCCCTGCCCGCGCAGGCGGCGCTGATCGACCTCACGCTGCCCGGCGACTCCGTCCAGGGCTTCAACGCCGACGGCTTCGGAGCCCACTGGCCCTCGGGCGAGAGCCCGCCCAAGGCCATCGACGATAGCGCGGGCACCAAGTACCTCAACTTCGGCACCACTGGCGGCGGCGGCGGCTCGGGCACCGGCGGCCCCACCGGCCTGGTCGTCCACCCCCGGGCGGGCCTGGGCGTGGTCACGGGGATGAGCTTCACCACGGCCAACGACAATCCGCCGCGCGACCCCCTGGACTACGTGCTCGAGGGCTCGGCGGACGGCGGGGCGAGCTGGAGCCCCATCGCCTCCGGCCTCACCGGCCTGCCCACCGCGCGGTTCGCCACCACCACCGTGAGCTTCCCCAACGCCGCCGTCTACGGCGCCTATCGGCTCGCCTTCCCCACCCTGCGCGACCCCGGCTCGGCCAACAGCATGCAGGTGGCGGAGATCGAGCTCCTGATCGACGACGCCAGCCTCCTCGCCGACGTCACCCAGCCCCTCGACCCCGTCGTGGGCTTCAACGCCGACGGGCCGGGGGCCGACTGGCCGGAGGGCGAGGAGCCGCTCAAGGCCATCGACGACGACCCGCTGACCAAGTACCTGAACTTCGGCACCACCGGCTCCGGCGGCGGCTCGGGCACCGGCGGGCCCACCGGCCTGGTGGTCAGCCCCGCGCTCGGCCAGGTGCTGGTCAGCGGCCTGGGCGTCCGCTCGGGCAACGACAGCCCGCCGCGCGACCCCGCCATCGTCGAGCTCCTGGGCTCCAACGACGGGGTGAGCTTCGACCTCATCGAGCGCCTCGCCGTGCCCACGTTCCCCGACCGCCGCTTCCTGCTCAACTTCGCGTTCGAGAACACCACGCCCTACTTCCACTACAGGGTGAGCATCCCCGAGGTGGCCAACCCCGGCTCGGCCAACAGCATGCAGCTCAGCGAAGTGCAGCTCTACGGCCGCGTGGCGCCCGAGCCGGCCACCCTCGGCCTCCTCGGCCTCGGCGCCCTGGCCCTCGCCCGCCGCCGCCGCGGTCGCTGACTGCCGCGCGACATCCCGAGCCCCCTTGCGACGCCTCCAGGCCGCCCGGCCCGGAGGCGTCGCCGCGCCCGCCGGCGCCCCTCCGATAGGACCTATAGGTCGGATAGGTCCTACCGGAGGGCCTCGGAGGCCCGGCCACCCTCGCCGTCGCGGCGATGGCCCAGCGCAGGAGTCTTCGGAAGGTGGGGGTGCGGGGGAGGAAAGCCCTTCTGCCAGAAGGGCGTCGTGCTCCCCAAGCCGTTCCGCCGCTTCTAGCGGCGGCGGCGGCGGGCCAGCGCGGCGAGGCCGGCGCCCAGGAGGAGCAGGCTGGCCGGCTCGGGCACCGTCGCCGCGTCGTAGTGGAGGCCGATACGGGAATCGGCGAAGTCGCCGTCGCCGTCGGGATCGTCGAGCGGATAGTCGTAGAGCGCCACCTCGTCGAGCACGCCCAGGAACCCCGTGTCGTGGACCTTGTGCTGGCCGATGATCAGGTCGCCCGTCGAGCCCTCGCCGGTCACGCCGCTGTGGACCCTGCCCGCCTGGCCGTTCACATACCAGCGCACCGTACCCGTCCCGTTGCCGGCCGTGCCGTCCGCCGCCTCGTCGAAGACCACCACCACGTGGTAGACCTCCCCAGGCTCCACGGCGATGCCCGAGAGGCGCTGGCCCCCGCCGACGTAGCTCGAAAACTCGTCCTCGCCGTCCTTGACGAACATCAGCGTGCGGCCCCTGGCCCCGCCGTCGCGCTGCTGGACCATCGACTGGGCGCGGCTCAGCAGCCCGTCGGCCTGGGCCAGCAGCTCGATGCTGTAGGTCGAGCGGTCGCTGAAGCCCAGCGTCCCGTTCGGAACGTCCACCCGCTCGCCGCTCGAGGCCGAGCCGCCGGCGACGCGCATCGCCGTATCGGGGTCCCAGAGCACCAGGCCCGGCTCGCCGAGGGTCGGGCTATTGACGTAGGTGCCGTGGGCCGTGCCCGTCTGGTCGGTGGCGGTCGTCGCGCCGGGGCTTTCGCCCAGCCGCCAGTAGGCGGCCGGGCCGTCGGCCAGCACGGTGTGCATGTAGCCGGCGCGGGCCGCCGAGCCCGCGGCCAGCGCCACGCCGAGGATCAGAACGGTGGGGAATCTCATGTGATCGACCTCCAGGGCAGGGAGCCACGCTTCCAAGCGGCGCCGCTGCACATTTCGTGCCGGGCGAGGCGGACGGTGGCCGCTGGCGCCGCTGGCCGCATGTGCGGGCGTGGCCAGGCTTTGCGGCGCCGTGCGCGCCGCCCCGGGGCGAGGCCCGGCGGCCCGTGCGGGCCGCGGTGTTGACGATCGGCAACGCCCCGCCCCGCCGGGGGAGCCCGCCAGCGGCCCAAGCGTCGCCTTGCTGGGCACTTGGGGCCACGTTGCCGATCCGCAACGTCGCGGCTCGCCGGGCAACGCCCCCGAGGCCGTGGGGCGCGAGGGCACGCGCTCGCGGGGCTGGCCCCGGCCTGCTCGTAGATCCCCGAGGCCGCGGGGCCTCCGGGCCTCCTCGAATAGGTCCTAGATGCTGGATACTGGATGCTCGATGCTGGATACTGGATGCTCGATGCTGGATGTT
>JBKHIY010000151.1:0-8646 GCA_046538415.1 Candidatus Brocadiia bacterium | reverse complement strand
GCCCTTGCCGGCCGGCCCGGCCCCCGGCGGGGGCCTCGCCGCGCGCGGGGCGGCGAGGATGGCGACAAGGGCGTACATCGGCTCCCAGTCCAGCCCGTGGACCACCACGTCGAAGGACTCGCGGAGGCTGGCCGGGGGGTTGAAGCCGATGCCGAGGCCCCCTCGCTCCCTGGCCAGCGAGGCCAGGGGCACGTCGTCCTCGCTGTGGCCCACGGTGGTGGGGGTGGTGGCCCCCAGGTCCCCCATGCGGCGCTCCAGGGCCCTCCGCTTGTCCCCGCCGTCGAGCATCAGCGAGGCGCGGTCGTAGCCGCCGAAGACGCGGTCGCGGCGGGCGGCGGTGCGGAACACCACGCGGTTGGCCTCGTAGAAGCTCAGGCCGGCGAAGGCCTCCATGTAGGCGCGGGCCACCACGTCGAGGCCGAGGGTCACGATGCCCGTGGGGGCCAGGCGGCACAGCTCGGCGATGGTGGCCTCGGCCAGGGGGTAGGAGGCCGGGGGAATGGCCTTCGCGGCATCGAGCACGTAGGGCTCGGGGATGCCTCTCATGGCCCGCTCGTAGCGCGCCATGAGGCGCTCCATGGAGGTCTCCCGCCCCAGCAGGCGCCGCGCCTCCTTGAGGGCGAAGCACAGGCCCCCGAGGCCCAGGCGGGGCAGAAAGCGGCGGTCGAGGAACCGGGCGGGGCGGGCCAGCAGCCGCCAGGCGACCCGCTCGCCCAGCGCCGTCTGCGAATAGCCGGGGAAGATGCAGTGGTCCAGGTCCAGGGCGACGAGGTCGCTCGCCGCGAAGGCGGCGCGCAGCGCCTCCAGCGGCTGGCTGGCGGCGATCGTCGGTCCCAGGGAGTACCACGCCATGGCAAGTCGCGGTCAGGGGAGGGGAGGTCGGGAACCTGGGCGACGATCGGCGGCCCCGCGGCCCCGCGGGCCGAGGCTCACTACGGCGAGGCGGCCCGGGCGCGCTCCACCCGCTCCTTCTCCGCCCACAGGGAGCGCTCGAAGGCCGTCACGTCGCCCTTCGAGTACCAGCGGTGCTTCGTGGCCATGGCGCTGCCCTGGTGTTCGACCACGAAGAACAGCGTGCGCTTGACGAAGGAGCGGAGCACGGCGATGAGGCCCAGCCCCCCCGCCATGCACCCGGCGCCCAGCAGCAGGCCATGGCGGGAGACGACCCCCAGCACCGCCGCCGCGATGCCCCCCGCCTCCAGGACGGAGCCCAGAGCCAGGAGACCCAGCCGGGGTCGCTCGTGGTAGTAGGTGCGGGTGATCGCCTCGAGGGGCACCACCTGAGTGCCGGTGCGGGCCACCAGCTTGTTTCCCAGGCCGCTCTCGTAGATTCGGCCGTGATGGTAGAGCCGGCGGTCGGTGAGCACCATGACCGCCCGGGAGCTCTCGCCCCTCACGAAGAGGTCTTCGGCATACTCCCTGCCCAGCACCCCTCGCACCTGTTCGTCGGGCTCGTGAAGGAAGTCGGCGGGAATCTCGAGCATCGGGGACTCCCCGGTAGCTCCTGCGTCGGCGCGTGCTGACAGCCGATTGCCCCCGCTCACCTGGGCCCGCTGTTCCGCCGGCCCGTTTACCAGAGGATGCTGGTGGGCGGGGCGGGATTCGAACCCGCACGGGGCCTTCGGCCCCATTGGATTTTAAGTCCAATGTGTCTGCCGTTCCACCACCCGCCCGCGACGGTACCAGGGTGATTCTACCCGCCCGCCTCCCCGGGCGCAAGGCACCACAGCCCCCTGGCCCGGGCCTCCGCGCCCCCGCCCGAGCAGTTTTCGTCCGCCGCGGCGGACCGCGCGGCGGGCTCCTTGATCTCGGGCAAGGGGGAGGGTATGATTACCCAGAGTGCTTCTCGGAGGGAGGCGAGCCCCGTACGTAGCGCCCTGTGTGGAAGGGGACGGTCGGCCATGCGATCCAACCGAGCGATCCAGACCATCATCCAGGCCATTGCGCTGGTCATGCTCACCGCCATCGTCTTCAAGCTGCCGTCCCTCGAGAGGTGGCCGGCCGGCCAGGTGGCTCCCGCCGGGGGCGGCCAGGAGGTCGATGAGAAGCAGTTCCGGGACGTCTTCCGCGAGTACTTCGAGCAATGGAACGACGGGGAGGCGAAGAACAAGGTCCAGAGCCTGAGCATCGACGTCAGCGACGTGTCCATCGAGGGGCCCATCGCCCACGTGGAGTTCCTCATCGCCTTCAAGTGGACGGGGGACAACGTGGACTACCGCGTGGGGCCGCTCAAGAATGCGCCGGGCACGCGCCCCCAGTCGGTCGAGTATACCGAGGTTTTCACCTTCCGCCGGTGGGCGCATCGGGGGTGGGACATCGAGGGCCGGCGCCACCACGAGGAGATTCACTGAGCCGCCGCGGCCTCGGTCACCGGCCCGGGGGCTGGAGCGCCCCTCCTCGTTTGGCCTCCAGGATCCACTTGTCGTCGACGGGGATGCCCCACTTCCGCCACGCCGCGTCCGCTGCCACCCCGTGGGAATAGATGTGGGCGAAGAAGGCCACGGGCACGCCGTACTCCCGCACCGTCCTGGGGCCCAGGCGTGCCGCGGTCTGGTGGCGGCCGGGCTCCACGGCATCGTAGGCCGCGGCGCGGTCGAAGGTGGTCACCCGCCCGCCCTCGCTGCGCGTGGCCACCCATAGGTCCAGCCCCACCCCATCGCGAGGCTCGGCGCCCTCGTAGCGCCAGAAGACGCGGAACGTGTACCAGCCGCTGGGCTCGAAGCTCCGCCCCAGACGCTCGATGCGGAGGTCGGGCGCGACCGCCTGGCGGGCCGTGCCCCAGACATCCGCGAGGGCCCGGGGACGGCGGAAGCGCTCCCGGGGCTCCGCCCGGCGCCGCTCCCTCGCCGCGCCCGGCACGACCACCACGGCGTCGGCACGCAGCGTCCCGCGTTCCGCCGCCAGGCGGTATTCCATGGGCGTCCCCGGCTGGTAGCGGAAGTGCAGCGCCACCCTGCGGTACGCGTCGGGGGGCAGCTCCTCGAGGCGCACGGTCTTGGCTGCGGTCGCTGCTCCGCCGGCGGGCGCGGCCTCCAGCCACACGTCGCCCCAGCCCGTGGCGGCGCCCCGCAGCGAGAACCACGCCACGTAGTCGCCGCCCCGCGGCAGCGAGGCGTCGTGGCCCCACAGCAGCCAGGTGCTCCGTCCCTGGCCGGTGAGTTCGAGGGCCTCCTGAGCGGCCGCCTTGGCGTCGGCCACCGGGCGTCCGCGATGCGGGAATCGCGCGGGAGCGTAGACCAGCCGGGGCTCCGGCGGCCCCGCCGCCTCGTGGGCGCCGTCGGGCGCCGGGCGCCAGCGGCAGGTCTTCACCGTGACTTGGGCGGGTGGCCGGACGGCCAGGCGGAGGGCGGCCCCGGGGCGCGTGACGGCGGGGCTCCGCGCCACCAGCTCGCCCTCGAGCCAGTACTCGATGGCGCCGGGCCGCACCCGCAGGCCCACGTGCTGGGGACGCTGCGGCGCCCACGCTGGGCCCTGGCACTCGACCACCCGCCAGGGCTCGCGGCTCACCACAATGCGATAGCTCGAGCTACCGAAGGCGTGGCCGTCCAGGGTCGTCTGCACCTCGCCGCCCGAGCCGGGGGTCGAGGGCCGCCAGGCGAGCTCTATCTCCACCTGGCGGGCCGAGCCACGCCATCTCGCCAACTCCACGAGGGTCCAGCCCGCTGGCTCCCCGGGGCGCACGACCAGGGAGCCGCCGACCCGGCGGGCCACGCCCTCGGCCGCGGCTCGTCGCACGCCTTCCCGGTCGAGGAGGTCGACCCAGCCGCTGCTCTCGCCGCAGCGGGCGACCGGAGCGGCCAGGAGGGCCGCCGCGACCAGAGAGACCAGGCACAGCGATGGGCGACGCAGGCCGTCGGTCACACCCGGAACCCCCGCCAAATCCTCTGCTGCCGTTCGCTCGCCGACGGGGCCGCGCCCCGACCTCGCCGGGCCGGCCGACCCCGCCATCCCGTCTCTATGATACGGCTGCCAGGCGGAGAGTCAATCGGGCGGAGGGGCCGCAGGGGGCTGGAAGCCCTGGAGTTACACGGGTGGGGCCGCTCACAGGTGTTTCTTGGTCTGCTCGAAGATCTTCAGGGACAGGGCTTCGTCGCCCCAGAAGCCCACGCGGATGCGCACCTCGGTGGCCTCGGAGCCGGTGGCCCTGGCCCGCAGGGCGACGCGGCGGCCGTCGGGCAAGTAGCCGGCGAGCACGCTGCTCTCGCCCCGGCGCTCGTCCTCGTCGAGCACCACGTCGAAGTCGCGGAGGGCGAGCCGGGCGGCCCGGTGGACGCGCTCGATGGGCGCGTCGATGTTCCCCGCCAGCCACGTGCGGTCCCACAGGTAGTAGCCGCCGGCCCCCGCGGCAGCCGCGCCGGCGACCACGGCCGCGGCGCAGCCGGCGGCGGCCAGCGAGGCGATGGCCACGGCCACCAGGCCAGCACGCTTGCTCATCTCGTCCTCCTGTCGCTGCCGTCCGCCACCGACTTCGCCCCGGGGCGGGGGCTCACGAGGCGCTTCCTCCGTCGGCCAGTTCGTGGGCCAGCGGTCGCGTGGCGGGGTAGAGCTGGGCGAAGAGGCGGAACAGCTCGTCGTACCGCTCGGCCCGTGCATCGTCTGGCTCCACTCGGTGGGCGCGGTTGCCCGCCTGGGCCACCTGGGCGGCGTCCTGGAAGGAATCGTAGAGGCCGGTGCCCAGGCCGGCCAGGAGCGCGGCGCCGAGGGCGCTGGTCTCCTGGAACTCGAGCACGGCGAGGCGCTTGCGCAGCGCGTCGGCCTTGATCTGGTTCCACAGGGGGTTCCTGGTGCCCCCGCCCACGGCTCGGATCTCGTCCACGGGGACGCCCGCAACGTCCTCCAGCGAGTCGAGCACCTGGCGCAGGGCGAAGGCCGTGCCCTCGAGCACGGCCCGGGCCAGGTCGGCCCGCGTGGTGTTGGCGGAGAGGCCGAAGAACGCGCCCCGCGCCCGCGGGTCCCAGATGGGCGTGCGCTCGCCCTGGAGGTAGGGCAGGTAGAGCAGCCGGCCGCTGCCCAGGGGGGCGCTCTCGGCCAGCTCCGTCATGGCCCGGAGGCCCTCCTCGCCCGGCTGGCCCAGGAGCTCGCGGAGAAACCACTCCACCGATACCCCGCTCGACGTCGTGGTGCCGATGGCCAGCCACATCCCGCGCGGCACGTAGCCCGCGTTCACCCATCGGCGGTCGGGCGTGGGCTGAGGGATCGGCACGGCCACGCAGTCGGTCGAGCCGGCCACGTAGACGACGGTGGTCGGCTCTGCGGCGCCCACGCCGAGGGCGGAGGCGGGCACGTCGCCGCAGCCGCATACCACCGGCGTGTCCTGGCGCAGGCCGGTCTCCCGGGCGGCGGCGGGGGTGACCTCGCCCACCACCTCGGCGGCGCCCGCCACGCGGGGGAGCTTGCCCGCATCGATGCCCAGCCGCTGGCACAGCTCGCCCGACCACTGCCACGGGTCCGTGATGTCCACCAGCCCGGAGAGGGCCACCATCGAGGGGTCGGTGCAGAACTCGCCGGTGAGCCGCGCCGTGATCGCCGTGTTCGCGAAGCTCAGGGCGTGGGCCTGGCGGTAGGCCTCGGGCTGCTCGTCGCGCAGCCAGGCCATGGAGGTGGCCGCGCAGGTGCCGGGCACCAGGGCGTTGCCGATGGTGGCCTCGTATTCCTCGCGGCCGACCGCCTCCTCGATGGCCTCCGCTTGGTCGAAGCTGCGGCGGTCGCAGTATAGAAGGGCGGGGTAGAGAGCCCGGCCCTCGGCGTCCAGCGGGGCTACGCAGGGGAAGAGCACGCTCACCCCCACGGCGCCGATGTCCCGGGGCGAGAGGCCCGCCTCGCGGCACGCCTGGGCGAGGGAGGCCAGCGCCCCCTGCCACCAGCGCTCGGGCTCGCACTGCACCCAGCCGGGATGCGGCGAGTCATTCTCGTGGGCGGCGCGGCCGAGGCCGAGGAGCCTGCCCTCGGCGTCGAGCACGCCGGCCTTGACGCCCGACGTCCCGATGTCCAGTCCCAGCAGGAGGTCTGCCATGGCTGCCTCTGGGCCCGGCGATGGGGGGCGGAGCCCCCTTCCCGCCCGCGTCGCGGAGCTCTAGCCCTGTTCGTCGGTGATGGCGATCTTCCACACCCCGTCGGCCCGCTCGTGGAGCATGCGGAGGCCCTCCTCGACGCGCTCCAGGGGCAGCCGGTGGCTGATGATGGGCTCGATCCGGACCTTGCCCATGCTCATCAGCTTGAGGGCCACGGGGAAGTCGTGGCAGAAGCCCAGGGTGCCCAGCACGGTGAGCTCGTCGAGGGTCAGCGAGGTGAGGTCGAAGGGGTCGGTCTCGTTGCCCGACCATCCGATGAGCATGATGGTGCCGCCGCGGCGGACCAGGTCGACGGTCTGGGCGAGGGTCTCCGGCTCTCCCACGGCCTCCACCACGCACTGTGCCCCGATCCCGTCGGTGAGCTCCTTCACGCGGGCCTGGAGGTCGTGGGTGTTGGGGTTGAGGGTGTAGTGGGCACCCAGCTCGCCGGCGACCTCGAGCTTGCGGTCGTCGATATCGGCCACCAGCACCTCGGTGCCCTTGTTCAGGGCGTGTTGCATGGCGAGCACGCCGATGGTGCCGCAGCCGATGACGGCCAGGAAATCGCCGAGCCGCAGGTTGCAGCGTTCGATGGCGTGGAGGGAGCCCGAGGTGGGCTCGGCGATGGCCGCCTCGGCGAACGGCACGTTGGGCGGCTTGGGATGGAGGAAGCCGGCCTCGGCGATCACGTAGTCGGCCAGCGAGCCGGGCACCTGGTGGCCGGTGATCTTCAGGTCCTTGCACAGGTTGTACTGGCCTTCGAGGCAGGCGGGGCACTTCTTGCACGTGAAGAAGGGCTCGACGGCCACCGCGTCGCCCACCTTCCAGCCTGCCACCCCGGGGCCCAGCTCGGCCACCACGCCGGAGCACTCGTGGCCCAGGATGATGGGCCACGTGATCATGGGGTGCCGCCCCAGGTAGCCGTCCAGGTCGGAGCCGCACAGCCCGGTGGCCTTCACTTCCACCAGCACCTGGCCTTCCTCGGGCTCCGGCTTGGGCACCTCCTCGATGGCGATCGTCTCCCGGTCCTTGCACACAGCGGCGCGCATCGTGGCCATGGGGGTTCCTCCTGCGGTGCTTGGAGCCGAAGCGATTTCATTATAGCCGCGCCGCGGGGCATGTAAAGACCCCGAGCCGCCGCGGCTAGGCTCCGCTACCGAGCCTGCTCTCGATGAGGCCCCGCACGCGCTCCACGGCCCGGGCCACGAAGCCGGTCAGCTCCTCCCGCAGGCGCTCGGGGGCCCCGAAACGGGCCCTGGCGCCGACCGCGGCGAACTCCCTGGCCATGGCCCGCTCGTGCTCCGCCTGGACCTCGGCCAGGTGGGTGTCCACGCCGTGGGCCGCGTAGAGCCTCCGCGCCAGCTCGCTCATCCGGCCCGACACGCACGCCGCGGGCAGACCCTCGATGGCCCGGGGAATGGGCACGAAGAGGGTGTTGCGGGGATTGCCCATGGCCACCCGGCTGTGGGCCAGGGGGTCGGCGGTGTGCTCGCGCACCAGGTGGGTACAGGCGGAGACGGTCATCCAGAAATGCTCGGCGTTGTCGTTGCAGATGGAGTCGGGGCCGTGGGCGTGGTCGCGTGCCAGGCGAGCGAAGTCCGCCAGGTTCTTCTTGGGCACGGGGTCCAGGAGCTGGTGGGCGCGGTCGTAGCGCCGAAGGGTGTTCTGGCCCGGCGGCTTCGCCGCGTAGGGCTGCATCTGGGGCAGCAGGAAGTGGTTGGTGCGCACCACGGCGGCGTCGCGCACCTCCTGGACGGCGAAGTGTCGCGAGGTCATCTCCACCACCGCGCCGCGGCGGGGGTCGGCGAGGAGGAAGATCATCCCCCGGCTGCCGCCGGAGGCTCCAGCCACCTCCTTGGCCACCGCCTGCTCCAGCACGGCCACCGCCTCGTCGCACGTGGACGCCCGCTCGGCGACCAGGCGGAGGAGGTGGACGCAGGCCAGGCCACACTCGCGCAGCTCGTCGGCGGGAATCTCCGAGCCCGTGTTGTTGGCCCCCGCCAGGGCGCGGTCGCTGTGGAAGTGGGCGAAGCCCAGGCGGCCCACGTCGCGCGAGGCAAGCACCTGGCGGCCGGCGCTGCGGCGGACGTGGAAGTCCTGAGGCTCGTCGTGCTCGTCGCGGTTCTTGTGCAGCAAGGTGTCGTGGGTGGCCGAAGCGCTGCCGGCCACCACCGCGGAGGTGCAGCCGCCGGGTCCGCTCTCCCAGAAGCCCCGGGGCAGGGCGTTGAGAGCCAGCAGGTCGGCTCTTTCCACCCTCGCGGCTTCGGCCACGCCCGCCGCCTCGTCCAGCCACTCGGGGGCCGTGCGCGCCACGAACCCGGCGAACGTCCGGCCCCGCTCGAGAAGCTCCTCCCGGCTCCACGGCGACCTGGCGGCCTGGGCCCGCATGCGGCCCAGCCGCTGGCGCAGCGCCTCCCCGGCCAGCTCGCCATACGCCCGGCCCAGCTCCCCGGGGCTGCCGGAAAGAAGCACCATGCGGCTCATACCTGGCTTCCCTTCTCCGTGGGTCCCGCCTCCCCGCATTTGCCTGGGGGGTGGCCGCATTCTAGACGGCGGGGCCGCTGCAAGTCAAGACGAGCCGCGAGCGGGGAACTCG
>JBKHIY010000150.1:0-8691 GCA_046538415.1 Candidatus Brocadiia bacterium | reverse complement strand
CCCTGTTCCTCGACGAGGTCAGCGAGATGAGCGTGCCCCTCCAGGTCAAGCTCCTCCGCGTGCTCGAGACCGGCTCCTTCCGCCGCGTGGGCGGGGTGGAGGACATTCGCGTGGACGTGCGCGCCGTGGCCGCCACCAACCGCGACCTCAAGAGCCTGGTGGACGAGAATCTCTTCCGCCAGGACCTCTACTACCGCCTCAACGTCTTCCCCATCGTCCTCCCCCCCTTGCGGGACCGGGACGGCGACATCCAGCCCCTGGCCGAGCACTTCCTGGCCGAGCTGCGCCAGGCGGGCAGCGCCGCGGGCTCCCTCTCCGAGGAGGCCCTTCACCTCCTGCGGGCCTACGCCTGGCCGGGCAACGTACGGGAGCTGGAGAACGTGATCGAGCGAGCGGTGATCCTCAGCGGCGGCGAGGAGATCCGGCCCGAGCACCTGCCCATGGAGCTGCGGCCCGGCGAGCAGCCCTCGGGCCCGCCCGCCGACGCCTCCGAGCTGACCTTCCGCGAGGCCAAGGGCGAGTTCGAGAAGCACTACCTGGAGACCCTGCTCGAGAAGCACGATGGGAACGTGGCCCAGGCCTCCGAGGCCGCGAACATGTCGCGAGCCCACTTCTACGAGCTGATCAAGAAGCACGGCATCGATCTGCCCAGCTATTCGAAGAAGGGCTGATGGCGCGTTTCCCGGCAGATCGCAGCAAAGTCCTTCGCCCCGCGTCCCGCCGCCGGGCGGGGGCGCGGGGCGGGCCCGGGCGGCGCCGGGGCGGCCCGGGCGTCCGGGATAGCGGACAGGCGTCAGGGATGTCCGAAAGGCCATAAGTGCTCCCCAATCATATCCTTAGGGATCCGGGCCGTCGCGCATGTTGACGATCATGTACATGGCCGAGCCCGATGTTGACGAACGGCAGCATGGGCCGGCGGGCATGGAACGCCCCAAGGCGTTGAGGGGTCGCGAGTTGTGGCGGCGGCGCCACAATCCGGCGCGGGGCCTCGCGCTTCGGCACCCGATTTGCAACTGCCGGTGGGCGAAGGGATATTCGCCGCGTGCGGTCTATCGCCGCACGCCCTACCCCAACGGCCCGTCGGCAGGAGCGCGGATGAGTTCCGAGACCAGCCCCACCGGCCCCGGCCCGGACTCGCTCGCGGTCAACGGTATCCTGGGCCCCGGCCCGTCGCCAGGCTCATGGCGGGCCGTGGAGGGCCGCGCGCTGCTCTCCAAGCTCGAGGTCCTGGAGCAGCGCGCCCGGCGCCTGGAGTACCTGGAGAGCCGCCTGCGCGACCTGAGCCACGAGGTGCGCCTGCTGGGACGCCTGTCCCACGCCACGCGCGAGCTCCAGGCCGCGGAGGACGAGGGGGAGCTGCTGGAGCGGTGCGTGGCCCGATGTCGCGAGCTGCTGCGGGCCGACAGCGCCTCGGTGTTCCTCTACGACCGGGGCGCCGACGAGCTGGTGGTGGCCCGGGCGGCGGGCGGCGAGGGGCCGTCGCTGGAGGGCACGCGGGCGGCCGTGGGCGAGGGGGTGGCGGGCCACGTGGCCCGCGAGCAGGGGGCGCTGCGGGTGGCCGACATCGCGGCGGACGGGCGCTTCCCGGTCCGCAACTCGGGCCGCTACGCCACCGGCTCGTTCGTGTGCGTGCCCGCGGTGGGCGAGGAGGGCCTGGTGGCCGTGCTCAGCGCGGCGGACCGGGCCGACCGGCGGCCGTTCACGGAGAAGGACCTGCGCACGGCCGAGCACCTGGCCCACGACCTGGCCACGGCGCTGGGCCGCCTGCGCACCGCGGAGGAGGCCCAGGAGCGTCATCGCCAACTGGTCTCCAAGCTGGCCCACGAGCTTCGAAACCCCCTCGACGGGGTGCTCCGGTTCATCAATCTCACGCTCCAGGACGAGCAGCCCCAGGAGCGCCGCGAGCGCTACCTGACGGCCAGCAAGCGAGGGCTGGAGCGGCTCTCCGGGATCGTGAACTCCCTGACCGGCTTCTACCGGCACACCGAGTCGGCGGAGGAGCCCACGGACGTCAACGCCTGCATCCGCCAGGCCCTGGAGCTCCAGGAGGGCAAGGCCCAGGACCGCCGGGTGACCGTGGAGCTCGACCTGGGGGACGACGTGCCCCCGGTGAGCGGCGGGGCCGGGCTCTTCCAGGTGTTCACCAACCTCATCTCGAACGCCTACGACGCGATGGCCGCGGAGGGCGGCACCCTGGGGGTAAGCACCCGGCGGGAGGGCGAGGAGGTGGTGGTCCGGGTGCGGGACACGGGCCCGGGTATCGCGGCCCGGGAAGCGGAGCGCATCTTCGCCCCCTTCTACACCACGAAGGGGCCAGGCAAAGGGATGGGGCTGGGCCTGGCGGTGTGCCAGGAGGTGGTGAGCCGCCTGGGCGGGCGCGTCGAGGTGGACAGCCGGCCCGGCGAGGGCACCACGTTCGCCGTCGTGCTCCCCTGCGGGAGCGCGGCGCGGAGCGCCCAGGCTTAGGGGCGCGGGCCTCGGCCCGCCCTCTCGGTGGCAGCAACCAGGCAGCAGTACCCCGCGGCAGGGGCGCCAGGCTCCCCGGCCGACGAGGGGCATGGAAGG
Source organism: Candidatus Brocadiia bacterium (assembly GCA_046538415.1). GTDB lineage: Bacteria > Planctomycetota > PUPC01 > DSUN01 > DSUN01 > JBKHIY01. Next base: position 6,126 of record JBKHIY010000150.1, on the reverse strand, counting down.
GATCTGACGATGTCCGAAGGCCGCGTGCTGGTCGTCGACGACGACTTCCTGATCCGCGAGTCCCTCTCCGAGCTGTTTCGCATCGAGGGCTACGAGGTCGACGTGGCCAAAGGGGGCCAGGAGGCCCTCAACCGCCTCTCCGCCCACACCTACGACATCATCTTCACCGACATCAACATGCCCGAGGTCACGGGCTTCGACATCCTCCGGGAGGTGAACCTCAAGTACCCGGAGAGCCAGGTGGTGCTGATCACGGGGTTCGGGGAGATCCAGACCGCGGTCCAGGCCATCAAGCAGGGCGCCTACGACTACGTGCAGAAGCCGCTGCTGGACGACGACATCAAGATGATCGCCCGGCGGGTGATGGAGCAGAAGCGGCTCAGCGAGGAGAACCGCTACCTGCGCCAGCGCCTGGGGATGCGCCCCAAGTTCGCCAACTTCGTGGGCCAGGACCACAAGGTCAAGAAGATCTTCGAGATGATCGAGGCCATCGCGGACACCAAGACCACGGTGATGATCACCGGGGAGAGCGGGACGGGCAAGACCCTGATCGCCCGGTGCATCCACTACAACTCCTCGCGCCGCAACGGGCCGTTCGTGGAGGTCAGCTGCGGAGCCCTGCCCGAGACGCTCCTGGAGAGCGAGCTCTTCGGCCACGTGGAAGGGTCGTTCACGGGAGCCACCAGCGACAAGATCGGGAAGTTCGAGCTGGCCCACGGGGGCTCCATCTTCCTCGACGAGATCAACACCGCCACCCCCGCCCTCCAGGTCAAGCTCCTGCGGGCCATCCAGGAGCGGGAGTTCGAGCGGGTGGGCGGCACGGACACCATTTCGCTGGACGTGCGCTTCATCCTGGCCACCAACTACGACCTGCGCCAGGAGGTGGAGGACGGGAACTTCCGCAAGGACCTCTTCTACCGGGTGAACGTGGTGCCCATCCACATGCCCCCGCTGCGGGAGCGGGTGAGCGACATTCCGCTGCTGGCCGAGCACTTCCTCCACCTCTACGCCCGGCAGAACCGCAAGCCGGTGGAGCGCTTCTCGCCGGAGGCCATGATGCGCCTCAAGCACTACCCCTGGCCGGGAAACATCCGGGAGCTGGAGAACGTGGTGGAGACCTCCGTGGTGCTGTGCAAGGACGAGGAGATCGCGGTGGGCGACCTGCCCACCACCGTCACCGACAACAAGGAGCGCCAGCGCCTGCCCCTCAAGGAGGCCCTGGTCCAGGCCGAACGCGAGATCATCGAGGGAGCGCTGAAGCTGAACAACTGGAAGCGCCAGCCCACGGCCGCCATGCTGGAGATCGACCGCACCACGCTGTTCAAGAAAATGCGCTCCCACGGCCTGCTGGACGGCGACTCCAAGTCGGACAGCGACGAGGACGACTGATCCCCGGCCCCCCGCGCCGGCGGCTCGTGTGGCGCCGCCGGCCGGGCCGCGGGCCCGCTTCGCCGGCCCCGCGCCGCGCCCCGACGTCCGTTCCCGCCTCCGCCCACCCCGGCGGCGGCCGGGAACCCCGCAGAGGAGACCCACGATGAGAGAGTCGCGCCGCCCCCTGGCCCTGGCCCTCGCCGCCTCGGCACTGTGCCTGGCCGCCGCGAGCCAGGCCCTGGCCCGAGAGGACCCCCACCTGCGCCGGGGACGCGTCCTGGTGCGCAGCGGGAAGCACCGCGAGGGGATCAACGAGCTCCAGGAGGCCCTCCGCCGCGACAACCGCAACGCCGAGGCCCACTTCTGGATCGGGAAGGCCTACCGCCACACCTCCGAGTACGACCGCGCCGCCGAGCACCTCGAACAGGCCATCCAGAACGACCCCCGCCGCGAGGAAGCCTACCGCGAGCTGGGCTCCGCCTACCTCGAGCTCTCCAAGCGCAAGGAGGCCAAAGGCCAGCCCGAACTGGCCAGCGAATACCTCCAGAAGGCCGAGGACGTGGGCAAGAGCCTCCTGGGACGCGAGCCCGACGAGAAGGAGAGCTACGAGTTCCTCGTCGAGCTGGCCATGTACCGCGCCGGGATCTACCGACGCAAGGGCGAGCTGGAGAAAAGCCGCGACCAGCTCGACCAGGCCCTCCGCTACACCACCCGCGTGCTGGAGATCGACCCCGAGGACGTCTCCACCTATTTCCAGCGCATCGACATCCTGTTCGGCCAGAAGAAGTACGAAGCGTGCGAACAGGCGTGCAACGAAGTGCTCAAGGTCAACCCCCAGCTCCACAAGCCCAAGCTCACCCTGGCCAAGCTCCACCAGGTGCGGGGCGACCTGGACGGGGCCATCCGCATCTACACCAAGATGCTGGAGCAGAAGCCCACCCAGATCCAGGCCCGCATCGAGCGGGCCAAGCTCTACCTGGAGCTCAAGAAGTACGAGGCCGCCCTGGCCGACGCCAACGAGGCCATCCGCATCTCCAACAAGAACCCCTACGCCAACTTCATCCGCGGCGCCGTCTACATGCAGCTCAAGAAGCTCGACGCCGCGGTCGAGGAGTTCCGCCAGGCCAGCGTGAGCATCCCCGAGGAGAGCAACCTCAAGCTGCCCGCCCACTTCTGGCTGGCCCGATGCCTGATCCTCAAGGACCAGACCAAGGACGCCATCGAGGAGCTGAAGACCGTCGTCGGCCTCAACAGCCGCTTCCTGCCGGCACGCCTCATCCTGGCCAGCTGCCACCTCAAGCAGGGCTACCCCGACGGCGCCGTCTCCGTGCTCCTCGACGCCCTGCCCTTCGCCCCCGAGAATCCCGAGGTCCGTCGCCTCCTGGGCATCGCCTACCTGCACAAGGGCGAGTTCGACCGGGCCAAGAGCCAGTTCCAGAAAATCCTCGCGGAGGACATGGACCAGACCCGCGCCCACCAGGTCCTGGCGGCCATCGCCCTCTCCGAGCGGCCCCCCGACGTGGACAAGGCGGTGGAGCACTGCCTCCAGGCCCTCAAGGTGGAGCCCAAGAACATCGACGTGCACTTCCTCCTGGGCTTCGCCTACCTGCGGCGCAACCGGCTGAACGGGGCGAAGCGCCAGTTCGAACGGGTGCTGGAGCTCAGCGGCCGCCACCCCAGCGCCCGCATGCACCTGGCCACCGTGCACGAGCGCCTGGGCGAGTTCGACCTCGCCCAGGAGCAGCTCCAGCGGTGCATCGAGGAAGACCCCACGCAGTCCAAGCCCCGCCGCCAGCTGGTGAGCCTGTATATCAAGCAGCGGAAGTACGACAAGGCCGAGGACGAGCTCTCCCGCCTGCTCGAGATCGAGGCCGAGAAGGCCAAGGTCTACCTCGCCATGGCCGAGCTCCACCGGGCCAAGGGCGAGAAGGAGAAGGCCGAGACCTTCGCCACCCGGGCCCTCGAGGAAGACCCCCAGCTCCTGGCCGCCCACGTCTTCAAGGCCCGCATGCGGCGCAACGAGCAACGCTGGGCCGCGGCCCGAAAGGAGCTGGAGGACGCCCTGGGCAAGGACGCCACCTACGCCCCCGCCTACGACGCCGCCGTGATCTACGTCTACCTGGGACAGTACGACGACGCGGTGCGCCTGTTCGAGAAGGCGGTGAGCAACGACGTGCGCCGCATCAGCTCGCTCATCGGGGCCGCCACCGCCCTCCAGCTCAAGGGCGACTACCGCGGCGCCCTGGCCAACATCTCCAGGGCCGACGAGCTGCGCGAGCGCCGCCAGGACGCCGACCCCTTCATCACCCTCCAGACGGCCAACATCTACCTCGCCCAGGGCGACGCGGCCAACGCACGCACCCTCCTGCGGGGGGCCGACCACATCCCCCAGGTCATCCGCGACGCCTACCTCGGCCTGGTCGACAAGTTCGCCGCCGACCGGCCCAGGGCCAAGCGCGTGGGCGACTACCTGACCAAGGTGATGTTCTACGGCAGCCACCACTGGTACGACCAGGCCGAGCAGAACTGCACCAGCCTGCTCAAGCTGGCCCCCGACAATACCTTCGCCTACAACATCCTGGCCGACGTCTACCACCGCACGGGCGACGCGAAGAAGGAGATCGAGACCCTCCTGCGGCTCATCGACGTGGAGCCCAAGGAGCCGCGCCACCGCGTGCGCCTGGGCCGGCTCTTCCTCGACGTGGGGCGCTTCAAGGACGCCCGCAGGGCCTTCGAGCAGGCCGCCGAGGCGGCCCCCAAGGACCCCACCGCCCATCTCGCCCTGGCCGACTACTTCTACAAGATGGCCCAGTACGACCTGTGCACCGAGGAGGCCGAGCGAGTCCTGGCCCTCGACGAGGACAACGGCCACGCCCTGGCCTTCGTGGCCTCCTGCCACCTGAAGAACCGCGACCTGGCGGAGGCCAAGCGCGCCCTCCAGCGACTCGTCGAGACCCCCTCGGCCCAGAAGGGCACCCTCCCCTACCTCCAGCTCGCCGAGATCAACCGCCTGGAGGGCAAGCTCGACCAGGCCGTCAAGCAATACGAGGACGCCGTCGAGCACAACCCCCAGAGCATCCCCGCACGCATGGGCCTGGCCCAGGCCTACCTGGACAAGAATCGCGTGCAGGAGGCCATCCAGCAGCTCAACGAGGTGCTGGTGCTCGACTCCATCCACGCCCCCGCGCTGCTGCGCCTGGCCAAGATCTACCGCGCCTCGCGGCGCTTCGACAAGGCCCTCGAGCTGGCCCAGCGGGCGGTCCAGATCGCCCCCTCCTCCCGCGAGGCCCGCCTCGAGCTGGCCGCCATCCACATGGCCCGGGGGCAGCACGACGCCGCCCTCGAGCAGTTCCGCCAAATCCTCAAGGACCGGCCCAACGACGTGGGGGCCAAGGTGGGCATGGCCGAGGTCACCTTCCAGGCCGGCGACCGCCAGGCGGCCATCAAGCAGCTCACCAGCCTGCTCGCCCAGCAGCGGCCCCTGCCCCCCGCCCAGATCGCCCTGATCACCTTCTACCGCCGCCTGGGACAGGTCGACAAGGCCCAGGCCGAGCTCGAAGAGCTGGTCCGAGAGCCCTCCAGCCGCCTCATGGGGGCCTACGACCTGGCCGTGGTCTACATCCACAAGGACCGGCTCGACGACGCCCTACGACTCATCAACGCCCGCCTGGAAGCCCAGCGGGAGCCCGGCGTGCTGCTCGCCCGGGGCACCGCCCTCCAGCTCAAGGGCCAGCTCGACGCCGCCGTCGACGCCTTCGCCGAGGCGCAGAAGGCCAGCTCCAAGGACGCCCGAATGGCCTCCTTCCTGGCCAACGCCTACCTCGCCGCGGGAAAGCCCCAGGAGGCCCGCAAGGCCATCGAGGCCGTGGAAGTCCAGCCCGAGCTGCTCGAGGCCTACAAGGCCCTCATCGCCCAACTGGGCAACGGCGACGCCAAGTCGCGCCTCGCCGCCAACGCCCTCAACCAGGCCGCGCTCTACGTGAACGCCAGCTGGCACACCCTGGCCGAGGAGCAGTACCAGAAACTGCTCGAAACCCTCCCCGACAACCTCGCCGTCCTCCACTTCCTGGCCGACGTGCGCGAGCGGATGGGCGACGCCAAGGAGGCCCTGGCCACCTACCAGAAAATGGTCGCCACCCGGCCCCACTACGAGCCCGCCCTGCGCAAGATCGCACACTACCACCTGGCCAACAGCCGGCCCGAGGCAGCCGCCGAGGTCTACCGCAAGCTCCTCAAGGACCGCCCCGAGCACGTCGGCTACCTCCTCTCCCTGGCCACCGCCATCCAGAAGCAGGGCAAGCACCAGGAAGCCATCGACATCTACAAAAAAGTCATCCAGCTGGCCCCCAACAACCCCATCGGCTACAACAACCTGGCCTGGCTCTACGCCATCGAGACCAAGCAGCTCAAGGAGGCCGAAGCCCTGGCCACCAAGGCCGCCGACCTGGCTCCCGCACATACCTCCGCAGGCGCCGCCGTGCGCGACACCCTCGCCTGGATCTACTACCTCTCCGAGCGATACGACGAGGCCCTCGAACACGCCAGGCTCGCCGTCGAGGGCATGCCCGGCTCCGCCGAAGTCCACTACCACCTCGGCATGATCTTCTTCCAGCGCGACCTGAGGGCCAGCGCCGTGCGCCACCTGACCAAGGCCCTCCAGCTCGACCCCGACTTCTCCGAGAAAGACCAGATCGAGAAAATGCTCGACCGCGTGCGCACCCGCGCCCCCTAGTCCGCCCCCCACCCCCCCGGCCG
>JBKHIY010000042.1:0-35656 GCA_046538415.1 Candidatus Brocadiia bacterium | reverse complement strand
CGTGTCCGCTTTTGGGGGGGGAAACGGGTTGTAGTAGTAGAGGGGGAGCGCGCCGGTGGGTCGGTGGGGCTGCGAACGCGGAGGGAGCAGAAAGGGGCTGGGCTCAGGACTTGCCGGCGCGGCGGTCGGGGTCGTGGCGATAGAGGAAGGTGCGGATGGCGTCCTCGTCGAGGTAGGTGAGTTCGGAGAACTTGACGCCGTAGCACATCCCGGCGGCGGTGGCGTGGGCGTGCGCCGCGTCGCCCTCGACCATGCACGGGTAGGGGGCCTGGGGGAGGGCGAAGCGCAGGTCGAAGCGGGTGGTGAGGTCGAGCGTGTCCCCGACGACGTCTGCAAGGCGTTGGAGCAGCTCGATATACACCCCGCCCTCGCCGATGTCGCGGATGATCCCGTCGGTGGGGATGCGCTGGCCGTCGACGTCGAGGATGACCTCGACGGGGATGTGGGCGGGGACGCGTCGCCAGCGCCGCCGCTCGATCTCGGGGCTGGTGTCCTCCTGGTGGGCGCGGTCGATGGCCTCGAGCGCGGCGTCCACCGAATCGACGAACTGGCCCTCGCTGATGGCCCGGGCCTGGCGGAACATCCGCCGCACCCGCCCGCGCACGGCGACGAGGTAGAGGGGCACGCCGCGGGAGAGGGCCTCCCCGATGACGTTAATGCCGTAGCCGTCGATGGATGTGACGACGGAGAAGTCGAGGACCGCGGGCGTCTGGGGCGAGAGGCCCTCGAGCTGTTCGGCCAGACGCCCGGCGAACGCGCCCACGACATTCTCGCGGAGGCGGATGAGGACGATGCGGTCGATGGCGGGGACGTCGCTGGTCATGGTGCTTGTATCGAGGGCCTCGGGGCGGAACGGGCGTCGGGGCATCGGTTCGCTGCTGGAGACCATGGCAATTCCTGTGCCGGCGAGGGGCCTGGCGGCGTCGGCGCCAGGGGGGCGCCGGGGGCTGCGGGGGCGGGGAGGGGCAACGGTTGCCCCGCCGCCGTGCCTAACCTTTTGCCCCCGTGGCGGTTACGGCGGCCGCTTGGGGGTCGCCGGGGGCTGATGGCGCTGGGCGGGCCGGGCGGGCCGCCGGGCGTGGGGGCTCCCGGGCCGGGGCCGGGGCCTGTCCAACTTCTGTACGCGGGGCCTCGGCAGCTGGGGCGGAGCGGCTGTAAGGCTTGTTGGCTCCTGCGGTTGCGTTGGGTCGGAGCTACATTCATCGAGAGCCGACGGCAGTTGGTTTTCCGACACAGCCCGGCGGGCCTCACTGGGAGTCGGAGCGGGAGGCCTGGGCGGGCTCGAGTCCGTACTTCTTGACCTTGGCCACGAGGTTGGCCCGGCTGATGCCGAGCTCTCGTGCGGTGCGGCTCTTATTCCAGTCGTTGCGTCGCAGGCCTTCGCGGAGCATGGCCTGCTCGAGTTCCTGGATGGCGTCGGAGAGCTTGCCCTCGAGGCGTCGGCCGCGGGTGCTGAGGCGGGCGGGGCCTGCGTCGCGGATGCGCTTGGAGAGGTGGTCGAGGCCCACGGTGGCCTCGTCGCGCGCCATGACGACGAGCCTCTCGACCTCGTTCTCGAGCTCGCGCACGTTGCCCGGCCAGGGGTAGGCGGCGAAGGCGTCGAGGACTTCGGGGGCGAAGGTCTTTTGCGGCAAGTCGTTTTCGCTACAGTAGATCTGGAGGAAGTGGTGGGCCAGCAGGGGGATGTCGTCGCGGCGGTCGCGAAGGGGCGGCAGGTCGACCTGGAAGACATGGAGGCGGTAGTAGAGGTCTTCGCGGAAGCGGCCCTCCTGGACCAGCCGCTCGAGGGGGGTGTGGGTGGCGGAGATGACCCGCACGTCCACCTGCTGGGCCTCGGTGCCGCCCACGGGGATGAAGGTGCCCTCCTGGAGGACGCGGAGGACTTTGACCTGGAGAGCGGGGCTCATGTCGGCGACCTCGTCGAGGAAGAGGGTGCCGCCGTCGGCGATCTCGAAGAGCCCCTTCTTGTGGGCGATGGCGCCGGTGAAGGCGCCCTTGACGTGGCCGAAGAGCTCCGATTCCAAGAGGTTATCGTTGAAGACCGAGCAGTTCTGGATGACGAAGTTCCGCTCGCGGCGGGGGCTGTTGTAGTGGATGGCCCGGGCGATGAGCTCCTTGCCCGTGCCGCTCTCGCCGGTGATGAGGACGGTCGTGTTGGTGGCGGTGACCTTGGCGACGAGGTCGAACACGCGTCGCATGGCGTAGCTCTTGCCCAGGATGTTCTCGAACCCATGGCGTCGCTGGGCCTCGTCGCGGAGGATTTCGGCCTCCTGGTCGCGGTCCTGTAACTCGTTGTATAGTCCTCGGATACGGAACATGACCTGGAGTCTGGCGAGCAGCTCGTCGCGGGAGGCGGGCCAGGCGATGTAGTCGTCGGCGCCGACCTTGAGGGCCGCGAACTTGTCCCGCGGCGAGCCCTGCCCGGTCACGATGAGCACGGGGACATAGCGGAGGCGGTCGTGGGCCTTGAGGTGGCGGATGAGCACGTCGCTGCCGTCGCGGGCCGGTCGGGCCAGGACCACCAGGTCGGGGGCTTGCTCGGGAGCCTGTTGGACGCTGTCGGCCTCGGGGGGCAGCTGGGCGAGGTCGTGGCCCGCCTGGGCCAGGACGTTTCGCAGCTCGGCCGTCGTCGCGGTTGTCTCGGCGAGGAGGAGCACTCTGGCCATGGCGGCTCTCTGCGGACCCGGCGCGCGGCGTGTGGGGAATGCCGGACGGGGGAACCTGCCCCGGGCGTGCGGGGAAGGGGCAGGTGCCTACGAAGTTTACAGCGAGAGGCGGGCAAATGCAAGCCAGCTACCGCGCCCAGGCCCAGCGAGCTCCTTCGACGCCCAGGTGGCACAGGTCGCCGACCAGGCGCGGCGGGATGGCCAGGGGGGCATTGGCGCAGAAGACCCCCAGGGTGCCCCCGTGCTCGGGATGGTAGCCACCTGCGGCGGCGGGGGCGGTGGCCGTGAGGTAGTTGGGGGCTGCCACGAGCCCCGGTTCGAGGAGGAAGATGGCCTGGCCGCAGCGGTGGTCGGGGAAGTCGAGGCCCTCGATGCGCAACTGGTCGCCGGCCAGCCATCGCCCGCGGGTGACGTCCGCCAGCGAGCCCATGACCCGATGGCGCGCCTGGGGATGGGCGAACCAGAAGCGGGCCATCGTGGGCTCGTAGAAGGCGAAGTAGTCCTCGCCCAGGCGCAGCCCCGCGGCCTGGACGCGGGAGCGGATGTCCACCGCCTCGCCGGCCGGGAGGAGGCCCTGGTCGCCGCCGACGTAGAGGCGCACCGCGGCGTGGGAGGCGAGGGCCGCGTGGAGCCGGGCGATGCGCGCCTCGGACGCGGCCAGGGCCCGGCGCGTGGGTTCGCCCTGCGGGCCGCTATGGTGGAGGGCCTGGGCGAGGCCGCGGACCTGGAGGAACGCGAAGGGGGCCTCGCCGCCGTGGAGGGCGCGGGCCGCGGCCTGGAAGTCGGCGGCCTCGCCCCTCCGCCCGTCGCCGAGGAAAAACGGGATGCCCTCCTGGCGCAGGCGGTCGAGCGCCGTGGAGCAGGGGCTCAGGCCCCCCGGCTCGAAGGGGTCGCGCCGCCCGGCATAGTCGAGCAAGGGCAGCAGGGCGAAGGGGACGCGGAGGAGGTCGAGCCCGCCGCTCCAGCCGCGGCGATGGGCACACAGGCGGGCCGCCCAGGTCCTGAGGCATCGCGAGGCGCGCAGCGGTGCCGGCAGGTGGCGGAGGAGGGCCAGGCGGCGGAAGGGCGAGCGCTGGGCAGCGTAGGGGAAGCGTGCCCAGCGGCCGTGCTCGCAGGGGGCGCAGGCCGTGAGCGCGGTGGGCAGGGCGGCGAAGGAATCGCCCAGCACCGTGCGCAAGGGATAGCGGTGGGGAGCCAGCTCGGCGAGGAAGCCGGCCCGGTCGGCCAGCTCGTAGCCCAGGCCCTCGAAGAGCACGAAGAGGGTGACGCGGCGCACTGGCAGCCTCGGCACACGGTGCCCGCTACGCTTCGCTCGGCCCCGCCGTCTCCTGCTGCCTGCCCCGCAAATGCTCGAGCGCGGCGGCGAAATCGTCGGGCAGCTCGGCCGCGAAGTCCACCCTCGCGCGGGTCCCGGGGTGCACGAAGCCGAGCTTCCAGGCGTGGAGGGCGAGGCGGGGCATCGCCTCCTCGAGGGGGTCGGGACCCAGCTCGCCGCGGTAGTAGCGCTCGCCGACCACGGGGTGGCCGATGGACTCGAAGTGGACGCGGATCTGGTGCGTGCGGCCGGTCTTGAGCACGACGCTGAGGAGGGTATAGCCGCCGAATCGCTCGAGCACCTCGTAGACGCTGCGAGCGGGCTTGCGGCGCTTGGCCTTCTCGTCGGTGCTCATCAGGCCCCACCGCTTGGGGTGGTAGCCGATGGGGATGTCGATCTCGCCCATCCGCCGGCGCACTCGCCCCCGCACCAGGGCGAGGTACTCCTTGTGGACCGTTCGGGCCTCGAACTGGCGGGCCAGGTGGTGGTGGGCGAAGGGGCTCTTGGCCACCACCATGGCCCCGCTGGTGTCCATATCCAGGCGGTGGACGATGCCCGGGTTGCGCTTCTCCTCGGTCATTCCGTGGACGTGATAGACGAGGGCGTTGGCCAGGGTGTCGTGGCGTTCCTTGCGGCCCGGGTGGCAGATGATGCCCGGGGGCTTGCTGATCACCAGGATGTGCTCGTCCTCGTGGATGACGTCGAGGGCCATGGGGGTGGGCTGGATGACCCGCTCGGGGAGGACGGGGAGGTCAAACTCGATGACGTCGCCCTTCTGGAGGCGAGTGCTGGGGGCCACGGTGCGGTCGTTGACGGTGAGCTTGCGGGCGCGGATGAGCTTCTGGAAAAAGGTGCGGGAGAAGGCGCCGTAGTGCTGGCTCAGGAAGTTGTCCACCCGCCGGATCTTGGGCTGGCGGCGGAGCCGGAGGCGGATGTGGCGGCGCTGGGCACGCTCCTCCACGTCCGCACCGGGCGGAAGGGGCCTGAACTTCGCGGCCATGGTGGCACGGGTCCTGGGAGGGTGGGATGTGCGGCTCCGCAGGCCATTATAGACCTCCCCGCGGCGGGGCGTCAAGGCACGGCGCCTCGCGGCACGGGGCCGCGAGGCGCCGGGAAGGAGCGTGAGACGGGGCCGGGCGGGCTAGAACTCCCACTTGAGCTGGGCCAGCCAGGCGAAGTCCTCGTCGGCGTCCAGCACGCGGCCCACGTTGGCGAAGCCCGCGGTGGCCGTGAGGTGCTCGTTGAACACGTAGGCCAGGGCCACCGACCACCAGTCGTCCTCGCGCTTGACCAGCTCGCCCAGGCGGTCCAGCGAGTGGGGCATCTGGCGATACTCGCCGGCCAGGGCCAGGCGGCTGGTGAGGAACACGATGGCGTTGCCCTCGAAGACCACGTGGTAGTCGTCGCCGAAGCCGGCGAAGCCGGCGTGGATGGCCTCAGTGGCCCGGGCCCCCGCGGAGAGGATGAAGGGATGGCCGGGGATCACGTCGGCGAAGGTCTTGCTGGCCACCAGGGTGAAGTCCACCCCCTCGTCGTCGTCGTAGCCCAGGGTGCCCACGGTGCCCAGCAGGTCGTCGTCGATGTCGTCGATCTCGGTGTTTTTCTTGTAGCGTACGCCGGCGGTGAGGGCGGGGGCCCAGGTGGTGTCCCACTCGCCGTCGCGGAGGATCTTGAAGCGCAGCCCCGTGGTGTGCAGGCGCAGGTCGTCGTCGGAGATGCTCAGGCCGGTGGCCGACTCCACGTCGTCGTCCCACTGCCCGAGGGTCAGGCGCTGGAAGGAGTAGCCCAGCTCCACGCGGCGGAGGAAGTTCATGGTCACCGCGCTGCCCAGGTGGTACTTGTGCTCGATCCGCGTGCCCGAGACGGAAAGGCTGGGCAGGCCGAACCAGCCCTCGCCCACCGGCTCGTTGGCGAAATACGCCGTCTCCGTCAGGTACACGCCGCTGAAGCCCTCGATGCTGTGCAGCGGCAGGGGGGGAGGCGCCTGCGGCTCCTCCGGCACCGGCTCGGCCCCCAGCGCCGCTCCGCCCGCCAGCAGCCCCACACAGATGGCCACGCTCAGCGCTCCTCGCATCACGTCCTCCGTTCCAACGAAAGTGGCGGGAAACCTGTCCAACCGTGTCCCATGAAAAAGGGCGATGCCGCACCAGGGCGGCTCGCCACCGTGCCAATCGGAAGTCCACGGAGCACAGGCGCCGCCGGCGGAACCCTCCGCCGTGCCTCCGGCCGCGCCGCCCGTCCGTGTCCCGTTGCCAGGGCGCACCGCACCCGTGCGGGGGCATTGAAGCGCACCGGGGCAGGCGTGTCAAGCCCAAATTCGCCCCGCCGCTCGCCTTGACACCGGGACTCGCGGCGGGGACAATGGCCGGGAACCGACGAGACGGCAAGGAGCCGCGGCGTGAGCGACGTGATACGCCAGGTCGACGTCCTGATCCGGGCCCGCTACCCCATCCTCTACCTGGTGACCTGGGAAGAGGATCGGGCGATGAACATCCTGCTGCGCATCGCCCGGCGGCAGAAGAAAAACCTGGCGGTGTGGACCGCCACCGACGGGCTGCGCACCGTGGAGACGGGGGACGGGCTGCGGGAGAGCCGCGAGCGGGGCCGCAAGCCCCTGGAGGTGCTCAACGCCATCCTCCAGGACGCCCAGCCGTGCATCTACGTGCTCAAGGACTTCCACCCCCACCTCCAGGACCCGGTGGTGGTGCGCCACCTGCGCGACCTGGCCCACGCCCTCAAGCGCTCCTACAAGACGGTGGTCCTGGTCTCCCCGCGCCTCGAGCTGCCCTTCGAGCTCCAGAAGTCCGTCGCCGTCGTCGACCTGCCGGTGCCCGACCGCCGGGTGATGGAGAGCCTGCTCGACGACCTGTTGCGCGAGGTGGCCTCGGGGGGCAAGGCCCGGGTGGACCTCTCGCCGGCGGACCGCGAGCGGCTCGTCACCGCCGTCCTGGGCCTCACCCTGGACGAGGCGGAGCGGGTGTTCGCCCAGTCGCTGGTGCGCGACGCCAAGCTCGATGCCAGCGACATCGACGCCGTGCTCGCCGAGAAGAAGCAGATCGTCCGCAAGTCCGGAGTCCTGGAATACTATACCCCCCGGGAGGGGATGAGCGAGATCGGGGGCCTGGACATCCTGAAGGACTGGCTGCGCAAGCGCACCCGGGCCTTCTCCGAGGAGGCCCGCCGCTACGGCCTGCCCCGGCCCAAGGGCGTGCTCATCCTCGGCGTCCAGGGCTGCGGCAAGAGCCTCACCGCCAAGGCCGTGGCCAAGCTGTGGAACCTGCCGCTGCTGCGCTTCGACGTGAGCCACATCTTCGAGCGCTTCATCGGCTCCTCCGAGGCCAACATGCGCCGCGCCCTCCAGACCGCCGAGTCCATCGCCCCCGCCATCCTCTGGGTCGACGAGGTGGAGAAGGCCTTCTCCGGCACCCAGAGCTCGGGGGTCACCGACGCGGGCACCACCTCGCGGGTGTTCGGCACCTTCATCACCTGGCTCCAGGAGAGCCCCTCGATGGTGTTCACCATCGCCACGGCGAACACCATCCAGGACCTGCCGCCGGAGCTGTTGCGCAAGGGGCGGTTCGACGAGATTTTCTTCGTCGACCTGCCCGCGGCGGGGGAGCGGGAGGCGATCTTCGCCATCCACCTGCGCAAGCGCCGCCGCGAGCCGGAGCGGTTCGACCTCGCGGAGCTGGCCCGCCTGGCCGAGGGCTTCAGCGGGGCCGAGATCGAGCAGGCCATCGTCGCCGCCCTCTACGAGGCCTTCGACGCCGGCCGAGACCTGGAGATGGATGACCTGGCCCGCTGCATCCAGGAGACCGTGCCCCTCTCCAGGACCATGCGCGAGGGGATGGCCGAGCTGCGGGCCTGGGCCGCCGACCGCACCCGGCCCGCCTCCCGCGGCCAGGCCGAGGCCCGGTAGGCGCCGGAAGGGCTCTACGGGTAGAAGCTCTCGACGGTGGGGGCGTCGAGGCGGCGGACCGACTCGGCGATGAGCCGCACCGCGTGGGCGTAGTCGTCGGCGTGGAGGATGCCCGCGTGGCTGTGGATGTAGCGGGTGGCCACGCCGATGTAGACCGTGGGCACGCCGATGCCGTGGAGGTGGATGGGCCGGCCGTCGGTGGTGCCCCGCTCGAGGATGGCGATCTGGTAGGGAATCCCCTCCGCCTCGGCCACGCCCACGACGAAGTCGCGGAGCTTGAGGTTGGGGATCAGCCCGCTGTCCAGGAAGCACACCTGGGGCCCCTGGCCGAGGGTGCCCTTCTCCTTGTCCTCGGCCCGGCCCCCTGGAATGTCGGTGGCGATGCCCACCTCGGCCACGATGGCCACGTGGGGGTCCACGGCGTCGGCGGAGGTCTCCGCCCCCCGCGTGCCCACCTCCTCCTGCACGGTGCCCACGCCGTAGACGGTGTTGGGGTGGGGGCCCTGGTCGAGCTGGCGGAGGACGTCGAGCATGATGGCCACGCCGGCGCGGTCGTCGAAGGCCTTGCCCATGAGCATCTTGGGGTTGCGCAGGGGGGTGAAGGGGCAGATGGGCACCACGGGGTCGCCCACGCGGATGCCGAAGCCCTCCGTGGCCTCCTGCTTGTCCTTGGCCCCCACGTCGATGAACATCTCGCGGCGCTTGACCAGCTTCTTGCGCTCCTCGTCGGTGAGCACGTGAGGGGGCTTGGAGCCGATGATGCCCACGGCGTCGCCCCCGCGGGCCTTGACCACCACCCGCTGGGCGAGGACCACGTGGTCCCACCAGCCGCCGAGCGGGGAGAAGCGGAGGAAGCCCTCGTCGGTGATGGCGTTGACCACGAACCCGATCTCGTCCATGTGGGCGGGGATCATCACCCGCGGCTCCGCGGCCGAGCCCGCCTTGCGGCAGATGATGCTGCCCAGGCGGTCGTGGCTCACCTCGGCCAGGCCCTCCGCCTCCCGCGCCACGAGGGCCCGCACCTCGTCCTCGTGGCCCGGCGGGCCCGGCGCCTCGGTGAGAGTCGTGAGCAGGTCCAGCGATCTCTGGTCCACGGCCGGCCCTCCTTTCAGTGGGTTTCCAGTGGCGGCGCCCGATTATAGCCGGCGGGGGGCAGATGACAAACGTACGCGGGGAAGGCGACGCGCATTGACGGCGCCCCCCGCTCGCGCTAGAATCCAGGCTCCCATAGGAGGACCCGCGATGACGACCCTGCGCGCCCGAGCATTTCTCCCCGCCATCCTGGGCGTGGCGGCCCTGGCCGCGGGGGGCGAGCGGCAGCCCGCGGACTACGTGCCCGCCGACGCCTTCCTGGCCGTGACCTACGACGGCGCCCACCCGGGACTTGAGGAGACTCGCCTCCACGCCTTCTTCCAGGAGCCGGAGGTCCGCCAGGCGGCCCGCCGCCTGCGGCCCCTGCTCGACCGCCTGGTGGACTGGATGGGGCGGGAAGCGGGCATGGACGTGGCCCCGGCCATCCGCGCCGGGCTGCGCTCCCAAGTCGCCGTGGGATTCCTCAAGCCTGCGGAAGGCAAGGAGCCCGACGTAGTGGTCGCCTTCCACGTGGGCGAGGCGGGAGCCGAGGCGCGGCGCGAGGCCGAGAGGCTGCTCGCCGCCGTCGTCCAGAAGGCCGGCGAGGGCAACGTCCGCCAGCTCCAGGTCGGCGGCGTGACTGCCACGGCGCTCAAGACCGGGGAGGAGGAGAAGTTCCTCTTCGCCTTCCACGGCCCGTTCCTCGTCCGTGCCGGCCGCGAGGCCGTCCTCGGCCGGGCCCTCGACGAGGGCCAGCCCAAGCTGGCGGGCAAGCTGGGCGACCAGCGGCCCGTCTTCCGCATCCGCTACGACCACGAGGCCCTGGTGGAGGCGTTCGGCGACGAGATGGGCGGGCGAGCCCGAGAGGTGCTCGCCGCACTCGGCCTCGACGCCCTGCGCAGCGGCGAGATTGCGGTCCTGCCCCGGGGCAAGCGGATGGTCACCCGCCTGGACGTCGACCTCTCGGCGCGGGACGAGCGGGTGGGCATCGCCGGCTGGCTGGCCGACGCTCCGCCCCTCGACCGCGAGCTGCTCCGCCGCGTGCCCGCCGAGAGCCAGATCTTCTTCATCACCATGGCCGACCTGCCCGGGACCTGGGACCGGACGTGGGCCACGGTGGGCCGCGTGGATGCGGAGGCCCGCGAGAAGGGCCTGGCCGCGGTGGCCAAGGCGGAAGAGGTCATCGGCCTGAAGTTCCGCGACGACCTGTTGGCCCACTTCCAGCGGGGCACGGTCGTGGTGATGGCGGCGGGACGGGGCCTCTTCGGCGGCTACAACGCGGTGGTCCAGAAGGTGGACGACCCCAAGGCTCTGGACACCAAGCTGGGGCAGGTGGTGGCCCGCCTGGAGGGCTACCTGATGGGCAAGATGGCGGCGGAAGGCCCCGTGCGGCTGGAGCTTCGGAAGTTCGACTACCGCGGCTTCCCCTGCCGCTACGTGTGGCTGTTCGGCAAGCCGGCGCTCTTCTTTTTCGGCACGGCGCCCTGCTACGCGGTGCTCGACGATGCGATCGTCTTCTCCGGCCATCCCGTCCACCTGAAGAGCTACCTGGACTTCCTGGCGGACGAGGGGCCGAGCATCGCGGAGAACGAGGAGTTTGGCCGCCTGGCGGAGGCCCTCCCCCGGAACGCCGCGTCGGTCTCCTACGGCTCGCTCACCGACACGCTGGTGGCCTTCTACAACAGCCTGGCGCCATTCGCCATGACCTTCCAGGGCTTCGGCGAGCAGTTGGGGCTGGAGCAGGCCCCCGACCTGGCCGCCCTGCCGTCCTCGCGCCTCATCGAGCGCTACTGCGGCCCCGGCCTGGGCTTCTCGGTCTTCGAGGACGGCCACTACCGCTACCAGATGGAGGGCGAGGGCCTGACCTTCCTCGGGCCCCAGATGGCCCCCGCGGCCACCCTGGGCGTGCTCGCGGGAATGCTCGTGCCCGCCCTCACGCGGGCCCGCACCGAGGCCCGGCTCGCGTTGGACAAGAACCACCTCCACCAGATCGCCGTGGCCTGCGCCATGCACCTCAATGAGCACGGCACCTACCCCTCCGGCCTCCAGGAGCTGGTGGAGAAGGAAATGCTGCCCAAGGGCGTCCTGGTGTGCCCCCTGGACGAGGAGCCGCCGGAGCTGCCCGACGGCACCCCATGCAGCTACGTGAGCTGCTTCCAGAAGTATCCCGACCGGGTGTTCCTCGATGCCTTCCCGCCCGACGCCATGATGGCCTGGGACCGCGAGCCCTTCGTGGAGGGGCGGCGCAGCGTGGTGTTCTTCGACTCCCACGTGGAAACCGTCGCCGAGCCCCGCTTCCAGCAGCTTCTCGAGCAGCTCGACAAGCTGGTGAAGGAGGAGGGCAACACCCGCAAGCGAGGGCCGGGGCCCGCCGACTTCTGAGGCCCCATCGCACCGCCTTTCGAGGATTCCGCTGATGAGCCGCCGCCTGATCCCCATTGTCCTGGCCATCCTCGCCCTCGGCTCGGCCGCGCTCGCCGGCCAGGCGAATGTCGAGGACTACCTGCCCGCCGACGCCTACCTGGCGGTCACCTACCACGGCGACAACCCGGACATCGGCGAGACCGCCATGGCCCGGCTCATCGCCGAGCCCGACGTCCAGCGGTGCCTGACCTCCGTGCGCCAGAGCATGGCCACGGGGGCCCAGATGCTCGCCATGTTCCTCAAGATCGACGTCAAGCCCCTGCGCCACCTGCTGGGCTCGCAGATGGGCCTGGCCCTGCTGCCGCCGGGGGAGGGGCCGGGGCCTCCGGTGAACCTCGTGCTGGCCGCCAGGGTGGGCGGGGCCGAGGCGGAGGCCCGCCAGGGCGTCGAGCGCCTGCTCGGCCAGCTCAAGCAGCGGATGCGGCAGATGGGCCAGGAGCCTCCCACCGTCCAGGTGGGGGGCGTGGAGGCCATGGTGCTGGGCGGCGGCCCGATGAGGCTGCACCTGGGCTTCCACGGCGAGTGCCTCGTCGCGGCCACCTCGCGCCAGGTGCTCGCCTCCGCCCTGTCCGCCGACGCGCCCAAGCTGCCCGGGCTGGCCGGCTACCGCCGCGTGGACGCCGCGGCGGGAAGCCCCGTGGCGGTGGTCTTCTACAACCACGCCGCGCTGATAGACCACCTGCGCCGCCGCAATGTCCCGCTGCCCGCCCCAGTGGCCGCCGTGCTCAAGGGCACCGGGCTCGACGCCGCCCAGGCCGTGTTCCTCCGCCTGGGGGCCAACGGCCGGGCACTGGTGGGCACCGCGGCCATCACCACCAGGGGCCAGCGGCAGGGGCTCCTGGGCGTCCTCGACGCCACGCCGGTGGACCGCTCGCTGCTGCGGCTGGTGCCCCGCGGCTCCTCGGTGGCCATGGCCACCAGCGCGGAGCCGGCGCGGGTCTACGACGGCGTGCTCCAGATGCTGGCGAGCTTCGGCGGCCCGGGGGAGGACGTGCGCGGGGGCCTCGAAGAGTGGGGGGAGCAAGCCGGCGTGGACCTGCGGCGCGACCTCTTCGCCCAGATGGGGCGCGGCACCGTGGTGGCCACCTCGGGCCAGCCCTCGCTGCTGCCCGCGCTGGTCGTCTCCCAGCCGGTGGCCGACGGCGCTCGCTTCGAGGCCTCGGTGGAGAAGCTCGTCGCCACGCTGGACGCCTACGTGAAAGAGGAGCGCGGGCCGGGCAACGCCGCCGAGCTGCGGGCCATCGCCTTCGGCGACCACACCATCCGCTACCTCGCCACCCCCGGCGTGCCCGTGCCCCTGGCTCCGTGCTTCGCACGGGTGGGCGACCGCATGGTCTTCGCCCTCACGCCCATTCATCTGAAGGACTACCTGGCGTTCCTCGACGCCGGCGAGCCCTCCGTGCTGGACGACCCGGAGTACCAGAAGCTGGCCGAGCGGGTGCCCGAGAACGCCGTGTGCGTGTCCTACTCCGAGGCGGGGGAGAACTTCGTCCAGCTCTACAGCACCCTGGGGCCGCTGCTCACGATGCTGCAAGGCATCCCCAACAACCCCGTTCCGCTGGACTTTGCGAACCTGCCTTCGCCGCGCACCGTGCGCCAGCACATGTTCGGCGCCATCTCCTACGTCGTGGTCGGCGACGACCTGGTGCTCTACGAATGCCAGTCGCCCTTCGGCACGGGGATGATCTCCAACGCCCCGTCCGTCGCCGTAACCGCCATCCTCGCGGGGATGCTCCTGCCCGCCCTCGCCCGGGCGCGCACCGAGGCTCGCATCATCCGCGACCGCAACCAGCTCAACCACATCGCCAGGGCCTGCGCCACCTACCTCAATGAGCACGGCGACAACCGCCGCTATCCCACCGGACTCCGGGAGCTGGTGGAGAAGGAGCTGCTGCCCAGGGACCTCCTGGTGTCGCCCCTGGACCGCGATCCTCCGAAACTGCCCGACGGCACGCCGTGCAGCTACGTGAGCTGCTTCGAGAAGTACCCCGACCGGGTGTTTCTCGATAACTTCCCGCCCAACGCCATGATGGCCTGGGACCGCGTGCCCTTCGTGCGGGGCCAGCGCAACGTGCTGTTCTTCGACTCCCACGTCGAGCGCGTGGACGAGGCGCGGTTCCAGGAATTGCTCGATCAGCTCGCCCGCCAGGTCGAGGAGCTCACCGAGCCGCGGAAGGGCGGCGAGCTGTAGCCGCCCCCGACCCCGAGGAGAAGCCCCATGGGCGAGCCCGATGCCGTGTGGTTCATCGCCGACGAGAGCGGACGGCCCGCCGGACCTTTCCGCGCCGACCTGATTCGCCAGTGGGTGCGGGACGGGGACCTGCCGGCGTCCACGCCGTGCTGGCGCGAGGGGATGAGCGGCTGGCGCCCGGCGGAGCAGACCGACCTGCTGCGCGACGCGCCCGCCGACCTGCCCGAGGAGCGGAAGATCCTGTGGTCCTGCCTCGCCGTGGGCATCCCCTGCGGCGTCGTGGCCGTGGCCGTGGGCCTGGCCGCCATCCTGATGGTGGCACGCTGGTCCATGGGCCGGCCCGCGGGGCGCCCGGAGGCGACGGCGGCGGAGAAGACGAAGGCGGGGGCGCCGCGTGCCACGCAGGACGCGCCGGCGACCGCCCCCGCGCCCGCCTCCCCGAGCGAGCGGGCGGAGCGGGCGGTGACGCTGAGCAACCTGTCCAACATCGCGAGGGCCGTGCATATGCACGCGATGCAGCACAACGAGCTCGGTCCCCCTGGCCTCGCCACGGTCGCCGCCGGGGACTATCTGCCCAGCAAGGACGTGCTCGTCTCGCCGCGCGACCCCAGCCCGGCGCGGCTGCCCGACGGCACGCGGTGCAGCTTCGATAGCTGCTTCGACAGGCACAGCGACCGTATCATCAGGTTGGGGGCGCTCGAGAATCCTGCCGAGACGATGATGGTCTGGGAGCGGCGGCGGTTCGCCGCCGGGGAGCGAGCCGTGGCCTTCTTCGACGGGCACGTGGAGACCGTGGACGAGACGAGGTTCCGCGAGCTGCTGCGGCGGCTGGACGCGGCGATGGCCGAGATGCCCCGGCGCCGCGAGTAGGCCGTCGCTCGGCCTGGGGCCCAGGGAGACGCCGTGGCCGTGGTGAGCACTGGGATCGACATCGTGGCTGTGGACCGCCTGGAGCGGACCATCCGGCGGCGGGGCGAGCGCTTCGTGGGCCGGGTGTTCACCCCCGCCGAGCGGGCCTACTGCGAGGGCCGCCCCAGGCCCGGCCTCCACTACGCGGGACGGTTCGCCGTCAAGGAGGCCGTGCTCAAGGCCATCCGCACGGGGTGGGTGAAGGGCATCCGGTGGACCGACGTGGAGGTGGAGATCGGGCCCCACGGCGAGCCCTCGGTGCGGCTCATGGGCGGAGCCCTCGAGCGGGCCCGGGAGATCGGCATCGCCGTGATCCACGTGTCCATCTCCCACACCGAGCACTACGCCGTGGGCAGCGCGGTAGCGGAAAGCGAGGTGAGCGCGTCGTGAGCCTGGAGGAGAAGGTGGCCGTGGTGACGGGCGCTTCCCGGGGCATCGGGCGGGCCATCGCTCTGGCCCTCGCCCGGCGGGGCGCCGCGGTGGTCGTGAACTACCGCCAGCGGGCCGACGCCGCGGCCGAGACCGTGGCCGCCGTCGAGGAAGCCGGCGGCAAGGCCATCGCCGTCCAGGCCGACGTGCGCGACCTGGCCCAGGTCAAGAGCCTCTTCCAGGAGGCCAAGAAGCAGCTCGGCGGGGTCCATATCCTGGTCAACAACGCGGGCGTCGTGCGGGACAACTACCTGGCCTTCATGAGCGAGGAGGAGTGGGACGAGGTGGTCGACACCTCGCTCAAGGGCGCCTTCCTGTGCACCAAGGTCGCGGCCCGGCTGATGACCCGCGCCCGCTGGGGGCGGGTGATCAACATCTCCTCCGACGCCGCCCTGCTGGGCGACATGCAGCGGGCCAACTACAGCGCCGCCAAGGCCGGCCTCCTGGGACTCACCCGGGCGGCGGCGCGGGAGCTGGCCCGCTACGGCATCACCGCCAACGCCGTGGCCCCGGGGATCATCGAGACGGAGCTCACGGCCGACATGCCGGCGGCCCGCCAGGAGGCCCTCCTGGGCCTCATCCCCCTCGGCCACCTGGGCCAGCCCCGCGACGTGGCCGCCCTGGTCGCTTTTCTTGCCGGCGAGGAGGCAAGCTACATCACCGGCCAGGTCTTCTGCGTGGACGGCGGCCTCAATCTCTAGGAACCCCGTGGGCCGACGCATTCCCATCCTCATCGCCGCCTCCCTGGCGCTTGCGGCGGGCGTGCCCCGCGCCGCGGGGGCCGACCTGCTCGACCAGCTCCTGGGGCGCTACGTGCACCCCACCGCCGTGGCCGGCCCCGAGGCGCTCCACCTGCTCTATCAGCTCAAGGCCGACCCCCAGCAGGCCCCCAGCTCGTGCTATCGCCGCCTGGGGCCGGAGCGCCAGTGGTCGCCCGAGAAGCGCCTGGGCGGAGCCCACTTGGCCGCCGCCTTCCACGACGGCGCCCTCTACGTCTTCCGAAGGACCAACTACACCACCTACCGCGACTCCGATTGGAAGCCCCACGCCTGGGCCCTCGACTGGCCGCCGGCCAGCGCCTGCACGTTCGCCGACGGCCTGTGGGTCTTCGGACAGGATACGGAGGAGGAGGCCCACCGCATCCGCGTCGCCCGGTTCCAGCGCCCCGAGGCGGAGGACGCGGCGGCGGCCCGGCCGGTGGCCCTCCAGGCGGTCCTCCCCGTGTCTTCCAGGCCCTACGACCTGGAGGCCGTGCCTCATGAGGACGCGGTCCAGGTATTCTGGCACCAGGACCTGCCCGGCGAGGTGGCGAACGAGCTGTGGCGGGCGACCTTCGACGGCCAGCAATGGGGCGAGCCTCAGAGGGTACCCGCCCCCTACGCCCATGGCGATTTCGCCGCCGTCTCCCACCAGGGGACCCTCTGGGTGTTGTGCCGGGAGCGGGGCCGGCGGCTCAGCGACCGACGGCCGGTGCTGGCCATGACCCTCGGCGCCGAGGGCTGGAGCGAGGGCACGGCGGTGCCCGGAGCGGAGGATGATTTCCTGGACTTCTACACCCTGGACATGGGGGCGGCGTCGTTCCAGGGCTCCCTGTACCTCTTCCGTGCCACCATGAACCGCGTGGCCGTGCACCGCTGGGAGGACGGCGCGTGGGCCTCGCCCCGGATGGTCACCGAGGTGCCGGCGTCGGTGATCTACGGCTTCTGGTGGAGCCTGTTCAACGCGGCGGCTTGCCTGGCCCTGTTGCCGGCAGTGGCGTGGAGCGCGTTCCGGGTGCGCCACCGCTCACGACGGCTGGTGCTGGGGGACCGGGTGGTGGCCCGCGCGGCCCCGTGGGGACGGCGGGTGATGGCCCTCCTGGTGGACTTCCTGATGGTGGAGGGGCTTTGCAGCGCCGCGGAGGTGCTCCTGGGGGCGGGGGGCGGGGACGAGGGGGGCCTGCTGCCCGCGGTGCTCCTCCGCGCGGTCGTCTTCTTCGGCTACTACGTGCTCAACGAGCGGCTCACCGGCCAGACCCTGGGCAAGTGGGTGCTGGGCATCGCGGTGGTGAGCCGCCGGGGGGCCCGGCCCTCGCTGGGCGCGGTCGCGGTGCGGAACCTGTTGCGCCCCTGGCTTCCCCTCTTCCCCGCCGCCTACCTGGTGGGCTCGATGGTCCTTCTCCTCACGCCCCGCCATCAGCGCCTGGGCGATCTGCTGGCCCGTACGCTGGTGGTCGAGGTGCCCCGCCGAAGCGCCCAGGCCGAGCAGTCTACCGAGGCCTGAGCCCGCTCGACAGCGCTTCCCATCCTCTGATATAATGCGGTGTTCCCGCCATGAGAGAGCGGCGATGGAGGCGGCCATGCATCGCTTCTACGTGCCCGACCTGGGCACGGAGAACCACGTGTGGATCGAGGGGCGGGAGGCGGGCCACATGGTGCGCGTGCTGCGCCTGGGCACGGGCGACGAGGTGGCCCTCTTCGACGGCTCGGGCATCGAGTGTCGCGGGGTCGTCGAGCGGGCCGAGCGCCAGAGGGTCAAGATCGTGGTCCGCGACCGGGCCATGGTGCGCCGCGAGCCCGAGGTGGCCGTGACCCTGGCCTGCTCGGTGGTGAAGGCCAAGGCCATGGACCTCCTGGTGGCCAAGTGCTCGGAGTTCGGTCTCCGCGAGCTGGTGCCCGTGGAGACCCGCCGCAGCGTGCCCAAGCTGGCCAAGAAGGAGGCCGCCCAGGTGGACCGCTGGCACCGCCTGGCCGTCGAGGCGGCCAAGCAGTCGGGGCGCACGACCCTCACCCGCATCGCTCCGCCACGGCCCCTGCCCGCCTTCCTGGAGAAGGCGCCCCAGTGGGACACCCGCCTGGTCTTCTCCCTGGACGAGGAGGCGGAGCCGCTCAAGGAGGCCCTCGCCCGCCATCCCCGGCCGCAGAGGCTCGTCTACTTCGTCGGCCCGGAGGGAGGCTTCGAGCAGCGGGAGCTGCGCGACATCGCGTCCGCGGGCTTCCAGCCCGTGCGACTGGGCAGGAGCACGCTGCGCACGGAAACCGCCGCCATCGCCGCACTCGCCGCCATCCTCTACCACTACGCCTGGTGATGCCATGGCCGAGTCCGACTTTGTCGTGACCACGGCCCCGGGCCTGGAGGGCGAGGCACGCCGCGAGCTGCGCAAGCTCCTCCAGGGAGCGGATGCCGAGAAGCTGCCCTTCAAGGGCAACCTCCTCCTCCACTCCCCCCGGGAGCGCGGCGAAAGCCTCGACATCCTCCGCCAGGCCACCACCTGGTGCGTGGCCAGCATCGTGCCCATCGACGCCGCAGCCCCCGTGGGCAAGCACGAGGACGAGCTGGAATCGCTGCTCACCGTCCTGCCCTGGCGCCAGCTCTTCGCCGAGCGCCAGACCTTCGTCATCCGATGCCGACGCAGGGGACAGCACGCGTGGGACTCCCGCGTGCTCAAGCGCAAGCTCGGCCTGTTCATCGAGCGGCATACCGAGGCCATCGCTCAGCTCACCGGCCAGACCGACCGCGAGGTGGGCGTCGAGGTCTACCAGGACGTGGCCTACGTGGGCCTCTATCCCCCGGACCAGCATCTGGTCAAGGAGCTGCGCCGACGGCGCAAGTATCCCCCCGGCCAGCGGCCCCTGAACCGCTCCGAGCACAAGCTGCGCGAGGCCCTCCGGGCGTTCGCTCTCCAGCCCCAGCCTACGTGGCGGGCCCTCGACCTGGGCGCCGCGCCCGGCGGCTGGACCAAGGTCCTCGCCCAGCAGGTCCACCACGTGGTGGCGGTGGACCCGGGAGACCTGGATGCCGAGGTGGCCCGGCAAGCCAACGTGCGCCACCTGCGGTGCCGGGCCCAGGACCTCGATGCCGAGGCCGTGGGCCCCGTGGACTTGATTGTGAACGATATGAATATCGACGGCGTGGAGTCGGCCGCCTTGATGGTCGCCGTGGCTCCCCTTCTGCGGGACGGCGCGCCGGCGGTGATGACCGTGAAGTTCCCCGACCGCCGCTGGCGGCAGCACCTCCGGGAGACCGCCGAGCGGCTGCGGGAGGGCTACAAGGTCGTCGCCTCCCGCCACCTGCCCCACAACCGCAATGAGACCACGCTGCTCCTGCGCCGCACGGCAACCCCCTGAACGCCCATGCCGGTCATCGCCCTCAGCAAGGTCGCCAAGGCCTACGGCACCCAGGTGCTCCTGGACGACGTGACTCTGTCCGTGGACGCCGGGGACCGGGTGGGCGTCGTGGGGCCCAACGGTGCGGGCAAGACGACCCTGCTGCGCCTCATGGCGGCCCGCGAGGAGCCCACGCGGGGCGACGTGCACCTCGCTCGCGGCACCCGCATGGGGCTGCTGGACCAGGAGCCCGACTTCCGCGGCCACGGCACGGTGTTCGAGGCCGCCCACGCGGCCTTCGCCCCGGTGCACGCCCTGGGTGCGGAGATCGCGGAGCTGCGGGAGAAGCTGGCCGCCGGGCCGGCCGACGCCGAGCGGCTGCTGCGCCGCCAGGGCGAGCTGGAGCACGAGTTCGAACGCCTCGGCGGCTACACCACCCGCTCCCGCACCGAGGCCGTGCTCGACGGCCTGGGCTTCCGGGGCGAGGCCCTGGCCAAGCCCGTCGAGCGGCTCAGCGGCGGCGAGCGCAGCCGCCTGGCCATCGCATATCTCCTTGTCCAGGAGGCCGACGTCCTGCTGCTCGACGAGCCCACCAACCACCTGGACCTCGATGGGCTGGAGTGGCTGGAGAGGTACCTGGGCGGGTTCCCCGGCGCCGTGGTCGTGGTCTCGCACGACCGCCGATTCCTGGACGGCTTCGCCCGCAAGATCTTCGACTTCGAGGGCGCCCGCATCCAGGTCTACCGGGGGAACTACTCGGACTACGTGCCCCAGAAGGCCCAGCGGCTCGCCCTCCGCCGCAAGCGCTACGAGGCTCAGCAGGAGCTCATCGCCCGGGAGCGCGACTTCATCCAGCGCAACATCGCCGGCCAGCGCGGCCGCGAGGCCCGGGGACGCCGCACGCGCCTGGAGCGGCTGGAGCGGCTGGAACGGCCCCGCGAGAGCCAGAGCGCGAAGGTGCGCATCGAGCCCCAGGGCCGAGGGGGCAACGAAGTGCTCAACCTGGAGGGCGTGAGCATGGGCTTCGAGGGACGCCCCCTCTTCGCCGACCTCACCCTCCAGGTCCTGCGCGGCGACCGCATCGGCATCGTGGGGCCCAACGGCGCGGGCAAGACCACCCTCTTCCGCATCCTCGTGGGCGAGCAGCGGCCCACCGGGGGCTCCGTGCGCCTGGGGCAGGGAATCTCGCTCGCCTACTACCGCCAGGACCGCCTGGACCTCGATCCCGACCAGACCGTGCTCGACGCCGCCTGGAGCCGGGCCCCGCAGGCCATGGCCGGCGAGATGCGCAACCTCCTGGCGCTCCTGCTGTTCACCGGCGACGACGTGCTCAAGCGGGTGGGCGACCTGAGCGGTGGCGAGCAGGCCCGCGTGGCCCTCGCTCGCCTCATCCTCTCCGCGCCCAACCTGCTGCTGCTCGACGAGCCGACGAACCACCTCGACATCCCTTCCCGCATGGCTCTCGAAGCGGCCCTCGAGGCCTACCAGGGCACTGTCCTCCTGGCCTCCCACGACCGCTACGTGCTCGACCGGGTGGCGGGCAAGGTCCTGGAGATCCGCGACGGAAGGGCCAGGCTCTACCCCATGCCCTACGCCCGGTACGCCGAGCGGGCGGGCCGCCAGCAGCAGACGGAGGGCGCCAGCTCGGCGGAGGCTCCGCGGCCTCGGGCCCCGGCCCGGCGGCCCCGCCGGCGCACGGCCCGGCCGCTGGAGGTGGTCGAGCGGCTGATCCTGGAGCGCGAGGACGCGGTGGAGACGCTTCAGCACGCCATGAGCGACCCCCAGATCTACAAGAGCCCCGATACCGTGCGCAGCCTCACCGGGAAGCTCCAGAGCATCCGCGACGAGCTGGCCGAGCTCTACGATGAGTGGGACGAGGCCGCGGATGCCGGCGCACAATGAGCGGCGGAGCGGCATTGGCCGCGGTGGGACCAGCGGTCGCCACGGTGCGGCCGGGGGCTTACCCCGGCCGCACCCTGGCGGTTGGCGGCTACTTCTCGGCGGGCCTTTTGCCCTGGAGCTGGTCGGCGACGGTCAGGAAGTCGGTGCCCGCCCCGCCCCGCCGGCCGTAGGCCCGCGCCGCGGCGCGGCGGTAGTCGATGTCGCTGTGGTAGGAGGCGCGGGCGAGGATGGCGGCCGCGTCGTCGGGCAGCTGGGGCAGGGCGCGGCAGCAGGCGCCGAGGGCCCGGATGAGGGCCAGGTGGAGGTCTTTCGACGCGTCGGGGTCGCCGTAGGCATCCGCCAGGTAGCGGACCGCCTTGGGCTCGCCGAGGTGTCGGATGGCGTCGGCGGTGGGAATGCGCACGGCGTCGGGCTGCGTGCGGCTGATGACCGTGGAGAGGAGGGCCGGCAGGGCGTCCTGGAGGCGGAAAGTGGAGGTCGCGGGGTCGATGCCGGCCAGGGTGTGCGCCGCTGCCGAGGCGTAGCGAACGGCTTGTGCCTCGCCCTTGACCGGGGGAGCGTCCTTGATCAGCTCCTCGACCGTGCGCTTGACGGTTTCGGCGTTATAGGGGCGGGTGAGGAACGTGACCGGTTGGTCCTTGAGCTTGAGGCGCAGCTGGGGCACCTGTCGCTTGTCGGCGACGAGGATGGCCGGGGTGGCGGCCAGCTTATCGGTGTCGCGCAGGGAGGCGAGCAGCTCCACCACGTCCACCTGCTGGAGCGCGGAGTCGAGGATGATGAGGTCCTTGGGGGGCACTTCGACGGCCCTGGCCATGGCGTCGCGCTGGGTCCGAGCGAGGACGGGCACGACGCCCACGTCGCGGAGAAGGGGCCGGAGCTGCTCGGCCGCCGCTTCGTCCTCGAAGACCACCAGGGCTACGTGGAAGGCGGTCTCCGAGAGGGCGTCGGAGAGGTTGGACATCACCTTGTGTGCGTCGCGGATCACGTGGCCCGGGCCGATGGCCACCAGGGCCTCGGCGGAGTCGTAGCGCACGCGCCGGTCGGGATAGCTGAGGGCGTCGACGAGGGGAGAGCCGTCGAGCTCGAGGGCATAGGGATTGACGGTGGGCGGCGGCGGCTCGGGCGGGGGCTTGGCCTCGGGGCGGTACCAGGTGCTCACCACGGGGCCTTTCTGGCTCTCCGGCTGGGGCTTCGGCTCCTTCTGGCGGGGCTGAGCGGCGCCCGGGGGCGGCGGGGGCTTGGGGAGCGCGGAGCCGTCGGCGATGGGCGGCAGGACGTCGATGCAGGAGAGGGCCACGTCGGTCTTGCCATCGCGCAGGGCCTGCTGGAGGGCGGCGTAGACGAACTTCTTGCCTGCGGCCTGGGCGATGAGGGGCGCGGCGCGGAGGCGCTCGCGAAGCGGCTCGGCCAGGGCCACCTCTTTCTTCTCCTCTTCGCTCAGCTCCTTGTCCTCGATGACGGCGAAGAAGGCCTCCAGCTCATTCTGCTGAGCGAACAGGGCGCAGATGTGCATGGGCACCGCGGGCTCGAACTCGGGGTTCACCAGGAGGGCGTTGCGCGCGGCCTCCTCGGCCATGCGGTAGGGGAAGAGGTAGGGCGGCACGGCCTCCGAGGTCACCATCTCCTGCTTGGGGTCGTAGCGCCACACCAGGTGCTCGTAGAGGTGGGGGAGGAGGATGCGGCTGTCCTTGGCGTAATAGCGCCGGGCCAGTCCGAGGAAGGCCTCCTCGGCGGGCTGCTGGCGCTTCGCCGGGTCGTCGGCGATCTTGGCCAGCGCCTGGCGGGCCGATGCGGCCACCACCGGCTCGGTGTCGGGGTCCTGGGCCACCCACAGCAGCCAGGGGATGGAGCGGGGGTCGTTGATGATGGCCAGGGCGTCGATGATGAGCTGGCGGGGCAGTATGCCGTCCCGCTTCAGGCTTTCGCAGATGGGCAGCACCGCGGTGCCCCGCAGCTGGGAGAGGATGTAGCTGCCGTAGGCCTGGCGCTCGCTGTCCTTGGTCTCGTAGATCATTCGGACGACGTAGGGGACGGCGTACTCGCCGGCGGCGATGAGCTCTTCCATGGCCCGGGTGCGCTCGATGAAGTCGCCGGTGCGCACCTGCTCCACCTGCTTCTGGATGTAGTCGGTGGTGCGGAGCTGTGCGATGCGGCCCTCGAGGGCTTTCTTCTGGAGCTTCTCGGCCAGCTCCTTGAGCTTGGGGTCCTGGCTGGTGATGCCCGCGTCGATGAGCTTGCGCACGGTGTCGTGGTAGAGCTCGGCGATGAGGGCGGAGTTGGGCTTGAGAGCGATGATCTTCTGAAGCTGCTCCGTAGCCTCCTTGTAGCGCTTGAACTCGATGTGCACGAGGGCCTTCTGGAAGTGCTCCTTGACCTTGGCGGTGGTCTCGTCGTCGGTGGGCTGGACCTGGAGCTTCTCGCTGGGCTCCTCGGCTTCTCCCTGGCCCAGGGCCGCGGTGGCCGGGGCGACGGCGAGGGCCAACGCCAGAAAGGCGAGCGCGCGAGCGGACGCGTTGGGCATTGTGGGGCCTCCTTGCGGGTGTGAGCGTCAGAGGACTTCGTTGCGGATCAGGTCCTCGTAGGTCTCGCGTCGCCGCACGACGCGGTGCGTAGTTCCCTCGACCAGGACCTCGCAGGGGCGGGGCCTGGTGTTGTAGTTGGAGCTCATGGCGGAGCCGTAGGCCCCGGCGCTGAACACCGCGAGCAGGTCGCCCTGGGCCACCTCGGGCAGGGGCCGCTCCCTGGCCAGGAAGTCGCCGCTCTCGCACACCGGCCCCACCACGTCGGCCGGGGCGAAGCCGTCGGAGCCGAAGGGCGCGTCGCTGCGCACCGGCCACACGGCGTGGTAGGCGCCGTAGAGGGCCGGGCGGATGAGCTCGGTCATGGCAGCGTCGCAGATGACGAAGCGGCGGCCCTGGGAGCGCTTGACGTGCAGCACGCGGGTGAGCAGGATGCCCGCGTTGCCGATGATGAAACGCCCCGGCTCCATGAGCAGCTTCTTGCCCGACTGCCGGATGAGGGGCACCAGCAGCTCGGCGAACGTCTCCGGGCCGGGGGCCTCGCCGGGCCGGTAGTCGATGCCGAAGCCGCCCCCGATGTTGAGGTACTCGATTTCGCCCTCCGGCGGGCCGTGCTCCTGGGCGAAGGCGACCACCTTGCGCAGCGAGGCCGCGTGGGCCTCGGGGTCGACCACCTGGGAGCCGATGTGGGCGTGGTAGCCCACCAAGCGCACGCTCGGGAAGGCGGCCATCCGGGCCACCAGCGCCCGCGCCGTGGCCAGGTCGATGCCGAACTTCGTCTCCTTCTTGCCCGTGGCGATGTAGTCGTGGGTGCCGGGGTCCACGTCGGGGTTCAGGCGCAGGGCGGCGCGGGCCTGGGCGCCCATGCCCCCCGCCACGCGGTCCAGGGCCTGGAGCTCGGACTCCGATTCCACGTTGAACATCAGGATGCCGGCCGCGAGGGCCTGGCGGATCTCCTCGTCGGTCTTCCCCACGCCGGCGAAGACGGTCCTGGCGGGCTCGCCGCCGGCCTTCTCCACCCGGTAGAGCTCGCCGCCGGAGACGATGTCGAACCCCGAGCCGAGGTCGCGCAGGATGCGGAGGATGGCCAGGGTGCCGTTGGCCTTGACGGCGTAGCAGATCAGGGGCTGGACGGGGGCGAAGGCCTCGGCGAGGCGGCGGAAGCTGCTCTCGATGGCCCTGCGGCTGTAGACGTAGGCCGGGGTCCCGACCTCGGCGGCAAGGTCGGCGGCGCGAAGGGATTCGCACAGGAGGCTTCCGCCTCGGTAGGTGAATGCATCCATGGCCGTGGTCGGGATGGCGCGAGCCTGGCAGGGGCGCCTAGTCGTGGGACCTCCATTGGAGGCGGAACTTCTCGCGGGTGCCCAGGAGGAGCTCATAGCTCCGCTCGCGCAGGTCGCTGATCACCGCTCGGCGAATGCGTTCGCCGTTCAGGAACGTGCCGTTCGAGCTCAGGTCTTCGACCTCGATGGTCCCGTCGTCCCGGTGGCGGATGCGGGTGTGCTTGCGGGAGACGGTGCGGAAGTCCCGCTCCTCGTCGCGGTCCTCCGGCTCCAGCGCCAGCCACGCCTTGCACCGCCGCAGCGAGATGTCGCACGAGCGGCTCCGTCCGATCACCACTGTCGAACCGGCGCTCAGCGGGTATGCCTCGCCGCGAACAAATCCCCCCGTGCCGACCAGCACCGGGCCTTCGCTCACGGGCCCCACCTCCTGCTGACAGGCAGCGTGGGATTTTCGACGAAACACTAGCAGATCGCTATGGAAATATCAAGCAAAAAACGACACCGCCTAAATTTCGCCAGCCCCTCCGCTTGGGGCGTCCAGGCCGCGCCGGCGGCGGGTCCCGGGCGGGCATTCTGCTGGGCAGAACTGACGTCCCCCGACCCCTCGTCCCCGGCCGCGCGCTCGTAGCTCGCCACCCGCCAGCCCGAGCTCCACTGGGGGCTGCGTGCCCGCAGCAGCAGGAAGCGGTACCGCCCCTGCTCGTAGTGCCCCGTGCCTCGGCGCTTGAAGTCCAGGCGACAGGTCGCCGCCTGCACGGTGATCTCCAGCTCCCGCATCTCCTTCGGCCCCAGGCCTTCGGGGATGGCAGGCAGGAGCAGGCGCAGGGCCTCCGCCTTGTCGGCGGGCAGCTCCGCCCGGTCGAGGAAGTCCTCCCAACTGCGCACGTCCTGCTCCTCCTCGCCGAGGACGGCGAGCTGGGCGGAGTAGTCGTAGGTGTGGGCGCCGTGGAGGGCGATGTCGGAGAAGTTGCGCACCGCGATGCCCAGGTCGCCCACGGCCAGCGACGGGTCGGGCGCGACGTTCATCTCGTCGGCGCTGTGGAGGTAGGCCTCGAGGGTCCGCCGCGGGGCGGGAGCCGGCCAGAAGGCCACCACCAGCAGCCCCGCGGCCAGCACCAGGGCGACGATGGCGAAGTGGAGCGGCCGGAGCCTGGCCGCCAGGCTGGCCACTTTCGGCTCCTCGCGCCGTTCGGCGACGGCGCTGCGGCGCTTGCGGGCCGCGGCCTCCACGCTCTGGCGGAGGGTCTCTCGGGTCTCCGCGCTCACCGGGTGGTCGCGGCGGAACTGCGCCGGGGGGCGCTGGGCCGCCTCGCGGCCCTGCGGCTCCTTGCGGGCCGGGCGGGCCAGCAGGCTGGCCAGCTGCTCCCGGGAGAGCAGACCGGCTCGGAGGAGGGTCTGCCCCAGGCGGCGGTTGTCCTTGGGGCCTGGCCGGTGGATGGCCTCCTGGTATTCGATGCAGGAGTCGAGCTGTTCGCGCCCCACCAGCCCCCTGGCCACGGCCAGCTCGCCCACGTCGGGGGCCTGGGCCTTCTGCCTGTCCTGGGGGACCTTGGCCGGCTGGGCGGTGAAGGTGCGCCCGCAGGCCGCGCACTTCACCGGCTTGCCGATCTGTGCGTCGGGCACGGCGTAGAGCCGGCCGCACGCGCAGCGGGTCTTGGCCATGAGGCAGGGCTCCGGGCGCTAGGGGAAGCGGAGCGGATACGGGCCGCAGGCCGCGGTCCGCCGTCATGGGCATCGGCGCGCGGCGAAGAGGCCGGCCCTCGTGCCCGCCTCCTGCGCCGCTCGCCCCCATTATAGACGCACGCCCCTACCGGGAGTCAAGCCCGCAACGGCGGATGCCGCTGCTCGCTCACGGGGCGGGGCCGAGCACCGCCATCCCCTCCTCGGTGCGCTCGAAATGGATGGCCACGGGCTCCGCCCGCCCCTGGCGGTCCTCCACCTCGTAGATGGCCTTGACGAGGTGCGGTCCGTAGGCGTCGGCGTGGGCCAGCCGCCAGCGCGGGGCCTCCGCCATGGCCTCCAGGAGCGCCGCCACGGCCTGGATATCCTCGGCGCGGGCCTTCGGGCTGGCCACCTCCTCCAGGCGGCTGCGGCGCGCCGCGCCCTGGAGCGCCAGGAGCTCGACGCTGAGGGTATCGATGCGATGGAACTGGTCGGCCGGCACCGGCCGCTGCTCGAAGGGCCGGGGACCGCCGCCCAGGTGGCGGGAGACCGAGAGCGCCGTCACGGCCAGTCCTGCGGCGGCTACCGCCACGGCCAGGGTGAACTTCCAGCGTCCGTCCATCCCATCCCCCCCTCAGAACCACTCGCGCCAGTCGGGCACGTAGTGGGGCGCGTTGTCCTCCCCCACGTACCCGATGTTGGCCACCGTGGAGGTCAGGTGGGCCTCCTCCTTGGGCACGGAGCCGGCGTGGGTGTCGGCGTAGAGGATGCACGCCCGGCCCAGGTGGCGGAAGCACAGCGTGGGGTAGGCGTTCCGGGTCCACTGGGTGCCCGCCGGCATCTGCGGCCCGTCGAGCAGGCAGTTGTTGGTCACGTAGCCCTCGCCGGTCCAGTCCATGAGGGTATCGGCGAAGACGAACACCTGGCTGGCCGATTCGACCTGTTCGATGCTCGGCCATCCGACGCTGGCGCTCCCGACGCCCCAGCCCCAGCCGCTGTGCGGGGGGCACAGGTAGAGGCCGTTGTAGCCGTAGGTGGTGGTGGGCGCCCGGGCCGCGCCCTGGGGGACGTAGGTGCCCCAGGGCTGCTCGGGGCAGTCGAAGACGTTGTCGATGCCCGCCTTGATCTCCAGGTAGGGGTAGATGAGGCCCACCGAGTAGTCGGGCGGGTCGCCGTTGGCTCCCCACCAGTAGACGGGGGGCCGGTCGGCGCTCCACACCTGGGGCATGCACAGGCCCATGTGGTCGTCGGCGTAGGCCTGCCAGGCGTAGCCGAGCTGCTTGAGGTTGTTGATACAGGTCAGCCGTCGCCCCTCGCTGCGGGCCCGGCCCAGGGTGGGCATGAGCAGCGAGGCGAGAATGCTGATCACGGAGATGGAGATGAGAAGCTCGATGAGCGTGAAGCCAGGGCGGGGCGTACGGCGCATGGCAGGGACTCCCTTGCTCGCGGGTGGCCCGCCGGCTCCGAGCCGGGCGACCCGCCCCTGGGGAGCCCTGCCGCCTCTGGTCCGGAGACATGGCGCGAGCCATCTCGTCGCCCTCGGCCGGTCTTCTGGCTCCCGGGCACCCTACTGGCCGCGCCTTCCCGTCCCCCCGCCGAGCGGGGGGCAGTGGCATCTGTGCGGCGGTCGTTCCCGGTCACAGCGGCGGCACCGCGCAGGAATCGCACCTGCTTCCCAGTCCAGCCACGAGGCTGTGCCGAAGGCTGCTGGTCAACGCACGTATTGTACCCCGCGCCCCGCCCCGCGGTCAAGCGCGTGAGAGGCTGGCGTTCACGTGGGGTCGCCGTCGGCCCGTGGGCTCGCTTGCCTGGCATAGTCGCACAGTCGGCGCAGGGGGCACTCGGGGCACCGCGGGCCGCGGGGCCGGCAGAGGGTGCGGCCCAGGCGGAGAAGGTTGACGTGGAACGAGTGGGCCTTGCCCTCGGGCACCAACGGGCGCATCCGCTCGAAGGTCTTCTCCGCCGTGGCCTTCTGGCCCACCAGGCCCAGGCGGCGGACGATGCGATGCACGTGGGTGTCCACGGCGAAGCAGTCGCGGCCACAAGCGAAGAGCAGCACCACGGCCACCGTCTTCACGCCCACCCCCTCCAGGGGCAGGAGGGCGGCGAAGACCTCCTCCGTGGGCATCTGGCGGAGCGGCGAGAGGTCGAGGGAGCCAGACTCCTCCCGCACCCACCGCAGCAGCTTATGGATGCGCACGCTCTTCTGGCGCGCCAGCCCGCCGGAGCGGATGGCCGCCTCGATCTCCCCGGGACCCGCCGCCAGCGCCGCCTCCCACGTGGGGAAGCGCTCGCGAAGCGAGCGGAAGGCCCGGCCCGAGTTCCTGTCGCTCGTGCTCTGGGAGAGGATCGTCTGGACCAGGGAGTCGAGAAGAGGCCGCGGCGGCCCCCGCTCCGGCACCCCGAAATGGGCCTCCAGGGCACGCACCGCGCGGGCCGTCTTGCGGCGCAGACGCTGTTGGCTGGCGGCCCGGGTGCCCATCCTGGTGCTCCCTCCGGCCCCTCGCGGGCGGCGATTCTAAACCAACCCGAGGCACCGCGTCAACGCCGCCCCCTGCGCTCGACGCACGGCGTTGACTCCTTGCTCCCGCCGACGTACACTGCCGACGGAGGAGACCCGCCATGGACGCCCTGATCCAGGCCTTTCTCGACTACCTGGCCCTCGAATGCGGCGTGGCCGAGAACACGCTGAAGGCCTACCGCGGCGACCTGGCCAAGCTGGCCGACCACCTGCGGCGCAGGAAGAGCCGTCCCCATGATGTCACCACCACGGCCCTCCTCGCCTTTATCGTGGAGCTCAAGGACCGCGGCTACTCCGTGGCCACGGTGGCCAGGACCCTGGCCGCCGTGCGGATGTTCTACCGCTTTCTCGTCCTGGAGGGCATCGTCGAGCGCAACGTCACCACGGCGCTCGATTCCCCCAAGCTGTGGCGCCGCCTGCCCGCCACCCTCGGCCCCCAGGAGGTCGAGGCCCTCCTCGCCCAGCCGAAGGCCGACGGCCCGCTCGGCCTGCGCGACCGCGCCGTCCTCGAGGTCCTCTACGCCACCGGCGCCAGGGCCGGCGAGGTGGTCTCCCTGGACGTCGATAGCATCCACTACGACTACGGCTACCTGCGGTGTATGGGGAAGGGCTCGAAGGAGCGGGTGGTGCCCGTGGCCGAGCGTGCCCTGGCGGCGGTCCGCCGCTATGCCCTCGAGGCCCGCCCCCGCCTGCTCAAGGGGCGTGCCGCGGCGGCCCTCTTCGTCTCCCGCACCGGCGCCCGGCTCGACCGGCGAACCGTATGGCGGCTGGTCAAGAAGTATGCCCGACAGGCGGGAATCGCCAAGAACGTCTCCCCGCACACCTTACGCCATTCCTTCGCCACTCACCTTCTGGCAGGGGGGGCCGACCTGCGGGCGGTCCAGGAGATGCTGGGCCACGCGAGCATCGCCACCACCCAGCTCTACACCCACGTGGACGCCGAGCGTCTCAAGGACATTCATCGGCGTTTTCATCCTCGCGGCTGACCCCGCTGCCGCTGGCCAGGCCGCGCAGGTCGGGCAACATGCGGCGCAGGGCCACCTCCAGCTTCTCCTCGGTCTCGTACTGGCCGCTGCGGATGAGGCGCTTGAGGTCCTCGAGGCGGGGGGTGCTCTCGCGGGCGTCCTCGCGGTCGGCCTTGCGTCGCTGGGCCACGTGCAGGCCCCCTTCTCCAGGAAGGTGCGGGCGGGGACGGGCGTCGTCGCCCACTCCTTTAATCGCGCCGAAGCCCCAAAACTTGAGGGGAAAAGGCGCGCTCGGCGGCGATTTGCGGCGCGCTCGAAGAGCTCCTGAGGCGGAGACTTACGGCGGCGTGTGGGGCATTCCAACACCATTCCGGCGTGTAGGGAATCCCGCCGGTGGCGGGCCCGCCCCCGCCGGCCTAGCCCAATGCCTCGCCGAGAGCCGATACGATGCGCGCGGCCAGGGCGCAAAGGTCGTCGTCGAACGCCGCCACGCGGACGAAGGCGCGGCAGCAGCGCGAGCACATCAGGTTGGTCCCCTGGTCGTGCTGCTCGCGGTAGTCGGTGCGCAGGCCCACCACGGGCTTGCCCAGGGCGTAGGCGTAGCCCA
This sequence comes from Candidatus Brocadiia bacterium, assembly GCA_046538415.1. Classification (GTDB taxonomy): domain Bacteria; phylum Planctomycetota; class PUPC01; order DSUN01; family DSUN01; genus JBKHIY01. The sequence continues at coordinate 5,188 of JBKHIY010000042.1, read as the reverse complement.
TCTCGAAAGCCGTCCCCGAGTCGGCGTCGGAGCCGTCGAGCACGGCCACCACGGCGTCGGCGGCCTCGACTCCCTCGATGCAGCGGCGGAAGATCGCCGCGAAATGAGCGCCCGCGTCCTTCTCCCCGGGAGCCTTGAAGTCCTGGGGCAGGACCACGGTGCAGCGCATCCGGCCCTCTATCTCTCGGGCCAGCTCGCGGTTCCACCGCCGCTCGCTCTGGCAGAACAGCGGCGCGGCGATGTAGACTACCGGCGGCTCGGCGTCGGGATGCCCCACGGACTCTTCTCCTCGGTCCTGCACGTTCGCGTGCGGCCATTATAGCGGCGGGCGAGGCGCCGGCAAGCGCCCGTCGGGGCCTGGGCGGGCGAGCTGTGCGCCGCGCGGGGCAAGGCCTCGGCGGCGCGCCGGCGTGTTGATTTGGGCCACCCCGATGTTGCCGAACGTCAACGCGCTCGTCGGGGGCGCTAAGTCCCGCAGAGTCCCCGGGATGGGCGATGGGCGGCCCGGCGCGGAGCCGCGAGGCGTTGACGCTTGGCAACATCGGGCCGCGCCGAGTCGCCGAGCGGCCGGGAGCCGAGCGGGGCGCCTGCTCGCCCAAGTCCTCGCCCTGGCGAGCTTTAGAGGGCCTCGGCGGGACCGCCTGCGGCGGGCGACTTCCGGCACGCTAATTGCCGCGGGGCAAGGCAGGGGGAGGGTACGCGTTTGGAGCTACCTGCGACGAAAGGAGGTGCCAGCAGCCGGAATCCCTAGCGTATCCGTAGAGCGTTTGCTGCTCTGGTGTCCGCTAGCGCGGAAGAATAGGGAAGAGGGTGCGAATCCCTCGCGGTGCCGCCACTGTGTGCGGGAACGAACGCTGCACCCGAGGCCACTGACCCCCCCGGGGTCGGGAAGGCGCAGCCAGTAGGCCACCACCCGCGAGCCAGGAGACCTGCCAGAGCGGGCAGCCCGTGTCGCGTCTCCGCGTCAGAGGCGAACAGGGACATATGCGTCGGCAGCGTCCCCCGTCTCCCCAGTTCGGAGGCGGGGGCTTGCTTTGGCCCCCGTGCCGGGCGTGCCCTGTCGCAGAATCCGACAACCAAGGAGGGTTGACCGTGAACAAGCTCATAGCCGCTTCCTGCACCCTGGTGCTGGCGGGCAGCGCCGCGCTGGCCGGCCCGCTGCCCGACCGCTGGCCCATGCTGGGCGGCGACGCCGAGCACAGCGGCCTGGCATCCACCGGCCCGGGGGGCTTCGAGCCCCTGCGCTTCGCCACCCCGCTGACCGACCTGCGGGGCAGGAACGTCGCCCTGATGGGCAATTCCTCGGTCGTGGTGGCCGAAGGGCGCATCTACGCCGCCGTGGGCTCGCCCGGCGACTTCGGCAGCTACGTGGACTGCGAGGTCCTGGCCTTCGACGAACGCACCGGCGCCATTCAGTGGCACGCCCCCGTGGGCGACGCCCAGTACGACTCGTGGTCCAGCCCAGCCATCGACACCGACACCTCGACGGTCGTCTTCGGCAACGGCTCGGACGCCCAGGGGCGCGGCGTGGTCTACGGCCTCGACGCGGCCACGGGCACCGTGCGGTGGCAGGCCACCCTCGACCGCCCGGTGCTCAACGCCTCCGCCGTGGTGGGCGAGAAGGTGGCCTACATCACCGACCACGACTTCTTCGCCCGCGGGGCCAAGCTCTACGCCATCAACCTCGACCCCGCGCACCCTACCCACGATGCCGGCGAGGTGCTGTGGAGCCAGCCCATCGGCAACTCCGCGGGCAACACCCCGGCGCTGCACGAGGGCAAGGTCTACGTGGCCTCCGGCGCGGCGCGTCCCGGCGGGGCCGCGCCCCCGGGCCACTTCGCCGGCGGGCTCTACGGCTTCGACGTCCAGGACGGCACGCTGCTCGACGAGGTCTATCCCGATACCGACTACGGCTTCTGGGGCGGGGTGGCCTTCTCCGACGGCTGCCTCTACGCCAGCACCTACAACTTCGCGGGCGACGGGGAGCTGTGGAAGATCGACCTGGACAGTGGCGACGCCGTGTGGAGCGCCCCCGCGGCCTCCACCGATTCCATGGTCGTGGTGGACGGCGACCGCGTGCTCCTGGACGGCGGGATCGCGCTCTTCGGCCAGCCCCAGCGCCTCCAGTGCTTCGACGACGAGACCGGCGGCCTGCTGTGGGAGACCGACCCCGACGAGCACATCGGCTTCTGGAACTACCAGCTCGCCGCCGAGGACGGGAAGGTCGCCGTCGTCCGCGTCGACCCCGCCACGGGCCAGAGCATCGAGCTCCTGCTCGTCGACGCCTCTGTCGACCCCGCCGACCCGGCGTTCCTCCTCGACGCCTACCCCCTGGTGGGCACCTCGCCGGCGCTGGCCAACAGCGGCCTCTACACCGGCGGCGTCGACGCCGACGGCGTCTACCGCCTCTTCGCCTTCGGCGACTTCCAGGTCATTCCCGAGCCTGCCACCGTGGCCCTCCTGGCGGCGGGATGCCTGGCCCTGCGGCGACGACGGCGGTAGGGCCGCAGCGAGGGCGTCGCCCGGCCGTCACAGACTCGTGCGGCGAGAGCGAAGCACCAGCAGCGCCACGTCGGCGGTGAACAGCAGCAGGGCCAGGGCCACCAGGGCCCAATCGAGGTCCACGTAGCCCGCGGCCCGGCGGGCCTCGACGTCGGCCAGCTCGTCGAGGGAGTCGAGCATGCGTCCGCCGCCGTGGCGGGCGATGTCGGCCAGCGCCGCCCGGTCGGCCCCGAACCCGGTCCACTCCCGGGCCGTGTTCTTCGCCACGCTCATCGCCAGGCAGGGGCGCCCCTGGCCATCGACCACGGTCACGTGATAGATGCCTTGGACGGGAGCCGGCCACTCTCCCTCGTACTCGCCGGGAGCGGTCTGGGGCAGGGAGATGCCGAAGGCGTCGCCGGCGGGCGGGGCCACGCGGGCCGAGAGGTCGAGGTGGTCGACCAGCTCCCCCTCGCGTTCCACCCGCACGGTCAGCCGCACCGCCTCGTGGCTCTCGGCATACTGGGCCTCGAAGCCGGGCGTCCGCGCCGGGCGGGCGGCCCAGCGCACGGCCTGCCGGCACAGGCGGCTCGCGCCTCCCTCGGCCCACAGGGCTCGGTCCCATCGCGTGCCCACGGTGGAGGTGAAGGCCACGGCCCGGCCCAGGCCGAACCGCCAGCGGGCCAGCACCGGGTCGCGCTCCTCGGCGGTGGCCCACTCGGTCGCGGCAGTGGGCTTGGCCACCGCCCGCACGTAGCCCCCGAGCGGACCCGCCACCTCCACCCCCGCGGCCACCTCGGCCCGGGGGCCGGCCGCCACGGCGAAGGTCCCCTCCCGCACGAACTCCTGGTAGGCCACTTGGCGCAGCGCCCGGAGAAACTCGCGGGGCAGCGCCGCCACGTCGGTCACCAGGTGGAAGCGCTCGCCGCCCAGCGCCCGCAGGCGGGCCACCGCCTCGGGGTCCCGGCCCGTCATGAGAGCGGAGAGAAAGACCTCCGCATCCTCGTAGCGCCTGCGGATGCCGCCCACGTCGAGCTCCGCGGTCTGGCCGTCGGAGACCAGCACCACGTGGCGTATCTGGGCCGCGGCGCGGGCCGCCAGCTCGAGCGCGGCGTCCAGCGCCGCCGCCAGCTCCGTGGGGCCGTGCGGCTCCACCTCGCGCAGCAGGGCGGCCAGGCGGTCCGGCGAAGGCGGAGGGCCGAGGGGAAGCAAGACCTCAGGCCGGCGGTCGAAGACCAGGAGGGCGAAGCGGTCGTCGGGCCGAAGCTCCCCCAGGGCCTCGAGCACGGCCTCGCGGGCGAAGGCCATCTTCGAGCGGCCCGCGGCCCGCTCCGACATGCTGCCCGACTTGTCGAGCGCCACCACCACGGCCATGGCCTTCGGCCGCGAGCACAGCACGGGCAGCGCCTCCTCCACCGGCGAGCCCGCGTAGCCCCCGGGACCGTAGCTGTGCGGGCCGCCGAAGACGATGAGACCGCCAGCGCGGTCCCGGACCCAGCGGCGAAGCGCCGTCCGGGCCTCTTGGCCCAGGGCCTCGGCCGGGAGATCGTCGAGCACCACGCAGTCGGCGGCATCGAGGTCGTCGGCGTCCAGGGGCTCGGCGCGGGGCTCCTGCTGGCGCACCTCGATGCCCTCCGCCTGCTCGAGCACGGCGGCCACGGGAGAGGGCCCGCGGTCGGCCAGCACGAGCGCGCGGGTGGGGCCTTCCACGCGGACCACGGCGACGGCGCGGTTATTCTCCAGGCACCGGTCGGCGAGGTCGAGGCGGGCCAGGAACTGGTGGGGGCCGGGCTCCTCCAGCCGCTGGGCGAGGGCCAGGCGGCGGGGCACCCCGCCGGCCAGGTCCGCCGTGCGGCGGATGCGCGAATTGCCCCGCTCGATGGTCAGGGGCACCTCGAGATCGGCAGTGGCCACCAGCTCGACCACGAGGCGGAAGGCTTCCCCGGGCCGCACTGTGGCGGGCACGCGGAGCGCGGCCACCCGCGCGTCCGTCACTTTTCCCGGGCCTGTTGGCAGCACGAAGATGCGGATGCCTCGGCTGGCGGCCAGGGCGGCCTCGGCCCGGGCGTCGCCCCTCGTCTCGCGGCCGTCGGTGAGCAGCACGACCTGGGCGTCGGAGGCCCGGGCGTCGAGCTGGCGAGCGGCCGCGGCGATGGCCCCCGCCAGGTCCGTGGCCGCCCGGTGGGGCAGAGGGCCAGAAGGATCGAGCTGCGGGGGCAGGAGGCGGGCCTCCGCGGGAGGGAGCAGAAAGGCCGGCGTGGCGGCGAACACGAGCACGCCCACGGTGTCGGCGGGCGCCAGGTCGGCGGCACTGCGGCGAATGGCGTCCAGCGCCGCGGGCACGTCGGCGAAGGTGCTGCCCGAGACGTCGAGGGCATAGACGCGGGCCGCCCGGCGCCGTTCCGTGGCCCATTGGGGCCGGGCGGCGGCCAGGGCGAGCCCTACCAGGGCTGCCAGGGTGCACGCCCTGCGCAGGCCGCGCCGCCAGAAGGCCAGCCCGGCGATGGCCGGGATGAGGGCCAGGGCCACGGGATGCAGGACGCGCAGCGGCCACATTGCGGCGGCGATTATAGGCCCGCGGCCATGGCGAGTCAATCGCCGCATCCCCGGCCGCTCGTACTCCGGGGCGTCCCCCGGCGCGGATGGGAACGAGAGCTGCGCGACGCGAAACGTTGACATCCCGCGCCGGGGATGCTATAATCCCTGT
>JBKHIY010000149.1:0-8724 GCA_046538415.1 Candidatus Brocadiia bacterium | reverse complement strand
ACTGGACCTGCTCGCCGGCCGCCGATTCGACCTCGATGCGAGCCCCGCACTTGGGACATCGGGCGGGATGCTTGGCCACGGATAGGCCCTCCCGGGCGGCCGGCGGCGCGGGCTTCGTCGACGGAGGCGCGCCAGAACTCGGTGGGTATGTTACGCCGGGACCGTCGGAGAGTTAAGAAACCGGCGGGTATGAGGCAGCTCCAGGTGGTGAGGTATGGCGGGCGCGTTGGCCTGACGGCTTCCGCGACGCGTGCGAGGACCATGGGCGAGGTGGCGATCTCCGGCGCGCCGCGACCCCGGCGAGGGTCCCCGCCGGGGTCGCGGCAAAAGGCGTGGCACGCACCCTCAGACCTTTTCGGGGAGGACCCAGGGCTTTCGGCGGTCGCGGTCGATGAGGGCGTTGGCCTCGTCGTCGTCGGGGAATTGCTCCTTCTCGGGGTCCCAGGCGAGCTTGCGGCCGCTGAGCCAGCGGGCGATGTTGCCCAGGTGGCACACGGTGGCGGAGCGGTGGCCGGTCTCGACGTCGGCCACGGGCTTCTCGCGCGACTTGATGCACGCCACCCAGTTTCCCTTGTGGTTGTTGCTGACGGTGAGTCGCACGTCGGGGTCTTCGAGGGGCTCCTTGGCCAGCTCCGGGGGATCGGAGGCGCAGCGGCCGCGGTTGATGGTGATGGTGCCCTTCTCTCCCACGAAGCGGGCTCCGCCGGCGGGGCCGTTGCCCAGCTCCATCACGATGTCCCCGGGATAGCGGAAGAAGACGGTGGGCTTGCTGCACATGCGGTTGCCGCGGCTGCGCGACTCGGGCTCGGTGTAGGTGGGCGGGTCGAACTCGGGGCCTTCGGTCCACACCTCGACGGGCCCGCTTTCGTCCATTCCGAGTGCCCACTGGACCTGGTCGAGTCCGTGGGAGCCCCATCCGGTCATCTCGCCGCCGGAGTAGGGGCGGAAGGAGATCCAGCCGGGCCGGGCGCGGGGCTTATAGAGGTCCTGATGGAAGGGCACGGGCTTTGTGGGGCCGCACCACATATCCCAGTCGAGGCCGTCGGGCACGGGCTGAGCGGGCAGGTCGCCCTCCCATGGGCTGGGGTAGTTGTGGGCGATGATCTTCTTGATGGCCCCGATGCGTCCGTTGCGGATGAGCTCGCAGCCCAGGCGGTTGGCGCCCATGGAGCGCTGCTGGCTGCCGACCTGGACGATGCGGCGGTACTTGCGGGCCGCCTCGACCATCCTGCGGCCTTCGAGGATGGTGAGGGTCATGGGCTTCTCGACGTAGACGTCCTTGCCCGCCTGGCAGGCGTGGATGGAGCACAGGGCGTGCCAGTGGTCGGGGGTGGCGACCATCACGGCATCCACGTCCTTCTGCTCCAGGAGCTTGCGATAGTCCTGGTAGGCCTTGCACTTGGCCCTCTTGGCCACGGCCTCGGCCCGGGGCAGATGCACGTCGGCCACGGCCACCAGGGTGCAGCCGGGCATGCCCAGCAGCCCCCTGCCCCGGCGGCCTGGCCCGATGCCGCCCAGGCCGATCCGCTCGTTGGCCCCGAAGGCGCGCGGCGGGATGAAGGTTGGGGCCGCGAGGCCGGCCGCCGCTGCTCCCAGGAATCGCCTCCGCGAGACACGCTGCCGCTTGCTCATAGCGGACCTCCTTCTCGAACCAGGTGAGGTTCCCTGCTCCCGCCGCTCGTATGGTAGCGCGCGCCGCCCCGCGGCGCAACGCGCGCCACCCACCGGCGGTTGACCGCCCGCCGCCGCCGCTGTAGGATGGAGCCGAAGCCCGACGAGAAGACAGGAGGTGCCCAGGTGGCGAGGACCGCGATCATCGTGCTCGCCGAGGGGTTCGAGGAGATCGAGGCCGTGACCCCGGCCGACATCCTCCGCCGCGCCGGCGTCGAGGTCGAGCTGGTGGGACTCGACGCCACCGCCGTGGGGGGAGCCCACGGCGTGACGTTCCAGGCCGATCGCACGCTCGCCGACTCCGAGGACGCCGACGCCGTGGTCCTCCCCGGCGGCATGCCCGGCGCGGCGAACCTGGCCGGCTCGGCCCCCCTCGCTGCGCTGCTGGAGGCCCAGGCGGGAGCGGGCAAGCTGGTGGCCGCCATCTGCGCCTCGCCCGCCGTGGTGCTGGCCGGCCTGGGCCTCCTTGACGGGCGGCGCGCCACTTGCTACCCTGGCTTCGAAGAGCGCTTCGGCCCGTCCACCACCTACGCGACCGACGCGGTGGTCCGGGACGGGAATATCCTCACCAGCCGGGGGCCGGGCACGGCATTCGCCTTCGGCCTGGCCATCGCCGGCGAGCTGGCCGGCGAGGCCAAGGCCCGGGAGGTGGCCGAGCGGATGCTCTACAGCGGATGAGCCGGCGGCCAGCGCGGGCGCCGGGCCGTGCGAGAGGACGAACCTGTTCCTTCCCTTTTTCTGGACAGGAGGGCCGTGATGCGAGCGATGGCTGTGGTGATGGCGGCGCTGGTGCTGGGCGCGGGACTGGGCCTGGCGGCGGAGAAGGCCGAGCCCGACGCCGAGGGCTTCATCTCGCTGTTCAATGGCAAAGACCTCGAGGGCTGGGACGGGCGGCCGGAGCTGTGGTCGGTGAAAAACGGCGCCATCCACGGCGAGCACAAGGGCCGCCGAGGCAACACCTTCTGCATCTGGCGCGGCGGCACGCTGAAGGACTTCGAGCTGCTCATCACCTTCCGCATCAACAATGGCAACTCGGGCATTCAGTACCGCAGCGTCGACGTCGGCAAGTGGGTGGTCAGCGGCTACCAGGCCGAGGTGTGCAACCAGAAAGGCAAGGTCGGCTTCCTCTACCACGAGCGCGGCAGGGGCTACCTGTGCCGCGTGGGCCAGAAGGTGGTCGTCCACGAGGACGGCAAGAAGGAGGTCGTCGAGAAGTTCGGCGATCCCCAGGAGCTGACCAAGGACTATAAGCCCAAGGACTGGAATCAGTACCGCATCGTGGCCCGCGGCAACCACCTGGTCCACTATCTCAACGGCGTCAAGACCGTCGACTTCACCGACAATCAGCTCGACGACCCCAAGGCCGAGAAGCCGAATCTCAAGCGCGGACGGCTAGAAGGCATCCTCGCCCTCCAGCTCCACGGCGGAGGCGCCATGTGGGTCGAGTTCAAGGACATCAAGCTCAAGGTGCTCGAGCCCGAGGAGAAGTAGCTCCGCGCAGCGTCACGACCGAGCGACCGGCCCGGGGCGTCGCCGGCGCCCCGGGCTCCGCGCCCCGTTCGCACCCGCCTCAGGAGCCCAGGCGATGAGACCTCCTCGATGGCGCCAGGCCGGGGGAGCAGCCCTGCTCCTCGCCGGCCTCGCAGGATGCACAGCCCCAGGGTGGACGGCCAGGCAGGTGATCCTGGTCAGGGAGCTCAACAAGCCCGAGAGCGTCGTCGTCGACCCCGCCACGGGCACCGGCTACGTGGCCAACGTCGTGGCCCGCACCGAAGGCACCGGCAGCGCGCGCTTCTGGGCCAAGGACGGCACCGGCTTCATCGCCTCGCTCAAGCCCGGCGGCCTGCTCCACCAGTACCGCTGGGCGGAGTCCAGCCCCAAGGCCCCGCTCCACTCGGTCAAGGGCATGTGCATCCTCGACGGCGTGCTCTACGCCGCCGACATCGACCGCGTGGTCCGCTACTCGGTCGGCACCGGGCAGGCCATGGGCCCCATCGAGATCCCGGGGGCCAAGAGGCTCAACGACATGGCCACCGACGGGCAGGACGTGTACGTCTCGGACACCGCCACGAGCACCATCTATCGCCTCCGGGGCGACGAGGTCGAGGAGCTCAAGGCTCCCGAGGGCGTCAACGGCATCACCTTCTGGCAGGGCAAGATGTTCGCCGTAAGCTGGCCCCACCACGAGATCTACGAGCTGGATCCGAATGGGAAGCGCGAGCCCCGGCCCTTCGGCCTGGCGGGCCACTTCCGCACCCTCGACGGCATCGAGGTCCTGCCCGACGGCAGCTTCGTGGTCTCCGACTTCGAGGGCGACCGGGTCTACTGGGTCGGCACCGACCGCCGCACCGTGGCCCCCTTGGTGAAGGCCCAGACGCCGGCGGACATCGGGCTCGACCGCGAGCGCATGCTCCTCTTCGTCCCCTGGCTCATGGGCGACCGCGTGACGGTTCACGTCCTGGAGAAGCGGTGAGAGTCCTCGCAGGAGCGACGCCCCGGATGCCCCGGCTGGCCCCCGTGTTTGCTGTTCTGGCCTTCGGTGTTTGTGCGGCCGCGGGCGGCGAGAACCTGGTGGCCAACGGGGGCTTCGAGGCCGGGCTCGAGGGCTGGCACCCCCTGTGGACGCGCGCCCCGAAGGCCGGCGAGGCCGCGGTGGACCGCACGGTGCGCCATGGCGGGCGCCAGGCGGCGCGGATCGTGCACACCGGCGCCAGGGACTGGAGCTTCGGCCAGGAGCGCGAGCTAAGCGTCGAGCCGGGCCAGGTTTACGAGCTTGGCGGGTGGGTCCGGCTCGAGGGGGCGGGCAGGGCCGAGCTGTGCGTGGTCCTCCGCGACGCCGCCCGCGAGGTGATCAGCTGGACCTTCGCCGGGCGGAGCACGGGCGCCAGCCCCCGGTGGCGGCTCCTGCGGTCCCGCTTCGTGGTGCCGCCCGCCGCGGCCACCCTCCGGCCCCGCTGGATCGGCACCGGCGAGGCCACGGTGTGGGTGGACGACACGGCGCTCACCCTGGAGGGGACGATGGACGACCTGCGGCCCGCCGACCTGCCCGCAAGCCTCGAGGCCACCAGCGCCACGCTCCACGCGACGCTCTATCCCGCCGACGGCAGCCTGGCGCTCCGCGACCGGCGCAGTGGGCGGCTGTGGCGCCAGCACGCGGGGGCGGCCTCGCTCGTCGTTCGCGACGCCAAGGCCGTCGAGCACGGCTTCGACCTCCGCCTGCTCGAGCCCGCCTCGATGCTCGACCTGGCCGTGGCCATCCGCCTCGATGCCGAGCGCCCCGAGGTCACCGTGCGCCTCGCCGGCGAGGGGGAGCTACGCGACCCCATCGCCTACCCTCCCCCCTTCCGCACCGCCGAGGGCACCTTCCTGGTCATGCCCGTCAACGAGGGCATCAGCTACCCCGTGGACGACCCCGAGCTGCCGCCCATGAGCTACCACCTCTACGGAGGCCACGGCCTGTGCATGCCCTGGTGGGGCCTGGCCGACGGCGAGACGGGCCTGATGAGCCTCGCCCATACGGCCGACGACGCCCGGGTGCGGGTGCCCCGCCTCGAGGGCCTCCTGTGCGTCGCCCCCGAGTGGGAAGCCCAGAAAGGCCGCTTCGGCTACGACCGGGTTCTCCGCTACGTCCTCTTCGACCGCGGCGGGTACGTGGCCATGGCCAAGCGCTACCGCCAGCACGCCGAGGCCACGGGGCTGCTCAAGACCCTCGCCGAGAAGCGCAAAGCCAATCCCCACGTCGACTTGCTGGCTGGCGCCGTGAACGTCTGGTGCTGGGAGCGCGACGCCGTGGGCATCTGCCGCGAGCTGCTCGACGCCGGCATACGCCGCGTCCTGTGGAGCCATCGCCGGCCCCCCGACCAGCTGCGGGCGCTCAACGAAATGGGCGTGCTCACCAGCCGCTACGACATCTATCAAGACGTGATGGACCCCGCCAATTTTCCGAAGCTCCGCGGCGTGCACCCCGACTGGACGACCGAGGCCTGGCCCGACGACCTGATGATCGGCGCCGACGGCCAGCGGGTGGGCGGCTGGCGCGTGCGGGCCAGGGACGGGTCCATGATCCCCTGCGGCGTGCTATGCGACCGCCAGGCCGTGGCCTACGCCCGCCAGCGCATCTCCGAGGAGCTGCGCACCCACCCCTATCGCTGCCGCTTCATCGACACCACGACCGCCAGCCCCTGGCGCGAGTGCTACCATCCCGACCACCCCATGACCCGCACGGAGAGCAAGACCTTCAAGATGCGGCTCCTCGGCGTGGTCAGCCAGGAGTTCGGCCTGGTGTGCGGCAGCGAGACGGGCCACGACGCCGCGGTGCCCGTGGTCCACTACTTCGAGGGGATGATGAGCCTCGGCCCTTATCGTATCCCCAACGCGGGACGCGACATGCGGCGCATCTGGCACGAGGTGCCCGAGCGCGTCGCCGTCTTCCAGACCGGCCACCGCTACCGCCTGCCGCTCTGGGAGCTGGTCTACCACGACTGCGTGGTCGCCCAGTGGTACTGGGGCGACTACAACAACAAGCTGCCCGCGCTGTGGGACCGGCGCGACCTGTGGAACGCCCTCTACGGCACGCCGCCCATGTTCATGTTCGACCGCAAGTTATGGCGCCAGGAGCGCGACCGCTTCGTCCGAAGCTACCGCACCGCCACCCCCGTCGCCCGGGCCACCGCCTACGCCGAGATGCTCTCCCACGAGTGGCTCAGCGACGACCACGCGGTCCAGCGCACCCGCTTCGCCAACGGCGTGGAGGTGGTGGTGAACTTCGCCGACGAGCCCCGCGCCCTGCCCGACGGCACGACCCTCGGCCCGCTCGAGAGCCGCCTCAAGGGCCTGCCGGCCGAGCCCCGCTGAGCGCCCGGCCGCACCTCAGAGCCCCTCATTGGAGAGACCGCGATGCAAGCCTCACGACGCAGCTTCCTCAAGACGGTGGGAGTGGGCCTTTGCCTCGGCGGCATGCGGGGGCGCGCCCGCGCCGCGGCGAAGCCCAACATCGTGCTGTGCATGGCCGACGACCAGGGCTGGGGCGACATGGGCTACTACGGCCACCCGGTGCTCAAGACCCCCCACTTCGACAAGATGGCCGCCGAGGCCCTCCGCTTCGACCGCTTCTACGCCGCCGCGCCCGTGTGCTCGCCCACGCGGGGCAGCGTGATGACCGGCCGCCACCCGAACCGCTTCGGATGCTTCAAGTGGGGCCGCACCCTCCGCCCCCAGGAGATCACCGTCGCCGAGGCGCTGAAGACCGCGGGCTACGTGACCGGCCACTTCGGCAAGTGGCACCTCGGCTCGGTGCGCAAGGCCAGCCCCGTGAACCCGGGGGCCAGCGGCTTCGACGAGTGGCTCTCGGCCCCCAACTTCTTCGACAACGACCCCATCCTCAGCCGCGAGGGCAAAGCGGTGCAGATGAAGGGCGAGAGCTCGATGGTCACCGCCGACGCCGCCATCGAGTTCATCCGCAACCACGCCAAGGGCCCCAGGCCGTTCCTCGCCGTCGTGTGGTTCGGCTCGCCCCACGGCCCGCATCGGGCCACCGAGGAGTTTCGCAAGCTCTACGACGACCAGCCCCGCAGGAAGCAGCACTTCTACGGCGAAATCACGGGCATGGACGCCGCCTTCGGAAAGCTCCGAGCCGAGCTCCGCTCCCTCGGCATCCACCAGAACACCATCCTCTGGTACTGTAGCGATAACGGGGGGCTCGACGGCAGCACGTCGGGCGGACGGGGGCGCAAGGGCAGTATCTACGAGGGCGGCCTCCGCGTGCCCGGCCTGCTCGAGTGGCCGGCCCGCCTGCCCAGGCCCCGGGTCACCGACGTGCCCTGCAACACCTCGGACATCTATCCCACGCTCCTCGACGTCTTGGGCGTGCGGATGCCCGGCCAGCCGCCCCTCGACGGCATCAGCCTCGTGCCCCTCCTCGAGGGGAAGATGGACGAGCGGCCCAGGCCCATGGGCTTCTGGAGCCATCCCACCGGCGGCATCGGCACCCCCAGCGCCAAGTGGATGGGCGAGCTGCTGGCCGCACAGAAGGCGGGCAAGGACCTCGAGCCCGACTGGCGGCTGCGCCGCGACGCCGCCGAGATCAAGAAGAAATACCCCCTCGACTCCTTCCCCGGCCACGCCGCCTGGCTCGACTGGCCCTGGAAGCTCCACCGCATCCAAGGCAAAAAGGGGAGCGTCAGGACCGAGCTCTACAACCTCCCCGAAGACCCCGGCGAGAAGAAGGACCTCGCCAAGGCACAGCCCGAGCGGGTGGCCCGAATGCGGGGAGACCTCGAGGCCTGGCTCGCCTCGGTGGTCCGAAGCCTCAACGGCGAGGACTACAGCTAGGCCCGGCCAGGGGCGGGCGTGCTCGTGCCGCCGTCGGAAGCTGGCTTCGCGGCATGTTGCCGGGCGGCACATGGCGTTGCGGAACGGCAACATGGTCTAAGTGTATGCAGGCCTGTGGCTTAGAGGCGATGGGGGGGCGGGGCCGGCGGCGATGTTTCCAATCGTCAACATGGGGAGCCGGGAGGGGGCGCGCGGGCGGCGCCAGTGGGCATGAGCTTCCGATAATCCACGGCGGAAGTGGCGGCGGGCGCTCCGCATACAGCGGCGCCCCGCAGAGCCGTTGCGCCTGCGCGCCGGCGACTGGGCCGGCACGGCGATTGCACTGCTCGCCTACCGGAGGCCGGATGCGCAGCCGCCGGCGATGCCGGGGCCTCGCTGGGGAGCAGAAGGAGGGAAGCTCATGAGACGGCCGAAGAGCGCGCTGCTGTGGCTGGCGCCCTGCGTCGTGGCCCTCTGGCTGGCGGGGAGCGCCGGCGCCAATCCCTACTTCGCCATCCACACCGAGCAGCAGTGGGCCGACGCCCTGGGCGGCGGGGGAGGGGCCGGAGGGGCCATCGTGCCCGTTGAGGCAGAGGTCTTCCAGCAGATGGTACTGGGCGACAGGCAGTGGCCGGCGGAGTATCTGGAGGCCAAGTTCTTCACCCCCACGCTCTTCCCCGAACGCCACGCCGACAGCGAACAGCGTGAGGAGCCGGCCCTGGTGATGCAGTGGGGCGAGGCGGG
>JBKHIY010000148.1:0-8870 GCA_046538415.1 Candidatus Brocadiia bacterium | reverse complement strand
GGCGTCATCGCCGCCGTCTACCTCTACTTCACGGGATGATGGCCTGCTGCCGCCGCCTTGACTCGCCGGGCCGCCGGTGATACGCTGGCCCGGGACCGATGCGGGGGGAGGAACTCCCTGAATGCGAGGAAGCGGAAACGCCATGGAACTCTCCCTGTCCACGCCCCTGCTCGCCCTCGGGTTGGCGGCCGCGGCCCTGGGCGGCACCCACGCCAGGCTGGTGCCCGTGCCCTTCACCGAGGTGGAGGTCGAGGACGGCTTCTGGTCGCCTCGCCTGGCGACCAACCGCCAGAAGTCGATCCCCCACAACCTCGAGATGTGCCGCAAGACGGGGCGCATCCACAACTTCGAGCACGTCGCAGGGGTCTCCGACGAGCCCTACCGAGGCCACAAGTTCCACGACTCCGACGTCTACAAGGTCCTCCAGGGCGTGGCCCACTGCCGGGCCAACCGCCCCGACCCCCAGCTCCGCCGCCAGCTCGAGGCCGTCGTGGGCCTGGTGGCCCGCAGCCAGCAGCCCGACGGCTACCTCAACACCTTCTTCACCGCCACCGCGCCCGAGAAGCGGTGGCGCAACCTGAGCCACGACCACGAGCTTTACTGCGCCGGCCACCTCTTCGAGGCCGCCGTGGCCCACCACCAGGCCACCGGCGAGGAGACGTTCCTGGACGTGGCCCGGCGGCTGGCCGACCACATCGGGGGCGTCTTCGGCCCCGGGCGCCGCCACGGCATCGCCGGCCACCCGGAGATCGAGCTGGCGCTGGTCAAGCTGTGGCGGGCCACCGGCGAGGAGCGCTACCTGCGGCTCGCCCACTTCTTCGTCGAGGAGCACGGCAGCGCCGAGCACCGCAAGCTGTTCGGCACCTACTGCCAGGACCACAAGCCCATCCGCGAGCAGAGCCAGGCGGTGGGCCACTGCGTGCGGGCCATGTACTTCTACAGCGCGGTGGCCGACCTGGCCGCGGTGCGCGGCGACGCGGGCTATCGCGCGGCCCTCGAGCGCCTGTGGCGCGACGTGGTGGAGCGGAAGATGTACGTGACCGGCGGCATCGGGGTCAAGGGCCACGGCGAGGGCTTCGGCAAGCCCTTCTTCCTGCCCAACGAGGACGCCTACGCGGAGACCTGCGCCGCCATCGGCATGGCCCTGTGGAACCACCGCATGGCCCTGCTCACCGGGGAGGGGCGCTTCGCCGACGTCGTCGAGCGAGTGCTCTACAACGGCCTCCTCTCCGGCGTGTCCCTGGACGGCACGCGCTTCTTCTACCAGAACCCGCTGGCCAGCCGGGGCGGCCACCACCGCAAGGCCTGGTACGGCTGCGCCTGCTGCCCCACCAACGTGGTGCGCTTCCTCCCCGCCCTCGGGGGCTACGCCTACGCCGCCTCCGCCGAGGGCGACGCCGCCTACGTGCTCCACTACATCGGCGGCTCGGGCACGGTGCCCCTCGAAGACGGGAACGTGACCCTGGTCCAGCGCACCGGGTATCCGTGGGACGGGAGCGTGCAGATCATCGTGGAGCCCGAGGGGACGGAGCGCCAATTCGCCGTCCGCCTTCGCATCCCCGGCTGGTGCGAGGGCGCGAAGGTGTCGCTCAACGGCGAGGAGCTGCCGGGGGTCGAGGTCGAGCACGGCTTCGCCGCCATCCGCCGGAAGTGGGCCCCCGGCGAGACCATCGGGCTGGAGCTGCCCATGCCCGTGCGGCGGGTGAAGCCCGATCCCCGCGTGGAGGCCAACCAGGGGCGCACGGCCATCCGCCGAGGGCCGGTGGTCTACTGCCTGGAGGGCTGCGACCACGAGACCTCGGTCCTCCGCCTGGCCATTCCCCCAGAGGCGAAGCTGGAGGCGGAGTTCCAGCCCGACCTCCTGGGCGGCGTGGTGGTCGTGCGGGGCACGGGGCGGGCCTACGCCGTGGCAGAGACCGACGAGGGGCTCGAGCGCCAGGCCCGGGACGTGCCCGTCACCGCCGTGCCCTACTATGCCTGGGACAACCGCGAGCCCGGCGAGATGGTGGTCTGGGTGCGGACCGAGCTGCCGCCCGCCGCCGAGGGCAAGGAGCTCACCCTGGCCGCCGTGGCCACCCCCTCGGCCTCGCACTGCTGGCAGGCCGACCACCTGCGGGCCCTCAACGACGGCGTGCTGCCGCAAAGCTCCGGCGACCACGGCGTGCCCCGCTTCACCTGGTGGCCCCACCGGGGCAGCCAGGAGTGGGTGGCCTACACGTGGGACCAGCCGCACCGGCTCTCCCGGGTCGAGGTCTACTGGTTCGACGACACGGGGCGGGGGCAGTGCCGGGTGCCCAGGGCCTGGCGCCTCCTGTGGCGCGACGGGCAGGACTGGAAGCCCGTCGAGGCGACGACGGCCTATGGCGTCGAGAAGGACCGGCTCAACGCCGTGGCCTTCAAGCCCGTGACCACCGCGGCCCTTCGCATCGAGGCGGAGCTCCAGGCGGGCTTCTCGGGCGGCATTCTGGAGTGGCGCGCGTCGCGGTGAGGGGCCAGGGTCCCCCCGCCGGCCGCAGCGCTCAGCACGAAAGGGACTGGGATGGACTTCGAGGCGTTTCGCAATCCCGACTCCTTCCTTCGGCCGGCGCCCTTCTGGGCGATCAACGACCGCGTCACGCCCGAGGAGACGGCCCGCCAGATGGCCGACATGGTGGACAAGGGCCTCTCCGGCGGCTTCTTCCACTCGAGGGCCGGCCTGGTGACCGACTACCTGGGCGAGGAGTGGTTCGCCGCCATGCGGGCCGCACTCCAGGTGGCCGAGGAGAAGGACGGCTACCTGTGGCTCTACGACGAGGACCTCTGGCCCTCGGGCAATGCCGGCGGCCAGGTGGCGGCGCTGGGCGACGAGTATCGCCAGGCCTACCTGGAGCCCGAATACGTCCGCGTGGGCGAAGAGCCCCTGGAGGACGGCGAGGGCCAGCCCCTGGCCGCCTACGCCGTCCTCGAGCGCGACGGGGCGAGCCTCCGACGCTGCCAGCGTATCCCCCCGGTGAAGGCGGCCACCGACACGGTGACCGAGCGGCTCGTGGTGCGCCGATGCTACGCCCCCAGGACCGGCTGGTGGTCCGGCGAGTCCTACGCCAACCTGCTGAACCCCCAGGTGACCCGGAAGTTCATCCAGTTCACCCACGAGGTCTATCGCCAGCACCTGGGCGAGCACTTCGGCGAGCGGGTGCCGGGCATCTTCACCGACGAGCCGCAGCTCTACAGCCGCCCCTGCGCCCTGCCCTGGTGGGAGGGCCTGCCCGAGGCCTACGCCCAGGCCACGGAGCGGGACTTCTGGGACGACCTGCCGTTCCTCTTCTTCGACGGTCCCGAATGCCGCCGCGTCCGCCTGCTCGTCTACCGCACCATCCACCGGCTCTTCTGCGAGCACTACTCGCGGCCCCTCTACGAGTGGTGCGAGGCCAACGGCCTGGAGCACACCGGCCACTACAACGCCGAGGACAGCCTGGCCGGCCAGCTCCTCAACCACTGCGGGGCCGTGGCCTCCCACTACCGCTACCAGCAGCTGCCGGGCATCGACCACCTGTGCCGCCAGACCGAGCCCATGCTCCTGACCGTCAAGCAGGCCAGCTCGGCGGCCCGCCAGCTAGGCCGCCGGGGCGTGCTCACCGAGATCTTCGGCGTCTCCCACCACACCAACACGTTCGAGGACTTCCGCTGGATCGGCGACTACAACCTGGTGCTCGGCGCCACCTTCTTCTGCCCCCACCTCACCTGGTACTCGATGCGGGGCAAGCGAAAGCGCGACTACCCGCCCAACTGGAACTACCAGCAGACCTACTGGCCACACCTCCGCCCCCTGAACGACTACTTCACCCGCCTGGCCGCGGCCCTCACCGCGGGGAAGCCCCAGTGCGAGGTGCTCCTGGTCCATCCCGTCGAGGGCGCCTCGGCCAGCCTCCGCCGCACCGTGGACACCGGCACGCGCGGCCTGCCCCACGGCGTGCCCGGCCCCGACCTGGGGCGCGTGGGCGAGACCGACCGCGTCTTCCGCTCCCTGCTCGACGCCGCGCTCAACGCCGGCTACGACTGCGACCTGGGCCACGAGGGCTACCTCGAGGACCTGGGCCGGGTGGAGGGCAAGAAGCTCGCCGTGGGCCAGATGGCCTACTCCGTGGTGGTGGTGCCCGCGTGCGAGAGCTGGCGGCCGGCCACTTACCGACTGCTCAAGGACTTCGCGGCCGCCGGCGGGCGCCTGATCCTCACCGGCCGCCTGCCCGCCGAGCTGGACTGCCAGCCCGCCGAGGACGCCTGGCGCGAGCTGGCCGAGATGGACGGCGTGACCTGCGTCCCCGCCTCGCCGCGCGAGCTCCAGGACGCCCTGGACCGCACGGTGCGCCAGGGCTTCCGCCTCCGCGCCCTGAGCGGCCGGCCGGTGCCCCACCTCTACGTCCAGCACCGCAAGGACCGGGGCCAGGACCTCTTCTTCGTGGTCAACTCCGACCGGGAGGCCCGCCACGCGCTGCGCCTGACCATTCTCCGCGCCCCGGAGGGCAAGGCCTTCGTGCGCTGGGACCCCCTGGAGGGCACGCGGGAGAAGCTGGAGGCCAAGACGGTGGGCAAGGGCCTGGCCTGCGACTTCGAGCTCCCGCCCTGCGGCTCCATCCTCATCGCCGTGGTCAAGGAGGCCGCCGCCCGAGGCCCCAAGGCCAAGCCCATCGACCTCGGCCGGGGCGACGTGCGCCTCCTGCCCGCACGATGGGACCATGCCCGCACCCAGCCCAACGTCCTGGTGCTCGACCGCGTGGCCTACTCGCTCGACGGGGGCAAGACCTTCAGCGCCGAGCACCCCGAGCACCGCGTGCGCCGCCACCTGGCCGAGCACTTCGCCACCCGCGAGTCGCTGGCCTGGCAGCCCTGGGTGGCGGTGCGCAAGAAGCTCTTCGACGGGCGCGGCGGGCCGGTGGTGCTCCGCTACTGCTTCCGCAACGCCGCCCGGCGCGTGCCCGCCGTCGCCCTGGTGGCCGAAGACCTCCACCAGGCCCGCCTCAAGGTCAACGGCAGCCCCGTGGAGACCGCCGGCTGCCAGTGGCACTGGGACCGGGGCTTCGGCAAGGTGGACATCACGGACCGGGTGATCGAGGGCGAGAACTTCGTGGAGCTGGCCCTCGACTACGACTTCCTCGCCGAGGTGGAGCCGGCCTACGTGGTGGGCGACTTCGGCGTCCGCCTCCGCTCCCCCTGGGAGGGCGAGCTGTGCGCCGAGCCGCGAAAGCTCGATAGCGGCTCCTGGGCCCCCCAGGGATACCCCTTCTACCCCGGCTCCATGGTCTACCGCCAGGTGGTGGCCCATCGGCGCAGGAAGGGGCTCCGCACCTTCCTCCGCCTCCGCAACCCCTCGGGCACGCTGTTCCTCGTGCGGGTCAATGGCCAGGAGGCGGGCCGCATCCTGTGGCGGCCCTACGTGGTCGAGCTCACCGAGCACCTGGCCAGCGGCGAGAACGAGCTGGAGGTCGAGGTGGTGGCCAGCCAGCACAATGCCCACGGGCCCCTGCACGTGCGGGAGGGCGACTCCTTCCGCTGGTTCGGCCCCAACGCGTTCGAGGACGACCGCGTCCTGCGGCGCGGCTTCAGCCTCTTCGACTACGGCCTGCTCGACGGGGCCGAGCTGGTGCACCTGAAGACCTGAGCCCCGCGCAGACGTTGCAACATCCCGGCCAGAGCGTACAATGGGAACTGCGGCCCGGGCCGGCTCGCGACTTTCCCCAGGGGGCCCCGCGGCCCCGTGGCAAGCACAAGGAGACCTGCCGATGTCGCGTATCGCGTGGACGACGAGCGTGTGGGCGTGCCTCGCGGCGGCGGCTCTCGCCGCCGCGCCCGACGAGGCGAAGGTCCAGGGCATGTACAAGGGCACCTGGAAGAGCGGCGACCAGGAGGGCACCCTGGAGGCCCGCGTGGTGGCCCTGGGCAAGGGCGACTACAAGGTGTATCTCGAGCAGCGCCAGGGCGAGAAGATGACGGCCAAGACCGAGCTCGAGGGCACCACTGAGGGCCAGAAGGTGCTCTTCAAGGGCGAGGGCGGCTGGGAGGCCTCGACCCCCGGCGACGGCACCATCGCGGGCACCATGGCCGGCGGCACCTTCCAGCTCCGCCGCTTCATCCCCGAATCGCCCACCTCGGGCAAGAAGCCGCCGGAGGGCGCCGTGGTGCTGCTGGACGGCGAGGACTTCTCCAACATGGTCCGCCGCGGCGGCGAGCCCTGGTACCTGGGCGACATGAGCAAAGACGGATGGCCGGTGTGGGAAGTGCCCATCCGCACCATCGTGGCCAATCGCCCCGATACCTGGCCCACCGAGCACAAGCCCGTGCCCGAGGGCTGGACCCTGGGCGAGCAGCGCCGACGGGTCGACTCCGTGGTGGGCATCGGCGAGGACGGCTCCATCCGCATCCCCCGAGGGGGGATGAACTCGAAGGACAACTTCGAGGGCGGCTTCGACCTCCACGTCGAGTTCCGCTGCCCCCTGCGGGCCACCGCCCGCGGCCAGGGCAGGGGCAACAGCGGCGTCTACCTGCCCTGCCGCACCGAAATCCAGGTGCTCGACTCCTTCGGAATGACCACCTACGAGGGCGGTTGCTGCGGGGGACTCTACCGCTGGAAGAATCCCGACCCCTTCGACCAGTTCCCCCTCGCCTGCTACCCGCCGCTGGTGTGGCAGACCTACGACATGGAGTACCGCGTGCGCAAGGACGAGAAGGGCAAGCCGGCCAGCTTCCTCACCGTCTACCACAACGGCATCCTCATCCACGACAACGTCCGCCTGCGCCACGGCCCCCGCAAGGGCCGCTTCCACTTCCAGGACCATGGCAACCCGGTGCGCTACCGCAACATCTGGGTGCTGCCCCTCGAGGAGAAGTGACGTGCCGCGCCTGCGGGCAGGCATCGCACGGGCCAACCTGACGCCCTACGTCGGAGCCTTCCTGGCCGGCTTCGCCAGCCGCGACCGCCCCTCCGAGGGCATCCACGACGAGCTCTTCGCCCGGGCACTCGTCCTCGAGGCGGGCCAGCGGACCGTGGCCCTGGTGACCTGCGACCTCGTCGGCCTGGGCACCGACTCCGTGGGCCGCATCCGCGAGCACGTGGAGGAGGCCACCGCCATCGCCCCCGACGCGGTGATGGTGGCCTGCACCCACACCCACTCCGGCCCCACCACGGGCATCCTCCGTCATCCCGGGTTCGACCCCCACCTGCTGGCGGTCACGGAGCGGAAGATCGCGGGGGCGGTGGCCGAGGCGCACCGCTCCATGGCCGAGGCCGCCCTGGGATGGGGCACCGGCCAGGTGCCCATCGGCGTGAACCGGCGGGAACGCGGCGACGACGGCGCCATGCGGCTGGGCCGCAACGACGCCGGCCCCGTGGACCACGAGCTGGGCGTGCTCCGCGTGGACGGGGCCGAGGGCCGCCCCATGGCCCTCGTGGCCGTCTACGCCTGCCATCCCGTGGTGCTGGGGGGCGGGAACTACCTGGTCTCGGCCGACTTCCCGGGCCAGCTCGCGGCGCTCGTCGAGCGCGTCCATCCTGGCGCCCTGTGCGGCTTCCTGAACGGGGCTTGCGGGAACATCAATCCCCCGCGGGTAGGCGGGAGCTTCGAGGACGCCCGCCGCCTGGGCATGCGTCTGGGCGCCGAGGCCCTGGCCGCCGCCGAGCGGGTGGAGTGCCGCCCCGAGGTCGTCCTCGAGGCCCGCCAGGCGGTGGCCGACGCCCCCCTCGACGACCTGCCGCCCGCCGGCGAGGCCCGCGACCTGGTCGAGGCCCGCACCAAGGAGCTCGACCAGCAACTGGCCCGCGGCGAGCTGAGCCGGGAGCTGGCCGACGCCGACCCCGCCCTGGGCTACGCCCGCGACGTGGTGACCGAGTACGGCAACCCCCGACGGCCCTCCAGCCGCCCCCTCGAGCTCCACGCCCTGCGCCTGGGCGAGGGCCTGGTCGTGGGGATGCCGGGCGAAACGTTCGTCGAGCTGGGCGCGGCCATCCAGGCCGCCTCGCCCCTGCCCCACACCTTCGTGGTGGGCTACGCGAACGGCACGGTGGGCTATATCCCCACCGACGCGGCGTTCCAGGAGGGTGGCTACGAGGTGGAGCGGGCCCACCAGTTCTACCGGGGCATCTACCGCTTCGCCCCGGGCACGGAGGCGGCGGTGGTCGAGGCGGGCACGGCCCTCGCCGCCGAGGCGGCCCAGGCCTGAGCCCCGCAAGCCATCGGCCCCCGGCCCCGGGAGGTTTGACAACCGCGGCTCCAGCCGGTAAGGTGCTGCCGCGAGGGAACCCACGGGGCCGGCCCCACGTGCCCTGGAGGCGGCCATGCCCAAGGCCATCTACGCGGGCAGCTTCGACCCCCCGACCAGCGGCCACCAGTGGATCATCCGCACCGCCGCGGAGCTGTTCCGCGAGCTGGTGGTGGCCATCGGCGTGAACCCCGACAAGCGCTACGCCTACTCCCTGGAGGACCGCCTGGAGCTGCTGCGGGCCTGTACCCAGGGGCTGAGCACCGTGTCGGTCGACTGCTTCGAAAACCAGTTCCTGGTCCGCTATGCCCGCCGCCTGGGGGCCCGCTACATCGTGCGGGGCATCCGCAACGAGAGCGACTACTGGCGGGAACGCGAGATGCGCTACATCAACTCCGACCTCGAGCCCGACATCCTCACCGTGTTCCTCATGCCCCCTCGGGAAATCGCCGAGGTCAGCTCCAGCTTCGTCCGCGGCCTGGTGGGGCCCGAGGGGTGGCAGGAGGTGGTGAGCCGCTTCGTGCCCGAGCCCGTCTATCGCTTCTTCCTCGAGAAGCACGGCGAGTAGGCCGCAGGCCAAAGGTCCGCATCGAGCATCGAGCATCCAGCATCGAGCATCGAGCATCCAGCATCGAGCATCC
>JBKHIY010000147.1:0-8909 GCA_046538415.1 Candidatus Brocadiia bacterium | reverse complement strand
AGCATCGAGCACCTAGCCCGACGCGTCGCCTTCCACCAGCTCCTCGATGGCCTGGGCGACGACGTGGCGGCTCACCTGCTGCTTGCGGGTGCGGCAGGCGTATCGCAGTGCGGCGTCGGCCACGTTGTTGATCAGGCGGGGGATGCCGCCGGAGTAGGTGGCCACGAGCTCGGCGGCGCGGCGGGTGAACAGCGGCTCGCGGTCGTTGCCCGCGGCGAGGCTCAGGCGGTGGCCCATGTAGGCGGCCACCTCGTCGGCCTCGAGGGGCGAGAGGTAGCACGAGACGCCCAGGTGGTGGGCGAGCGGGGGCACGGCGACCAGCTCGCGGAGGCGCTCCTCGCCGGCCAGGAGGATACGCACGGCGGGCCGGATCTCCGGCTCGTCGGCCAGGTCGGCCAGCTCCTGGAGGTGGCGCTCGGGCACCCCGTGGGCATCGTCCACGAGGAGGACGACCAGGGCATTGCGGCGGCGGATGTGGGCCATGGTGGCCCGCCACACCTCGAGAGGGTCGCGGCCGCGGAAGGCCGGCAGGTCGTAGCGCTGGGCGGCGGTGAGGGCCGCGGCGAGGATGATCTCGTCGCGCCGCGTGGCCCCCCGGTCGGGGCACACCACCACGGGCCGGGGGCGAATGAGGTCCAGCCGCCGGGCCAGGCAGGCGGCGACGAAGGTCTTGCCGCAGCCGTGCTCGCCGAACAGGACGGCCAGCGGGGGACCGGTCTCCACCCACCGGTTGAGGGTGGTGAAGGCCTCCCAGTGGCACTGGCTGTGGTAGAAGACCTTGGGGTCCGTGGTGTTGGCGAAGGGCGGCTCGCGGAAGCGGTAGTAGTCCTGGTAGTCCTGCGGCCCCTGGTCGAGCAGGCGGAGCGCGGCGGCGCCGGGCAGGGCCGGGGGCTGGGGCTGTGCCGGGGCTTCGAAGCTCTCCGCGGGCTCGGGGCGGGTGGCCTGCGGCGGCTCCACGGTCTCCAGGTTGCTGAGCACGTGCTCGAGGCCGTAGCCGAGGTCGTCGTCCGCCGCCTCCCGCTGGTCGGCCTGCTGGGGCTCGGGTGGGGCGGGGGTTCTCGATGCTCGATGCTGGATGCTGGATGCTGGATGATCCGGCGAATGCGAGCCGGCGCCCTCCTCGGGCGCGGCGGGCTCCTGCTGCTGTGGCGCCGGCAGTTCCTCCTCGGGGGCTGCCTCCTGTGGCGCCGGGGCTTCCTGGTCCTGGGCCGCCGGCTCCTCAGGCGGCGGAGGCGCCGGCTGCTCGGGCGGGGGCTGGTCGAAGTCCAGCCCCTCGGAGACTTCCTCCGGGGGCGCTTCCTGCACGGGCACGGGCTTGGGCGGTGGCTCGGGCTTGGGCGGCCTGGGGGGCCTGGCCACGAGGGCTTCCAGCTCGAGGGCCTCGTCCTCGGCCTCCTGGGGCTTGGGCGGCGGCGTGGCGGCGGCGAGGGGGGGCCGGCGGCGCGGCGGCTGGGGCCTGGGGCGCGGCGTGGCCGCGGGCCGGGGCACGTCGAGCCGTCGGACCTCGAAGCGGGTGCGCCCGAGGATGATCTCGTCGCCGGGGAGGACGTGTTTTCGGTGGACGGGGCGTCCGGCGACGAAGGTGCGCTGGGAGCTGCGCAGGTCGATGAGGAAGGGCATGCAGCCCTGGTCCGTGGGGTCGAGGGCGACGACGCAGTGATAGTCGGAGACGGAACGGTGGTCGACGCGGATGTGGGCGTAGGGGGCGCGGCCTATCACCGTGGTCGAGCCCGCGGGCAGGAGCAGGCCCTTGCCCCGGCGCAGGCGGCCGAACTCGAAGCGGGTGGGGGCGGCGACGCTGGGCCGGATGGGCGCCGGCCTGGAGATGCCGTGGTGAGCGGGCACCACCTCCAGCTCGAAGGGCCCCACCTCGACGACGTCGCCCACGTGCACGTGGCCCTTCGCGAAGTCCGCGCCGTTCACCCGCAGACCGCTCTTGCTGCGCACGTCGACGAGGACGAACATCCCTTCCTTGCCGGCGGGGGCGAGCAAGCAGTGGATGGCCGAGACCCGCCGGTCGCGGAGGATCACGTGGTTCGACCCCGCGCGCCCCACCAGGGTGATGGCGGCGTCGTAGAGAGGAAACTCGCTGCCCTGGAGCGGGCCCTCGCGGACCAGCAGGCTGGCTTGCATCGCGGCGTTCCGCCAGGCGTGCGCCCCCGCACGGCAGGTGGTCGTGCGCCACCGCCCCGATTCTAGCCGTCCGCCGCCCCGCCGTCAAGACCCCCGGGGCGGCGACAAATGGCTCGCACGCGATCATGGCCCATGGTATAATCCAGCGCGCGAGGGACGGGCGCTCGACGGGCCATTGACTCCACGGAGGAGACCTGCGATGGAAGAGCGCTCCGGCCTCGTCACCCTGCACGGCAAGCCCGTGACCCTGGTGGGCCAGCCCCTCGAGGTGGGCGACCCGGTTCCCGACGTCGAGCTGCTGGACGGCGACCTCGAGCCCGTACCCCTGACCTCCTTCCGGGGCAAGACCCTCGTCCTGGCCACCGTGCCCTCCCTGGACACCGACGTGTGCGACCGCGAGGCCCGCACCTTCAACCAGCGGGCCACCGAGCTGGGCGAGGGGGTGGCCCTGGTGGTGGCCAGCGTGGACCTGCCCTTCGCCCAGAGCCGATGGTGCGGGGCCGCCGGCGTGGACCGCGTGCACACCCTCTCCGACCATCGCGACGTGGCCTGCGGCCGGGCCTGCGGGGTGCTCATCAAGGAGCTTCGCCTGCTGGCCAGGGCGATCTTCGTGGCCGACGCCGACGGCACCGTGCGCTACGCGCAGCTCGTGCCCGAGGTGGCCAGCGAGCCCGACTACGAGGAGGCCATCGCTGCCGTCCAGGCCCTGGCCTGAGCCGCCGACCCGCCGCCCTTCGCAGGAGCATCGCCATGCTGAGCAAAAAGATGGAAGAGGCCCTCAACCAGCAGATCAACGCCGAGCTCTTCGCCGCCTACCTCTATCTCTCCGAGGCCACCTGGTTCGAATCGGTCGACCTGCCCGGCTGCGCCAAGTGGATGGCCGCCCACGCCCAGGAGGAGCTGGGCCACGCCATGAGGATCTACCAGCACGTCCACGAGCGTCGGGGCCGGGTGACCCTCGCCGCCCTGGAGGCCCCGCCCACGGAGTGGGAGTCGCCGCTGGCCGCCTTCCAGGCCGCCATGGAGCACGAGGAGAAGGTGACCGGGAAGATCAACGACCTGGTGGACCTGGCGGCGGCCGAGGACGACAAGCCCGCCGCCGTCTTCCTCCAGTGGTTCGTCTCCGAGCAGGTCGAGGAGGAGGAGACCCTGGACGGCATCATCCAGCAGTTCCGGAGGGCTGGCGACGCGCCCCAGGCGCTGCTCATGCTCGACCGCGCCATGGGCGAGCGGGCCGGCGAGTAGCCGATCCCCCCACGGGCCGGACGGGGCGGAGGCACCAGCGTGGCCTGTCCACCGACCGCATGGCCTGGCCTTGCGTGGCGTGCCGCAGCCCTCCTGGGCGGCCTGGGCCTGACGGCCTGCGCCCCGGAGCCCAGGGACGAGGCGCGGGCCCTGCGGGCCGAGGCGCGCGCCGCCCGCGAGGCGCTCGATGCGGCCCCTGCCGAGCTGCCCGCCGAGCCCTCGCTCGAGGCCTACCAGCGCCGCGCCATGGCCGTCAACCCGGGCCTCGAGGCCGCCTTCCAGCGCTGCCTGGCCGCCCTCGAGCGCGTGCCCCAGGCGACCGCCCTGCCCGAGCCGCGCCTGGCCTACGCCTACTACGTCGAGGAGGTCCAGACGCGGGTGGGGCCGCAGGACCACCGGGTGGGGGTGATGCAGGCCTTCCCGTGGTTCGGCACCCTGGAGCTTCGCGGCGAGGAGGCCCTGGAGGGGGCCCGGGCGGCGTGGCGACGCGTCGAAGCCGCGCGCCTGGCCCTCGCCTACCGCGTGGCCGAGCCCTACGCCGAGCTCTACTACCTGGGTCGGGCCATCGCCATCGCCAGGGAGACGGCCGAGCTGCTCGAGTACATCGAGAGCGTGGCCCGCTCGCGCTACCGGGTGAACGCGGCGCCGTTCGCCGACGTGATCCGCGCCCAGGTGGAGCTGAGCACGGTGGAGGACCGCCTGCGGTCGCTGGAGGATCGCCGCGAGCCCATCGCCGCTCGGCTCAACGCCGCCCTCCACCGCCCGGCCCGCAGTCCCGTGCCTCTGCCCTCGGCGCTGCCCCGCCGCCGGCTCGACGCCTCCGACGAGGAGGTGCTGGCGGCCCTCCGCGAGGCCAGCCCCGAGCTCCAGGCCCTGGGCCACGAGGTGGCCCGCGGCCGCGCCGCCCTCGCCCTGGCCAGGAAGAGCCGCTGGCCCGACCTCTCGCTGGGCCTCAGCACCATCGTGACCGGCTCGGCCATCACGGACACCCCGGGCAGCGGGCGCGACGCGGTGATGGCCGAGGTGGGCATCGAGCTGCCCATCTGGCGGGCGAAGTACGCGGCCCAGGAGCGCGAGGCGGAGGCCCGCCTGGCCGCCGCCGAGCACACCCTGGCCGAGCGCCGCGACGCCCTGGCCGCCGAGACCCAGCAGGCGCTCTTCGACCTGCGCGACGCCGAGCGCAAGATCGCCCTCTACCGCGACAGCCTGTTGCCCCGGGCCGAGCAGGCGCTCCAGGCCACCCAGACGGCCTACAAGGGGGGCAAGGCCAGCCTGGCCGACCTCATCGACGCCCAGCGGGTCCAGCTCGACTTCCGCCTCGCCCTCCACCGCGCACTCGCCGACAGGGCCCAGCGCCTCGCCCTGCTCCACAAGCTCGTCGGGCGGCCACTGCCCACCCGCCAGGCACCGCCCCCCGAAAAACCCCGAGAGGAGAAGCAAGAGCACCAACCTCAGCGACCCAGGGAATAGGAGGGGACAGGAAGGAGAGCCGACCATGAGCTGGCTCACGCGACCGTTCGCACTGGCCGCCGTGGCCCTCGCCGCCGCGGCACTGGCCACGGGATGCGGAGGCGAGAAGGAACCCGGCGGCACCGACAAGCCCGCCCAGGAGGCCGCCGAGCCCACCGGCGAGCCACAGGGCGCCCAGGTGGTCGAGGCCGGCAACCAGCAGACCTGCCCCGTGATGGGAAACGCCATCGACAAGGACATCTACGCCGACCACGGGGGCAAGCGCGTCTACTTCTGCTGCGCCGCCTGCGTCGACAAGTTCGAGGAAGAGCCCGAGAAGTACATCCAGCAGATGGAAGCCGACGGGGTGGAGCTGGCCACCGTGGCTCCCGCCGAGGGCGGCGACGACTGAGCCCGCCCCGTCCTCCCGCACAGGTGCCCCCATGGTGCTGCCGCGCCCGCTCCGCGCCCTGAAGAGCCTGGTGACCCGCCCGTCCCGGCGCCGCCTGGGCTGGGCCGCGGGGGCGCTGGCCGCCCTCGCCGCGGCGTTCGGGGCCGGCGTCGTGGTCGCTCGCCGGGGCGCCCCCGGCGAGCGGCCCCCGCCCTCGGAGCCGGCGGCCCGCCGGCCCGAGGCCGGCCAGCAGGAGCCGGCCGAGGAGCCCACCACGTGGTACTGCGCCATGCACCCCCAGATCCAGCAGCCCGAGCCGGGGCTGTGCCCCATCTGCAAGATGGAGCTGGTGCCCCTGGAGGAGAAGGCGGGGGGCGGCCTGCGGCGCTTCCAGACCACGGAGGCGGCGCTCGAGCTGATGGAGCTGCGCACGGCGCCGGTGGAACGCAAGTTCGTGGCCGCCACCGTGCGGATGGTGGGCAAGGTGGACTACGACGAGACCACCCTGGCCACCGTCACGGCCTGGGTGCCGGGGCGCATCGACCGCCTGTTCGTCGACTACACGGGGATCACGGTCCGCGAGGGCGACCACATGGTCTCCCTCTACAGCCCCGAGCTGTACTCCGCCCAGCAGGAGCTGCTGGCCGCCCTCGAGGCCCTGCGGGAGGCCCGGGAGACGGAGCTGGAGGACATCCGCCGCAACGCCCAGGCCACGGTCGAGGCGGCGCGGGAGAAGCTCCGCCTCCTGGGGCTCAGCGCCCAGCAGGTCGAGGCCATCGAGCGACGGGGCACGGCCAGCGACCACGTGACCATCAACGCCCCCGCCGGCGGCATCGTGATCCGCAAGCAGGCCCAGGAGGGCATGTACGTCCGCACCGGCACCCCCATCTACACCATCGCCGACCTGCGGAAGGTGTGGGTGAAGCTCGACGCCTACGAGAGCGACCTCCAGTGGCTGCGCTACGGACAGCCCGTGCGGTTCACCACCGAGGCCTACCCCGGCGAGGTCTTCCAGGGCCGCATCGCGTTCATCGACCCCACCCTCGACCCCCGCACGCGCACGGTGAAGGTGCGGGTGAACGTGTCCAACGAGGACGGGCGGCTCAAGCCCCAGATGTTCCTCCGAGCCGTGGTGCGTGCCCAGGTGGCCCGGGGCGGGCGGGTGATGGAGCCCTACCTGGCGGGCAAGTGGATGTGCCCCATGCACCCCAGCGTGGTCGACGACCAGGCGGGCTCGTGCGAGATCTGCGGCATGCCCCTGGCCCGCACCGAGTCGCTGGGCTACGTGCCCCTGGAGGAGGCCGAGGTGGCCCGCCCATTGGTCGTGCCCGCCACCGCGCCGCTGATCACCGGCACCCGGGCCGTGGTCTACGTGCGGGTGCCCGACGCCGACCAGCCGACCTTCGAGGGTCGGGAGGTGGTGCTCGGCCCCCGGGCCGGCGACTACTACCTGGTGCGCCACGGCCTGGAGGAGGGCCAGCGGGTGGTGACCCACGGGAACTTCAAGATCGACAGCGCTCTCCAGATCGTGGCCCGGCCCAGCATGATGAGCCCCCCGGGCGTGCTCGGCCCCGAGGGCGAGGGGACCGAGGAGCGCGTGCCCGCCGCCTTCACGGCACAGCTCCGCAAGCTCCAGGGGGCCTACGCCCGCGTCCTGGGCGCCGTGCGGGCCGGCGACATCGAGCCCATCCGGGCCGCCTTCCAGGCCCTGGGCACGGCCCTCGAGGGCATCGAGCCCGAGTCCCTCACGGCCTCGGCCCGCCTGGTGTGGGACGAGTTGGCCATGCGGCTGCGCAACGACGCCGCCGTGGGCGCCCGGGTCGAGGACGCCGAGGCGGCCCGCCGCGAGCTGGCCCGCCTGGGCGACCACGTGGCCCAGGTCCGGGCCCGCTTCGGGCTTCCCCCCCACGAACGCCTCGAGCTGCGGCCCGAGGCCCTGCCCCGGGCCTTCCGCCAGCGGCTCGGAGACGCCGTGGACGCCTACCTCGAGGCGGCGGGCGCCCTGGCGGCCGACGATGCGAAGGCCGCGGCCGACGCCCTCGAGACCATGGGCCGGGCCCTCGAGGGCGTGGACGCCGAGAGGCTGCCCGACGCGGCCTACGCGGCCTGGCTGCGCCAGCGGCCCAGCCTGGCCAAGGCCCTCGACGGGGCCCGCGGGGCGGAGGAGCTGGCGGCGCTGCGCGCCCCCTTCGCCCTGGTCTCCGAGCAGCTCGCCGCCGTGCTCCGCCTCTTCCATCCGCCCCGCGGGCGCACGCTCTACCTCCTGGAGTGCCCCATGGCCTTCGAGGGCCGCGGCGCCACCTGGCTCCAGGCCCAGCGGCAGGTGAGCAACCCCTACTTCGGGGCCAGCATGCGGCGCTGCGGCGAGGTGGTCGAGGAGATCCGATAGCCCGGAAGGCCCGCCGTGAGCACCCCCGAGCCCACGAACGCCCCCCACGCCCAGGAGCCGCCGCCCCCGCCGCGGGGGCCCCTGGCCGCCGTCATCCGGGCCTGCGTGGACAACAAGCTGGTGGTGGGCATCGCCCTGGCCGCCTTCGTGGCCTGGGGACTGGCCGTGGCGCCCTTCGACTGGGACCTCGAGCCCCTGCCCCGCAGCCCGGTGCCCACCGACGCGATCCCCGATATCGGCGAGAACCAGCAGATCGTCTTCACCCGATGGCCCGGCCGCTCGCCCAGGGACGTGCAGGACCAGGTGACCTACCCCCTCACCGTGGCCCTCCTGGGCATCCCCGGGGTGAAGACCATCCGCAGCAACTCCATGTTCGGCTTCTCCTCCATCTACGTGATCTTCGACGAAGGCGTGGGCTTCTACTGGTCGCGCAGCCGCCTGCTGGAGAAGCTCAACAGCCTGCCGCCCGACACCCTGCCGCCCGGGGTGCGGCCCGCCCTGGGGCCCGACGCCACGGCCCTCGGCCAAATCTTCTGGTATACGCTCGAGGGCCGCGACCCCGAGGGCCGCCCCGCAGGGGGCTGGGACCTCCACGAGCTGCGAAGCCTCCAGGACTGGACCGTGCGCTACGCCCTGATGGCCGCCAGGGGCGTCGCCGAGGTCGCCAGCGTCGGCGGATTCGTCCAGGAATACCAGATCGACGTGGACCCCGATGCCATGCGGGCCCACGAGGTGACCCTCGACCAGGTGTTCCAGGCCGTCAAGATGTCCAACGTCGACGTGGGGGCGCGGACCATCGAGGTCAACAAGGTCGAGTACGTCATCCGCGGCCTGGGGTTCATCGAGAGCCCCGAGGACATCCGCAAGACGGTGATCGTCGAGCGCGACGGCGTGCCCATCACCGTCGCCCAGGTGGCCCACGTGGGCCTCGGCCCCGCGCTCCGACGCGGGGCCCTGGACAAGAGCGGCGCCGAGGCCGTCGGCGGCGTGGCCGTCGTCCGCTACGGCTTCAACCCCCTGGAGGCCATCGGGAACGTCAAGGAGGCCATTCGCGAGCTGGCCCCCGGCCTGCCCACCCGCGCCGTGGTGGACCACGGGCTGGCCGGCCGGGCCGAGGTCGAGCGCTTCGCCCGCCGCCACGGCTTCCAGGCCTACGACGGGGCGGAGCTGGACCAGGCGGCGTGGATGGCCTGGCTGCGCACCACCCCCCGCGACCAGTGGCCCGCGTGGGTCACCACCAGCCAGGTGACCGTGGTGCCCTTCTACGACCGCACGGGCCTGATCCGCGAGACCCTGGGCACC
>JBKHIY010000041.1:0-36075 GCA_046538415.1 Candidatus Brocadiia bacterium | reverse complement strand
CGCGCCCGCCTGGCCGTCGAGGGCTACTACTCGGGCATCCACAAGAGCCCCTACCACGGCTTCAACGTCGAGTTCGCCGAATACCGCGAATACTCCCCCGGCGACGACCTCCGCTACCTCGACTGGCGAGTCCTGGCACGCTCCGACCGCTTCTTCGTCAAGCAGTTCGAGGCCGAGACCAACCTCAGCTGCTACCTCCTGCTCGATACCAGCGGCTCCATGGACTTCACGACCGCCTCGGAGACGCGGCTGGACTACGGGGCCTCGCTGGCCGCCGCCCTGGCCCTCCTCATGCTCCGCCAGGGCGACCAGGTGGGCCTGGTGTCCTTCGACAACGCGGTGCGCCACTTCATCCCCCCGCGGGGCAACGCCCGCCACTTCGCCGCCATCGTCCAGGCTCTCGAGGGCGTGAAGCCGGGGGAGGACACGGACGTCTCGGCCGTGCTCCACGAGATCGCCGAGCGGGTGCGCCGCCGCAGCCTGGTGGTCGTGATCAGCGACTTCTTCGACGACGTGGACCGCGTGCTGCGGGGGCTCCAGCACTTCCGCCACCGTCGCCACGAGGTGATCGTCCTCCATCTCCTCGACGACGCCGAGGCACAGTTCCCCTACGAGCGGGTCACCCTCTTCGAGGGCATGGAGCGGGGCGAGGAGGTGGTGGTCGACCCCCGCCTGCTCGCCTCCGCCTACCGCGAGCGGTTCCGCGAGTTCCTCGACCGTCTCAAGCGGGGCTGCACGGAGAAGAGCATCGATTACGAGCGGATGTGGCTCTCGGAGCCCTTCGACCGGGCGCTCACCGCCTACCTGGGCCGTCGGAAGTGAGGAGCGGAGGGCGATGAACTTCCTGCACCCCGAGTACTGGCCCCTGGCGCCCCTGCTGGCGGCTCCCATCGTCATCCATCTGCTCAACCGCATCCGCTACCGCCGCGTGCGGTGGGCCGCCATCCAGTTCCTCCTGGCCACCGAGCGGCGGGCCATCAGCCGCGCCCGCCTGCGCCAGCTCCTGCTCATGGCCCTTCGGGTGCTGGTGCTGGCCGCGGCCCTGGGGGCATTGCTCCAGCCCATCCTTCGGGGCGCCCTGGCCGCGGTGCTGGGCAAGAGCTCCCAGGTGGCCGTGGTGCTCGACGCCTCCGCCTCGATGTCGGCCACCGACGCCACGGGCTCGGCCTTCGAGCGGGCGAAGGAGCTGGCCGCCCAGACCCTGGCCTCCCTGCCCCGCGGCGCCCGGGTCACCGCGGGCACCTTCGGCGCCCGCTACCGCTCGCCCTTCCGCGAGCCGCTCCAGGACCGCAAGGCCGTGGCCTCGGTGCTGCGGTCCGCGGAGCTCACGGGCGGCACCGGCCACGTGCCCGCCGCGCTGCGCGCCGCCGCCCAGGCACTCCAGCGGACCGGCGGAGGCGGCACCATCTGGCTGCTCACCGACCTGCGGGCCGCCGATTGGCACGCCGCCGACGAAGGGGCCTGGGACCGCGTGCGCCAGGCGCTCCGCGACGCCGGCGAGCCCCACATCGTGGTCAGCGACGTGGGGCCGGAGCTGAAGACCAACCTCGCCATCGCCGGCATCCGCGTGGCGCCCGCCGTCCTGGTCGAGGGCGATGCCCCCAAGCTCACGGCCACCGTGCAGCTCCACGGCGAGGGCAAGGCCGCGGCCCAGCTCGCCCTCTTCCTCGACGGCGAACGCGTCGACACCCGAACCGTCGAGCTCGCGGGACCGGGCAAGACCGACTGCGTGTTCCACCTCCCGGCCCTCGACCGCAGCGTGCACGCCGGCCGTCTGGAGCTGGGGCCCGACGCCCTGCCCGGCGACGACCGCTGCTACTTCGTCCTCCGCACGAAGACCCGCCTGCCGGTCCTGGTGGTGGACGGTGCCCCGTCGACGCGGCCGCTCGAGGGCGCGGCCGACTTCCTCCGCCTGGCCCTTCGCCCCCGGGCGGGCCACCCCACGGAGCGCTCGCGTCTGGAGCCCGAGGCGATCCCCCCGGCGCGGCTGGGCCGGGCGGAGCTGGAGCAGTTCGTCGCCGTGTTCCTGGCCGACGTGGCGCACCTGGAGGCCGGGGCGGTCGAGCGGCTGCGGGCCTACGCGGCGGCCGGCGGCCTGGTGGTCCTCTTCCCCGGCCGGCACACGGACCGCAGGGCGTGGAACCAGTGGGGCCTGGCCCCGGCCAGCCTGCGAAAGCTGCTCGAGCTCGACCCCCAGGAGCCGATGAAGGTGACGTGGACGGCCCCCACCTCGCCCGTGGTCGCCTCCCTGCCCGCGGAAGGGCTCGACCGGGTGGCCATTCGCCGCCTCTACGAGCTCGAGCCGGCCCCCGACGCCCAGGTGCTGGCCACCACCGATGGCGGCCAGCCCTTCCTCGTCCAGGCCCAGGTGGGCAAGGGCAAGGTCTACGCCTTCGCCATCTCGTGCCAGGCGGACTTCTCGAATCTGCCGTTCACCCCCGTGTTCCTGCCCAGCGTGCATCGCACGGTGCTCTCCCACCTGGTGGAGGCGGGCGAGCCGCTCTCCAGGCCCACCGGGGTCCGCCTCGAGGTGTCGGTGCCGCCGCAGGGCCACAGGGTGCGGGTGCCCGACGGGCGGGCGCTGCCCCTGCGGCCCGTGGAGGGCGAGCCCGGCCGCGCCGCGTTCGTCGATACCGAGCAGGCGGGCATCTACCGCCTGGTGGCGGCCGACGGCGGGGCAGGCGAGGGCGAGCCGTTCGCCGCGCTCAACGTTCCGCCCGAGGAGTCGGCCCTCCAGCGCATCGGGCCCGCGACGGTGCGCCAGCTCCTGCCCGACCACTCGGTGCGCTTCGTCCGCGCCGACGGCGGCGGGGGCCAGTTGCGGGAAGGCGGGGGCGAGCAGACCGCCGCATCGAGCTTCCCCCTGGCCGTCCTGGCCCTGGCCTTCCTCCTCGGCGAGACGGTGCTCGCCTGGAGCGCCAGCCGGCCCAGCGGCGGAGGCAGGGGCGAGACGGAGACGAACAAGCCGCGCGGAGCGGCGAACGGCGAGACGCGAACCTAGGACGCAGCGGTGGAAACCACGAAGCTCATCTTCGATTGCCCCGTGCCGCCCTGGACGGTGGGCGCGGGCGCGGGCGTCGTGCTCGTCGCCGTGGTGGCCTTCGTCCGCCGCGACGCCGCGTCGCTGCGCCGCTCGCTGCGCCTGGCCCTGCTCGCCCTGGCCGTGCTGGCCACGGCGATGCTCACCGGGCTGGTGCTCAGCCCCAAGGTGGTGCGGAAGTGGACCGATCCCCAGAAGCCGGCCTGCGGGCTCCTGCTCGACGCCTCGGGAAGCATGCGGTTCACCGACGTCTACGGGGGCCAGACGGCGGCGTGGCTGACCCGGGCCGGCGCCGAGCGCAGCGAGGCGGGAGAGCTGGAGATGAGCCGCGAGCAGGCCACCCGCCTGGCGCTGGCCGAGGGCAGGAAGGGCTGGCTGGCCGCCCTGGAGGAGCAGTTCGACGTGGCCGCCTGGCGGTTCGCCGACGCCCTGGAGGCCTTCGCCCTGGGCGGCGACGCCCCGCCCTTCGCCGTCGACCCCGAGGGCACCGCCACCGCGCTGGGCCGAGCCCTGGAGGGCGCCGCGGGCGGCGTCGGCGGCTCCCGACGCCCCGCGGCCCTCGTCCTGGTCAGCGACGGGGCCTGGAACCAGGGCGCCGACCCCTCCGAGGTGGCCCGCATCCTGGGACGCCTGGGCACCCCCGTCTACGTGATCGGCCTGGGCGACCCCGACCCACCGCGCGACGTGGCCGTGCGGCCCCTCCGCGCCCCCCGCAAGGCCTTCCTGGGCGACGAGGTGATCCTCGTCGCCCCCATCACCACCACCGGCATGGGCACCACCCGCCTGACCGTCGAGCTGCTCAGCGAGGGGCGAGTGGTCAAGCAGAAGCGCCTGCCGTGCCCGCCTTCGGGGACTCCCCTGGAGGTGCCCTTCACCGTCCTGCCCCAGGCCCCGGGCCGCCGCCACTTGGCGGTCCGCGTGCCTCGCCAGGAGGGCGAGCGCGACGACGGGAACAACGAGGCGAGCACCTGGGTCGAGGTGGTCGAGCGCGAGATCCGCGTGCTCCTGGTGGAGGCCGAGCCGCGGTGGGAGTTCCGCTTCCTCCGCAACGTCCTCGAGCGCGACCCGGCGGTCAAGCCCACGGTGTGCCTCCTGCGCCCGGGGGTGGGGCCGGTGGGTGGCGAGGGCTTCCTCGAGGCCCTGCCCCGGGACAAGAAGGCCCTGGCGCCCTACGACCTGGTGTTCCTGGGCGACGTGCCTGGGGAGAAGCTGCCTGGCGACTTTCTGGAGGGCCTGGCGGAGATGGTGCGGCGGCGCTCGGCGGCCCTCGTCGTGGCCGCGGGGCGGCGGGGCCACTACCGCGAGCTGGTGGGCACGCCGCTGGAGCCCATCCTCCCGGTCAAGCTCAACGGCGCGTTTCCCGGCGGGGGGCGCGGCGGGCGGCCCTTCCCCGTGGAGCTCACCCAGGAGGGCAGCTCCCACCTGATGACCCGCCTGGCGCCCGACGAGGCGAGCAACGAGCTCCTCTGGGCGCGGCTGCCCCGCCTCACCTGGGCCGCCCGGGTGAGCGGGCTGGCCAAGGGGGCCGAGGCCCTGCTCGTCCACCCCCACCAGCTCGCCGCCACGTCCAAGGCCCCCATCCTCGCCGTCCACCGCGTGGGAGCCGGCAAGGTGCTCTTCAGCGGCACGGAGGAGAGCTGGCGGTGGCGCAAGAGCGTGGGCGACCGCTACCACTATCGCTTCTGGGCACAAGCCGTCCGGTGGCTGGTGCGCAAGCGGTTCACCGAGGGCGATAGCAGGGCTCGCCTGGCCGTCGACCGCCCCCAGTGCAGCGCCGGCGCGAAGGTGGAGATCGAGGCCTACTGTCTGGGGCCGGACGGCTATCCGCTCGAGGGGGCCAGCGTGTGGCTCCAGGTCGACGGCCCGGGGGGCGAGGCCCGGCGCCTGGCCATGCAGGCCGCGCCCGGGGGCTGGGGCATCTACCGCGCCCGATTCGTCCCCAAGGCCCCTGGCACCTACCAGGTGCGGCCCGTGGTCTCGCTCTACGGCGAGCAGCCCCTGCCTTCCTCGGCCACCATCGAGGTGGCCCGCCAGGACCTGGAGAAGAACTTCCTGGGCCAGAACCGCGCCGCCCTGAAGGCCATCGCCCAGGCCAGCGGCGGCGAGTACCTGGACGTGAGCGAGGTGGGGCGCCTGCCCTCCCTGCTCGCCCCCCGGGCGACGCGGCGGGCGCTCACCGCCGAGCACTCGCCCTGCCGCCACTGGGCCTACTACCTGGCCCTCGCCCTGGTCCTTTCCGCTGCGTGGCTCATCCGCAAGAGGAGTGGCCTGGCATGAACAGCGCACGCACTCGCGCCCTTCCCCGCAGCATCCGCAAGAAGCTCGACGGCTACCGCCGGCGGTGGCGGCTGGTGACGGCCCACGCGGGCCTGCTCGTCACGCTGGGACTGGTGGTGGGCGCCGTGGGCGCCGCGGTGGCGGCCGACCGCCTGCTGCGCCTGGCCCCCACGGCCCGGGCAGCGGCGTTGGGGGTCATCGGGCTGGCCTTCGCCGTCTCCTTCGGGCGTCTGGTGCTGTGGCCCGCGCTGCGGCGGATGCGCGACCGCGACGCGGCGGTGCGCCTGGGCGGCCGCTTCCCGGAGGCGGAGGAGGACCTGGTGAGCGCGGTGGAGCTGAGCGGGGAGGGGCGGTTCCACCAGGGCGTCTCGCGCTCGCTGGTGGCCTCGGCCCTGAGCCACATCGTGGCCCGCACCCGGGGGCTGAACGTCCGGGCCGCGGTGCCCTTCCGGCCCGTGCTGCGGGCCGGCGCGGTGCTGGCCGTGGTGGCCGGGGGCTTCTGCGCCGGCTACCTGCTGCGCCCCGAGGCGGTGAGCAACGCCCTGATGCGCCTGTTCCTGCCCACCCGCGACGTCCCCTTCTTCTGCTACACCCACGTGAGCGTGAGCCCCGGCGACCACGTGGTGCGCACGGGCGACGTCGTGGAGGTGGAGGCCGTGGTCGGCGGACGCGCGGTGAGCGCCGTGCGCCTGGAGGCCCGCAACGGCTCCGGGCCCCTGCGCCTCGAGCTGCCGTGCGACGACGGTCGGGCGAGCTGGGAGAGCGGGCCGCTCTTCGAGACACTCGACTACCGCGTGCGGGCCGGCGACGCCATCTCGGAGTGGTACCGCGTGCGGGTGGTGCCGCCGCCGGCCCTGGAGGCGGTGTCGGCGGTGCTCCACAATCCGTCCTACGCCCGCGAGCCCGACGAGCCGCAGAGCGCCACCCGCGTGGTGGAGAGCGTCCAGGGCCGCCTGGAGGTGGTGGCGGGCACGGGGCTGGAGCTTCGCGTGGCGGCGGTGTCGCGAGGCGATGACCCGGAGTTCGCATGCCGGGGCGAGTTGGTCTATGGCGACCGGCGCCTCCCGCTGGAGCCCGGCCCCGGGGGGCTGCTCTGCTCCCCGCGGTTCGCGCCTGCCGCGAGCGGCCCCTGCTCGCTGGAGCTCCGCGACGGCTTCGGCCTGCGCAGCCGGGGGCCGGCCAGCCTGTTCCTGGCGGTGGTGCCCGACGGGCCGCCGCGGGTGAGCGTGACGCGACCGGCCCGCGACCTGATGGTCCTGCCCGGGGAGCGGGTGGCGGTGGAGGCGGTGGCGGAGGACGAGTTCGGCCTCCGCCGCCTGGTGCTCCGCCGCCGCATCGTGGAGAGCCGGGGCGACGAGGAGCGGATCAGCCGCTGGCAGAGCCGCGTGCTCGAGACCGGGGGCCGCACCGTGCGCCAGCTCGCGGGCACCGCGGAGCTGGTGCTGGCCGACCTGGGGCTCCGGCCCGGCGACGCCCTCGAGTACAAAGCCCAGGCCTCCGATTTCGCGGGCGAGGCCGTGATGCGCCGCGCCTACTCCAGGACCTATCGCATCAGCGTGCTCAGCGAGGCCGAGCACCTGGAAAGCGTCATGGGCCGCCTGCGGGAGATCGAGCTGGCCCTCCGGCAGCGGGCCAGCATCCAGAAGACCCAGGCCGAGGACGCCGGCGAGCTGGCCCAGGCCGCCCAGGCCCGCTCCGTGGCCGAGGCCGCACGCCACGCCGAGCGGCGGGAGCGCCAGGAGATGCGGTCCACCCGCGAGGTGGCCCGCCAGCTCGAGCGCCTCCTGCCCGAGCTGGCCCGCAACCCCTCGGCGCCCGTGAGCCTGATGTCCGAGCTGGCCCGCCTCGCTCAGGGCGTGCGCTCCGTGGCGGCGGGCCAGATGGCCTCGGCGGCCGACCAGCTCGGCCAGGCGGCCCAGGCCGCCCAGGGCTCGCAGAGCGCCCCCCTCCGGAACGCCAGCCAGCAGGCGGGCGAGGCCGGCCGGCGGCTCGAGCAGCTCTCGCGCCTGCTTGAGAGCCTCCAGCGCCGTGGCCTGCTCGAGCGTCTGGCCACCGATGCGGAGCGCCTCGCCGCCCGGCAGCGCGAGGTCAGCGACACCACGGTGCCTCTCGGCCTCCAGACCGCGGGGACTGACCCCGAGGAGCTGGACGAGGAGCAGCGCCGCCGCCTCCAGCGCCTGTCCCGCAGCGAGAGGTCCATCGGCGAGGGGGTGCGCAAGCTCTCCCAGGAGCTGCGGAGGGCCGCCGGCTCCCTCGGCTTCTCCAACCCCCTGGACGCCGCCACCGCCGAGCAGGCCGACTCCCAGCTCGACGCCAAGGACCTCGGCGAGCAGACCGAGGGCATCGCCCGCGACATGGAGCAGAACACCCTGTTCCGCACCGTGCCCCGCCAGGAGGACGTGGCCGAGCGCCTCGAGGACGTGGCCAGGACCCTCCGCCGGGGACTCGACATGGACCCCCTGGAAGCCATGGTCAAGGAGCTGGAGGAGTTCATCAAGCGGCAGACGGCCATCAACGGGGACATCGAGGGGGCCACCGCCGAAAAGGCGGAGGCCCCGGGCCCCCACCGCCTGGCCGAGAAGCAGGGCGACCTGGGGCGCGACGTCGCCGAGCAGGCCAGCGCCCTCCACTGGCTGGCACGCGAAATCCAGGGCTTCGAGTCCAGGACCGCCGCCATCCTCGACGCCGCGTCGGCCGAGATGCGCCGCGGGACCACCGACCTCTTCCGCGCCGCACTCTCCCAGGGGCTGGCCCACGGCGAGAAGGCCCTCGCCCTGCTCAAGAGCGCCAGGGAGGCGCTGGACCAGGAGAGCTCCCAACTGGCCTCCGCCTGCCAGTCGTGCCAGGGGCTGGAAGCCCTTCTCCTGCTCCAGCGCATCCTGCTGGAGCAGAAGCGCATCCACCGCGATACCGAGAGCGCCGACGAGACGCGGCCCGACCAGCCCCAGGAGTTCGACCGCGCCGTGGTGCGCCTGGCCAGGCGACAGAGCGAGGTGGGGCTGGACGCCGGGCGGCTCCAGAAGATGATCGCCCGCTTGCGCGCTGCCGCCGCCATGGTGGGCAAGGCCAGGGAGAAGATGGACCTCAGCCGCATGGCCCTGGAGGGCGGCGACACGGGACGCGACACCCGCGTGGTCCAGCGCCAGGCCGTGGCCATCCTCGAGGCGTTGATCCAGCAGCAGCAAGGCGCCATGAGCGGCGGGGGACTGGCCGGGGCGCGGGCCATGGCCATGATGCAGATGATGGCGGGGATGAGCTCCGGCGGCTTCGCCGGCGGCACCAACGCCCCCATCCTGCCCGCCAGCCTCGACGAGGCGGAGGACCAGGAGTGGCGGCGGAGCCGCTCTCGCTTCGAGGGCCGCCTGAGCGCCGGCTCCGAGGCGGAGTATCCCGCCGAGTTCCGAGGCCTGCTCCACGCCTACTTCGACCGTCTGCGCAGCGAGCCGCAGCGTTGACCGACCGGAGGTGACGAGTCCCATGCGAAGCCCACGAGCGAGCCGCACGAAGCCGCCGGCCGTGGCGCTGCTTGCGCCCACGGCCCTCGTCCTGTGCCTCGTGGCCCGCCCCGGGGCGGCCGTCGAGCGGCGCCTCGAGGTGACCCCCGAGCTGGAGCGGGCGGTGAGCCGGGGCCTCGACTACCTGGCCCGCACGCAGACCCCCGACGGCTCGTGGCCCGACAGCTACGGCAAGGTGAGCGGGGTGGTGGGCCTGGCCGTGCTCACCTTCCTGGCCCACGGCGAGGTGCCCGACGAGGGGAAGTACGGCGCGGTGATCCGCAAGGGCGTGGACTACATTCTCAAGTCCCAGCAGTCCAACGCCCTGCTCTCGGGCAGCGGCGGGAGCCCCATGTACA
This sequence comes from Candidatus Brocadiia bacterium, assembly GCA_046538415.1. Classification (GTDB taxonomy): domain Bacteria; phylum Planctomycetota; class PUPC01; order DSUN01; family DSUN01; genus JBKHIY01. The sequence continues at coordinate 26,905 of JBKHIY010000041.1, read as the reverse complement.
GCCACGGCTTCGCCACCCTGGCCCTGGCCGAGGTCTACGGGGTGATCGACGACCCGCGGGTGGGCCCGGCGCTGAAGCGCGCCGTGGGGCTCATCGTCAGCTCCCAGAACGACCGCGGGGGCTGGCGCTACAGCGTGGGCTCCTCGGACGCCGACACCACGGTCTCGGGTGCCCAGATGGTGGCCCTGCGGGCCGCGGCCAACGCGGGCATCGAGGTGCCCATCGAGACCATCCAGCGGGGCGTGGCCTACTACAAGAGCTGCTTCTGCCCCGGCGGCGGCTTCGGCTACACCGGCCCCTCGGGCCCCAACATGGCCCGCAGCGGCATCGGCCTCCTGGTGCTCAGCCTCTCGGGGGCCTACCGCAGCCCCGAGACCAAGGCCACCGCCGACTGGCTCTTCGCCCACGGCACCAGCCACGACAGCTACTTCTACTACGCCTGCTACTACTGCTCCCAGGCCATGTACCAGGCCGGGGGCAAGTACTGGGAGCAGTGGAACGAGACGGCCACGCCCCTGCTCATCAGCATGCAGCAGCCCGACGGCTCGTGGCCCAACCGGGGCAGCGGGGGCATCGTGTGCGGCACCGCCATGGCCCTGCTCGCCCTGGAGGTCAACTACAACTTCCTGCCCATCTACCAGCGATGAGGCAGCACCACCGTGCCCCTGTGGAGGCAATGAGAACCATGCGAGCCCACCCATTCCCTGTGGCCTGCCTGCTCTCCCTGGCGGCCCTTCTGGCCTGCGGCGCCGTGGCCCCGGCCGACCCCCCGCCCGCGCCCCCGGAGGTCCAGGTGCACGTCCTCGGCGGCAAGCGGGCGAGGCTGGTCGGCCCCGTGGCCGAGGGCGAGGTGCGCAACCGCCTCCAGGCGCGGGGAGGGCGCGAGATCTTCGTGCCCCAGCCCAAGGGCTCCGGCGAGACGCTCGACGACTCCGGTTCCCAGGACATTTCCCGGACCGCGGACACGGTGACCACGGTGCGCGGCGACCGCCTCACGGGCACGGTGCTGGGCATCGACCCCCAGGCGGGCCTCCTGCGCCTGGCCGCCGCCCACTACGAGGGCGAGGCCCGGGTGCGAGTCGAGGCCCTCGACCGGGTGAGCCTCCTGGCCAAGGACCGCACGCCCTCGGGCCGCGACGAGGTGCTGCTGACCAACGGCGACCGGATGATCGGCGAGCTGGCCGCCATCACCCCCCAGGCGGTGATCGTCGAGTGGGGCCCCACCGGGCCGGTGAAGGTGGCCCGCAGGGTGGTGCGGGCCGTGCGCCTGGGCTGCGGCCAGTCGGTGCTCATCAACAGCCGCTTCGCCGAGGGCGCCCTGGAGCCGTGGACCAAGCGCCAGGGTACCTGGCGCTTCGGCGACGACGGGCTCCACTGCTCCTCCAGCCACAACGCCCTGGTGGCCCGCCTCGACCAGGACCAGGCGGTGACCTTCGAGGCCAGGGTCCAGTCGGGCCGCAGCACCCTGCGCTGCGACATGGTGCTCTTCGCCGACACCAACGACAACCCGTGGGGCCACAACAGCGTGGTGGTGCGCTTCGAGAGCAGCCGCTGCTACTTCTACCAGGTGCACAACCGCAGCACGAACTCCATCCACAAGCACAACCTGGGCCGCTCGATCAAGGCCGGCACCCTCCGCTTCGCCTACGACCCCGAGACGGGCAAGGCCGTGGCCTGGCTCGACTCCGCGCGGGTGGCCGAGTGCGCCGTGCCCCGCAAGCCGGCCAAGGGCCAGTACGTGATGTTCATCACCCGCTACGCCGCCACGGTGAAGTCGCTGCGCGTCCTGCGCGGCGTGGTCGAGCCCTCCGGCGTGAGCGGCGAGGCGGCGCAGAAGACCGACACCGTGATGTTCGTCAACGGCGATACGGTGGCCGCCGAGCAGGTGGCCCTCGCCGACGGCCAGTTCGCGCTCAAGACGGGCTACGGGGAGCTGGCCTCGCCCATCCAGAAGGTGGAGACCATCGTCTTCCGCCAGGAGGGCTCCGAGGAGCCGCGGCGACGCAAGGGCGACGTGCGGGTGCGGGCCGGCCAGTCCCGGCTCACCGTGCAGTTGGGGGCCCTGGACGAGGGAGCCCTGGTCGGCGAGTCCGATTACCTGGGCGAGGTGAAGATCCGGCGGGACGCGGTGCAGAGCATCCGCTTCAATATCTACAGGTAGGGAGACCCCGAGATGACCACCGGCCATGCGGCTCTCGCCGCCGTCCTGGCCCTCGCCCTGGCGCCCCCCGCCGTGGCGGGCGCGGCGCCGACTTCCACGGAGGCCGAGACCCCGCAGGCCCCCGGCCAGCAGTGCACCCTCTCGCTGGCCAACGGCGACCAGATGCGGGGCCGGGTGGAGAAGCTCGCCGACGGCGTGCTGTTCGTCTATCCCGCCGTGGCGCCCCAGAGCCTGCTCAAGCTGGAGCTGGAGAAGGTCGAGCACGTGGCCTTCGCCGACGCCTCGGAGCAGAAGGTTCCCGATACGGGCCACATGCTCAAGGGCCGGGACGGCACGTTGGTCTACGGCCGGTTCGTGCGGCTCGGCGAGGAGGCGGTGCACTTCCAGGTGGAGGGGATCGGGGAGCTTCGCTTCCCCCGCAAGGACGTCGAGGAGGTCTCCCAGGTGGGCTCGAACCCCCCTTCGGCGGGGGGCCAGGAGTTCTGCACCGTGGCCACGGTGCAGGGCGATCTGCTGGTGGGCGACGTGGCGGTGGGGCAGGGAGGCTCGCTGGAGGTCAGCGGCGCCGCGGTGGAGGCGAAGGTCCCGCTGGCCGCGGTCGCCGCCGTGTGCTTCCCCGTTCGCGACGACGACCCGCCCGATACGGCGCGGGCGGAGGGGGACGCGGAGAAGGAGCAGGTGCTGTGCACGGTGGCTACGCGGCGTCGGGGCAGCCTGGTGGGCTCCGACCCGGCCTTCGACGGCTCCCGCTTCTCGCTCGAGCTGGCGGGGGGCCAGCGGGTTTCCGTGGCGGCCGATGCGGTGGCGGAGGCGAGCTTCACCAAGACCGGCGGCGCCGGGGCGTGGGGCCGGCGCGCCGTGCTGGCCTGGGGCGCGTTCAGCGACACCGACGAGGAATTCGCCCACGCGGTGAGCGCCCTGAAGGACCATTTCGGCTCCCGCTGGCGCATCGTGGAGCACATGGAGCGGTCGCTCGACGCCTCGTTCCGCCGCGAGCTCGTGCGTTCCCGGGCGCTCCTGGTCCCGGAGATGGAGAGCTTCGATGCCTCGGCGGCCATGGCCCTGGCGCCGGAGCTCAAGAAGCTCACCGAGGGGTTCCTCCGCCGGGGGGGCAACGTGGTGGTGTGCGGCGCCTCGGGCAGCCACGTCCAGTTCCTCCGCCAGGCCGGCCTGCTCGACGTGCAGCCCTCGAGCAGCCACGACGGCGCCACCGTGCCCTTCACCGCGGCGGGCCGGCACATCTCCCGGGACGTGGGCGAGTCGTTCACCACCGCCAACGCCACGCACTTCTACCGCATTGGCGAGAGCATCACGGCGGAAGCCTTCGCCGAGAATCCCTCGGGGGCGCCCATCGTGGGACGCCGCGTGGGACGCGGCTGGGTGATCCTCCTGGGCATGGACTACTACGAGATGAACGACGGGATGAAGAAGATCCTGGTCAACGCCATCACGCACCGTTGAATGCCCCGCGGGCAGAGGAGATCGCTGGATGAGAGTCCCGTTCCTGGTCGGCTGCCTGCTCCTCCTGGGACCCGCGGCGGCCGCGGGGGAGAAGCCCGTGCCCCTCGACCGCGTGGTGGAGGGCCTCGTCCGCGACCTGGGCGCGGAGAGCTACCAGGCCCGCGAGCAGGCCACGGAGGCGCTTCGCCGCATCGGCCGGCCCGCTCAGAAAGCCCTGGAGAAGGCGGCGGAGTCCGACGATCCCGAGGTGCGCTACCGGGCGCGAAAGGTGCTCGCCGACGTGCGCCTGGGCATTCGCCCCCAGTGGCCCTCGGACATCGCTCTCCTGGTCCGCCACTACGAGCGGCTGAACGAGCACGAGCGAGGCAACGCCCTGCGTCGCGTCCACGAGGCGCTGGGGGAAGAGGCCATCCCCTTCCTCGTCCAGCGACTGGGGAAAGGCGGCGCCAACGAGGCGCAGCAAGCCTTCTACTGCCTCCAGCGGCTCGACAGCCCCGAGGCCTGCCGCCAGATCGTGGAGGCCATCGAGGAGCCGGCGAACGCCGCCCAGAAGCAGGCCCTGGCCTACGCCCACGGCCGCCTCGGCTCCAGCCTCCGGGCCCTCGAAGTTCTGGGCGATGGACAGGCCGACCCGCGCGCCCGGGCCAGGGTGACGAAGGCAGGCGCCAAGGAGCTCCTGGCCAAGCTCGAGGCGCGGGACTACGAGGCGGTGGCCGAGCAGGCCGCGGCGTTCGCCCGCGCCGCGCCCGACGACGCCCGCTTCCTCTACATCCAGGCCGAGGCCCTCGCCGCGCTGGGCCGCGACGAGCAGGCGGCCGCCCTGCGCAAGCAGGCCCTCGCCCTCCACCCGGACCAGGAGGGCCCCCACTACGTCGCGGGCACGCTGCTCATGGAGCTGGGGCGCCGCCGCCTGGCCGCACGCGAATGGCAGGCCATCCTCGAGGTGCCGCCCGAGCACGGCGTCTACGACATCAACGCTCACCTGCGCCTGAGCACCCTCTACGCCCAGTGCGGCATCTTCGACCGCGCGGCCAAGGAGCTGGAGACGGCCTACGAGCTGTTCCTCGAGGCCAAGGCCGAAGGCGAGGGGATGGGCATCGCAGGCGGCAGCGAGGAGCACCTCCGCAGCCAGATCGCCGCTCTCCGCCGCAAAGCGGCCCAGTACCCCACGCCGCCCGACGCCGAGGTCGAGGACGCCCTGGGCGAGAGCGAGCTCCGCATCCACGTCGCCGTGCGCCTCAAGGACGGCAAGCTCGAGGAGCTGCGCCGAGCCCTGGGCGAGGCCCAGGCGGTGCTCACCATGTCCGTCCAGCCACGCGGCCTGCGCCTCTTCGACGTGGCCCCGGTGACCGTCCGCTATCAGCCTGAGAAGCACCAGCTCGCCGTGCTCCTCGGCCAGAGCGCGTGCTGCGAGCCCGTGCCCTTCCGCCCCCGCGGCGAGAAGGCCCGGGTGGCCATCAACACCCTGGACTGCTGCTACCTCTTCGACATCGAGACCGACACCGGCCACGGCGAGCAGGTGGCCCGCTACGAGAAGGACTACGTGCTCAAGGTGGAGCCGGGGATCAAGATCGCCGCCTTCTCCGACGTCGCCCTGACCCTCAACGGCACGCGCCACGAGTGGGCGAAGCTCACCGGCGAAGGCGTCGCGCTCGACGTCCTGCCCGAGACCCTCGCGGTGGAGCTCGAGGGCACCACGCCCCAGGGGCGGCGCGCCTCCGCCAGCTTCAAGGTCAAGCCCCGAGAGCCCGAGATCCAGCCCATCCGGCCCGAGGCCGAGGAGTGAGCGGCCCGCTCGCCAGCCGCTCCGGCCCGTGCTCGGCGCCCACCGACGATTGACCCGCCGAGCCCACGCCCTACAATAGCCCTGTCGCCCTCGGTTCCGCCCCGGAGGAGAGCGAGGACGTGCCATGCCGCCGCGCACCGGGAAACTGCTGGCCCTCGTGCTCGCCGCCCTGGCCGCAGCGGGCTTCGCCGCAGAAGGCGTGAGCATCCGCCAGACCGACCCCGCCGAGCTCGAACTCGGCGACGAGCCGACGCCTCTCTACCGCGTGCAGGGGCGCACCTACCGCGCCGAGGTCTACCCCGACGGACGGCTCCGCATCCTGGCTGGCGAGACCGAGCTGGTCCGCAGCCTGGTGCTCGAGGTGGGCGGGAAGGTCAAGGCCCTGGGCGACATCCGGGCCGGCGAGGGCGAGCGCATCGTCCTCCGCGAGGGAGCCCCGAGCGGCGCCGCCCAGGCGCCGGGCGACGAGGCGGAGAAGCCCGAGCGCCCCGGCGTCTCCCTCCGCTTCCTGCCCCGGGGCCTCGAGCTGGCGCCGCTCGGCCTGGGCAAGAAGGACGCCAAGGGCCTTCCCCGCGCCCAGCTCGCCGGGGTCTTCGGCGACCAGGCCGTGGGCGTGCGCAACCTCCGCGACGGCCGGCGCGACGCCCTGCCCGCCGACCACGTCTGCTCCCGCCACCGCTTCTCCTTCTACGGCTGGCTGGGCGAGTACTGGCCCCACGTCCAGGCCACCTACGCCGACGGCACGAGGCTCGAGCTGCGAGGCATCTCCGGGGTCGCGCACTACGCGGTCGGCCGCCGCGACCCCCATACCAGCGAGGCCCTCGAGGGCAGGCGCGGCTACTGGGCGCTGCGCGGCGCCAACGACGAGAGCACCGTCGAGCTCACCGTCCGCCCCGGCGGCGAGCCCACGGCCCCGGCTCCCTACTCCACGGTGCATCCCCGGGCCCCCCGCGGCCTCTTCTACGAGGGCGAGCGGGCCGTCCACCGCATCGAGTTCGCCGAGGCATACCGCGTGCCCGGACAGTGGCGAGCGGAGTGGACCCTGGAGGACCACCGCCAGCGGCCGGTGGGCCGGGGCGCCCGGGAGGTGGGCACCATCCCCGAGCAGGCCACCGTGGACCTCACGCCCGGCGAGATGGGGCACTTCCGCGTCCGCCTCGTCCTGCGGCGGACCGACGCGCGAGCGGCCCAGCGCCTTCACGAGCTGGAGTTCTCCCGCATCCGCCCCGAGGCCCCCGAGCTGCGAGCCCTGGACGGCCAACGGGGCGTGGACGGGGAGATGCTGTGGGCCAACATCCTGGGCATGCGCGGCCTGCGCCTCAATCCCAGCTTCGCCAGCATCTGGGGCCGACACCACAGGCCCGACGGCAGCATCGACTGGGCGGCCTACAAGGAGGCCTTCGCCCAGTACCTCCGACCCGCGCGCCAGGGCACGATCGAAGGTCTCTTCTCCTTCACCGGTCTGAACGGCTCGAGACAGTTCGATGCCTGGGCCCGCAAGCGCACTCCCGACGAGGGCGACCGGGAGCGGGCCGTCGCCGAGGTCAAGCGCCGCTACCTGGCCGGGCTGGCACGCCACGCCGGCGAGATGGGCGTCGAGGCGTGGGAGCCGGTGAACGAGCCGAACCTGCGGATGAAGCCCCAGGACTACATCGAGAAGGTGCTCAAGGTCCAGTACCCCGCCCTCAAGGCGGGCAATCCCCAGGCCAACGTCCTGGGGGGCAGCATCTGCGGGCTGGGCAACTACGGCTGGCTGCGCCGCCTCTACGAGCTGGGCGGCCACGAGTGGTTCGACGGCGCCTCCTTCCACCCCTACACCGGCCTGGGCTTCCAGGAGGCCTATCGGGCCGAGCTGGAGCAGTGGTGGCAGGTGCTCCGCGACTTCGGCGATGCCGACCAGGGCCTGTGGATGACCGAGAGCGCCTGGCATCGGGGCTGGGGCTATCAGGACTACGTGTACGACCGCTTCGGGGCCTTTCGTCAGAGCCAGGCCCGCAACGCGGTGCACATGCACCTCAACGCGGAGGGGATGGGCGTCCCCCGCCGCCGCATCTACGTCTTCTATCTCGTCGAGCACGGCTACAACGACTTCTACCTGGTGCGCCGCAGGTGGCTGACGCCCGCGGCGGTGGCCATCCAGGTGATGAACGAGTGCCTGCGCGACGCGCGGCTCGCCGGCGAGATTCCCCTTCCCGGCAAGGGACACCACTTCCAGGTCTACCGCGACGCGACCCGCACCGTGGCCGTCCCCTTCACCAACGGCGAGCCCGCCGAGCTGACGCTCGTCACCGACGCCGACCAGGTGGTGGCCACCGACCTGATGGGCAACCGCCAGACGCTCGAGCCCCAGGCCGGCCGCCTCCGCGTGACGGCCAGCGGCGACCCGCTCTACCTCGTCGTGGGGCCGAAGCACACCCTCCGGCCCTCCTACGAGGGCCTGCGCGTGCAGCCCAACCTGGCGGTGCCCACCCTGGGGGCCACGGCCCGGGCCTCCTCCGTGGCCGAGCCCAGGAAGGGCAAGCCCCCGCTCCCGCCGAGCGCCGCCATCAGCGGCGACTGGACCTGCTACGCCAGCGCGGGAGCCCTGACCGGCGCCCGCCGTGGATGGGACGAGGCCGAGGAGGGGAAGGACCAGTGGCCCGACTGGCTCGAGGTGCGCCTGCCTCGCCCCGTGCCCGTGGCCCGGGTGCGGGTGGTGCACGACTACGGGGCCTGGGAGCGGGTGCTGCGCGACTACGACGTGCAGGTCTTCGCCGGCGGCGAGTGGCACACGGTGGGCGGGATGCGCGACAATCGCTACGCGTTCGTCGGCGACCACCGCTTCGAGCCGGTCCGCTCGGCCCGCGTGCGGGTGCTCGTCCACAAGGTCAATAGCTGCCTTTTCGAGAGCATCCACTGGATACCGAAGCTCTCCACGCTGCGGGCCGTGGAGGTGTATCCCGCCCCGGGGCGTCGGGCCGAGGCGTTCTTCGTCCAGGAGGTCCCGAAGCGGCGCATCCTCGCCCCGGGGGGCTCGATGCCGCTGCGTTTCCGCATCCAGAACGCGGGACAGGGACCCGTGGAGGCCGAGATGCGGCTGGTCGTGCCCGAGGGGATCGCTGCCTCGCCCGGGGCCCGGCGGGTGAGCGTGCCCGCGGGCGAGGGGGCCGAGTGCTCGTTCGAGGTGCGCCTGGCCGAGGACGCCGAGGTGGGGCTCTACACGGTGCTCGCCGGCCTCTACCGCGGCGACGAGCTCGTCTGCCCCGACTACGCCCCCCGCGTGCTGTGCTGTAAAAAGACCCAGGAGGAGTGACCTCGGAGGGCCGGGCGTCGAGCCACGCGGCTCCGCGCCCGGCCGCCCATCCTTCCCAGGAGACGCACCGATGATGAACGCTCGCTGCGGCGCCTTCATGTGGCTCGTCGTGCTCGCGGTCACGGCCCTGGGCGGCGCCCGGCGGCCCGCCTTCCAGCCCATCGAGGACGACCCGAAGCTGCCCCGCGTGCTCCTCCTCGGCGACTCCATCTCCATCGGCTACACCGTGCCCGTGCGGGAGCTGCTGGAGGGCAAGGCCAACGTCCACCGGCCCGCGGCCAACTGCGGGCCGACCTCCCGCGGGCTCGAGCACCTCGACGAGTGGCTGGGGGAGGGGAAGTGGGACGTGATTCACTTCAACTGGGGGCTCCACGACCTCAAGCACGTCGACGAGAACCGCCGCCTCGTGCCCGTCGGTCAGGGCACGCGCCAAGTGCCCATCGACCAATACGAGAAGAACCTGGAGGAGCTGGTCCGGCGGCTCAAGAAGACGGGGGCCAGGCTCGTCTGGGCCTCCACCACCCCCGTGCCCGAGGGGGCGAGGGGACGGGTGAAGGGCGACGCGGCGAAGTACAACGCCGTGGCCGCGAAGATCATGGAGAAGCACGGCGTGGCCGTCGACGACCTCTACGGCTTCGCCCTGCCGCGCCTCGACGATATCCAGCGGCCCCGCAACGTGCACTTCACGCCCCAGGGCTCCCGCGCCCTGGCCGGGCGCGTGGCGGCCAGCATCCTGGCCGCCCTGGAGCGAACGGACCCGTAGCCGCCGCACTCTCCGGTCGCATATTGTAGGAGGAATCCGCGTGAGCAGGCATGGAATGCCCCGTCGCCGGTTTCTGAAGGCCCTGGGGCTGGGCGCCGCGAGCGGCCTGATGGGCCTGCGGAGCGCCGGAGGAGAGGAGGAGCGACCGCCGAACATCGTGCTCGTGCTCGTCGACGACCTGGGCTGGACCGACCTGGGCTGCTTCGCCAGCCGCTATTACGAGACGCCTCACGTGGACGCCCTGGCCGCCCAGGGAATGAAGTTCACCAACGCCTACGCGGCCTGCGCCGTGTGCTCGCCCACCCGCGCCGCGGTGATGACCGGCCGCTATCCCGCCCGCCTGGGCATCACCGACTGGATCCGGGCGCGCTTCCAGGGCGGGAAGATCCCGCCAGACAAGCAAAACCCCAGCGGCTACGTCGGCGGGCGCAACCGCAAGCTCCTGTGTCCCAGGAACCACTTGTGGCTGGAGCTCGAGGAGGTGACCCTGGCCGAGGCCCTCCGCCCCGCGGGCTACGTCGCCTGCCACATCGGCAAGTGGCACCTGGGCGCCGACCCCTGGTATCCCGACAAGCAGGGCTTCGCTCGCAACATCGGCGGGTGCGACTTCGGCCAGCCCCCCAGCTACTTCGACCCCTACGCCAACCGCCGCCAGGGGCGCATCCCCACCCTGGAGCCCCGCAAGGAGGGCGAATACCTCACCGACCGGGAGGCCGACGAGGCCTGCCAGTTCATCCGCGACCATCGCAAACGCCCCTTCTTCCTCTACATGGCCCACTACGCCGTCCACACCCCGCTCCAGGCCAAGAAGGCCCTGGTCCAGAAGTACAAGGCCAAGCCCAAGACGGACCACAAGCACCCCACCTACGCCGCCATGGTGCACAGCGTCGACCAGGCCACGGGCCGCATCCTGGCCACCCTCGACGAGCTGGGCATCGCCGACCGCACCATCGTGCTCTTCACCTCGGACAACGGCGGCTTGCTGGGACCGACCAGCAACGCCCCCCTGCGCGCCGGCAAGGGCTACCCCTACGAGGGCGGCATTCGCGTGCCGCTGATCGTCCGCTGGCCGGGAGTCGTCGAGCCGGGCACGGCCTGCGACGTGCCGGTCACCAGCGTGGACTACTTCCCCACGCTGTGCGCCGCGGCGGGCGCCAAGCTGCCGCCGGGGCGGGCCATCGACGGCACCGACCTCCAGCCCCTCCTCACGGGGGAAGGGGGCCTCGGCCGCGAAGCTATCTACTGGCACTTCCCCCACTATCGGGGTCGCATCGTGCCCTACAGCATCGTGCGCGCCGGCCCCTGGAAGCTCATCAAGCGCTACGAGGGCAAGCGCTTCGAGCTGTTCAACCTGGCCGAGGACATCGGAGAGAAGAACGATCTCTCGCGGGACGCACCGCGGAAGGTCGAGGAGCTCGATGCCCTGCTCAGCGCCTGGCTCGAAGCCGTGGGCGGGCAGATGCCCAAGCCGAATCCCGACTACCGAGGCCCGGGGAAGTGAGCGGGCGGGGGCCGCCGCCCGCCATCGCCAAAGGGGCAGAAAAGTCGGCAGCAAACCGGCCCTGTGCGGCGACTAATGGATCAGAACGCCGCGCGTCCCGATCGTCGGGTTGCCGCGTAAGCCCAGGAATGCCAGCGACAAAGGACCTGTGATGCTGTGTCGGAGCTGCTGGGCTCAGGAGGCGAGGGTCCACTTCCTGTGGGCCACTTCCCGCGAGGTGCACGAGCTGGCCTTGTGCTTGGCCTGCGCCCAGGACGAGCCCCTGAGCTGGCTGCTCGCCTGGGGCTATAGCCGGGAGGCCCCGCCGCTCAGCTTCCTGCCTGCTCCCCAGATCGTGCGCGTGGGCTCTCCGCTGCTGAGCGATCGCCTCGGCCCGGCCACCCTCGTGGCCGCCGGGCTCCAGCAGTGCGCGTGCGGGTGCCGCATCGCCCTGGGCGCCCAGGTGCCTTGCGACCACGCTCGCTTCGCGTTCCGGGCCCAGAGTGTGAGCGTCGGGCACGCCTGCCATTGCGGCCGCGACCACCTGGTCGAGGTGCCCGCCGTGGTCTGCCTCGAGTGCGGGGCCGAGGCCAGCCGCGTGGTGGTGGCCACCGCCCAGACCTGCTTGTGGGACGAGCAGCGCCGCCGCCTCATCGCCGTGGACGGCGATCTCCAGCGCGGCCACGCCACCTGGGGCACATTCTCCCTCCACAACTGAGCCCCGCTGTCCCGGGCCCGCGGCCTGTGCGCTTGACACCTCGCGTGGGGGCGGCTAGCATGGGCGCATCGCGGGCCGCGGAGGCCGAGGCGTCGGCATCGGCCCGCTCTGGTCTGTGGTCAGGAGCATCCCATGGGTCGCATGGCTGCGATGATCGTCGTGGGACTTGTCGTGCTGGCGTTCCAGGCCGCCGGGGCCGAGCCGGTCAAGGCCGTGGTTGTGACCGGCGGGCACGGCTTCGACAAGAAGGCGTTCCTCGGCCTCTTCGAGGGCCTGGAGGGCATCGAGGTGGTGCACGCGCCCCAGCGCGACCACAGCGAGATCTTCGAGGACATCGGCGACTGGCCCTACGACGTGATCGTCTTCTACCATATGACCCAGAGGATTTCGGAGCGGCGACGGGAGAACTTCCTCAAGCTCCTGGACCGCGGCGTTGGGGTGGTGGCCCTCCACCACTGCCTGGCGGCCTTCCAGGACTGGCCCGAGTACGCCAAGATCATCGGCGGGAAATACTACTTGAAGAAGACCGCCGAGCACGAGAAGTCGGGCTACAAGCACGGCGTCGACTTCACCGTCCAGGTCGCCGACCCCGAACATCCCGTCACCAAGGGGCTGGAGGACTTCGAGGTCCACGACGAGACCTACATCCGCTACTCCGTGGACCCCGAGGCCCACGTGCTGCTCACCACCGAGGAGCCCACCAGCGAGAAGGTGCTCGCCTGGGCCAAGACCTATGGCAAGGCCCGCGTGTGCACCATCGAGATGGGCCACGGCACTTCGATCTTCCGCCACCCCGCCTATCGCCGGCTCATCGCCCAGGCCATTCGCTGGGCCGCCCCGGACTCCGAGGGGAAGTGACCGCCGACCGGTAGAGGCCCTGCCGCGCCCGCATGCGGCGCGAAGGCGAGGAGCTGGGGAGCCTGGACCGGGCGGCCTCAGTCGGGGAAGAAGGGCGCATAGTCCCAGGGAATGGCGAATCGCTCGACGATGGCGCGCAGGCGCCGCTGCCAGGCGTGGTATAGCTCGCCCTCGCGGGCCTCGTGGGCGGGATGGCAGAAGAAGATGCGACAGCCCAGGGGACGCCGGGGGTGGGCCGAGCAGAGCCCCCCGGCGAGGTATCCGCAGGCGCCGTCGGGTCCCAGCCGCGGGACGCCGTGACGGAAGGCCAGATAGTCGCGCTCCAGGCGGCTGGCGTAGAGGCGGTAGTCGTGGCGGGCGAAGTGGCAGCACTCCCCGCATTGGCGGCAGACCACGCCGAGCGAGGCCAGGTGGGTGTCGAGCCGCTCGTAGAGGGCGGCCAGCTCGCGGAATGCGGCCTCGGGCAGGCGAGCAGAGGCCATCATGGGGACGAGTCCGGAGCCCGGCGGACGGCGACAGGCCGCGGGCCTCAGCCCGGCGGGGCCTGGCCGGTGCCGGGCCGGGGGCAGAAGTAGGCGCTCGTGGAGTAGGAGGAGTCGCCCCTGCGGCGACAGAAGACCACGTTCTGGCCCCCTCGGGCGGCGGGACAGGTGGGGCTGCCGCAGAAGCCGTTGTCGGGGGCGTGCTCGGTGCAGATCACCTCGGCGCCGATCTGGCGCATGAGGGCGATGGCCTCCTCGGAGGGCTCGCCGTCGGTCTCCGCTCCCAGGGAAAAGACGGCGTAGCCTGTGCGGAGCACGCCTGCCGCGGCCCGGGGCAGGCCGCTGGCCCGCCCGTAGTTGGGCGCCTTGAGGACGTCGACCTCGAGCAGGCGCTGGAGGTCGGCGTCGGCGGCCGCGGTGTCCCAGAAGGGCCCCTCGACGTCGCTGGCGAGCAGGATGTTCAGGCCGTAGCACTCGATGTGAAGCACCGTGGCCAGCTCGTTCTGCTCCAGGGCCAGCTCGGCGGGCTTCTTCTGGGGGGCGTTTTCGGGAGTGGGCTTGAGCACGTTGGCCCGGGCGGGGTTGAGCACGGTGAACCGGGCTGCCGTGGAAAGGGCGGGCAGGGGCATGCCGCGGGTGGGGCAGAGGATGTGCTCGGGGCGGAGCGCCTGGTTCACGCGGGCGTAGAGGCGCTGGTAGGTGCGCTCGTCGGGCGTGCGCAGGCCGGGCACCGAGGGCTGCGTGGACTCGCAGCCCGGGCCCCAGAAGTTGTGCACCGCGACGCGGTCGGACTCCACGACGGGGATGAGGCCCGCCACGTGGTTGCGGTCCACGTGGGTGGCCACCATCAGGTCGATGGTGGTGATGGTGTTGCGCAGGAGGTAGTCCAGGAGGTCGCCCGAGTGGTCGGGCCCGCCGCCGTCCACGACCACGGTGCGCACGTTGTGGCCCTCGCGGAAGCGCAGGACCGTCGCATCGCCGTGTCCGACGTCCAGGAAGGTCAGCACCACGTCCAGCTCTTCCACGCTCACTGGCCTGCCTCCATCCCCGCCGACCGTGGCAACGCGTCCTGCCTTTCGCCGCCACATCGTAGCAGAAGGGCGATTCGTTCGTCAAGGGCTTGTTGCCGCACGGCCTTGACCGCGGCGTGGGCGGCTGCTACAATCTGCCGCTCCGATGCCCGCGTTCCCCCGCTCGGGGGCCTCTTCCCGCTCTCCCCAGGAGACTCCGCGATGCTCCAGCCCGAGCCACTCGCCGCCCTGGCGCCCGACCGCCGCCAGGCCATCCTCAAGCGGTCCATGGAAGACGTCTCGGCCATCTTCGCCGAGATGCGCGACATCTGCACCGACATCGCCCGCCGCGGCGACGCCGTGAGCCTGGAGCACTACAAGAAGTACAAGGACGACATCGCCGCCCCCGACCTGGTGGTCGCCCCCGAGGAGGTCCAGGCCGCCTACCGGGCCCTCGACCCCGCGGTGGTCGAGCACCTGCGGTTCGCCGCGGCGAACATCCAGACCTTCCATCGCGCCCAGCGGGAGCGGGAGATGTGGAGCGTGGAGATCGCCCCCGGCATCCTCGCCGGGCGCGTGGTGCGGCCCATGGACGTCGTGGGCTGCTACATCCCCGGGCGGCGCGCCAGCTACCCCTCCAGCGTGCTGATGACCATCGTGCCCGCCAGGGCCGCGGGAGTGGAGCGGGTGGTGGCCTGCACCCCGCCCGACGAGGGCATGGTGGCCAACGCGGCGAGCCTGGTCGCCGCCGACATCGCGGGATGCGACCAGGTGTTCAAGATCGGCGGCCCCTGGGCCGTCGGCTCCATGGCCTACGGCACCGCAACCGTGCCCAGGGTGGACAAGATCGTGGGGCCTGGCAACCGCTACGTCACGGCCGCCAAGATGGCCGTGTTCGGGGAGGTGGACATCGATTCGCCGGCCGGGCCCAGCGAGATCCTGATCCTCGCCGACGACACGGCCAACCCACGGTGGCTGGCCATCGACTTCCTTTCCCAGCTCGAGCACGACCCCGATGCCGCCGCCGTCCTCGTGACCCCCTCGGCGGAGCTCGCCGACGCTGTCTGCGCCGAGCTCCACAAGGCCCTCCAGACGGCGCCGCGCCAGGAAATCATCGCGCCCGCGCTGGAGAACAACTCCGCTGTCCTGGTGGCCGAGACGATGGGCGAGGCCATCGAGTTCACCAACGAGTACGCGGCCGAGCACCTGGAGATCGTGACCGCCGACCCCATCGCCCTGCTGCCCCGCATCCGCCACGCGGGCTCCATCTTCCTCGGCCCCTACGCCCCCGTGCCCGCCGGCGACTATGCCTCGGGCACCAACCACGTGCTGCCCACCGGGCAGTGCGCCAGGATGTTCAGCGGCCTGAGCGTGGACGACTTCGTCAAGAAGCCCACCTTCCAGTACCTCACGCGGGAGGGCCTGAGCCATCTTCGCGAAGCGGTGGTCGCCCTGGCCGAGAACGAGGGCCTGCCCATCCACGCCCAGAGCATCCGCGAGCGGTTCGAGGAGTGAGGCGCCGGCCGGCACCGGGCGGGCCTAGTCGCCCAGCTTCTTGAGCACGGCTTGCTTCCAGGCCGAGCGGGGTCCCTGGCGCAGCGCGGGCCTCAGCGTAGGCGCCAGGGGCCGCAGCGTGTCGGGGTCCCATGTCGCCAGCTGGCGCAGCATGCGGTGGCGCATCTCCTGGAGGAGCAGGCGCTGGCGTCGGCCGAGGTCCTTCTCGCCGGGCTGTTCGTGGAGCAGCTCGGCGATCCGCGCGACGAGGCGGTCTCGGTCGTTGATGAACGCCATGGCCCCGACGGCGATGTGCCCGGCGGAGCCTTCAGGGGCCCCGAGCGCGTCGAGCAGGATGTCTTCGCCGTCGGCGAACCCCTTCCGGGCCAGTTGCGCCGCCGCCCGGGTGCGGACCGCCGGGTGAGGGTCGTTCAGGGCGGCCTTGAGACGTGGGACGGCGGCCTGGTCGTCGATGCGGCCCAGTCCCGAGGCGGCGCGCTCGCGGACGTAGGGGTCGGGGCTCGTGGCCAGGGCCTCCGCCAGGATGGGCAGGACTTTCTTCTCGGCCAGCACGCTCAGGGCGTAGGCGGCGGCGTGGCGGACCAGTGGGTCCTCGCTGTCGAGGTCCCGGGAGCAGACTTCCAGGACCGTGTCTATCGCGTCCCTGTTGGCTCGGAAGTGTCTGAGGGTGCGGAGCGCCCAGAGCTTCGCGCGGCCCCCGCCCCTGGCGATGGGGATGAGCATCGGGACCGCGGCGTCGCCGGCGGCCTCGAGCCGCTCGCAGGCCGCGTCGCACCAGCGGGAGCGGAAGGGCTGGCCGAGCTCGAGGGTGGCCACGAGCGTCCGCAGCTTCTCCCGGCCGTCGAGCCCGGCGGACCGGATGGCCCACCAGGCCTCGAATGCCACGCGGGCGTTGGCCTTCATGTCGAACGTGTCGTCGTGGTCGCCGAAGCCGTCGTCGGCGAGGGCCTCGAGGGCGGGCAGGACGGAGGCGTCGCCGACGACCTTGAGCCCCTCGATGGCCATGCGGCGCTCGAAGCCCTCCTTGCACTGCCCGCGCCGCATGGCCGCCGGGCGGTGGCGGCCCGCCTGGCTGCGGGTGAGCTCGACCAGGCGGGCCCGCTGTTCCCGGAGTCCGAGGTCCTTGTCGAGCAGAATCCGCGCCACTTCGGCCGCAGCCGCGACGAGGGCGTGCTCGGAGTCCTCCAGCTTCGCCGCCGCGGCCGCCGGGGCGGCGAAGTCGAGCGGCTGGCGCGAGAGGCGCAGGATGCCCAGCAGGGCCGCCGCCTGGACGCGGGGGTTTTCGTCGTCCAGGAGAGCGGTCAGGCTGGCCACGGAGGCCTGGGTCGCGGCCTCGACGGCCTGCTGGATGGCGTCGGCCTTGGCCTTCTCCGCCTCCGAGGCGGGGAACGGGTAGTGGGCGAAGCTCGTGGCGGGCGCGGCCAGGAGGGCCGCCAGCACGAGCAATCGTAGCTTTCGCACGCTCTCGTCGTTCCTCCTTTACTCGGCCGGCTCCCAGCCGCTGTACTTGACTTCCACCCACAGCTCGTCGCCGCGCAGGCAGAGGATCTTCTCGAGCTTGAAGAGCGTGCCGTGCAGCGGCAGGCGCACGCGGATGGGCTGGACGCCGGCGGCGCGCGCCCGCTGGTCCACCTGGGCCTCCACCTGCTTTTGCATCTGCTGGGCCTGCTCGTCGGCGTCCACGGTCTGGGCCTCGGCGCCGGCGGTGGTGGTGAGGGGCGTGAACTCGTCGACCAGCCGCAGGGGGCCGGAGAAGCGGGCTCCGCCCAGGAGGCCGCGGTAGCTACCCTCCTTGGGCAGGTAGTAGCTGAGCATCACGTGCATCATGGGCGCCGCGACGGTGGGGAGCTGGACCCTCAGGGTGCCGCTTCGCCCCGCGTCGGTGGTCTCCACGTAGACCATGTCGACGGGGAAGGAGGCCAGCTCGCTGGCGCTTCGCGTGCTGCGGACGAGGGGCACGAGGACGTTGCCCTCTTCGTCCTTGGCGGGGCTCACGGTGTTGCCGCTGACCTCGACGGACCAGATTTCGGCGCCCTTGGGCATCTGGAGGCGTAGGAACTGGTTGCGGTTGTTGCGCACGTTGTAGACGACCTTGGTGATCCGCCGCCCGTCGCTGAGCTGCATGGCGGTGAACAGGGCGCTGTCCACGATGGTGAGCAGCACGTCCACCTCGGCGTGTCGGCGGATGCTGAGGGGGATGCTGAAGGCCTCGCCCACGTAGCGGAAGCCCAGGAGGATGGGCTGGTTGGTCATGGCCACCAGCTCTCCGGGCAGGCGGCGCACGTCGACGCTGCGGGCGCCGGTCACCTCGCCGCTGGCGATCTCGACGTTCGTCATGGCCACTACGCCCACGTAGCCCTTCTCCCGCTCCACGCCCTTGCCCCGGATCACGGGCACCTCCACGGTGTCGGCGGCGGGCCGCTCGTAGGTGATGTCCAGGCTCTGCGAGCCGAGCAGCTCGCCGCGGAAGACCACCCGTAGCTCGCCGCCGTCCACCCGCCAGTCCTGGACGTTGGGCCCCACGACGCTGAGGACGCTCACCTCGGGGGGCACGGTGAGGGCGAGCTCGCGGATGCCCTGGTGGAGGACGTTGAAGGTGGCCTTCTCCTGGCACACCAGCACCCCCTCGGCCACGGCCATCAGGGTGCGGGTCTCCGCGTAGATCTTGGTGGGCGCGGGCTCGACCTCGGGCAGCGCCCGCTCCCAGGTGATCGACAGGGGCACGCCGCTGGGCAGCGCCGCCATCACCCGGGTCTTGCCGTCCGCCGTCTGGGCCTCCAGCGACTGGGCGCCGGCCACCTCCACGTCCACATCCTCCCGCTCGATGGACAGGTCGAGCAGGCTGGCGGCGGGGGCCGGGCGCTGGAAGTTCACCCTGTGGATGCCCTTTTCCTGGGTCACGGCGACGGTGAAGCTCAGCTCGGCCTGGAGGGTGCCCGCCTGCTGGGTGAGCAGCTCGTAGGCCTCGGCGGTGGCGTTGAGGTGCACGCCGTCGGGCAGGGTGGCCTCGGTGAGGGCCACGGAGGTGGGGAGCACGGGGATGCGCTTCCAGCCCTTCGCCTGGAGGATGTCGATGCTCAGGGCCAGCTTCAGCGACGCCGCCTCCTCGCCCAGGGTGCCCGAGTACTGGCTGGAGGCCACCACGTAGTCGGTGGGCGGCGGGGCGACCCCGGCCTTCTGCTCCAGGGACCACTGGAGGAGGGCCTTGAACTCGCTCCAGGGCAGGGCCACGGAGGCCCCGTCGCCCACCCGCTCGATGTCCATCCCGATGAGGTCCTCCACCTCGGCCCAGGGCACGACGACGCGCTGGGCGCCCTTCTGCGTGGGGTCGTAGCCCGTGATGCGCACGAAGTCCTCCCAGCTCAGGGTCACCTTGCTCTCGGCCTTGGGGGCCTGGGGCGGGGCCTCGCCGCCCCGTGCCCCGGCGGCGGCCAGGGCCAGGGCGGCCATCGTCCACAGGGCTGTCGCTCGTCTCATCGCAGCTCTCCTTTCCAGCGGTAGGTGGCCTGGAGCACGAGGACGTCGCTCGGCTCCACGAGGGTCTTCTCCAGCTTGGCCAGACGCCCCAGGCGGGGCACCTCGATGTCCTGGGGCACGGGGGCGAAATGCACGGCCTTGGGCGCCTCCAGCCAGTGGCGCATCTCGC
Organism: Candidatus Brocadiia bacterium; assembly: GCA_046538415.1. Classification (GTDB taxonomy): domain Bacteria; phylum Planctomycetota; class PUPC01; order DSUN01; family DSUN01; genus JBKHIY01. Next base: position 7,733 of record JBKHIY010000041.1, on the reverse strand, counting down.
CGGCCCGCACGGCGGTCAGGAAGCCGTCGTTGTCGATCAGCAGGTACTGCTCGTGCGGGACCTCGACGGTGTTGCCGGCCACCACGAAGCGGTTGGCCTCCTCGCCCGCGAAGGTGTTGCTGGCCACCATCCGATTGGCCAGCAGCACCTCCGTGCCCACGATGGTCTCCTGGAACCACGCGTTGGGCTCCACCCCCGTGCGTTGGCCGGCCCGCCGGGCGGCGAGCTGGGCCAGGGTGCGGAACTGGGCCTCGTCGATGGTGGCGAACCGCAAGTCGTTGTCCCCCGTGGTGAAGCGGACGCCCAGCCGGCGGGCTGCCTCGGCGGGTAGGGAGAAGTTGATGCTATTGACGTCCACCACCTGGTCGAGATTCTGGCGCAGCTTCCTGGCCAGGTCGCTGGTGCGCAGTGCCCCTTCGGACGAGTAGCCGCCGTCGGTACCGAGCGGTCCGATGCTGAACAGCCCTGCGGCCTCCCCCTCCGGCTGGGCCTGCCAGCGGTAGTTGCGGCGGAGGAAGCGCTCGAACTGCTGCTCGGGCACCCGGGGCGCGTCCCCGTCCACGTCGCCCCAGAAGTCGGTGGCGCTGATCTGCCCCGTGGCCCGCTGCTCGGCGATGCTCTGGCCCAGTTCCACCTGGGGGCCGCGGGCCGCCTGGAGGCGGTCGAGCAGGGCGCCCACCTGCTCCTGGTAGTCCCGTGTGCCGCGCACCACGATGCGGCCGTTGCGGTAGCGGACGGTATAGGCGTCCTCGTCGGCCTCCTCGCCCGTGCGGAGGCGGACGAGCACGTCCTCGAGCTTCTCGCCCGCCGTCGGGACGTCGGCGACGAGGCCGCGGACGTCGTACGTCCTCAGGACCGGGGCCGGGGCGGGCCGCGCGGGCGGCGGCTTCTCCTCGGGCTTGGGCTCGGGAGGTTTGGGCACGCGGGCGGAGTATGCCTCTTCGAGCTTCTCGACCTGCTTTTCGAGGTGTTCGAGGTCCTCGGGCTCTTCGCGGGCCAGCTCGGCCAGTCGCTTCGTCTCTTCGCGGAGGCGCCGTTCGCCGGCCTCTCGACGGCCATGGGGCAGGGCTTGGGCTTTCTGGACCAGTTGGCGTCGGCGACGCTGGAGGGCCTTCTTCCTGGCGGCGAGGACGGTCAGCTCTTCGAGTTCATCGCCGAGCTGGGGCTGGGCCTTCCCGCCGCCGGTGGTTGGTGCGAGCCTGCGGAGCTGCTGGCCGACCTGGAGGGCCTCGTCGTAGCGTCCCGTTCCGCGCAGTTGGTTCATCCGCTGGCGGAGCTCCGCGGCCTTCCTGGCTTCGGTCTTCTCCAGCTTGTCCAGTTGCTCGCGGACCACTCGGAGTCGGGCGCTCTGCTCGCGTCGGTCGGCGCCCTGGTCGATGAGCACCTTGCCCAGGCCCTCGGCGGCCTCGAGGTGGGCCTTGGCGTCCTCGACGCGGTCCCGCTTCAGCGCCTGGAGGCCGCGTTCGAGATAGAGCTGCTGGCGCTGTCGGAGGGGCTCGTTGGTCACCTGGATTTCCTGCATCACCTGGGCTCCGGCGGCCTTTTCGGCCCTGGAGGCCAGCTCCCGCTCGCCTCGCGCCACGTCGATGTTGGCCAGCAGGCGCCGTGCGTTGGCGGCTTCGGGCGACTTGGGGTAGAGCTCGACGACCTCTCGGAGGTGGCGTGCGGCCTCGTCGAGCTTCTTTTGGGCGTAGTAGTCTCGTCCCGCCCGGTAGTAGTTCTTGGCCAGAGCGATGCGTTCGTCGGCGGTCTGGAGCCTCAGGGTCGGGGGTGGCTGGTCGGCGCCGGGCGGGGTCGGCTGGGGCTGGTATCCCGGTGCGGCGTGGCCGCGACCGTAGCCGAGAGTGGCGGCGGCGGTCTCGCTGGAGTACTGCTCGACCTCCTTGAGCGGCCCGGCCCATCGTCGCACGGCCATCTCGTCGGGCAGGTAGGCCTCGCACCAGGCGTAGGCGATGGGCAGGTCGATGCGGGGCAGGGGGATGTCGGCCCTGCCGCGGCGCTGGAGGGCCTCCGCGCGCCACACGGCCACCAGCTCGGCGGGGAAGCTCACCAGCCCCTGCACGCTGGCCGTCGAGCGCACCAGGGGCAGGAGGTAGGCGTCGGGGGCCTCGGGTACGGGGGTGAGGGGGCGCGACTCCTCGTTCACCCGGGCCAGCAGCACGCGGGCGCCCGGCGGGAGGTCTACCCGCAGGAACTGGCGGGTGCGATTGCGAATCTCGTAGCGCACGCGGCACATCCGCGTGCCGTCGCCCAGGAGAGCCACCTGGTAGTGGGCCAGGTCGGCGATGGTCTCCCGGAGGGCGAACTCCCCCAGGTCCACCACGTCCACCGCAGCGGCCCAGCGGCGGGCGGCGATGGACCAGGCCAGCACCGGCGGCCCCGCCAGCATGGCCCGGGTTTCCTGGGGAACGGTGGAGAGAGCGATCTGCCGCAGGCCCGTCAGCTCGTCGGCCAGCACCTCGCTGTCCCCGGCCCGGTTGGTCACCACGAGGGTGCCCGCACCCCAGTGGCCGTCGCGGACCGCCAGGGGGCCCAGCCGGTGCACGCCCCCGGCGGCGAGCGGAAGCTCGTAGCGGACGTCCAGCCGCGTGTGCTCGCCGATCCGCCCGCGCAGGAACACCGCCACGCGGCCCCCGTTCACCTGAATCTCCCGCACGTCGGGGCCGGACACCCGCACCCGCTCCGCCGCGTCGGCGAGGGACAGGTCGATGCGGTCCGTGCGGCCCCCCCAGATGGCCACGTGGAGCCGTGCCGCCACGCTCTGGACCGCGGGGCCGATGTCCCAGGCCACCGAGCCGCGAAGCTCGTAGCGCGGCGCGCGCTCGAACTCCACTGGCGGCGGGCCGTAGGCCACCGAAAGCTCATGGCGCGGAGCCAGGGGGACCCGCCCGTCGGTCCCATCCCCGGCGCTGCCGCGCAGGCGCAAGGGAGCCCCCCCGACCTCGACCTGCCAGGCGCGGGGCGAACGGAATTCCAGCGCGGTGCGCAGGCCGCGGGGGATGGCCAGCCGCAAGCTTCCGCCCTGGGGCCGGGCCTTGGGCAGCCAGGCCCGCGCGACCACCAGGTAGTCGCCGGGCTCCTCCGGCGAGAAGCGCAGCCAGCCGTCCTCCGTGGCCAGGCGCGCCGGCTGGCCGTTCACCTCGATGCCCTCCCACGCCAGGTCGCCCGACAGCACCGGCGTGGCCGCGCACTGCTGGGGATGGAACACCCGCAGGCGCAGCTCGGCGGTGAGCCTCGGCTCCAGGTCGGCGGGCACCTCCAGGCTATAGGTGCCTCGGGCCACGACCAGGGCTACCGGCGCGGGCCGCCCCGCTTGGGGGCGCAGGCTCGCCCGCACGTAGCGGCGATAGAGGCGAAGGGGGACGCTGACCTGGATGTCCTCGAGCAGGCGAGAGCGCTCGAGGAGCGCCTGGATGATAGCCTCGCGGTCCACGCGCTGGGCGCCCGGTGCGGCAAGCGGGACCACCAGCCACATCGCTGCGGAAACCAGGGCACGCCTTCTCACGGATTGCCCCTGGGGGGGGAAGCGCGGGACCCGCCACCTTTACTTTGGACGCGGTTTGGCCGCGGCGGTTCCCCGCGGGCCGCGGGCGGCCTCTCAGAATGATGTCATCTTAGCGGGGCGAGGTGTCGGAAACAACGGGGCACCGGCAGCTTTTACACAAATGTTACATCCGCGGGCAGGGAGGCGGAACAGGGGGCAGCGTCATGCGTCTATAGGCGTAGGCGAGTGCCGCGTCGAGAACCGAGGGACCGGGGTTCGAGTCCTCGGGCGAGGCTGCCCCGGAGGGCAGCCAGTCAGGCGTCCTGGCCGCGGCCTCGGCTCGCGGCCAGGGCGCATGCTTCGCTTCCCGGCTCACACGTGGTTGCGGAGCTAGAGCTCGAGGGGGTGGGGGCTGAGGTACCACTGCTGCTTGAGGTAGGGCTGGTCGTACTTGCGGACGTAGTGGTTGGCGAGGGTCATGGGCACGACGAGGGGGACGTGGCCGTCGGTGTAGCTGCGGATGATCTCCAGGAGCTCCTGCTTCTCGTCGGGGGAGAGCTGGTCCTTGAAGTAACCCATCAGGTGCATCAGGACGTTGGCGTGTCGGCCCGGCGTGGCGTGGACGCATAGGGCCTCCAGGAGGGCGGCCTCGTAGTCGTCCAGGACCTCGTCGAGGGGCCTCTGGGCGGCGGTGGCCACCAGGGGGCCCAGGCGGGCGTAATGCTCGGGGCTGTGGGCGAGGATGAGCAGCTTGTGGCGGGTATGGAAGTCGACCAGTCCGCCCCGGCTCCTGTTGGTCTCCAGCATGCGGCGCCAGCGGCGGAGAGCGAAGAGCCGCTCGATGAAGTTCTCGCGGATCCGGGGGTCGTGCAGGCGCCCGTCCTCCTCGACGGGGAGGCGGGGGAAATGGTCCATGAAGGCCCGCGCGAACAGCCCCACCCCCTTCTTCTCGGGCACGCCCTTGGGGTTGTAGACGCGGACCCGCTCCATGCCGCTGCTGGGGGAGGCGGACTTGAAGATGAAGCCGCACAGGTTCTCTGTCTCCAACTCGGCCACGCGGCGCCTGGCCCAGGCCAGCATCTGGTCGGTCTTGTCGACGCCGGAGCGGGAGGTGACGAGGCGAGGGGCCTGGGGCTCGCCGACCAGGCGCATGGGCTCGCGGGGCGTGGGGAGGCCGCATTCCACCTCGGGGCATACGGGCACGTAGTCAACGTAGCGGCCGAGGGTGTCGGTGAGGAAGCGGTCGCGCTTGTGGCCCGCGTTCCAGCGCACGGTGTGGCCGAGGAGGCAGGAGCTGATGCCGATGCGGATCTTGTCGCGGGGGGTGTCCTGGAGCTCTTGCATCGTGGCCCTTCGGGCCTGCGGCTCGCCCGTGCCCCCCATCCACGGGTCTCGCGCGGGCGGCTATTCTTCGCCGGTGAAATGCTTGGGGTTGACGGCTCTCTTGGCCGCTTCCTCTTTGCTCACCTTGCCTTGCATGACCAGGTTTTTGAGGTACTGGTCGAGGGCGATCATGCCGGCGCTGGAGCCGGTCTGGATCACGGAGCCGATCTGGGGAGTCTTGTTCTCGCGGATGAGGTTGCGCACGGCGGGGACGCCGACGAGGATTTCGAAGGCGGCCACGCGGCCCTTTCCGTCGCTGGTGGGGAGGAGGGCCTGGGCGATGATGCCCACCAGGGATTCGCTGAACATGGCCCGAATCTGGGCCTGCTGGCCGGCGGGGAAGATGTCGACGATGCGGTCGCAGGTCTTGGCCGCGGAGCTGGTGTGAAGGGTGGCGAGGACGAGGTGGCCGGTCTCCGCGGCGGTGATGGCCAGCTGGGTGGTCTCCAGGTCGCGCAGCTCGCCCACCAGCACCACGTCGGGGTCCTCCCGCAGGGCGCTGCGCAGGGCGTTGGCGAAGGAGTGGGTGTCGGTGCCCACCTCCCGCTGGTTCACCAGGCAGTTCTTGTTCTGGTGGACGAACTCGATGGGGTCTTCGATGGTGATGATGTGGGCCTGGCGTCGCTGGTTGACGTAGTCGATGATGCTGGCCAGGGTGGTGCTCTTGCCCGAGCCGGTGGGGCCTGTGACCAGGATCAGGCCGCGGTCCCTGCCCGCCATCTCGGCCACCGCGGGGGGGAGGCCGAGCTTCTCGAGGGGCAGGATGTCGGTGGGGATGAGGCGCAGGGCGCAGGCCGGCCCGCGCTGCTGGGTGAAGGCGTTGACGCGGAAGCGAGCGAAGTCGGTGGCGATGGAGAAGTCGTGCTCCAGGTTCTCCTCGTAGACTCGCCGCTGCTCCTCGGTCATGATGCCGTGGACCATGGCCCGCACCTGCTCGGCCTGGAGGGACGGTGCGTTGGTCTTCTTGAGGTCGCCGTGGAGGCGGATGATGGGCGGCGCTCCGGTGGACAGGTGGAGGTCCGAGGCGCCCTGCTTGTGCATGAAGCGCAGCAGGGGCGTGATATCCACGGAGTCGCCTTGCGCCCGGGCCTCGGGGGGCATCAGAGCGCTTCCTCCAGTTCGATCAGACCGCGTGCGGCCTTGCCGATGGCGCACTCGCGGAGGGTGGTCATCCCGGCCCGCTCGCAGGCCTCGCGGAGGGCCGCCACGGAAGCGCCGTCGAGGAGCAAGTCGCGCATTTCCCGGGTGGGCTCCAGGACCTCGTAGAGGGGCTCCAGCCCGCGGTAGATCTTCCGCCCGTCCTCCGCCCGCACCGCCCGGTAGAATTGGGCCGACGCGGCGTCGGGCATCAGGGCCTCCAGGCGCTCGAGGGTGTGGGCCGACGGCGAGTCGGGCTCCCTGGCCTGGGGGTCGAGGCGAGGCACCAGGCGCTGGGCGACGATCAGGCGCAGCGAGGCGCTGAGCACCACGTCGCCCACCCCGTTCTCCCGCAGCTGGGCCAGGGCGGCCAAGGCGTCCTCGGCCCGCATCTCGCCCAGCAGCAGCGTGCTGGTGAGGGTCTGGGGCTTGAGGGCCTCCCAGAAGGCGGCGTCGTGGAGGCCCTCGGCGAGCAGCAGGCCGGGCATCTGGTCGGCCAGGCGGGCGAGCAGGCCCCGGTACTCCGGCCCGTAGGGCACCTCGAGCTGGGTGGCCTGGGGGTAGCGGCAGGTGGTGCTCCTCTCCAGGGTCACCGCGTGGCGCTCCGGCGACGCGCCCTCGCTGAGCAGGGCGTAGAGGGTGGTGGAGCATCCGCTGCGGCGCGGGCCGCAGACGGCGATGAGCCCCGCAGGCTCGTGGGCCGCGCGTCGCAGGGCGGCCACCGCGGGCTTCTCCATCCCCAGCTTCTCCAGCGGCCAGGGCTCGGCTCGCTTGGTGCGCAACTGGATGCGGGCCCCCGGTCCGTGGACCGTGGCATAGACGCTGGCGAACATCTCGAGGGCCTTGCCCTCCACGTCCAGCGCCGCCTGGCCCTCCTGGAACAGGATGCCCGGCTCCAGCTCCAGGTTGGCCATCAGCTTCAGGCGCGTGGCCACGGTGGGCAGCAGGCCGGCGGGGTAGGCCGCGTCGTCGACCAGCCTGCCGTGCACGCGGTAGCGCACGCGGAACTGGTCTTCGCCGGGCTGGAAGAGGATTTCGTCGGCGCCTTGCTGGCAGGCCCGGCGCAGGTGGTGGCGAATGAGCAGCGAGCCGGAGGGGTCGGCCAGGATGTCGTCGCGGGACGGGGCTCGCTTGCCTTCCCGGCCCAGCTCGATGCGGGCTCCCGGTCCCTCGGCGGCCTCCGCGGCGAACTGCCCAAGCACAGCCTCCACCGCCTGAGGGTCGGCCATGGCCACCTTGACCTCGCTGCCCGTGACCGCCGCCAGGTCGGCCACCGCCTGGCTGTCCGTAGGGTCGGCCATGGCCAGCGACAGCTCGCCGCCCACCTGGACCATGGGCACCGCCTGGTAGCGGCGCAGCAGCTCGAGGGGGATGGAGCGGACGAGCTGGGGGTCCACCATAGGGGCCTCGAGCTCGACATAGGGCACGCCCAGGAGGTTGCCCAGTGCCCAGTTGAGCTCGTCGCGGGTGAGGGCCCCCTGGTCGACCAGGATTTCGCCCAGGCGCTTCTCCGATTTCTTCTGCGCCTCGAGGGCGGCGCGGCGCTGCTCGCGGGTGATCAGCCCGTGGGCGAGGAGCACGTCGCCCAGGCGGGAGGGCTTCTTGGCGGCCTTGCGGCGCGCGACCATTTGCGAGAACCCCTGGGGACACGGGAAACGGGGCAACGGGCGGTCTGGTGAGGGATTATAGGGCCGGGCGGCGAAATGTCAACCGCCATTCGCCCGGCTTG
>JBKHIY010000146.1:0-8959 GCA_046538415.1 Candidatus Brocadiia bacterium | reverse complement strand
ATTGAGGGGGGGCTTCGGTTTGTAGGGGTGGAGGGGAGCGCGGGCCGTGGCCGGGGAATCGGCCGGCGGCCCGGCCCAGCTCCGAGGGCGGGCGGGCGACGAGCCCAGGACGCAGCCCCCGAAGGCGGTGGGAGCCGCCCCGAAGGCCCACACCCCCAGCGCGCGAATCGGGCGACGCAGGCCTCGTGCCCGCTCGCGGCTCGACGCGAAGCCGGGGATGGGGGGCGGGAGCTGGAAGGGACGGGCCGCCGTGCAGGCGCCCGTTACGGTTTAGCGCTTAAGCGCTAAACCGTAACACGCCCACCTCGCCGCCGCCCACCTCCGGGCTCCGGGGGGATCACGATGTACCTGCGCTTCCCGGGGCGCGACCAAGCCAGCCTTGACTACCCCACGGGGGTTGGTGTAGAGTCAAATTCTACCGCCGCTGGGACGAAGCGACCCTGTGAACCGGAGTGATCGCCGATGATCCCGAAGTCGTGGAAGGCCGCTGGCCTGGTGCTCGCGATGCTCTGCGCCGCCGCCCTGGCCGCCGACCCGCCGTACTACGTGAAGGGGGATACCTGGCAGGAGACGCTGCGCGCCTCGCGCGAGGCGCTCCTGGAGCACGAGGCCAAGCTGGCCGCCAAGGCGGAGGCGAAGCCCGAGGCCAAGACTACCCCGCCGGGCATCGAGCTGGGCACGTGGTACAGAATCGGGCCTTTCTACGTGGAAGGGGGCAAGAAGGACTTCGACCACAGCTTCCCGCCAGAGAAGGAGATCGACCTGGCGGCCAGCTACGGAAAGCTCCGCTGGCGGCCCGCCCCGCAGTACGAGGACGGCGTGGTGCACAACATGCGGGCCGGCACCCACGGCTCCACCTACCTCTACCGGACCATCGCGGCCAAGAAGGCTCGCGCCCTCACCGGCTACTTCGGCAGCGACGACGGGATGCGGGCCTGGCTGAACGGCAAGCTCATCATCTCCCACGACGTGCCCCGCGGCCCGAGCCCCAACCAGGAGAAAGCCAAGCTCGAGCTCCAGGAGGGCACCAACCACCTGCTGCTGAAAATCCACAACAACAGCGGCGGCCACGGCTTCTACTTCCACACCCGGCCCAAGCCGGTGCGCGGCGCCCGCCGCCGCGACCCCAAGCAGGAGCGGCGGGAGCGGCTGTGGGACCTGCTCCGCCGCGACTTCCCTTCCCAGCACCGCCACATCGCCTGGGAACGGCAGGACAACATCTGGGCCGCCGACTGGCAGCCCGGCGACCTCGCCGCGCTCGCCCAGCGCTACGTGGCCGCCACCCGCCTGCCCTCCCTGGCCGACGAGGCCAAGGCATTGGCGGCCAAGGGGATGGAGAGCCCCGCCGAGCTCCACAAGGTCCGCCTCGTCTACTACCGCTCGCGACAGGTCGAGGCCGCCTCGGAGCTGGTCAAGGACTTCGATTTCAAGGCCCTCCGCCTGGCCATCGAGGACCTCGCCGAGAGCTTCCCCGAGAAGTACACCCGCGGCGCCGAGTTCCTCCGCCGCCTGGAGGCCCTCGAGCGGCGCACCGTGGAGCTGGCCGAGGCGGGCGGCAAGGGCGGCGGGGACGCCACGGCGAAGCTGGCCGCGCTGGGCGACGAGCTGCGCTCGCTGCGCCGGGAGGCCCTCCTGGCCAATCCCCTCCTGGACTTCGAGAAGCTGCTGATCGTCCGCCGGGGCACGAAGCACAAGAAGCTGGGCCTGCCCCAGAACTGGCAGGGCAACTGCGCCGTGCCCCGCACCGGCTACGACGACGCCATCTGCACCCTCGGCCCGGTGAGCCCCGAGGGAACCCTCGAGGTGCTCTTCAAGCCCGAGAAGGACGCTTTCGTGGGCGACGTGGACCTCCATTTCGACGCCGACCGCATGCTCTTCTCCATGCCCGGCAGCCACGGCCGGTGGCAAATCTGGGAGGTCCGGGCCGACGGCACCGGCCTGCGACAGGTGACCCCCGGCGAGCACCCCGACGTGGACAACTACGACCCCTGCTACCTGCCCAACGGCAGGATCATCTTCGCCTCCACCCGCTGCTTCCAGGGCATCCCCTGCGTGGGCGGGGGCAACACCGTGGCCAACCTGTGCGTGATGGACGCCGACGGCTCGAACATCCGCCAGCTGTGCTTCGACCAGGACCACAACTGGTGCCCCACGGTGCTCAACAACGGCCGCGTGCTCTTCTCCCGGTGGGAATACAGCGACACCCCCCACTACTTCACCCGGCTGCTCTTCCACATGAACCCCGACGGCAGCGAGCAGATGGAGTACTACGGGAGCAACTCCTACTGGCCCAACTCCATCTTCTACGCCCGCCCCGTGCCCGGCCATCCCACCAAGGTGGTGGCCGTGATCTCCGGGCACCACGGGGTGCCGCGGATGGGCGAGCTGGTGGTCTTCGACCCCGCCAGGGGCCGCCAGGAGGCCCAGGGGGCGCTCCAGCGCATCCCCGGCCACGGCGAGGAGGTCGACCCCCTCATCCGCGACGGCCTGGTCAACAGCTCCTGGCCCAAGTTCCTCCACCCCTGGCCGCTGAGCGAAAACTACTTCCTGGTGGCCTGCCAGCCCACCAGCCGCGACCTGTGGGGCGTCTACCTGGTGGACGCCTTCGACAACATGCTGCTGCTCGAGCAGATGCCCGGCTACGCCCTCTTCGAGCCCGTGCCCCTGGCCCGGCGGCCCACCCCGCCGGTGATTCCGAGCAAGGTCCGTCCCTCGAAGGACGATGCGGTGGTCTACCTCAACGACGTCTACTTCGGCCGCGGCCTGGAGGGCGTGCCCCGGGGCACGGTGAAGAAGCTGCGCCTCTACGAGTACCACTACGCCTATCCCCGCATGGGGGGCCACATCCACGTCGGGATCGACGGGCCGTGGGACGTGCACCGCATCCTGGGCACCGTGCCCGTCTTCGAGGACGGCTCGGCGATCTTCAAGGTGCCCGCCAACATGCCCATCGCCGTCCAGCCCCTCGACGAGGAGGGCAAGGCCCTCCAGGTGATGCGCAGCTGGTTCACCGCCATGCCCGGCGAGGTGCTCAGCTGCGTGGGATGCCACGAGCGCCAGAACACCACGGCGGGCCTCGGCCGGCCCGTCGCCTCCACCCACCCGCCGGTGGCCATCGAGCCGTGGCGCGGCCCCGCCCGGGGCTTCAGCTTCGTCCGCGAGGTCCAGCCCGTGCTCGACAGGCACTGCGCCGGCTGCCACGACGGCAAGCCCCGGGAGGACGGGCGGACGCTGCCCAACTTCGCCGACACCTCCCGCGGCTGGCGCGGGTTCATCAGCTCCTATATCGCCCTCCATCCCTACGTGCGCCGGCCCGGGCCGGAGAGCGACTACCACGTCCAGGTGCCCCTCGAATGGGGCGCCAACACCAGCGAGCTCTACCAGATGCTCAAGAAGGGCCACCAGGGCGTGCGGCTCGATGCCGAGGCCTGGGACCGGCTGATCACGTGGATCGACCTCAACGTGCCCTGCCACGGCACGTGGAGCGAGCACCGCAAGATCGCACGCGACTACCACCAGCGGCGGCTGGAGATGCGCACCCGCTACGCGGGCCGCCCCGAGGACCCCGAGAAGTACCCCGGCCCGCCGCCCGAGCGGCCCGAGTTCGTCCAGCCCAGGCCTCTGCCCCAGCGCCAGCCCTACGCGGGCGAGGTGCCCGGCTGGCCCTTCGAGAAGGCCGAGGCGGCCCGCCGCGTGGCCGCCGCCGGCCTGGCCCCCGAGCTCTCCCTGGCCCTCGCCGAGGGGGTGACGCTCGAGCTCGTGCTGGTGCCCGCCGGCGAGTTCGTCATGGGAGCCCACGACGGGGCGCCCGACGAAGCCCCGGAGTGCCGCGTGTCCATCGACAAGCCCTTCTACATGGGCCGGCTGGAGGTGACCAACGGCCAGTACTCCCTCTTCGACCCCGACCACGACAGCCGCGTGATCAGCGTCTACAACAAGGACCAGAGCAACCCCGGCGTGCCCGTCAGCGGCTCCACCCAGCCCGTCCTCCGCGTCTCCTGGCACGAGGCCATGGCCTTCTGCCAGTGGCTGGGCGAGAAGACCGGCCACAAGGTCGCCCTCCCCACCGAGGCCCAGTGGGAATGGGCCTGCCGGGCGGGCACCGACAGCCCCATGAGCTACGGCGCCGCCGACGCCGACTTCGGGAAGCTGGCCAACTTCGCCGACCAGCGGCTCAACAGCCTGTGCCGCCGCGACAGCCCCAAGTGGGTCCCCACCATCGATAGCGTGAACGACGGAGCGACGGTGACCCAGAACGTGGGGCGCTACGAGCCCAACGCCTTCGGCCTCCACGACCTGCACGGGAACGTCGCCGAGTGGACCCGCACCGCCTACCGGCCCTACCCCTACCGGGCCGACGGGCGCGACGAGCCCGCCGCCGAGGGCCACAAGGTGGTCCGCGGCGGCTCCTTCTACGACCGGCCCAAGCGGGGCCGCAGCGCCTTCCGCCTCCCCTATCCCCCCTGGCAGAAGGTCTACAACGTCGGGTTCCGCGTCGTCGTGGAGACCGACGGCAAGAAGGTGGCCGCCGCAGCCGAGCGCTAGGGCGCGGCGGCGGCCCCTCGCAAGCCCTTCACCGAGGAGTGCACCCATGAGCCAACCGACTCGACGGACCGCACGGCGCTTCGACGCCTGCCCCCTCTCCCGCCGCGGCTTCCTCGCCGGCTGCGCCGCGTGCGCCGCCGCCGGGGCGCGGAGCCTGGGCGCCCAGGAGGCCGCCAAGCCCAGGGTGCGCCTGGTCTTCACCCACATCCCCCGAGGCCGCCCCACCTGGCCCTACTCCACCTACGACTACGAGGGGCGGAAGAAGGAGCTGACCGCCAGGCTGGCCAAGGCCTGCCCCGACGTCGACTTCCTGCCCGCCACCGCGCACAACCAGGGCGAGGCCAAGAAGCTGCTCGAGCGCGACGACGAGGTCGACGGCTACCTGGTCTACATGGTGGGCATCTGGACCCGTGCCCCGCAGACCATCGGGGCCGCGGGCAAGCCCACGCTGTTCGTCGACGACCTCTACGCCGGCTCCGGGGAGTTTCTCATCGCCTACGCCGCGGCCCGCCGGCGGGGCTGGAAGGTCGAGGGCATCTCCTCCTCGCGGTTCGACGACGTGGCCGCCGCGGCCCGCTGCTTCACCATCCTCAAGCAGCCCGACGGCTCGCCCGAGGCCTTCCTCGAGGCGGTGCGCAAGAGCCGCCGGGCCAACACCCCCGAGCCCGGCGACCTGGCGTGCAAGGACGACCCCGTCGCCTGCGTGCCCATGGCCGAATGCCAGAAGAAGCTGCGGGCCTCCAAGGTCCTCACCGTGGGCGGCGGCTGGGGCATGCCCCGCAGCGGCAAGGCCATCGCCGAGGTCTTCGGCACCGAGGTGGTGCGCATCGAGTTCAAGGAGCTCCACCAGGCCTACCTCGAGGCGGACCGCGACGAGGCCCGCGCCTGGGCCGACCGGTGGAGCAAGGACGCCGCCCGCATCGTCGAGCCCTCGCGCGAGGACATCGAGAAGTCGGGGGCCATGTACCTGGGGATGCTCAAGGTGCTGGAACGCCGCGGGGCCAACGCCATCACCATCAACTGCCTGGGCGGCTTCTACGGCAACCACCTCCAGGCCTACCCCTGCCTGGGCTTCCGCCAGCTCAACGACGACGGCCTGGTGGGCGCCTGCGAGAGCGACCTGTTCTCCACCATCACCATGCTCGCCGTGGGCGCCCTGACCGGCCGCCCCGGGTTCATCTCCGACCCCGTGATGGACACCGCCCGCCGGCACATCATCTACGCCCACTGCGTGGGGCCCACCAAGGTCTTCGGGCCCGACGGGGCCTCCAACCCCTATCACATCCGAAGCCACTCGGAGGACCGCAAGGGCGCGGCCATACGCTCCCTACTCCCCCTGGGCTACCTGACCACCACCGTGGAGACCCGGCCCCGCCGACGCGAGATCATCCTCCACCAGGGCAAGAGCGCCGAAAACGTCGACGAGGACAAGGCCTGCCGCACCAAGCTCGCCGTCGAGCCCCTCGGCGACTACGAGAAGCTCTTCGACTACTGGGACCGCTGGGGATGGCACCGCGTGACCTTCTACGGCGACCTCGCCGAGCCGGTCCGCCAGCTCGCCAAGGCCCATGGGCTCCGCGTCGTCGAGGAGGCCTAGCCGCCCAGCGGCCCACCGCCCCACACGCTCCGCTCTCCCCTCCCGACGCGACGGGGCCGCCCTGGCTCATCGCTCGCAGATGCACGCTTCCCGGCGCGCCCCGCAGCGCTCGCAGGTGGGCACGTTGACGTTGCAGGGGTAGCCGCGTGCCTCGCCCGGGCCGAGGATAGTGAAGGCGGCCTCGAGCGTGCAGTCGGGGCAGTAGGCCGTTACTCCCAGCTCGTTACGGTCCGCCACCTCGTCGGCCCGGAGGGCGAAGTGCCACCGGCCGCGGGCCAGCAGGCGCTGCTCGGCGTGCCAGCCCGGGGGCACGGCCAGCTCGGCCCGGCTCACGGCCACGGGGGCGTCGCCGCGGGCGACGGAGACGGCCACGGTCTTCTCGATGCCCGGCCGGAGCACGGGCTCGCCCATGTAGTGGCAGACGAGGTCGCGGCCCTGGACGCGCTCGCGGGCCGCCATGGGGTCGCGCTCCAGTGCCCACAGGGCGCGGCGGTTGCGGAACAGGACGGAGAGGTCGTCGGGCCGGCGGGTGGCCTCGGCCAGCTGGGCCGCATCGGAGCGGGCGGGGAGCATGGCCCGGGCCACGGCCTCGGTGCGGGCCGCCAGCTCGGCCACGTCGGCGGGCGCCTCGCACGGGCCGGTGAACTTGTGGAGGACGATGCCCTCGCCCACCGGCTCCCGCCACGCCGCGGGGATGCCCGCCGTGCCGCCCAGGAGGCCCAGCGTGGCGCCCACGGTGGCCCCCGTGCAGTCGGTGTCGTAGCCGCAGTTGACGGCCTTGCACAGCCGGTCGCCGAAGGCGGCCCCGTAGAGCCATCCCAGGACGGTGAACCCGTGGTTCTGGGGCGCGTGGCAGGGGTTGTGGTGGCCGAAGCTGGTCAGGATGCGCCGGCGGGCCTCCTCCCAGGGCACGTCGTGCTCGTGGCACCACATCACGTCGCGCACCACCCGCGAGATGCGACTGTGGAGGGGGACCATGGCCAGCCCGATGCGGAGCAGCACCAGGGGGTCGTCGAGGACGAATGCCGCGCTCTGGACCGCGGCCCAGAACATCTCGCCATGCACCCCCTCGCCGCCCGCGTGGTCGAGCACGGCGTCGTGCCAGGCCAGGGCCGCGGCGAGCTGGGGATCGCCGGGGGCCACGCAGGCCCAGATTTCGGACCGGATGGGCGAGCCCATTTCGTCCACGTAGTAGTTCTCGAAGCAGCCGCTGACCGGCGGGCGCAGGCCGCGGCCCAGGTTGCGGCGGCAGAAGCCATACTCGTTCCACGGATAGGCGGAGAGATAGCGGCCCCAGGCGTCGGCCAGGTCGCCGCACGCGATGTCCACCCCCCGCTCCTCCAGGCATCGCAGCCAGGCGAGCTGGAGGTCCAGGTCGTCGTTGGGCGCGCTCCCGTCGGGCAGGGGGTCGTAGAAGTCGAGGGCCAGCACCTCCTTGCGGCACTCGTGGGGCGCGCCCAGGGTGCCCCCGATGTTCTTGCCCAGCCAGCAGGCGTGGACCTTGTCGCGATAGTCGCCGATGCCGATCTGCACGGGGCGGGCCATGGCGGGTCCTTTGCGCCGGGAGATGCCAGGGGAGCGATGACGGGACGCAGGGCATTCTACGCGGGCGGGCGTCGGCCCGCCAGCTGGCCGGGCCCCCAGGCGCGCACAGGGGGCGGCCGCGGCCGGCCCCGGCGGGTGGGAGCTCGAGCTGTGGGGGGCAGGGGCCGCGGCTCAGCCGGGGGTGTCCTTCCGGGCCTTGATGTCGCGGAGTGCCTGGGCGGCGGCGGAGCGGATGCCGGGATTGTCGTCGTCGACCATCTGGTGGAGGAAGCGGACCGAGCCCCTGGGGTCGAGGCGCGCCATGAGGAGCACCAGGGTGGCGGGGTCGCCGGCCTCGGGGCTCAGGGCGCGATGGCGAAGCCTGCGTCGGCCGTGGGCGATCTCGAAGAGCTTGGTCAGCTTGTCGTGGTCGTCCAGGGCACCCAGCTCGCCGATGGCCCACTTGCGGACCGCGCCCCGGGGGTCGAGCCGCTCGCCCAGGAGCAGGTTCTCGACCAGCCGCTCGAGCAGCTCGGGGTAGCGGAGGCGCTTGAGGCAGCGGAAGGCCGTCTGGCGCACGGGCAGGGGGCTGTCGGGGCTCTTGAGCACCTCGACGAGGCTGCCCGCGTGGCGGAGGTCGACGGCCGAGCACAGCGCCTCGATGGCCGCCTGGCGCACCCGGGGGTCCTGCCGCTCGGCCAGCGCGGCGCCGTTGAGGGCCTTGAGAATCTGCTGGTCGGGCCGCCGCTGGTGGACTGCGGCCAGGGCCTTGGCCGCCTGGACCTGGAGGGGCACGCGGCCGGAGAAGAGCGCCTCGCGGAGGATGGGAATGGCCCGCTCGCCGCCCAGCTCGCCCAGCCGCTGGGCCGCGGCCACCCCCTGCTCGACGCCCCCGGATGCACCCAGGGCCGCCGCGACGTTCCTGATGGCCCCCGATTCCTTGAAGCGCGCCAGGAGCCCCATGGGCTGCCCTCTCCGCTCCGATGCTCCCGACCCGTGACACCACTACTACCACGGCGCCCGGGGCGCCGTCAACAGAAAACCGGATTCGGCCCCGCCCGCCGCCGGGCTTGACCCCCCTCACCCGCCGGCCTACGATGCCGGCGCCGCTTGCGAGGAACCCGCGATGCGAGCCGCACTCCTGGCCCTGGCCCTCCTCTCGGCGCCGGCGGGCGCCGCCGAGACGGCGGCGGTGCCCATCCTCTACTCCACGGACCTCTTCCACCCCCACGGCGACCGCGACGACCACTACTCAAGACCCCGTTGTAGTAGGCGGGACGTCCCCGTCCCGCG
>JBKHIY010000145.1:0-8987 GCA_046538415.1 Candidatus Brocadiia bacterium | reverse complement strand
GTTGGCCACCTGGGAGGAGTAGAGCCGCCACCATCGGAACTTGTAGGGCGCGATGGTGGGGCGGAAGGGGCGCTCCGGACGAGGCCCCAGCCACAGGTCCCAGTGGAGCCCCGCCGGCGGCTCGCCCGGCTCGGCCTTGCCGATGCCGTCGGGCCACATGTTGCTCAGCCGGTAGGCCCTCGACACCGTCACCTTGCCCAGGCCGCCGCCCTGGACCAGCTCGGCCAGGCGGGCGTAGAGGGTGGACGAGCGGCGATGGAGCCCCACCTGGACCACCCGCTGCGTCTGGCGCGCCACCTCGACCATTCGCCGCCCCTCGCGCACGGTGATCGACAGCGGCTTCTCGACGTACACGTCCTTGCCCGCCCGGCACGCCTCGACGGTCTGGATCGCGTGCCAATGGTCCGGGGTGGCCACGACCAGGGCATCGATGTCCTTTCGGTCCAGGAGCTTACGGAAGTCGACGACGGTATCGCCCCGCCCGCCGTTGTCCTTTTTCGCTCGCTGGAGATAGGGCTCGTAGACGTCGCAGAAGGCCACCGCCCGGCAGTCCTGGTGGGTGGCGAAGGCCCGCTGGAGCTGGCGTCCGCGGTTGCCCACGCCCACGAAGGCCAGGCGCACCGTGTCGTTGGCCCCCAGGGCTCGGGACGCCGCTGCGGCGCCCAGTCCCGCCGCCACGGCCCCGCCGAAGCGGCGTCGCGAGATTTCGCCGTGCATGTGCGAGCCTCCAAGTCGTGGCTATCGGTTCAGGGCTCTCCCGCCGCCTGGCCCCCGGCGAGCCGGCAGCGGTAGAGCAGCGCGGTGCCCCCGGGCAGCCGCTCCCGCACGGAGGGCGGGAGGGCCAGGCTGGCAGCCGCCTCCTCGAGGCGCACCAGCCGGGGCTGGCCCCAGGCGAAGGCCGCGGGGTCGAGCCGCCCCGGCTCCGCGCGGGCCAGGGGCTGGGGCTCGAAGGCCCACACCGTGTGCCCCGCCTCGAGCAGCTCGCGAAGCCGCTCGGTAGTCAGGGGCTCGAAGGACGAGAGGTTGAGCGGGGTGAACGGCCCCCGGGGCACGAAGAGCATCCAGGCGCCGCCGCTGAGGTAGGCGTGGCGGCGCTCGGCGTAGTAGGGCACGAGATTCACGTTCGGCTCGTCGGCCGGGGCGAGGAGCACGGCGTCGGGCGGCAGGTGGTCGGCGGCCCAGGCCGCCACCAGCGTGGTGCGCCCGAAGTGCTCCCCGGCCCCCCGCTCCACCGCATCCCAGTGGCGCCAGGCCAGGACGCCCGAGGGCAGGAGCAGGGCCAGCGCCGCGAAGGCCTGGAGGAAGCGCCGGCCCCACTGAAGGCCCCGCAGGCGGCCCATGGCCGCCACCGCCACCGCCGACAGCGAGGCCAGCGGGGGCAGCACGAAGGGCACGTAGAGCCCGTAGTCCAGGTTCCGCCCCAGCGCCACCTCGTGGGCCAGGAAGGGCAGCGTGTAGACCGCCCACAGCAGCCCCGGCCACAGCCCCAGCCTGGCGCACAGGGCCAGCCCCGCGAGCGCGGCCACCAGGTGCATGGGGCTGGTGCCCAGGGGCGCGGCGGCCCGGGCCAGCCGGCACATCGCCACGTCCTGGGTGAAGAGGCGCCGATACATGCCCCGCAGCGAATGCGCCAGGAAGCGCGGCTCCGCCAGCGCCCCGTGCAGGGCCCGCGGCGAGGAACCGCGAAGGTAGCCCGCCACGTAGCTCGCCCTCCCCTCCCCCGGCTTGCCCGGCACCAGCGCGAACAGCGCCCCCGCGGCCACCGCGCACACCACCGCCGCCGCCAGCGCCCACCGCAGCCCGTCGCGGCGAAAGCTCCCGCGAGCCCACAGCGCCACCAGGAACGCGGGCACCAGCAGCAGCGAGGCGTTGTGCGTGGCCACCGCGGCGCCGAACGCCACCCCGCTCCACACGGCCCGCCGCCGGCCCTCCCCCAGGAGCACGAACAGCGCCAGCAGGGCCAGCGCCGCCTGGCACGTGTAGACCTCCTGGGTCGCGGCCTGGCGGATGAACGCGAAGCACAGGCCCAGCAGCGCCGCGGCCAGCACCGCCGCCGCACGCCCCTCCCCCTCGGAGAGCCCCAGCCGGCCCAGCGACCGCCGCCACAGCCGCAGGTGAGCCCCGTAGAAAAGCGCCACCGCCGCCAGGGCGGCCAGGGCCGAAAGCTCGCTGAGGGCCAGCGGCGGGGGGAAGACCAGGTGGAGCAGCTTGCCCGCGGCGAAGTAGAGCAGGTAGGGCGAATGGGGAAGGTAGTCGGCCTTCAGGCAGGTGCAATACTCCGCCTGGTCCCATCCGTAGGGGAACCACTCGAGGAAGCGGGCGGCCAGCAGGACCACCGCCACCAGGACCACCAGCAGCCCGGCGTGCCTGCGCACCACGCGTCCGCTCCTCCTGGGCCGAGGGGACAACGACCGCCGGGCATTCTAGCCCCCCGGACACAGGAGTCAAGGACGGGCGGCCCATCTTGACTTGGCGCCGGCCGCCTGCTAGACTGAGCGCGAACGGGGATATAGCTCAACCGGGAGAGCGCCGGCTTTGCAAGCCGGAGGTTACGGGTTCGAGTCCCGTTATCTCCACCACCTGCCTTTCGCTTCCCCCTCCATCCCCATCGGGCTCGCGCTAGGGCTCCTCAGGCGGCTCGGCGGCGCCGGCGGGCCAGGGCGGCCAGGCCGCCGCCCAGCAGGGCCAGGCTGGCGGGCTCGGGCACGAAGGTGAACTGGCCTTCGGCGATGGCCACGCGGCCGAAGAACTCGCTGGTCAGCCGCAGGTCGAAGGTCGAGCCGTAGGGGAACGTGGCGATCTCCTCGCTCAGCATCAGGTCGCCCAGCATCCCCGTGCCCTCGGCCAGGGTGAGCCACAGGTCGGCGTCGAAGGAGAAGAAGTCGGCGGGCACGTAGTCCCAGTCCGAGGGGTGCCCCGGGTCGGGCGTGCCGGGGGGCAGCCAGAAGAGATCGGCGAACTCCCCGCCGCCGGCCTCGATGGCGATGTAGCGGAAGAGGTGCTCGCCGGGGGCCAGGTCGATCGACGCGGTGGCGTAGTTGTGCCACGTGTTGTCGTGGATCAGCGCGCTGCCCATGTCGTCGATGAACAGCCTGGCCCGGTCGTCGACGTGCTCGGCGAAGCGGTAGGTGCCGCCCTGTCCGTCGGGGATGGTGAGGATGCCCGTCCACTCGACGTAGAGGTTGTCCTCGCGGTCGCCCCACGGCCCGTAGCCGTAGTTGTCGGGGAAGTGGAACTGGGTTTCTGCGGGGCTGTCGCCGCCGACGATGCCCGTGCCCGCGGGCACGAGGTCGTGGCGGATGCCCAGCAGGCTTCCCCGGCTCCAGTTGCCCAGCCGGGTGTAGTAGCTGCCCAGGAGGCCGGGATAGCGGCCGGTGACGTGGCGCTGGAGCTTCCAGCTATCGGGGGCGAGGGTGAGGCCCGCGGCGGGCACCTCGACGTAGGCGGCGCCGCTGGCGCTCAACAGGTCGGCCTCCAGGCGAGCCCGGGGCTCGAAGGTGTAGAAGCGGTTCTGGAGGTCGATATTGAACGCGGTGTCGGGGCGGTTGGGGCTTCGGGCGGAGATGAGCAGGCTGGTGGTGCCGCCGTGGGAGAACTCCAGGCCGGCCCCGCCGCTGCCCTCGTAGGAGTAGACCTGGACGGGATAGAGGCCGGCCTCGGGGAAGTGGGCGTACATGAAGTTGGTATCCCACTCGTTCTGGCCGCGGCCGTCGTTATAGTGTCCGAGCACGCGGTCGCCGAGCTGGAGGCGGAATCCGTCGTCGCTGGCCACGGCGAAGGCGTAGGTCTCGTCGCCGGGCGAGTAGAAGAGGCCGTAGCAGCGGGTGGAGATGCGGTCGTTGTTGCCCGAGGGCAGGCCGGGGTAGCGCTCGTTGCCGCCGAAGGCCCCGTCGCTGCCGGTGTCGAGCAGGTTCACCTGGGTGCGATGCTCGGTGACGCCGGCGTCGGGGTGGGCGGCCAGGTAGGCGATGGCCTCGTTGGTGTTGCCCACGCCGGTATCGGCCTCGGCCTGGACCCAGATGCCGTCGCCGTTGGTGGTGCCGTCGGGCAGGGAGCCTGTCCACAGGGCTCCGCCCACGGGGTTGGCCCCCACGTCGGAGGTATCGCCGAGGCCCTCGGGCCGCTCGTAGACGGCGAGGCCGCCGGGCTGTCCGAGGAGGGTGAAGTCGCCCATCTGCCACTGGGCGGGCTCGATAGCCTGGGCGTCGTTGCTCACGGCCACCTCGATGCCGGCGTCGCCGCCGCGGTTGCGGTAGAGCACTTCGATGGGCCAGTAGCCGGCCTGGGGGAAGGTGACGGAGACCATGTGGGGCGGGGAGGGCACGCCGGCGCCGCCGCCCAGCTCGGTGTCCCCGATCTTCAGCTCGAACTCGTCGTCGGAGGTGACGGCGAAGGTGCGGGTCTGGGGGCTGTCGATGTGGATGTAGCCGGACAGCAGCACCGCGTAGTCCTCGGGGTCCGCCTCGCGGTCCTGGCGGTCGGGGGCCAGGCGTGCGAACTGTCCGCCGTAGAGGCCCTGGTTGTCGAGGTCGGCGTAGCCCACGCTGGCGACCCCGGACATGTCGTGGGTGGCCATGCCGGGGCGGAGGGCGAGGGCGTCGCGGGCCGCGGCCATCGAGTCCAGGTCGTCGGTGGTCCGCACGATGAGAGCGGCGAGGCCCTCGGGGGCGGCGCCGATGTCGTCGAGCGGCTCGCCGTCGATGTCCTGGGGAGACCACTCCAGGGTGAAGGGGGCGCTGAACAGCGCGGCGTCGAAGGGGGGGATGATCCCATCGCGCCAGATGCGCTCGGTGCCCTCGGGGTAGGCGGGATCGGTCTCCTCGCCGAAGCTCTGGGGCGGGGTGGCCACGGCGTCGAAGTCGAAGTCGTACCAGTGCTGGCCCTGGGCCGCCCGCCAGTGGCTGGTGTCGGTCACCAGGTAGCGCCCGCCGGTCTCCTGGAAGGCGTAGCCCACGGGGGCCACCAGGGTGCCGGCGAAGTAGGGGTCCTCGGTGATGGTCTCGATGGCCACGTGGCAGTAGCGGGGCGTCTCGTCCACGGGCACTTGCATGGAGCCGGTGACCACGCCCGAGGCGCCGTCGACCACCAGGGTGCCGTCGGTCTGGTTGGAAGAGGCGAGGTAGATCCAGAAGCGGTCGGTCGAGAGGTTCTTGCCCTGGAAGCGCAGGCCCACCGGGACGCGGGGCGCGGGCTCGGTGATGTCCAGCGGCGAGGTGCCCGTGGCCAGCTTCTGGATTTCCTCCTCGGGCAGGGCGGTGGACCAGATGGCGACGTCGTCGATGAGCCCCCGGTAGTGGTGGGCGCTGCTATCCTGCATGCGTCGGCCGATGCTCACCGGCTCGGCGGCGCCGCTGGTGGTGTCGGTGTTGACGCTCTGGGGATTCAGCCCGCTGCGGCCCAGCAGCACGCCGTCGACGTAGTGGTCCACGTCGTTGACGTTGGGGTCGCTATCCTTCTGGAAGACAGAGACCACGTGGTGCCAGGCCCCGTCGTCGAGAGGGGTGTCGGCGATGTTGTAGCCGCCCTGGACCTCGGTGCGCACGGCGCCCACCACGCCGTTGCCCGCGCTATCGTTGAGTCGGACGTGCCACTTCTCCCCGCTGGAGCCGCTGTCGCCCCAGGCCACGATGCCGTGGCGGGTCACCTCGGTAGTGTTGATCCAGAAGGAGACGGTGCGCGAGCCGCTGCCGCCGATGCCGGGGAAGACGGTGTGCACGTAGTCGTCCACGGCGTCGAAGTCGAGGGCCTGGGTGCTGGTGGGCAGGGCGGGGTTGCTGGCCGGGGTCCAGGCCGGCCCGCTGCCGGCGGGCAGGAGGGAGCCGTTGTATCCGCCGGCCACGTCGGCCGTCGTCTCGCCGGAGCCCTCCTCGAAGGGCCAGTAGCCCAGGAGGGCGGCGGAGGCGGGCTGGCCCACCAGGCCGAGGAGGGCCACCGCGGCGAGCAGCACCGCGGCGCCCGAGCCCCGGCCCCGGCGCCGCCGGCGGCGCCGGGCGAGAGCCACCAGCCCGCCGCCCACCAGCACGAGGGTGGCCGGCTCGGGGATGGTGCCCAGCTCGTAGTGCTCCCAGATCACGTCCTGGGAGAGGGCCAGGTTGTAGAGCGCCACCTCGTCGAGCACGCCGGCGAACCAGAAGCCGTTGCCGCCACTGTCGCCGTCGTGGAACACCGCGTTCTGGTGCATGGCCCCGATGCCCGCATCGTCGCCGTGGGAGAAGAGCTGGCCCACGCCGCCCCGCTGGGCGAAGAGCTGGCCGTTGAGGTAGCCCTCGAGCGTGCCGTTGAAGCCGAAGGGCGTGGGATCGCCCCGCAGCACCAGGTTCACCATGTACTTCGTGTCCGCCTCGATGGGCGTGGTGAGCACGAAGGGGTCGGCGGGGTCCTCGCCCCAGGGAGTGGTCTGACCCCCGTCGTCGTCGGCGTCGTTCCAGCCCAGCACGTGCAGCGAGCCGTCCATGAGGTAGACGTTCAGCCCGCGCGTGTGCCCCCCTTCCTCGAAGAGCACCTGGCGAGGCCCCACGTCGTCGGCCTGGAACCACAGCTCGACGGTGCGGGCGTCGTAGGGACCGCCGTCGTTGAACGCCCCGTGGTCGCGGATGTAGACGTGTGCGTCGGAGCCGTCGAAGCGGGGGGCCAGGCCGTTGTGCATCACGTGCAGGCCGGGCTGACCGAGCATCACGTCGGCCTCGTAGGTGGCCCGCAGGCCGGAGCCCAGGCTGCCCAGGTTGGTCAGCTCGCTTCCGCTGGTTTCCTCCATTCGCCAGTAGGCGATGGGGGCGGCGTCGAGCACGGACTGGGCGTAGGGCGTGGGCGGGGTGGCGGCCCAGGCCAGCTCCCGGATCTCGGCCATGGAGAGGGGCCGGTCGTAGACCCGCAGGTCGTCGATGCTCCCGCCGAAGCGGCGGTTCGAGTGGTCGATGCCGATCATCAGGTCGGCGATGGACGCGGTGTCGATGGGGTTGCCCTGCGAGGCGCTCAGGCCCTGGGGAATGCCGTCCACGTAGAGCACCACGTCGGTGACGTTGGGGCTGGGCACGTCGGGCAGCACGGAGGCCACGTGGTGCCACTGGCCGTCGCCCAGGGGGGTGTTGCCCACAACGTAGCCGCCGTTGACCTCCGTGCGGATGGCCCCGTTGGTGCCGTTGTTGTTCTGGACGCGGAAGGTCCATTTCTCGGCGTTCTGGTTCCTGCCCCACGAGGCGATGGCCTGGTTGCCATTCGAGTCGGTCTTGATCCAGGCGGCCACGGTGCGGGGGTCGGTGCCGGTCACGCCCTTGTAGTCGGCGGCCACGGCGGAATCGTCGCCGCCGTCGAAGGTCAGGGCGTAGGGGTTGGGCTCGCCCGTGGGCGCCGTGTCGGCGCTCCAGGCGGGCCCGCCGGTGCTGGGCCGCAGGGTGGCCGTGTGGCCGCCCGCGGAGTCGACCGCCGTGGTGTGGCCCGGGCCGTCGTCGAACTTCCAGTGGGCCACCAGGCCGCTCACCGAGGGGGCGCTGACCGCGGCCAGGGCCGCCACCTCGGAGTCGCTGAGCGCGTGGTCGTAGACCCGCACGTCGTCCATCACCCCGTCCACGACGTCCCACGTCCCCTGGTAGCGGGCGCCCAGGCTCACCGGGCGGGCCTGCCCGCCGGTGGTATCGGTGTTCACGCTATGGGGGTTGATGTCGCTGGCGCCCACGCGCACGCCGTCGACGTAGTGAACCACGTCCTCCACGTTAGGCGTGCCGTCGTCGGGCAGCACGGAGGCCACGTGGTGCCACTGGCCGTCGGCGATCACGACGTCGCCGATGTTGTAGCCGCCCTGGACCTCGGTACGCACGGCGCCCACGAGAGGGTCTCCGCCGTCCTGGTCGTTCACCCGCACGTGCCACTTGGCGCCGCCGCCGGTGTGGTTGCCCCAGCCGACCAGGCCGGTGGGCCCCGTGTCGGTGGTCTTCACCCAGAAGGCCACGCTGCGGGCCGCGCCCCCGGCGATGCCCTCCCACGAGGTCTCCACCCGGTCGCCGCCGCCGTCGAAGTCCAGCGCCTGGCCCAGCACCCCCGCGGCCCAGTTCGGACCGCCGGGGTCGCTGGGCGTCAGCGTCCCGTCGTGGCCGCCGACCGTGTCGGCCGCCACGTAGCCGTCGTTCTCGTCGAGCTGCCAGTGGGCCACCAGCCCGGCCCGCGCCGGGACGGCCAGCACCACGCACCCGACGAGGGCCGCCAGCGCGGCCAGCCCTCTCGTGCTCATCGCCTTCCTTCCTTTCTCCTCCCGCCGTGGGAACTTGCTCCGCGGCCCCCCGCGCCTCGCGGCGCCAGGACTCGCACCCCCGGCCGCGAGCCCCGGCCAGACGCCGGGCCTCGGGCCACCTCTCGCCGTCCATCGCCCTCGTTCCATCGTCTCGCCACCTCCTCTGGCTAGCGGGCGGGCCCCTGCGCGGCGGGCGCCACGCCCGGCTCTCGGTGAAGGACGCGCGCAGTCCACACGCTCGTCGGTTTAGGGAGCAAACCGCATGCCGCCCGCGGCTTCCCCCTGGCCTGCCGCGTCATACGACGCAACTCGTTGGGCGCTCGACACTTAGAACTTTGCCCGGAGCCGTGGCGCGCGCGACACCCCCCGTCGCCCCGCCGCCCCATGTTGACGATCCGCAACGCCCGAACAGCCCATTCCCGCAACTGTCGTCATAGCATACCCTTACGATGTTGCCGAGCGGCAACACCCCCGCGCCCGCCGCGACAGCGGAAAGAGAAGAAGAGCTGTGGGGGAGGCAGCCCCTTTCTGGCCAGAAAGCGGTGCCTCCCCCACACCCCCTCCTCCCCAAAGACCGCCGCGCGGGCCCGCGGCGGCGGGCCACGGCCCGCCGCCCCGAGCCCGAAACCGGCCCACCCGAAAGTCCCTGGACGATGGAGGCGCGCGGGAGGGGACCTTTCTTCGACAAAGGTCCCCTCCCCCCACGCAGCGCGCTCCCCTCCACCCCTACAAACCGAAGCCCCCCCCAAAAGCGGACACGAAA
>JBKHIY010000144.1:0-8990 GCA_046538415.1 Candidatus Brocadiia bacterium | reverse complement strand
CCGCCGAGGTGCCGCCGGAGACCCTGCTGGAGCTGGCCAAGCCGGTGTTCCACCATCGCACCAAGGAGTTCCGCGAGCTCCTGGCCCGGGTGGTGGACGACCTGCGTTACGTCTTCGCCACGGAGGCCGACGTGTTCGTCTTCACCGCCTCGGGCACGGGGGCCATGGAGGCCTCGGTGGCCAACCTGTTGCGTCCCGGGGACACGGCGGTGTGCGTGCGGGGCGGGAAGTTCGGCGAGCGCTGGGGCGAGCTGTGCGAGCGCTTCGGAGCCCGGGTGGTGGGCATCGACCCCGAGTGGGGCACCCCGCCCGACCCGGCGGATATCGAGGCGGCGCTGAAGGCCCATCCCGACGCGGCGGCGGTGTACGTGACCCTCTGCGAAACCTCCACCGCGGTGGCCACCGACGTGGAGGCCATCGGCAAGATCGTGGCCGACACTCCCGCCTGCCTGGTGGTCGACGGCATCTCGTCGGTGGGCGCCATGCCCCTGCGGGCCGACGCCTGGGGCGTGGACATGCTGGCGGTGGGCTCCCAGAAGGCCCTCATGCTCCCTCCCGGCCTGGCCTTCCTGTCGGTGAGCGAGAAGGCCTGGGCGACCATCGAGCAGGTGCCGTCCCGGGGCTACTACTTCGACCTGCGGGCGGCCCGCAAGGCGTGGGCCAAGGGCGACACGCCCTACACGCCGGCCAACACGCTGGTGGCCGCGCTGGCCAGGTCGCTGGCCCGCATCCGCGCGGAGGGCATCGAGCAGGTGTGGGCCCGCCACGCGGCCATCGCCGGGGCCACCCGCGCGGCGGCCGAGGCCCTGGGCCTCGAGGTCTTCGCCTCGGCCCCCGCCGACGCGGTGACCGCGCTGCGGATGCCCCAGGGCATCGACGCGGAGGAGGTGCGGCGGGTGCTGCGGGCGAAGTACGGCATCGTGGTGGCCGGCGGCCAGGCCCACCTCAAGGGCTCCATCATCCGCATCGGCCACATCGGCTACGTCGACGCCCTGGACACCCTGGGCGCCCTGGCCGCCCTGGAGATGACCCTCGCCGAACTGGGGGCCGACGTGACCCTCGGCGCCGGGGTCCGGGCCGCCCAGGAAGTGCTCCTGGGCACGAGGAGCTGAGCGCCCGTGCCACGGCCCACGACCACCCATTGATGAGGAAGGGTCGATGAAGGTCCTGGTCTCCGACAGCATTGCCCCGGAAGCCCTCGACCGCCTGAAGGGGATGGAAGGGCTGACGGTGGACTTCTCGCCCGGCCTGAGCCCCCAGGAGCTGGCCGCCCACCTGGCCGACGCCGAGGGCATTATCATCCGCAGCGGCACCAAGCTCACCGCCGAGGCCCTCGCCGCGGCCCCCCGCCTGCGGGCCGTGGTGCGGGCCGGGGTGGGGGTGGACAACGTGGACGTGGCCGCCGCCTCGCGCCGGGGCATCATTGTGATGAACACCCCCGGGGGCAACACGGTGTCGACCGCGGAGCAGACCATGGCCCTGCTCCTGGGCATGTCGCGCAACACCTATCCCGCATGCCGCTCGCTGAAGGCGGGGCAGTGGGAGCGGAAGAAGTTCATGGGCAGCCAGCTTGCGGGCAAGAGCATCGGGATCATCGGCCTGGGCCGCATCGGGCTGGAGGTGGCCCGGCGGGCCAACGCCTTCGGCATGAAGGCGGTGGGCTTCGACCCCTATGTCTCGGCGGAGCGGGCCAAGGACTACCAGGTGGCGGTGGTGGGGGAGCTGGACGAGCTGCTGGCCGCGGCCGACTACATCAGCCTCCACGTGCCCCATACCGACGAGACTCACCACATGCTCGGCCCCCAGCAGTTCGCGAAGATGAAGGACGGGGTGCGGGTCCTGAACTGCGCCCGGGGCGGGGTGGTGGACGAGGCGGCCCTGGCCGAGGCGGTGCGCAGCGGGAAGGTCGCCGGCGCCGCGCTCGACGTATACGAGCAGGAGCCGCCGACCCATCGCGAACTGCTGGAGATGGAGCAGGTCCTGTGCACTCCCCACCTGGGTGCCTCCACCGAGGAGGCCCAGCTCAGCGTGGCCATGGAGGCCGTGGACCAGATGGCCGACGCCCTCCTGCGCGGGCGCATCCGCAACGCTGTGAACGTCCCCGCCATGGAGCCCAGCGAGGCCGAGGCCCTGGCCCCCTACTGCGAGCTGGGACGCGACCTGGGGCTCCTCCACACCCATCTCGTCCGCCAGGTGCCCCAGGCCGTGGAGGTCGTCTTCGCCGGCGAAGCGGCCAAGCTCAACTCCCGCATCATCACCGCCCACGTCCTGGCCGGTATCCTCGACCCCGTGCTGGAAGAAGAGCTCAACTACATCAACGCGCCCTACCTGGCCGAGGAGCGGGGCATCCGGTTCACCGAATCGCGGACCCCGCACACCGAAAACTTCACCGCCGTCCTGTCCCTCCGCTCTACGGTGGACGGCGAGGAGCACGAGATGGCGGGCACCATCGTAGGCAAGGGCGAGCCCCGCATCGTCGTCGTCGACGGCTACCGCGTGGAGGCCATGACCCGCGGACCGCTGCTCGTGATCTTCGCCGAGGACAAGCCGGGCCTCATCGGCAACGTGGGCCACGTGCTCGGGCAGCGGGGCATCAACATCGCCGCCATGACCTTCGGACGCCGCAGCGCCGGCGGCCAGGCCATCACCGTGCTCAATCTCGACGTGCCCGCCGACGAAGCCGCCCTGGAGGCCATCCGCGCCATCCCCCACGTGCGCCAGGCCCGCTCGGTGACCTTCTGAGCCCCCGCGCCGGCGGCACAGGCCAGGGCCGCACGGGGCGGGAACAGGGCCTGGGCAGTCCCCTCCCCGCGCCCCCCTGAAACGCCGTAAATACCGCTGGATACAGCATTTCGCGGCCTTTCCCCGCATCCAATTGACCTTGACTCCCGCATGGGGGGGTGCTATAATCGAAAGAGGTGTCGGGACGGGTCGCGTTCCCCACAGCGCCGACCAGCGCATGCGGAGGACCGCTCTGGACATCTACGAGCTTCTCATCCAGACCGATTTCGCCGCTGCCCACCGGCTCCGGGAGTACGAGGGGAACTGCGAACGCCTGCACGGGCACAACTGGAAGGTGGACATCGCTCTCCGGGCCGGGAAGCTCGACGCGCTGGGCATGGCCATGGATTTCCGAGAGGCCAAGCGCCTGGTCCGCGGGGTGCTCGACCAGCTGGACCACCGGTACCTGAACGACTTGGAGGCGTTCCGCGAGCGCAATCCCACGACCGAGCACATCGCGCGGCTGGTCTACGAGGAGCTGGCGGCCCGGCTCCCCGAAGGGATCGCCGTCGCCAAGGTTACTGCCTGGGAGTCGGACCATTGCGGGGTGAGCTACAGCCGCACGCCGTGAACGGCGGCGTCGCAACCACGAGAACCCGCCCTGTGCTCCAGGTGGCGCTGGACTTCGCCAATCTCAGCCAGGCCCTCCGCGTGGCGGGCGAAGCTCGGGACGGCGGGGCCGATTGGCTGGAGGCGGGCACGCCGCTGATCAAGAGCGAGGGCCTGGACGCCGTGCGCCGGCTCCGCGAGGCCTTCCCCGACGCCACCCTGGTGGCCGACCTGAAGACGGTGGACGCGGGACGAGCCGAGGCGGAGAGCGCGGCCAAGGCGGGCGCCGACGTGGTCACCGTGCTCGGCCTCGCTTCCGACGCGACCATCGAGGAGTGCGTGCGAGCCGCGGCCAACTTCGGGGTCCAGGTGGCGGTCGACCTCCTGGCCTGCCCCGACCCCCTGGCCCGGGCCCGGCAGGCCGCCGAGCTGGGGGCCGCCATGGTGGGGGTGCACACGGCCATCGACGAGCAAATGCGCGGCCAGGGAGCCTTCGACACCGTGCGGGCCGTGGCCCAGGCGGTGGACCTCCCCGTCGCCGCGGCCGGCGGAATCAACTCCGAGAGCGTGGTGGAGGCCCTCCGCGCGGGAGCCGCCGTGGCCGTCGTGGGCGGGGCCATCATCAAGGCCCCCGACGCCCGCGCCGCCACCCGGGCCATCAAGCAGGCCATGGAGACCGGGCGGGCAGCGCCCAGCGAGCTCTACCGCCGGGCCGGGCCGGAAGGCGTGCGAGCCGTCCTGGAGAAGGTCTCCACGCCCAACATCTCCGACGGCAACCACCGCCTGGCCGGCATCGTGGGCCTCCGCCCCCTGTGGCCCGGCTGCCATATGGTGGGCACCGCCTTCACGGTGCGCACCGCGCCCGGCGATTGGGCGAAGCCGGTGCAAGCCATCGACCAGGCCCAGCCCGGCCAGGTGATCGTCGTCGACGCGGGCGGCCGGCCCCCCGCGGTGTGGGGCGAGCTGGCCACCGAGAGCTGCGTGCGGCGCAAGCTGGCCGGCGTGGTGGTGGACGGCGCGGTGCGCGACACGCCGTGCATTCGCGACCTGGGCTTCCCCTGCTTCGCCCGCCACGTCGCCTCGGCGGCGGGCGAGCCCAAGGGCTACGGCGAAGTGGGCACGGCCATCCGCATCGAGGGCATCGAGATCCGGCCCGGCGACTGGGTGGTCGGCGACGACGACGGCCTGGTGGTCCTCCCCAGGGGCAAAGCCGCCGAGATGACCAACCGAGCCATGGACTGCCTGGAACGCGAGAACCGCATCCGAGCGGAAATCCGCTCCGGAGAAGCGACCCTCAGCGAAGTGCTGGAACTGCTGAAATGGGAAAAGAAGTAGCCGCCCCGGACCGCGGGCATCCCGCCGAGGAGCCGTCACGATGAGCCAAATCCTCTGCCAGTGCGGCAAGAAGCTGGCCACTATCCACGTCACCGAGATCGTCAACGGGGAGAAGAAGGAAATTCACCTGTGCGAGGACTGCGCCAAGGAGAAGAAGATCTTCTTCCCCGCGGCCGCCGACCTCAGCGAGGTGCTCAGCGGAATGATCGAGGCCGCCAACCAGCCCGAAGCCCAGGAACTCGCCGACCTGCGCTGCCCGGAGTGCGGCATCACCTTTCGCGAGTTCAAGGCCAACGGACGCTTCGGCTGCCCCAACGACTACGAGGTGTTCCGCAAGGGCGTCGACCCGCTCCTCGAGCGCATCCACGGCACCACCTCCCACCGGGGCAAGAAGCCCCAGGACGAGGCCCCGCAGACCCACGACGATGCACTCGCCCAACTGCGGGCCGAACTCCAGGAAGCCGTGGACGAAGAGGCCTACGAGCGAGCCGCCCGAATCCGCGACCAAATCTACGCCTTGAAAAAGGAACAAGGCGATGCGACCCAGTGACTTCGCCAAGCAAGCCGGCGAGTGGCTGCGGGGCACGGGCTCCGAGAGCGACATCGTGATCAGCACCCGCATCCGCCTGGCCCGAAACGTCGCCGGCCACGCCTTCGTCCATCGCCTGGAGCCCGACGAGCAGGCCCTCCTGACCGAGCAGCTCCGAAGCCACATCGTGGAGGACGGCGTGCTGCCCGAGGCTCACTACTTCGACCTCAAGGTGGCCCGCGAACTCGAGCGCCGACTGCTCGTCGAGCGCCACCTGATCTCCAGGGAACACGAGGAAGCCGAGGGCGAGCGGGGAGTGGCCGTCCAGAAGAACGAAGTGATCAGCATCATGATCAACGAGGAGGACCACCTGCGGATGCAGGTCCTCCGCTCCGGCTTCGAGCTCGAAGGCACCTGGCGGACCATCAACGACATCGACACCAAGACGGGCGAGCTGGTCGACTACGCCTTCTCCGAACGCCTGGGCTACCTGACCGCCTGCCCCACCAACGTGGGGACCGGCATGCGGGTGTCCGTGATGCTCCACCTGCCCGCTCTGGAGCTGACCAAGCAGATCGAGAAAGTCTTCCACGCCGTGGCCAAGATCAACCTCGCCGTCCGAGGCCTCTACGGCGAAGGCACCCAGGCCAGCGGCAACTTCTACCAGATCTCCAACCAGATCACCCTGGGCAAGGGCGAGGAGGACATCCTCCGGGAAGTGCGGGCCACCATCCCCCAGATCATCGTCAACGAACGCAAGGCCCGCGACATCCTCCTCAGCCAGAACCGCCAGCAGCTCGAGGACCGCGTGTGGCGAGCCTACGGAATGCTCCGCAGCGCCCGCGTCATCTCCTCCAGCGAGACCATGGCGCTCCTCTCCCACCTGCGCCTGGGCGTGAACCTGGGGATCGTGGACGATATCGACATCGTGGCCGTCAACCAGCTATTCATGAAAACACTCCCCGCACACTTACAGATCATCGAGGGCCGCGACCTCGACCCCCAATCGAGGGACGCCGCCCGGGCGACGTTCATCCGAAAATGCCTAGGAGAGCAATAGGGGGCGGACCCCGACGCACCCACCGACCACTGCCGTGCACGGCACCGTCCCCATGCCCCGACCCAAGGAGATAACCTGATGTTCGACCGATTCACCGAACGGGCCCGCAAAGTGATGAGCCTCGCACGGCTCGAAGCCCAACGCTTCCAGAACGACTACGTGGGCTCCGAGCACATCCTCCTCGCCCTCCTCAAGGAGGGCACCGGCGTGGCCTCCGTGGTGCTCAAGAAAATGGGCGTGGAGCTGAAGGAAATCCGCGGCGAGGTGGAGAAGACCGTCGACCGCGGGCCCCAGCCCGTCTCCCCCAGCCAGCAACTGCCCTACACCCCCAGGGCGAAGAAGGTCCTCGAGCTGGCCATGGAAGAGGCCCGCTCCCTGGGCCACCACTGGATCGGCACCGAGCACCTCCTCCTCGGCCTCCTCCGCGAGCGCGACGGCCACGCCGCACAAGCCCTGATGAACCTGGGGATCAAGCTCGAAGAGGTGCGCGAGGAGATCCACAACTTCCTGGGCTCCGAGTTCCAGGCCGAGACCCCCAGCAAGGGCCAGAAGAAGACCAAGAGCGAGACCCCGGCCCTCGACTCCTTCGGACGCGACCTCACGGCCCTTGCCCGAGAGGCCAAGCTCGACCCCGTGATCGGCCGCGAACGCGAAATCCAGCGGGTCACCCAAATCCTCTCCCGCCGCACCAAGAACAACCCCGTGCTCCTCGGCGAGGCGGGCGTGGGCAAGACCGCCATCGTGGAGGGCTTCGCACAGTCCCTCGTCGCCGGCAACGTGCCCGAGACCCTCCGCGACCGCCGCATCGTGGTCCTCGACCTGGCCCTCATGGTGGCCGGCACCAAGTACCGCGGCCAGTTCGAAGAACGCATCAAGGCCGTGATGAACGAGGTGCGCAAGGCCAAGAACGTCATCCTCTTCATCGACGAGCTACACACCATCGTCGGGGCCGGCGGAGCCGAGGGGGCCATCGACGCCTCCAACGTGCTCAAGCCCGCCCTCTCGCGCGGCGAAATCCAGTGCATCGGCGCCACCACCCTCGACGAATACCGCAAGTACGTGGAGAAGGACGGCGCCCTGGAGCGCCGCTTCCAGACCATCATGGTCGACCCCCCCAGCAAGCAGGAGACCCTCGAAATCCTCAAGGGCCTGCGCGACCGCTACGAGGCCCACCACCGCGTGCGCTACACCGAGGAGGCCCTGGAGCTGGCCGTCGAGCTCTCCAGCCGATACATCACCGGGCGCTACCTGCCCGACAAGGCCATCGACGTGATGGACGAGGCCGGGGCCCGCGTGCGCATGGCCGCCACCACCAAGCCGCCCGACCTCAAGAGCCTGGAGGCCGAGATCGAGCAGCTCAACGAGGAGAAAGAGGTGGCCGTGGCGGGCCAGGACTTCGAGCGGGCGGCCCGCCTCCGCGACAAGGCCCAGAAGCTGCGGGCCAAGTGCCAGGTCACCCTCCGCGAGTGGCGCGAGCAGATGCAGGAGGCCGAAGGGAGCGTCGACGAGGAGGTCATCGCCGAAGTCGTCTCCTCCATGACCGGCGTGCCCCTCACCCGCCTGGAGAGCGAGGAGGCCGAGCGGCTGCTCAAGATGGAGGAAGAGGTCCACAAGCGCGTGGTCAGCCAGGACGAGGCGGTGCGAGCCATCGCCCGGGCCGTGCGCCGCTCCCGCTCGGGCCTCAAGGACCCCCGTCGCCCGGTGGGCTCCTTCGTCTTCCTCGGCCCCACCGGCGTGGGCAAGACCCTTCTCGCCCGGGCCCTCGCCGAGTTCATGTTCGGCGAGCAGGACGCTCTCATCCAGCTCGACATGTCCGAGTACATGGAGAAGCACAACGTCTCCCGCCTGGTGGGCGCTCCCCCCGGCTACGTGGGCTACGAGGAAGGGGGCCAGCTCACCGAGAAGATCCGCCGCCGGCCCTACGCCGTGGTGCTCCTCGACGAGATCGAGAAAGCCCACCCGGACGTGTTCAACATGCTCCTCCAGATCATGGAGGAGGGGCGGCTGACCGACAGCTTCGGCCGCCACGTGGACTTCCGCAACACCATCCTCATCATGACCTCCAACATCGGGGCCGAGGTGATCCGCAACCAGGGCGGCCTGGGCTTCGTCAAGTCCACCGGCGAGCAGAGCTACGAGTCGATGAAGGAGCGGCTGATGAACATCGTGGAGCGCCACTTCCGCCCCGAGTTCCTCAACCGCCTGGACGACATCATCGTCTTCCGCCCCCTCAACAAGGACGACCTCCAGGAGATCGTGGACATCGAGTTCGCCCGCGTGGCCGAGCGCCTGGGCGAGCGGGGCATCACCGTGGAGCTCACGCCGGAGGCCAAGAACTTCCTCATCCAGCACGGCTACAGCCAGGAGTTCGGCGCCCGGCCCCTGCGACGGGCCATCGAGAACCACATCGAAGACCCCCTGGCCGAGGAGCTGCTCCGCGAGCAGTTCCAGGACGGAGCCCACATCCGGGTCAAGGTCAAGGAGGACCACCTCTACTTCGCGACCGCGCAGGGAGCCGAGGCCGAGGAGGAAGGCGAGCCCGCCGAAGCCACGACCTGAGCCCTGCTCACCACCCTTCGCGTGCCCTCGCGGGCGGCCCGTAGGTATGCGGGCCGCCCGCTTTCGTGGCCCGCTGCCGGGCGCCTCGTAGCACCAAATCGGGCGCCTCCGCTCCCTCCGAGCCCCAGGCCAGCCGCCGGGCTTGCCCCGCCGGGAGCCAAAACGCGAGGCCCGGGC
>JBKHIY010000040.1:0-37259 GCA_046538415.1 Candidatus Brocadiia bacterium | reverse complement strand
CAGGCAGTCTACCAGAGGGGTGGGAGGGGGTCAACGGGGGCAGGGTCATTGCCCGGCGAGGCGGCGGAGGGCCTCCAGGTAGCGCTCCGTCGTGCGGCGCACTACCTCGTCGGGCAGCGGGGGAGCGGGCGGCTCCTTGTCCCATCCGCTGGCCTCCAGCCAGTCGCGGACCGGCTGCTTGTCGAAGGAAGGGGGCGAGGAGCCGGGCTGGTAGTCCTCGACGGGCCAGAAGCGGGAGGAGTCGGGGGTGCATACCTCGTCGATGAGGATCACCGCGTCGTCGCGGCGCCCCCACTCGAACTTGGTGTCTGCGATGAGGATGCCCCGCTCGCGAGCGCAAGCGCTGGCTTCGCGGTAGATGGTCAGGGTGCGCTCGCGGAGCGTGGCGGCCAGCTCCCCGCCGATGCGCCGGGCCGCCTCGTCGAACGAGATGTTCTCGTCGTGCCCCGAGGAGGCCTTGACCGCGGGGGTGAAGATGGGCTGGGGCAGGGCATCGGCCTCGACCAGCCCCGGCGGAAGCTCGACGCCGCACACCCGACCCGTCTCCCGGTACTCCCGCCAGCCCGAGCCGGCCAGGTAGCCGCGGGCCACGCACTCGACCAGGATGGGGTCGGTCTTGCGGACCAGCATGGACCGGCCTTCGAGCAGCTCCCGGTGTTCGGCGAGGCCGTGGCCCATGGCGTCCAGGTCGTCGGTCACGAAGTGGGTCTCGGCCAGGCCCCGCTCGGCGATGAGGCGGAACCAGAAGACGGACAGGGCGGTGAGCACCCGGCCCTTCTCGGGGATGGGCGTGGGGAGGACGGAATCGAAGGCGGAGATGCGGTCGGAGGCGACGATCAGCAGGTGGTCGCCGAGATCGTAGATGTCGCGGACCTTGCCGCGTCCCAGCAGCGTGAGGCCGGGCAGCTCGGTGCGGGAGACGACGGGGGAGGTGCTCACGATAGTGCTCGCTCTTGACCGGGGGGTGGGGGCTGGGCGTTTGCCGGGGCGGGACGTGCTCAGATCGCGGCGGCGGCGACTCCCAGGCGGGCGCACAGCCGCTGGACGCCCTTGAGGCTGGGCCGCAGGCGGAGGGCTTCGACCAGCTCGCGGCGGGCGCTCTCCTCGTCGCCGGTCTTGAGAAGCGTTTCCGCCAGGCGCTTGCGGATCTCTGCCCGGTCCTTGTCGGGCAGCTCCAGGTCGAGCGCGTGGCGGAAGCACTCGATGGCCTCCTCGGGGCTGGCCTTGCGGGCGATCTGCTGGCAGTAGATGTTGACGATGCGCTCCTGGACCTCGTCGAAGAAGTAGCGCAGGCGCGGGCCTTCCTTTTCCTCGCGGTAGACCTCCTCGTAGAGGATCAGGGCCTCCCGCAGCTCGCCCTGACGCTCGTACTCCTCGCCCAGGAGGAACTTGCAGTCGAGATGGTCCTTGAGGCTCAGGAAGGGATAGAAGTCGAACGTCCTGCGATCGCCGCGCAGCTGCTCGTAGGTGCGGGTGGCTCGGGTGCCGTTGCCATTGAGCAGGTCGCCCAGGATGCGGCGGCAGAGGCCCGCTTCGCTATCGCGGCCGTCGAGGGGCTCGACCAGCCTCCTGCCGTGGCTGGAGGCCAGGCGCCGGAGACGGAGCTGGTGGTCGTGGTACTTGCGCCGTCGCTCGTCGGAGAGGACGTGGTAGGCTTCTACGAGCCGGCGGGTCTGCTGTTCGGCCCAGGCGCAGTTGCTTTGGTTGCGGTCGGGATGGAAGCGCTTGAGGAGTCGCCGGAACGCCCGCTTGATCTCCGGAAGCTCGGCGTGGCGTTCAACTTCTAGCACCTCGTAGTAGTTGACCACCCGAGTCCCTTCCGCGGATCAAGGTATCGGCTGCTGGTCCCTACGAAGGATTATAATGGGTGCGCGGAGGGGAGTCAAGACCTTCGAGTCGGCCGGATGGGGGATTTGCGCGCCTCCCGGGCCCTTGCCCTCGCACCTTCGGCCGGGTATCCGTCGGGGGCTTGCCAAGGGGGCGGCCATGTGGTACCTTCGTGGGGAGGAAGCCTGGGAGGGGGATAGCCGCGGTCGTCGGGGGGAGACGGCCGATTCGTCGGATTCGCGTCAAGATCACTGGACATCGGCTAGCAGGGCAGTGGCATGGCGGTTCAGTGCCCGAACTGCGGGCGGCAGTACGACGTCACCTTGTTCCAATTCGGCAACACGGTGGCCTGCGAGTGCGGTGCGTCGGTGAGCTTCGGCGAGGAGGAGGTCCAGGGGGCCAGACGGGGGCGGGAGGCCCCGGGGCCCGTCACCGCGGCGACGTGGGATTACCTGACCAGCCGCCACATCGCCGAGGACTACGACCGCTACTTCCGCTACAACCAGCTCTTCGAGTTCGATACCCAGGTGCTGAGCCGCTGGATGCCCGAGCCCGGGCGGCTGCTCGACCTGGGGTGCGGGACGGGCCGCCACCTGGTCCACTTCGCCCAGCGCGGGTTCGAGGTCACGGGGGTCGACCTGTCTCAACACATGTTGGCCGTGGCCCGCCGCAACCTGGCTCTCGCCGGCTGTAGCGCCACCCTGGTGCACGGCAACGTCGTGGGGCTGGAGTCGCTGGGCCTGGGGCGCTTCGACTACGTGATCTGCATGTTCAGCACCCTGGGGATGATCTTCGGGGCGGAGAATCGTCTCCGCTTCCTGCGCCACGTGCGCCAGCACCTCGAGCCCCGGGGTCTCTTCGCCCTCCACGTCCACAACCGATGGCACAACCTCTGGTACCCCGACGGGCGGGCCTACCTCCTGCGCGCCCTTGCGGCACGCCTACGCAGGCGGCCCGAGCCCTATCAGAAGCCGGTGGACGGCTACCGCGGCATCGCCGGCATGTCCCTCTACATCTACGGGGCCCGCGAGATCCGCAAGGTGCTCCGCCGGGCCGGCCTGCGAGTCGAGGAGATGCTCTACCTCAACCAGGCGCGCAACGGCGCCATTACCGGCCTGGGCCGCAGCGTGCGGGCCAACGGCTTCCTCATCGCCTGTCGGCGGCCCGAGGAGGCCTGAGCGGCGGCCCCGGGGGCGTTGATCCCCGCCGCGGGAGCGTGTACCCTGGGGGCGCGGCGGCGTAGGAGGGCCTGGCGTGAACGGCGTTTTCGATCCTGGGGGCTGCCGGTTTCACTGTCCGGGCTGCGGGCGGGTGCTCGACGGCTCGGGCCTGCGGGCCGGGGAGCGCTTCAAGTGTGGGAAGTGCAAGAAGCTGATGCGCTTCGGCCCGCACTTGCTGAGCCCCGACTACGCGGAGCAGTGGCGGACCCTGCGCACGGTGCTCCTGGTGGGCTGTGTGGCGGCGACGGTGTGGGTGGTGGCGGCGGGCTACGAGCTGGGCTACCACACGGAGCGCTGGGCACGCGGCTTCGGCGGGGCGCTGCTGATGTGGTTCGTGGTCGCGGGGTGCATCGGCCTGGCGGCCCGCACGACGCAGAACAACGGGGTTCTGGTGGGCGTGACGGCCCTGATGTCGGGCCTGGCGCTACTCTTCGTGGCTCGGCTCAGCCGCCACGTGGGGTATAATGGGGAGTCGGGGTGGAGCCGGTCGTTCGCCGCCCTGTCGCCGGTGGTGGCGACGGTGGGTGCGGCGGTGCTGGTCGCTTCGCTGGTGATCCAGGCGCGCACGCAGTCGGTGTAGGCCGAGGAGATAGCGATGGCCGAGCCTACGATTCGGCCCGACCAGGTGAGCTACTTCGTCACGGTGCGGACCTTCGGGTGCAGGAGCGTCTTCCACGACGAAGCGAGGGCGGCCGCGGCCGTGGAGCTCATCGAATCGGTGCGCCAGCGAGTGGGCCTCAAGAAATACGGCTACGTGGTCCTCCCCGACCACTACCACGTCCTCTTCGGCTCCATGCCCGACAGCCGGTCGGTGGCCGACGTGGTGTTGGCCATCAACCGGGCCATCGAGGGCCTGATCACCGTGCCCGACGACGGCCAGCCCCTGTGGGACGACGAGCCGGAGGTGCTGGTGATCTACACCGCGCCCTCCCGCCTCGAGAAGCTCAACTACATGCACCACAAGCCCGTGCTGTGCGGGCTGGTGGAGAGCGCCCAGGACTACCAGTTCTCCAGCGCCCGCTTCTACTACCAGCGCTACGGGAAGACGGAATTCTGACCACTCCCGCCCCCTCGTGCCTCACGAGTAGGCGTGGAGCCCGCCCAGGAAGGCGTTGCCGGCCAGGCTCAGCGTCGCGGCCAGGAAGCCCACCATGCCCGCCGTCGCGGCGGCACGGGGGCTCATCCCCTCCCGGTAGCGCTGGTGCAGGTAGATAGTGTAGAGCACCCAGGCCACCAGCGAGCCCACCTCCTTGGGGTCCCAGCTCCACCAGCTCCCCCAGGCGAAATGCGCCCAGATGGCCCCCGCGAAGAGAGCTCCGAAGGTGAACAGCGGATACCCGATGGCGATGGCCGAGTAGCTCACCCTGTCCAGACGCTCCGCCGCGGGCAAGCGTTCGCCCAGGCGCGGCAGTAGCCAGTAGAGAGCCAGGCCCAGGGGCAGGGCCATCAGGAGGGCAAAGCCCACGAACGCCGCGACCTTGCCCGTCGCCAGACGGGGCAGGAGGGCACCCGACTCCCGCGAGCGGGCACGCCGCACGAGGGCCATCCTCGCCTCCTGGAGCTCCTCCCGGCTCGCCGGCAGCTCCAGGCGCCGGGCCACCGCCTCGGTGGTATCGGCCTGCTGCCCCATGGCCCGGCCGATGGCCTTGATGTCCTTGTAGCGGATGGGCAGCCGCCACTCCCGCCCCGCGTCGCGGTACAGTGCCTGGAGGGACTTGAAGAGCCGATCGCCGGCCAGGGCCTCCTGGTCCTCCACGGTCACCGGCAGCCAGCGGGCCTCGGCTAGGAGGGTCCGCGCCTGGCTGGCCAGGGCGCGGGCCTGCCCCACGTCGGCCGCCAGGTCGGTGCGCGAGAGCGTCATCCCCTCGTGGGGCGCGTACCACTGCAACAGCCGGTCCAGCTCCCGTCTCTCCTTCCCCAATTGCCGAATGGCCTGTTCCTGGCCCCGGACCAGCCCGCCCAGCACCAGGCAGGCCACGAAGACCGCCACGCTGGTGACCACGAAAAGGTAGCTGGCGAAGCCCGATCCCTCGCCCCTAGGCCGGAGGAAGGCGAACAGCAGCCAGAAGAGCACGTAGGAGGCCGTGCCGAAGGCCCCCACCAGCGCCGCCCCGTAGCGCACCACCTGGATGCCGCCTACCGGCGGAAGCTCGCCTTCTGCGTCCTCCTGCTCGCCGGCCCCCTGCTGGAGCTGGTGGGGGGCGTAGGCCACCTGGCGGAAGGGCAGGACCACCCCGCCCAGCACCAGCCCCGCCACCAGACCCGCGGCGAGCGCCTTGGCCAGGGCCGACGCCAGCAGTGCCCGCCGCTTCGTGCCCCGGGCCACCGCCGACGGACGGTAGGCCTTGACCACGAACAGCGCCGCGACCACGAAGGCGATCCCGAACACCGCGTAGGCCACGCTGGTGAGCGATACGTGGATGAACAGCCAGTAGCTCTGGAGGGCGGGCACCAACTGAAGCTCGATCGTCTTCGGCTGGATGGCCGCGAACACCGTGAGCAGGGACGCCGCCATCGCCAGCGCCGCGTCGATCACCACCAGCCGCACCACGGGGCTCGCCGCCAGGAGCGCCACCGCCGAGCACCACGAGGCCAGCGAGAGGTACTCGTAGACCTTCTCCACCGGCACCCGGGCGAAGTCCAGGAAGTCCAACAACACCAGCTCCAGTACGACGGCGACGCCGGCGCTCACCAGCCACACCGGCCGGCGGCGACGGAATACTACCCCTATCGCCGCCGCCAGCGCGGCGACCCCCGCCACCAGGCCGTACACCGTCGCTTGCCACGCCGGCCCATGGGCCAGCGCGGCACCCATGCGCTCGAAGAAAAGCTCCACGGGCTGCGTGCCCAGCAGCAAGGCCCGCCACACGATGCTCGTGGTGTGCGCGGCCAGGCCCAGCCACACCAGGCTCCGCCCCGCGCTCGCCAGGCGCTCGCCGCCGCGGCGCAACGCCGCCGTGACCAGGAGGAACATGGCCGCCAGGTAGGCGGCGAACGCGATCCAGAAGAAGCTCACGTCGTTCATGTTGCGTCCTCGTTCGCCCCCTCCATCGAAGCGACCACGGCGCGGAACCGCTCGCGAAAGCGCTCCCGCCACTTGAAGGCGCTGCCCGCCAGCAGTACTTCGCAGCCCCCCTCCTCGCGGAGCCTCACCAGGGCCCACACGCGCTCGTGGTTGCAGTAGAAGCACAGGAAGATGCCCAGCATCATCACGCCACAGCCCACCCACACGGGGAGCATCACGGGGTGGGTGCTGAAGCGCAGCCAGGTGTTGTGGCCGGGACGGCAATCCACGGGGATGACGCGGTAGCTGGCGATGTCCACCGCATCGCGCGGCTGGGGCCTGCGCTCGTCGTCGCGGGGCACGGGCAGGCCCACCCATCGGTCGCGGGCCGTTCCGTCGGCCGTCTCCAAGTGGAGCAGGACGAAGGGGTTTCGGGGCTGGTCGGAGAGGTTGTGCGGCGTTCCCGCCACGGGGCGCCCGTCGGGCCCCTCCTCGAGCGGGGCCGACCAGTGGGGGTAGTAGTCGCGCACGCGGAGGGTGAGGTCCGTCCCCGGCACCCGCACGTCGGCTCCCGGCTCGATGGTCACCAGCACCTCCTCGGCCACCGCCACGGCCCGGCGTTCGCCGTGGAAGCCTTCGCCCTCGGGCCCCGAGCGCACGACCGTGAGCACGCGGAAAGTCACGGCCGAGAGCCGCCGCCAGTCGGGGCGCCAGCCTTGCTGGTACACGGTGAAGCCTCGATAGGTGAGCGGGCGGTTGACCTCGATCACGTGGTCCTGGACAGTCCCGTTGAGCACGGTCACGTGGGCCCCGAAGTACTCCGGCTTGCCCCTGGCGTCGGTACGGAACTCGAAGTCCCGCAGGCGCAGGCGAAACGCGGTCCGGGGCGGGGACTCTCGCCTGCCCCGGCGCCAGTCCACCGCCTCGGCGGCCGCCTCCTGAGCGCTGGGCCGGCTCTCCTCGCTTACGCCGAGCCACTGGCCCAGCTCCCGCACCACACGCTCCATCTGGTAGCCCAGGGAAAGCCGGTAGGACACGTCGGGCACCGCCGCCACCTCGCCGGGAGCGAGAAGCTGGGGGTGGCGGAAGGAAAGCCGGCCCGCCAGGAATCCCCCCACGATCACCAGCAGCACCCCCAGGTGCACGACCTGCGAGCCCAGCCGGCCCGCCCCGGCCAGCTTGCCCAGTGGCCACCACAGCCGCGCCAGGCCGCCCAGCCAGCCCCGCG
The DNA here is from genome assembly GCA_046538415.1 of Candidatus Brocadiia bacterium. GTDB lineage: Bacteria > Planctomycetota > PUPC01 > DSUN01 > DSUN01 > JBKHIY01. Next base: position 29,980 of record JBKHIY010000040.1, on the reverse strand, counting down.
ACGCCTCGCGCACGGCGACCCGCGGCCCCCGCCGCCGCACCACGCGGAAGCCCTGGTCCTCCAGGGCACGGTCCAGGGCCGCTGCGGTCCGGTCCACGTCGCCGGAGACGCTCAGTCCCGCCCAGGTGGCCCGCTTGCGGTACCATTCGGGGTCCTTGCCGGCGCGGAGGCCGAAGGCGGCGCGCCACTGCCTCGGCAGGCGGCGCAGCGAGCACACCACCAGGTTGACCGCCAGCAGCAAGCACAGGGCGCGGAACCACGCGGAGGCAAAGACCGCGTGGAGGCGGAGGAACAGCAGCACGCGGCCCACCGCCAGCCCGTAGGAGTCGACGTAGCCCAGGCGCACGCAGGCTTCCCGCAGAGGCCCCTGGTTCACCCGTCCCACGAAAGCGAGGAGGAAGGTCTGCCATGCGCCGTCGCTCAGGGTCTGGGCCTCGGCGCGGCGCGCCACCTCGGCGTAGAGGGCGCGCCACTCCTCCTTGCTCACCGGCCGGCTCCGGGCCCGTTGCCCCAGGGCCCGCCACAGGATGTCCAGGCGCCGCTCCTCGCTGAGCTCCTGGGTCCTGAAGAACTCCACGACCCGGCTGTAGTCCCGCTGCGCCTCGCGGTCCCCCAGGTCACCGGCCTCCACGCGCTCGGCGAAGTCCGCCAGGCTCGGCCCGCGCGGCCCGATGCCCGCCGCCTCGGCCCGCTCCAGGAACTCCCCGGGCTCGAAGGCTCGAGGGGAGTCCCTGCGAAAGCGGGTCTCGATGAAGCGGTCGAAGTCGAAGGACTCCGGCTGGGGCAGCACCACGCCCACCGTGCATGCGGCGGCCACGAGCACCAGGAGCACGACGCCCAGACGCAGCGAGCCCAGGGCGCGCCACAGCCGCCGGGCCGGGCCGGCGCGACGGGCAGGTTGGCGTGGGTGGTGGCTCATAGGCGTGGGCGTGCCCGCCGGTCCCGGGGATGCGTCAGGCGCCGTATTTCTCGAGCCCCAGGGCGTGGGCGGCGAGCAGGGGCATCAGGTAAATGCCGCGCATCCTGCCCAGGGCGCCGGCGGCGCAGGCTCGTTCGGAGAAGACCTGCACGGCGTCGGGCCGCCCCCACTTGGCCCACAGGGCCACGGGCACGGGGTGCCAGGAGTGCACCCGGAGCACGCAGGGGGTGGAGTGGTCGGCGGTGACGGCCAGCACGTGGGGGCCGAGGGCCCGGGCTCGTGGGATAAGCGCGTCGCCCTCCTCGACCACGTGCACCTTGGCGTCCCAGTTGCCGTCCTCGCCGTAGCTGTCGGTCTTCTTGATGTGGAGGAAGAAGAAGTCGTAGTCCTGGTAGTGCTTCTCCAGGCAGGCGAACTCGTCCTCCAGCTCCTCGCCGCACTCCAGGACCTCCATGCCCACCAGGGAGGCGACGCCTTTGTACATGGGGTAGGCGGCGATGGCGGCGCAGCGCATCGAGAAGATCTCCCCCAGCTGAGGCAGCTTCTCGTAGCGGGCGAAGCCGCGCAGGAGCAGGCCGTTGGCCGGCTGCTTGTCCGTCAGCAGCTCCTGGGCCTGGCGGATGAACTCGGTGACCAGGCCCGCCGCCTTCTCCGAGCGGGGAGCCTCGGCCTTCACCGGGTGGGGGGGCTCCTCCCCCTCGCTCTGGGGGTCGGTATCGTTGAGGTCGTCGTAGAGCTCCGGGGCCCGGAGCACGACGCAGGCGCGGTGCTCCTTGACGGTGCGGACGAACACCTCGCAGTCGGGCAGCTCGATGCGGTCCAGGAGGGCCACCAGCTCGCGGTTGGTCTCGGTGGGGATTCGGCCCGCCCGACGGTCGGTCACGATGCCCGTCTGGGGGTCGAGGGTGCAGAAGTTGATGCGGGCCGCGAGGTCGCCGGGCTGGACGGGGAAGCCGATGCCCAGGGCGGAGAGCAGGCCGCGGCCGATGTCGTACTCCAGCGGGTCGTAGCCGAAGAGGCCGAGGTGGGCCGGGCCGCTGCCGGGGGTAAGCCCCGGGGAGACGGTGTCGAGCAGGCCGCAGGTCGACTCGGCGGCGAGGGCGTCGAGGTTGGGCGTGGCCGCGGCCTCCAGCTCCGTGGGGCCGCCCGGCTCGCGGGGCAGGCCGCCCAGGCCGTCGAATACGATGAGGACGATCTTGCCCTCCGGCTGGGCCGCGATGTGGCGATAGACGTCCAGAAGACTCATCCCGTCGACTCCTCCGTGGCTGCGCCGGCGAGGGCCCCGGCGGGCCGAGGCTCACGCCTCGTCGAGATCGATGCGGTACCGCTCCTCCAGCTCCCGGCGCAGGGGGAACACCTCGCGGAAATCGTCCATGCTGTCCTCGGGGCTCTTGCCCAGCAGGCCCACCTCGACGAGGGCGAAGACGATGCGCCCGAGGTCGTCCGTGCGGGTCACGCCCCAGTGCTCGAGCACCAGGGGGGCGAGGAAGCCGAAGCGCTGGAGAGCGAGATCGCACATTCCGTCGAGCAGCTCGCCGCCGCTCAGGTCCCGCCGCTCGCCGAGCAGGGTGTAGGTGTGGTCCACGGCCTCGCATACGAAGGCGTAGGCCTCGAGGTCGTAGCGTGGCTCCCGCTTCTGGGCGGCCTGGAGGGCCATCTGTTGCCTGATGAACTCGGCCAGCGGCTCGGGGTCGGTGGTAGCCATGGCGTCAGTGCCCTTCGTCAGTCGGTACTGCCAGACGACCGAGCAGAGGGTCGCCCCGCCGGATGTGCGTCTCGGGTTGCAGGAGGCCCCACTGGGCGCGGTGAGTTACAGGAAGGCCTTCGGGGTCGAAGCCCAGGCGCCGGTGGATCGCCGCCGCCATGTCGGGGAAGAAGGGGGCCGCGTGGTGGGCAACGAGGCGGCAGACCTCCGCCAGCACGTAGAGCGCCCGGCTTTCCTGGCGGGTGCCCGGGGACTGGGCCCCGCGCGGGTCGATGCTGGTCTCCCGCATGTAGTCGCGGGCGCGGTCCACGACGTCCCACAGGGCGTCGAGGGGGGCCACGAAGTCGAAGTCGTCGACCCCGGTGGCCATCCTCTCGCCCAGCTCCGTAGCGTGCTTCGCCAGCGCCTGCTCGGCGGCGCGGAGGGAGCCGGGCCGAGGCACCACGCCGTCGCGCCGCTGGTCGATGGCCTCGATAGTCCGCTCCACGAGCCAGGCCAGGCGGCCCTCCAGGTCGCTCCGCCGCAGCTGAAGAGCCTGCGGCTCGGAGACCCCGGCGCCCCTGGCGCGGAGGAGCGCGTAGCGGAGGGCGTCGGCCCCGAGGCGCTCGGCGAGGCCCGCCAGGTCGCCGGCCGCAGTGGGCTCCGCGGCGGGGGCCGGCGGGGGCGCGTCGCTCACCACCAGGCGCTGCGGCGGAGGCAGGCCCAGGGCGGCGAGCAGGGCGGGCCACACCACCGCGTGGGTCATCAGCTGCTCGGCCGCGACCACTTGGATGGCGGGGGGCCAGCAGCGCTCGAAGAGCTGGGGGTCGGCCAGGTAGCCGGTGGCGGTCAGGTAGCTGACCAGGGTGTCGAACCATCCCTCGACGGAATGCTGGGGGTCGATGGGCACGGGGATGGCCCACGGGTGCTGGGGGCCGCTGATGCTCGGGTCGGCGACGCCGTGCTCGGCCAGGGCCTCGAGCACGCTGTCGCGAAGGGCTGGGGGCCGGATGAAGTCGTCCTGGCTCGCCAGGTGCTCCTTCACCGCCTTGGCGTGCTCGCCGGCGCGGAGGATGTAGGCCTCCTCGGAGCGGCGCTCGAGGGGCTCCTGGCACACGGGGCAGCGCGGTTGGCCGCCGCCTTCGGGCATGCGGCGCTCCTCGCAGCGTGGACAGGTCGCGACCTCCCGGGTGGTCTTCTCGATGTCGCCCTGGTCGAAGAGCTTGAGGAACAGGGCCTTGACCACTCGCTGGTGGCGTGCCTCGCAGGTGCGGACGAAGTCGTCGGGCCCGACGCGAAGGGCCTTGAGAGCGGTCTGGATGCGCTCGGCCCACTCGCCGGCCAGGGCCTGGGGGGTGCCGCCGCGCTCGTAGGCGGCCCGTGCCACGTCGCGGCCCATGTCCAGCGAGGCCGCCACCAGGCGCACGCTCTTGCCCCGTGCCCGGTGGGAACGCGCGACGACGTCGGCCCGGACCAGCTCGAGGCCCTGCGTCAGGGCGAGGGCGGCGGTGGGAGACCTGGGCGGGGTGGTAAAGTAGAGGACGGCCTGGGCCACGTCACTTCCTCGGCTTGCGCTTCTCGGGCTTGCCCACGGTCTGGGTGTCGGCAGCGGGGAAGACGACCTCTCCCTTGCCCTGTAGTTCCACGGTGACGGTTTGCTTGAGCACGTGGGTGGCGGTCACGGTGCCCTCGCCCTGGGGGGTGGCGACGCGGGAGCCTCGCTTGGGCAGCTCCTCGCGGAGCTGGGCGTAGACCTGGTCCTCGAAGCGCAGGCAGCACATGAGGCGGCCGCAACGCCCGGAGATCTTGGCGGGGTCGAGGGTGGTCTTCTGGGCCTTGGCCATGCGCATGGTGACGGGGGCGAGCTCCTTCATGAAGCTCTTGCAGCACAGCTCGCGGCCGCAGTGCTCCACCTCGGCCAGGAGACGCGCCTCGTCGCGCACCCCGATCTGGCGCATCTCGATGCGCGTGCGGTACTGCGCCGCGAGGTCCTTGACCAGGGAGCGGAAGTCCACCCGGCCCTCGGCGAGGAAGTGGAAGATGATCTTATCCCCCCCGAACAGGTGCTCCACGCTCACCAGCTTCATGGGCAGGCCGTGCTCGCGAATCTTGTTCTGGCAGAAGCTGTGCTCCTGGGGGACGAACTGCTCCTCGATCTCCTGGGCCCGGGAGACGTCGCGGGGGCTGGCCCGGCGCAGCACCTGGCCGCTGACCGAGCGCTCCCCCTTGGGGTCCGGCTCGTCGGCGGTGGAGACCGTCTCGCCCAGCTCCACCCCTCGTTCGGTGCGGAGGATCACCTTCTGGTCTCGCCGCAACTCGGCGTCGTCGGTGCGGAAGAGGCCGATATGTCTCATCGCCCCGTATCGGGCGATCACGTGATAGGCCATGGCGTCACCTCGTGACCACGGGCTCCCGGCCCTCGAGCCGCGCCCGGGTGTCCAGGAGCAGCTTCTCGAGCAGGAGCTTGATGTTCGCGTTCGCGTCGACCTGGTCGCGGGCCTCCAGGCAGGCGTCCACCATGTGGCGGGCCTGCTCGGCCGAGAGCCCGCCGCCGGCAGCGGCCAGCTCCTCGGGCTCCGGCTCCCAGGCGAGCAGCTCCCGAGCGTAGCCGCACCGGCGGAAGAGCACGTCGCGCCACGCCAGGGTCAGCAGATCGAGCACCAAGCGGAGGCGTTGGCGGGCCGCTTCCAGCGGCGCTCCCTGCTCGCGGACGGCGTCCAGGAGGTCGCCGGCGAGGGCGAACTCCCCGGCGGGAGCCAGGGAGGCCAGCTCGCGGAGCAGCCAGAGCACGGTCTCGCAGGCCCCTTCCTCGCGGTAGCGGAGGGCCCGCCCCGGGCTCCCGCCCGACAGGCGGCCCAGGACCCGGGCGTCGGCCAGGTCGACGTCCGCGCGTTCCACCAGGATGCGCTCGACCGTCTGGAGGGGCAGAGGCCGGAAGCGCACCACGCGGCAGCGAGAGACCACCGTGTCGACGAAGGGCTCGAGCCGGGCCGCGGTGAGGATGAGCAGGGAGTGGGGAGGCGGCTCCTCGAGGGTCTTGAGCAGGCAGTTCTGCGCTTCCTGCGTCATCCGTTCCGCGTCGGCGACCACGAAGACCTTGTGGCGCCCCTCGAAGGGCTTGTAGGCGATGGGCTCCTGGATCTCCTGGCGCACCTGGTCGACGAGGATTTGGCTGCGGCTGTGGCCCGTGTCCCCCTCGTCGACGCGGCGGATGAAAGCCACGTCCGGGTGGTTGCCGTGCTCGACCTTGCGGCAGGCGCGGCACGCGTCGCAGGGCTCCGGACCGCCGGCCTCGCACTGGAGCGCCTTGGCCAACTCGCGGGCGAAGAGCGCCTTGCCGATGCCCTCCGGACCAGCGAAGAGGTAGGCGTGCGCCTGCCGACCGCGGGCGAGCGCCTCGCGGAAGCGCGCCGCCAACTCCTCGTGTCCCAGCACGCTCGACCAGCTCATCGGTCTATGGGTGCAGGAAAGCGACAGCGGACCGTCGCCCGGCCGCCTTCCTGGGAAGCCCCTTTCTTCTCAGTCGTCGGTGCCTTCGAGGACGGCCAGGAGGTCGCCCACCTTGGCCTTCTCGCCATCGCCGACCACGATCTCCAGCATCTTGCCCTTGACGGGGGAGGGCACATTGAACGTCGCTTTGTCGGTCACCATCTCCACGAGGTCCTCGCCCTCGGCGACCCTCTCGCCTTCCTCGTAGTACCAGAAGGAGACGGTGGCCTCGTCCCCCGCCTCGTCCCCCAGCTCGGGTAGTCGGAACTCGATTCGGCTCACTGGCTCTCCTCACGTGGCTGCACACGCGAGGGCCTCCTGCATGGCCTCCGCGTGGTAGGAGCTGCGCACGAACGGCCCGCACGCGACGGCGGAGAAGCCCAGTCGCTCGGCCTCGCGCTGGTATGTCTCGAATTGGTCAGGCGTTACGAATTCCTCGACCGCCAGGTGCGCCGCCGACGGACGCAGGTACTGCCCCACCGTCACCGCCGCACACCCCGCCTGGCGAAGGTCGCGGAACACCTCGACCACCTCCTCCGGGCGTTCGCCCAGGCCGACCATCAGCCCGCTCTTCGTCGCTACCCCCGGGCCACGCTCGACCGCGGCGCGGAGCAGGGCGAGCGAGCGAGAGTAAAGGGCCTGGGGGCGCACGCGGGGGTAGAGCCGGGGGACAGTCTCGAGGTTGTGGTTCAGGACGTCGGGCCGGGCCTCGAGGACGGTGTCTAGATCGTCCCAAGCGCCTTGGAAATCGGGAGTTAGCACCTCGATCGTGGCCCCCGTGGCGTCCCCCACCGCGGCGATGGTGGCCGCGAAGTGCCCGCTGCCCCCGTCGGGCAGGTCGTCCCGGGTTACCGAGGTGATCACCACGTGACGAAGGCGCAGCTGGGCGGCGGCCTCGGCCACGCGGCACGGCTCCTCGGGGTCGGGCGGCTGGGGCTCGCCGTGGGCGATGGCGCAGAAGCGACAGTTCCGCGTGCACACGTTGCCCAGGATGAGGAAGGTGGCCGTGCCCCGGGCGAAACACTCGAAGAGGTTGGGGCAATGGGCGCTCTGGCACACCGTGCCCACGCGGAGTCGGCCGAGGAGCTGGCGCACGGGCTCCGTGCGGCTCTCGGGCGGGATGCGCTTGGAAAGCCAAGGCGGGAAACGCCTCGGGGAAGACGTCATAATTCGTTGCCTGAGCAATAGAAACGGGGGACGCGGAACGCCCCCTTCGCCTGGGGCGCATGGTATCGGGCGGCGCCCACGGTGTCAAGAACTTTTTGACAGCCCCGGCCCCTCGCGCTAGGATGCCCGCGGCAGGGCTTTGCCCCCTCACGAAGGCGTTGTGCACGGAGGCTGGCTGGTGGCTGTGGCCCGTCTTTGCAGCGCGGCACGGTCCTGGGTGCCCCCCGTCCTGACGGCCCTGGCGGTGCTCGCGGGGTGCTCGGCGGCCGAGGAGCCCAGACCCCCCGTCGGCCAGCGCTGCGAGTACCAGCTACGCATCTGGAAAGGCGCGCCGGCGCTCGGCATCACCGTGGGCTCGGTCGTCATGGAGCTGCGCCACGACACCTACCAGGGCTCCCCGTGCAAGCGATTCCGCGTGCGTACCCGCGCCCGGTGCCTGGGCTACGACGTGGACGCGGTGACGGACTCCTACGTGACTCCGGATCTCCGCCGGGAGCTCTTCTTCCGCTACCTTCGCACGGGGAGCCGGCGGGTGGAGTCGAAGCTCCTTTTCCACCCGTCCGCCATCGAGTACCGGCGCGTGGTGCCTTCCGAGGATGCCGGCGATGGTCAGTGGCGCACCCTCGCCCGCCATCCCTACGAGCCGGGGGTGTGCGATATGTTCGCCGCCCTCTACCTGGCTCCGGTGGGGAACGTGGTACCGGCGGGGGAGCCGAGCGTGGTCCGCTGCGTGGCCGACCGCAAGCTGTGGGACATCGCTTTCCGGGCCGTGGCCCGCGAGACGATCACCGTGCCTGCGGGCACCTTCGAGGTGGTGGAGCTGGAGCTTGGGGCCACCGCGGCGAATGAGCACACGAGGAGCCTGCCCTTCCGTGGCCCCTTCGCCCTGGGGCCCGATACCCGGCTCTGGGTGGACCCCTCGCGGCGCCTCCTCGTCCGGCTCGAGGGCACTGCCCACCTCGTGCTGCCCGTGCGTGCCGAGATGCGCCTCGTGCGGGTGAGCGGCCTCGACGTCTACCCGGGCGCTGCGTCCCCATGAGCTGCCCCATGCCCACCTGCCACGTCGTCCGTCTCGACCGCATCGGCTACCGCGCGGCCCTGGACCTCCAGCTCCGCATCGTGGCGCGGATGAAAGCCGCAGAGCCGCGCGACGCCGTGCTCCTGCTCCTCGAGCACCCTCCCGTGGTGACCATGGGGCGTTCGGGCGAGGCGGCGAACCTGCGCCTCCCGCCGCGCGCCCTGGCGGCGCGGGGCGTGGAGTTCCATCACACCACGCGAGGCGGCGACGTCACCTACCACGGCCCCGGCCAGATCGTAGGCTACCCCATCCTCCGGCTGCCCGAGGAGCGGCGCGACGTCCGCCGCTACCTTCGCTCCCTGGAGGCCGTGCTCATCGCGGCGCTCGCCCGCTTCGGCATCGCCGCGCGGCGCGAGCCGGGACTCACGGGCGTCTGGACCGAGCGAGGGAAAGTGGCCGCGATCGGCGTGGCCTTCACCCGCTGGGTGGCCTACCACGGCTTCGCACTGAACGTGGCCCCCGAGATGCGCCACTTCGGGCTCATCGTGCCCTGCGGCATCGACGACCGCCCGGTGACCTCTCTCGAGCAGCTCCTCGGCCACGCCCCGCCCCGCCGCGAAGTGGAAGACGCCCTGGTCGAGGCCTTCGTCCAGGAGTTCGGCTACGCGGAGGCCCGCGAGCACGCCTTCGTGAGCCGCCTCTCCCAGGAGCTCGGAGGGGATCCGGCCTAGGCCGTGGCCGCTGCCGCCGATGTGAAGTTCTTTGGCTGAAGTGTTACCTTTCGGAATCCAGGCTTACGCCTGTGTTGCCATCCGGCAACGTGCGCGCCCTCCCGTCAACACGCGCCGCAGTCGCGAACGGTGAGAGCGGGCCTCTCACCGCTCCTCGATGGCGATGGCCCGGGCGGGAGCGCTGTCGATCTGGGCGCACTTGAAGGGCAGGGCCATGAAGAAGAGGTCGGGCCGGCGCAACTCGGCCAGGTTGTCCAGAAACTCGATGAGGCAGATGTCCTGGCTCATCAGGATGTCGTGCAGGGCACGGGTGGCGGTGATGGTGGGGCCGAGGCGGAAGTGCTGGTCTACGCCCAGCATCTTGATGCGCCGCTCGCGGAACCACAGGGCCGCCTCGGGGGTGAACGAGGGGGTGGCCTCGGCCCCCAGGTCGCTGTTGCGGGCGACCACGATGTCGCCGGGCTCGATCACCGCGGCCAGCTTCTCCCGCAGGTAGGCCCCGTCGATGCGCTGGGCCTCGGCGGCGTCGGTCACGTCGAGCAGGATACCCCGCCCGAAGAAAGCCTCCAGGGGCAGCTCCGTGAAGTCCTTGCCTCCCAGGTAGAAGTGCGCGGGGGCCTCCACGTGGGTGCCTACGTGAGTGTGGGTGCGGGTGATGTCGAACTTGTAGGCGTTGTCCGCCAGTCGGCCGAGCTGGATCACGTAGGGGCGGTCGGCCGTGCCCGGCGGCACCACCTGGTAGGAGAGGTCCACCACCCGGTACTTCCGCGTGTCGATGGAGAAGGTCATTCTCCGGCCCCTTCCGTAGGCACGATGGCGAGCACGAGGGCCCTTGGCCCCAGGCGCACGGCGAGCGCCCCGTCTTCGAGGGCGACGCTCTGGCGGCTGGGCTCGGCCTGCTCGGGCCCCAGGCGGTGTAGAGCCGCATGGCCGGCGGGGCGGCGCGGCCCCAGGCCTTCGAGCTGGACGTTTGCCCTCACCGGGCCGGTGCCCAGATTCACGATCCGTACCACCGCGGCTTCGCCGCTCCATCCTGCCGCGACATCGAGGTCGGGGCATGGGCCCCCCCGGCCCCCGAGGCGGGTCTCGGCCAGGCGGCGGAGCGGGTGGGCCGCGACGAGCTTCACGGCTTCGTAGAGGGCGGTAGTCTGGACACCGACACGCCGGGCGTCGAGGAGTTGTCGGCCCTCGACAGCGTGCTGGGTGGGGCTGACGAGGGGGCAGGTGGCGATGGCCTGGGGGCCGCCGCGGCGGCTGAGCACGTTGAGCGCTACGGCAGCCGTGGGCACGGGGTCGGCGGCGGGCCGCCAGTCGGTGACGGCGAGGCCCAGGCCGTGCCCGTCCGCGGTCCGCCGCCACTCGGCGGCGCGGGCCGCGAAGGCGGCCGGCTCGTCGACCGTCGCCTCCCAGGCCAGCGCGTGGGGGGCGGCGGACGCCTCATCGAGCACCGCGGCGCGCCACTCCGAGGGGCCGGCGGGCACGATGAGCCGCGTGCCCGGATACTGTCGCCGCATGGCATCGGCCAGGTCGGCGGCGAGCTGGGCGTAGCGCTCCGCCTTCATCCCATTCTCCCAGGGGGTCTCGCCCAATGCCCAGAAGCGCACGCCGTAGGGCTCGCGGTGGCCGTTCGCGGCGCGAAGCTTGCCCCGGGGCGTGCCGGCTTCGCCGTTGCAGTACTCGAGCCAGTAGAGAGCCGGGCGGAGGCCCAGGTGGGGATTGAGCACCACCAGCGGCTCCGCTCCCGCGGCCTCGCACAGGGCGAGGAACTCGTCGGTCCCGAAGTCGTTGGGCGCCAAGGGGAAGCCGTCCTCTCCACCGTGGGGCACGGAGGTGAGGGGACGCAGGTCGGGGGGGCCGATGCCCCGCCGCCAGTCGTAGCGCTCCGCTCCCCCGGCGGGCCATCGGAGGACGGCGGGCCGCAGCCTGCGGAGGGCCTCGACCACGCCGCGACGCAGGCCGAAGGGGCACAGGGCGTCGGCCGGGGCCAGCGAAGCCCCGTCCACCCATACCATGGCCTTGCCGGTGGCGGAGAGGCAGAAACGGGCCGCGGCGTCGGACGCCGTGGGCACGAGCCGGAAGTCGTAGCGGGCCCACTTCGGAGGCAGGTCGCGCAGCTCGGCCCGGGCGTACACCTGGCCTTCCTCGCCGCGCAGGGACACGGCCACCGTGGCCTCGACCGCCGAGCGGAGGTAGACGTGCCCCTGGTAGGCAGCGCCCTCGGCGATGGGCACCCCGCGCTGGCAGATGCCCGCGTCGCCCCCCGCGTAGTCGCGCACGTCGATCCGCTGGCACAGGTTGCCGCCGTGGGGGTAGAGGAAGAGCCAGCCGTAGAGCACGTCGTTGCCCTCGGCCCGCAGGGGCTCCCAGTGACGAGCCAGCGTCGGCGAGGTTACTTCCGCCGGATGGTTGACCTCGAACAGCAGCTTCTTGTAGCGTCCATGGACCGCGACATCGAAGTACTCCGCCCGGGCGTCCGCCGCTGCAAGGCCCACTCCTGCGGCCTTCAGCGCCGCATCCCCCACGCGATGGATCAGCCGCCCGTCGAGCGAGCAACGGAGCACGCCCCTGCGCAGGCTCACCTCGACCCGGTAGCACCGGCCGGGCTCGATGCGGCCGACCACGGCGGGCCCCAGGAGCTCGCTGCCCTCCGGCCCCACCCTCTCGAGCACGTGAAAGCGGTTGCCATGCGAGCCCAGAGTCCAGCGCAGGTAGTGGCCCTGGTCGGCCACCTCGACGAGCACTCCGAACCCGCCCGGGCCGTCGATCTTGCGGGCCATCATGACGAGCCGGTACTCTCTCCACCTGCGGCCCTCGGCGAGGATCAGCGGCTCGCCGGCGCCCGGGCGGTCGCGGACGATGATCCGCTTGGAGCCGGCCGAGAGAAGTCGCCAGCCGCCCGGCGCTTCCCACTCCCCGGGCATGGGCAAGGGCTCGGTCGCGGGGCTTTGCTCGAAGTTCCCGTTGCGCAAGAGGTTGGGCAGGAGCGCCCGGGCGGCGGGAGCGCTGGGCGCCGGCAGCGAGCACCCGTAGAGCAGGGGAGAGGCATGGCGTGCCCGGCCGCCGAGATGCACAGCAATGTCCACCTCCCGCGGGGCATTTCCAGCGCAGGCCACGAGCGGGATGGCGAGGAGCAGACAGCCTGGCGACCAGCGGCTCATGGTTCTCTCCGGCGGGGGTCTCGCCGGGCGGCGGATGCCGCACTGGCGGCATTCTAGCAGGGGGGGCGCGGGGTGTCAACGCGGACGGCGAGGGCCGCCCTGGCCGCGCCCAGGCGCGAAACTTCTCACAAAGTGTGATTGACTCGTGGAGCAGAAAGACAATAATGGGGGGTGCTGCGCAATCTCGCAGCAGCAGAAAGGAGGTGGGAGCCGGTGAGCAAGCTCGTCGTGATGGCCGTGGCGATGGCGCTGGCCCTGGGCGCCCTGCCTGTCTCCCAGGCTCAGGCCGCGGAGCCCAAGGCGGGAGCGCCGGCGCTCTCCGTGGCGTTCCCGGGCACGGGCGAATGGCTGAACCGGGACTTCGAGGGGCAGTTCCCCGCGCTGGAATGTCTGCTGGGCTGCATCTGCCCCGTGTTCCGGCTCACCTCGGCCCTGGACGCTGCGGCGGGCGACCAGTCGCCCAAGATCCGCTGGGACTTCTGGTCGAAGCCCGTCCCTGAGAAGTAGCGCTCGGGCGCCAATTGGTTGTACCTTGCAGCCCTGGGTGGGCCGTGCCCCGCTCAGGGCTGCGTCCTTCGGAATGGCGCGGCGAACCAGAAGTCGTTGTCCTCTACCTCGTCCACCAGCCGGGTCTCGCCCTCCAGCGTGCGGCGGTAGGTGCCCGTGTCGCCGTGGTAGCGGATGGCGCGCTCGCAGCCCATCACCCACCCGAGCAGCGGGCCATGCTTGCGAATCGCCTGGCGGGCGTAGTCGCCGCAGGTGGGGCGGAAGCGGCACGTGCGGTGGGCGTCGACCTGGGCGAGGTAGTGTTTGTAGAGCCACATGGCCCAGCCCGGGACGCTGCGCGGGCGGCGGCGGCGCTGCTCGGCGGGTGCCTGGTCCGGGGCGCGAGGAGCGCAGGCGGGCAGGCCGCAGCAGGCCACGGCGAGAAGGATGGCCGATGGGAGAGATCGCCTCATAGGCCGTGCTTCCTCCGCAGCGCGTCGATGCGCCGCTGGTCGGCCGCCCGGTTGGTGCGGTGGGCCCAGTTGACGCCGCCGAAGATGCCACCCACATAGAAGTTCACGCCCAGTAGCCCGAGCACGGTCCCGGCCGCGTCCGCGCCTTTGCCATAGGCCGAGCCCGCCCCCCAGCCCAGCAGGCCGTTGAACGCCAGGGCCACCAGCCCGTCGCGGTAGCGGCCGCAGTAGAAGTGGCCCAGGCCGGGCACGATGCCCAGGATGCCGGCCAGGAGGGGCGACTTGCGCCGCCGCCTGGCCAGGTGGCGGCTCTCGCCGGCCAGTTCCCGGGCCGCCGCCGCGTGGGGGCTGGGCCGCTCGATAGCCCGGAAGGCCCGTTCCGCAAGGTCGAAACGGCGTGCCAGCAGCAGGCTCCAGGCACGGCGCCATCGGGCCTCGTGGGCCCGCGGCGAGCCCGGGTAGTCCGTGGCGAACTGGTCGTAGGCCGACGCCGCCTGCTCGAACCGCTCGGCGGCGAAGCGAAGCTCCGCCCGCTCGTAACTCGCCCGGCGGGCCAGCGCCCGGTCCCGCGACGGGCTCATGAGCCGGACGAGATGGGCCTCCGCCTGGTCCCACTTCTGGGCGCAGGCGTAGCAGCGGGCCAGTTCCAGCCGGGCTTCGCCGGCCCGCTCGCCATGGGGGAAGTGGAAGAGCAGGCGGCGATACTCGGTGATGGCCCGCTGGGTGTCCTCCTCGTCGCGCAACTGGTTGGCGAAGCGGTAGAGGCCCTCCTCCGAGGACGGGGGGAGGGCCTCGCCGCCCGTGGCCCGGGCGCCCAGGGCCAGAGCCGCGAGGAGGAGGGCCAGTCCCGCCTTGATCCGCAGCGCCGGCGGCGCTAGACTCCTCTGCCGGACGTTCGGGCTACAAGAGAAGGGTCCCTGGGCCATGGGCAAGCTCCCACTGGTCGTCATCATCGTCGCCGGCATCCAGGCCCCCGGCGCGGCGGGAGCCGCCGATACCGCGGAGCTGGAGGCGCAACTGGAGACGAAGCTCGCAGAACGCTTCGAGCGCGTCGTCTCCCTGGCCCAGCTCTACGAGGCGAGCGGAGAGAAGGACCGCGCCGCACACTACTACGAGCGGGCCCGCACGATCCGGCCCGACGACGCCTACGTGCTCTCCCAGCTCGCCCGCCTCTACCGCTCCACGCGAGACGACCGCAAGCTGCTGCCCATCTACACCGCCCTGGCACGCCTCCAGCCCACGGCCATCAACTGGGTGAAGGAGCTGGGCTCCTGCTACTTCCGCCTGGGGCGCCGCCGCGAGGCCGAGGCCACCTGGCGGAAGATGCTCGAAATGCACGGCAACCGCCCCTTCGTGCTCGGCTACCTGGCCCAGGTCTACGCCGAGCACGAGCTTTTCGACAAGGCCGTTGCCGCCTACCGCGAGGCCATCGACCGCTCGCCCCGCGACATCAACCTCCGCCTGCGATTCGCCTCCGCCCTCCTGGAGGCCGGCGATCCCCTGGGCGCCCTGGCCACCGCCGCACCTCTCCGCGAAGCCCCCAGCAAGCACTACCGCGAGGGCGGCGAGAACCTCCGTAAGAAGGCTCTCGCCAAGCTCCGGCTCCCGCAGGCCGACCAGCGCGCCGTCCTCGAGCTCCTCGACGACGACACGTGCTCCGTCGCCGAGCTGGCCCTCACCCTCGCCCGCGCCTTCGAGCGGCGCGGCGAGCGAGAGAGAGCCGCGGCCTTCTACCGGCGCGTGGCCAGCGAGGAGCCCGAATCCCCCCTGGGAAAAGCCGCCGCGGAGAAGGCCCGCCAGCTCGACCCCGACGACGAGAAGTAGGCCTCCCCGCGGCCCGGGCCGCGCTCTAGGCCTCGGCCGCGGCGCGGGCCGCGGCCACGAAGGCCCGGACCTTCGCCCCGTCCTTCCTGCCCGGCTCGGCCTCGACGCCGCTGGAGACGTCGACGCCGTAGGGCCGCACCCGCCGCACCGCCTCGGCGACGTTCTCGGGGCCGAGGCCGCCGGCGAGGATGATCCGCCCGTGGCGCTTGGCCCGTAGAGCCAAATCCCAGTCGAAGGCCACCCCGGTGCCGCCGCGGCGGCCCGCCACCTTCGAGTCCAGGAGGTAGGCGGCGGCAGGGTAACCGGCTATGGCCTCCACGTCGGCCTCGCGTCGGATGCGGAAGGCCTTCACCACGCATAGCCCTTCGAGCTGGCGCGCCAGCTCGGGCCCCTCGTCGCCGTGCAGCTGCACGGTGCGGATGCCCAGGGAGCGGCACAGCCGGCGAACGTGCTCCGCCGGCGCGTCCACGAACAGGGCTACCGGGGCCACGTACGGGGGCAGGGCGGCCAGCACCTCCGCGGCCTGGTCCTCGGTCACCCGGCGGGGGCTTTCGGCGAAGACCAGGCCGATGGCGTCGGCGCCGGCATCTGCCGCCGCCTCGGCGTCCTCGGGGCGGGTGATCCCGCAGATTTTCACGCGCAGCACGGCTCCAGCTCCATCACCAGGCGCTTGAACTCCTCGCCTCGCTGCTCGAAATTCTCGAACATGTCGTAGCTGGCGCAGCCCGGCGAGAGGAGGACCACGTCGCCGGGCTGCGCCAGGGCGCGGGCCTGGCGGACCGCGTCGGCGAGGTCGCTGGCCATCCGCACGCGGAGCTCGCCGTGGGCGGCGATGGCGTGGCGGAGCCTCTCGGCCGTCTGCCCGATGAGCACCGCGGCGCGGGCCCGCTGGACCGCCGCGGTGGCCAGGGCGTCGAAGGAGAGGCCCTTGGGCGAGCCCCCCGCGATGAGCACCACCGGGCGGTCGAAGGCGCGGAGGGCGGCCGTCGCCGCCTCGGGAGTGGTGGCCTTCGAGTCGTCGTAGTAGTCCACCCCGTCCAGGCTTCGCACCTTCTCCAGGCGGTGCTCCAGGGTCCGGAACTGGCGCAGGCGCGGAGCGATGGCCTCGGGGACCACGCCGCACCACGCGGCGGCGCTCGCGGCAGCCAGGGCGTTGGTCAGGTTGTGCTCGCCGGGCAGCGGCACGTCCTGGCGACGGAAAAGCGTCCGCGGGGAGCCGCCGACGCACCACCGCGCCCGGTCGCCCTCCATCCACGCGCCGGCAGGGAGGCGACGGCGGGTGCTGACGAACAGCTTGCGGCCCTGCCCCACGTGGCCCCAGGCCGCCACGGTGGGGCAGTCGGCGTTGAGCACGGCGCGGTCGCCGGGTCCCTGGTTGGCGAGGATAGGCTGCTTGGCGCGGACGTAGCCGGCGAAGGTGCCGTGGCGGTCGAGGTGGTTGGGCGTACAGTTGAGCACGACGGCCAGGTGGGGGCTCAGCCCAGTGGCCGCCAGGCGCTGGAGCTGGAAGCTGGAGAGCTCGAGGACCACCAGGTCGTCGGGCTCGATGTCGGACAGGTCCTCCAGCAGGGAGCGGCCGATGTTGCCCCCGAGCCACACGCGGCGCGGGCCCGCCTCGAGGAGGCCGGCGAGCAGGCTGGCCGTGGTCGACTTGCCGTTGCTCCCGGTCACGCCGAGCACGGAAGCGGGGCAGAGCTTGAAGAACAGGTTGATCTCCGTCTCCAGGGGCACGCCGGCCTGGCGGGCCGCGGCCAGGAAGGGCGAGCGGTCGGGCACCGCGGGGTTCACCACCACCAGGTCGGCCTCCGTGAAGTCCCGCGTGCAGTGCCCCCCCAGGTGGAACGCAATGGGCAGGCCCTCGAGGCGGGCCAGGGAGTCGGCCAGCGCCGCCTCGTCCTTCAGATCGGTCACCGTCACCCGAGCGCCCTGGCGGGCCAGGAACCGGGCCACTCCTACGCCTCCGCCCAGGAGCCCCAGGCCCATTACCGTGGCCCGCTTGCCCTCGAAGTCTCGAAGATCCAAGGCCTCGCCCCATCCTGCCCATGTCCCCGTCGCTTGCCTGGCCCCGAGTATAGCGGAAACTGCTTGCAGATCAATGCAGGACGTTGGTGTCCTTCGGGCAGGGCTTGACCCTTCGGGCGAAGGCTTCTACGATGGGCGAGCCAGGAGACGGCGAGATGGTGCGAATCGCCAGGCCATTCCACGGAGCCGTTCTCAACCACCGCCACGGCGAGGCCGTCGACGGGGGCTTGCGCATCCGCGTGCGCGGCTCGGCCCGGCTGCGCGACCGGGTGACGGTGAACGGGCGCGAGGCCCGCCGGCAGGGCACCGCGTTCGTCGCCCAGGTCGTGCTCCGGGACGCCGAGACCGAGATCGTGGCCCGGGCCGAGGGCGCCCGGGGGCGGGCCGAGCATCGCGTGCGGGTGGTGTGGGACCGCCACTCGGCGCCGCGCTATTGCTTCGCCATCGACGACAACAGCTTCTTCCTCCGCGACATCGCTCAGCGTCGCTACGCCTCGCTCTTCGACTGCTTCTACCTGGCCGGCTTGCGGGAGCTCCACCGCCGCTACGGTGCCAGGTTCGTCCTCAACTGCTACTACACCACGGGCGAGGACTTCTCGCTGGCCGACTTCCCCGACCGCTATCGAGGCGAGTGGGCGGAGAACGCGGGGTGGCTGAAGCTCGCCTTCCACGCCCACGCCGACAAGCCCGACCGCCCCTACGAGCACGCACCCCCGGAGCGCCTGCTGGCCGACCTCGACCGGGTGGCCGGGGAGGTGCTGCGCTTCGCGGGCGAGGCCACCTACAGCCCGCCCACCGTGATCCACTGGGGCCTGTGCACGCCCGAGGCCCTCGATGCCCTCGCCGCCCGGGGCGTTCGCGTCCTCAGCGGATACTTCCAGCCCTCCTCGACCGGCTGGACCGTGAACTACCGCCTCGACGACGACCGCTCGGAGTACCTCAGCCGCCACGACGCATTGATGGACTTCGACAGGGGCATCGTCTTCTCCAAGATCGACCTGGTGGCCAACGCCGTGCCCCTGGAGCGCATCGCCCCCAGCCTCGAGGCCCTGGCCGACGACCCGGCCACGGCCGAGGTCATGGACCTGCTGACCCACGAGCAGTATTTCTGGGATGTCTACCGCCATTACGTGCCCGACCACTTCGAGCGGCTGGACGCTGCCGTGCGCTGGGTGAGCGAGCGTGGCTACAAGCCGGTCTTCCTCCACGAGGGCCTTCTCGGCGGCCGCGAGCCCGGCGCCGGGGGCTGAGCCCCGCGGGGGCGCAAGTCCTGGCGGGCCCTCCTGTTCGCAGGTCCGGGCGTTGCCCTGGGGTCGGCTCGGCCAGCTTGACTTCCCCTCGCGGGGCGGTATAATTGCAGGAGGCTCGGGGCAGGGCGGGGTGTGGCGCAGTTTGGCAAGCGCGCGTGCCTTGGGAGCACGAGGTCGGCGGTTCGAATCCGCCCACCCCGACCACTGAGGCGGAGCCGGGAGGCCGGGCCGCCGGGCCTGTCCGTGGTGGCTGTAGCTCAGTTGGATAGAGCGACAGACTGTGGCTCTGTAGGTCGTGGGTTCGAATCCCATCAGCCACCCCATCCGGGGAGGATAGCCCGCCCGTAGCTCCGACGCACAGAGCATCGCCGGGACGGGGGCGAGCCTGCCACCGCGGGTCCCGTAGAGGGCGCCGACGCGGAGTGCGCCGGGGAGGGCCGCGGCCCAGCGGGGGCGGGAAGCCCACGATGCCCGCCGGTGCAGGGCAGCTTGTGCCGCCGCGGCTTGGCGGCGCATGTTGACGGTCGGCAACATGTGGTCCGCCGCCGGCGCGACGCTTTTCCGCAAGTCAAGGCCGTGCCCGCCCGCGACGGCCTCCTGGGCATGTTGCGTTTGCGCAACACGATCCCTGCCCGATCCCCCATAACCTTACGACTGCTGGACTTAGCGTGTTGACGTGTGGCAACATGTCCCCTTCCCCTCTGTGGTCGACCGCCGGGGCCCCCGTGTCGCCGGCCTTCCGCAAGACACGCACCCTCATAGACATACGCCTTGATGCGGCTCGGAATCCGCAAGGCGTGTTCACCGACGGGCATTCGGGAGGAGAGCGGGAGGGCCCACCCGTCTCGGGCGAAGCGCGTAGACGCTAAGCACCTGGCGTGCCATGCGTTACAGCGATTGCCGGCTCGCTCCCAGGAGCTCGACGAGTGGCACGGGATTTGCACATGGCTCCTCCAGTTCGGCGCCCTGGGCGCCATCGATATCGTGGACTGCGAGACAGAGAGGTCGGACCCTATGAACATTCAGATCGGTGCTTCCCGCCGCGTGGCACTGGCGGCGATCGGACTCGCGCTGGCCGCGCTGTGTGCGGCTCCGCAGGTCCGGGGCGGCTTCTACACCTGGCAGGGCACGAGCCCGGACTGGCATACGGCGACGAACTGGGATCCCAGCACGGGCACACCCACTGCCGGCGACACGGCGGCCTTCGTCGGTATCGGGTCCGCCGCGGTCGACGTGGGGGCCGGCGCCACGGCCGAGCGGCTCAACTTCAATCTGCCCGGCGGCACCAATTACACTATCGACGGGGCGGGGCCGCTGACCATCGGCTCGTTCGGGCCTGGGGTCATCTGGCACCGGACGGGCAGCCATACCCTCGCGGCCCAGCTCGTCTCGGCTCAGCCGCTCGCGGGCAGCGTCGAGGCCGGGCGGCTGAGCTTGAGCAACCCGGCGAACACCATCGGCGGCACCTGGACCGTGGACGGGGGCACGCTGTCGGCCGCTGGCCAGGCCGCGGGCAGCGGCCTGGGCGCGACCGACGTCTCCCTCGGCGGCGGCACCCTGGAGCTGGCCGCGGCGCCGCCCACCGTCGTGCCCGGCCTGTTCGGCCGCTACTACAACGCCGACGCCGACAATAGCAGCAAGTTCCCGCGTGGCGGCACCTTCGGCGGCAACGGACTGCTCGACTTCCACACGTACGCCAACATCACCGACCTCATCCGCAGCAAGCTAGGCGCGCCCGACGCCACGCACCAGCTCGACAGGGCGCTCGACTTCCCGGCCGGCGGCGGCAGCAACTCGACGAACGGGAACCCCTTCTCCTCCATCGGCGTCAACGTGGGTAACAACGACATCATGGCCTTCTGGTCGGGCACGCTGCACGTGGGGCCCGCCGACGCGGGGGTCACGGACTTCCGCACCGCCAGCGACGACGGCACCGTGATCTACATCGACGGCAACAAGGTGGTCGACAACAACAAGTTCCAGGGCGTCACCCCCCGGGGCGGCTCGTACAACCTCACTCCAGGCGATCACGACATCCTTATCGGCTTCTACGAGGGGGGCGGCGGCGCCGGCCTGACCGCCCACTGGACCCCCCTGAGCACGGGCAGCGAAGTGTACATCGACGGCTCGGACCCCCGCTTCTTCACGAACCTCTACGACCCGGCCAGCCTGTCCAACGACGTGGACGTGACGGCCGACTCGACGATCCGGGTGGGCCCGGACCTGCCCTCGGCCACGCTCGGCGACCTGACCATGGGCGCCGACACCCAGCTCGCCGTCCACTCCGCCGACGGTTTCCAGCCCCTGGAGTTCACGGGCACCGCCACCCTCTCGGGCGGCACGGCCACCTTCAACACCACGGGATGGCCCTCCCTGACCCTCAACGACGTGGGCGAGACCGCCCCGTCGAACCTCGCGCTCGCCGGCGACGGCGTGCTCGTCCTCCCCACCGCCAACACCTATACCGGCTGGACCGAGGTCCAGCCCGGCGCGACCCTCGAGGTCCAGGCCGATGGCGCCCTGGGGACCGCCGGCCAAGGCACGACCGTCCATGGCGGCGGCTCGCTGCGGATCGCCGGCGCCGTCAACTACGCCACCGCGGAGCCCCTGACCATCGCCGGCGACGGCAATAGCCTCTCCCCCGGCGCCCTCCACAGCGACGGCGGGAACAACGACTACCGCGGGCCGATCACCCTGGGGGGCGACGCAGAAATCCGCAATACCGCCAACCGCCTCCGCCTCTATGGCGTCATCGACAAGAACGGCCACGACCTGACCTTCCAGGCCGACGCCAACATCGAGGTCCACCAGGACATCGTCGGCCCTGCCGACGTGATCAAGCGAGGCAACGCCACCCTGATCATGATGAATGGCGCCAACAACACCTACGACGGGGCCACCATCATCGCCGACGGCGAGCTCGACGCCCGAGGCAACGACTCCCTGGGCACCGCCGCCGGCGGCACCACCGTCCAGGGGGGCGCCACCCTCACCGTCCGCGACGGCCGCACCCTCGCCGACGATATCTCCATCGCCGGCAACGGCCACAACAACCGCGGCGCACTGCGCAGCGAAAACAACTCCAATACCCTCACCGGTCAGGTCAGCCTCGCCGGCAACAGCCGCATCCACGTCAACCACACCCAGCTCACCCTCGGCGGCCAGGTCACCGGCGGCGGGAACATCGAGAAAACCGGCGGCGGACGACTCATCCTCGAAAACCCGGCCAACGACTTCACCGGCGAGCTGACCATCAACCAGGGCGAGGTGCGGGCCACCAGCCAGGCCGCGCTCGGCTCCACCGGCGCCGGCATCGAGGTCCAGGGCGGCGCCCTGGCGCTCGACGGCGCCTGGGACCTCGATGCCAAGCACGTCTCCCTCGGCCCCGGCTCCACCCTCCGCAGCCTCAATGGGGACAGCGCCGTGGCCGTCGGCCTACCCGTCCTCGGCGACGCGACCTTCGACTCCGCCACCGCCGGCCACACCCTGAGCCTCGACGGCCCCGTGGACCTCAACCCCTTCGCCGACCTGACCTTCAGCGGCGCCGGCGACACCGCCGTGAACACCCCCATCGGCAACGGCGGCGTCCCCATGGACTACAGCGCTCTATCCCACTACGGCTACCACGAGAACCCGCAGGCCCCCATGGACCTCCACAACAACGGCGGCCTGATGGGCGGCGGCGACCCCACGACGCGCCCCAGCTTCTACGGCTACGCCCTGCTCACCGAAGGCCCGGGGGGGCGCGGCCTGGACTTCAATAACGACGGCGATTTCAGGAACACCGGCGCCATCGGTCGCAACGACCACTACATGAACCTCTTCCTCGGCACCCTCCACGTCGATGCCGCCAACGCCGGCGACTGGCAGTTCCGCAACGCCGGCGACGACGACCGCGGCGGCATCTGGATCGACCTCGACCAGGACGGCATCTTCCAAGCCCCCGGCGGCTTCCGCTCCGGCGAAAACATCTCCTGGGAGGACGGTGGCACCAAGACCCTCTCCCTGGCGGCCGGCGACTACATGGTGGCCTTCACCCACGGCGAATACACCGGCGGCTCCCGCTGCGACTTCCGCTTCCGAAGCCCCACCATGGGCGGCCAGAGGGTCGTCAAGCCCGCCGACCCCGCCCAGCTGAGCCTCTGGACCACCGAGGTGACCCCCGACAACGGCCTTACCAAGACCGGCTCCGGCACCCTCACCCTGAGCGCCGCCAACACCTATAACGGCGTCACCGACATCCAGGGCGGCACCCTCGTCGCGGCCCACGACAGCGCCCTGGGCACCCCCGACGCCGGCACCGTCGTCGGCGACGGCGCCACCCTCGTCCTCCACGGCGGCGTCGCCATCGGCCCCGAGCCCCTCACCCTGGGCGACAAGGCCGGCACCGGCACCCTGGTGAACCAGAGCGGGGGCAACTCCTACGGCGGCGACGTCACCCTCGGCGGCTCCACCGCCACCGTCGAGGCCCAGGCGGACACGCTGACGCTGGAGGGCGACATCGACATGGCCCTCTCCAACCTCACCGTCACCGGCCCCGGCGACACCGTCATCGAAGGCGTCATCAGCGGCACCAACACCAGCACGGGATTCTACGACCCCGGCCTCTTGGGCGGCCACCAGAGCGGCGACATGGACACCGGCCCCAACTCCGGCAACCTGGGGATGGTCCTCGGCCCCTTCGGCGGACGCAGCGGCAGCGAGCACTGGCACGACGTCATCGGACCCGGCAACAGCACGCTCGTCTACACCGGCGAAATCTACCTCGATGACGCCACCACCTTCGTCGAGAGCATCGACGACAAGACCCGCCTGATCATCGATGGCACGACCGTGCTGGACAACACCAACTGGCAGGATACCACCCACGGCACCCTCACCCGCGCCGCGGGCTGGTACGACATCGACCTCCGCTTCTCCAACGGCCACGGCGGATACGGGCCGGTCAAGAAGGACGGATGGACCGCCGACTTCGGCTTCGGCATGGACCCCCTGGGCCGCGACGACGAGGTCGAAGAGCACTTCGTCTTCCCCGTCGACCCCGGCGACGCCAGCCTCTTCCGCGTCGGGATCCCCGCCTCGCCCAGCGACCTCATCAAGACCGGCTCCGGCACCCTCACCCTCGAGGGCGACAACACCTACATCGGCATCACCGACATCCAGGACGGCACCCTCCTCGTGAACGGCACCACCAGCGGACAGGGCGACTACATCGTCCACCCCGGCGCCACCCTCGGCGGCGAGGGGATCATCGGCCTCGCCCCCGGAGCCCGGATCGACGTCCGCGACGGCGGCATCCTCGGCCCCGGCACCAGCCCCGGCACCCTCGGCGTCGAAGGTACCATCTTCATGGACGGCACCTACGCCTGGGAGCTCACCGCCGGCGGTAGCGACCTCGTCGAGGGCGTAGGCCTCGCCGACACCCTCAACCTCGACGGCTGGGTCCTCCAGATCCTGGACGGCGACGTCGATTCCTACGCCTGGATGAACCACCTCCTGTTCACCGGCTTCGACACCATCCAGGGCCCCAACGCCTTCCGCATCGACACGAGCGGCCTGCCCCGTTGGCGCCAGTTCCCCGAGCTCTCCGACCCCACCATCTTCATCGACGACGGCGACGTCTACCTCACCGGCCTGACCACCGTGCCCGAGCCGGCCACCCTCGCCCTCTTCGCTCTCGGGGGACTCGGCCTGCTGCGACGCAGACGGAAGAAGTAACACGCCAAGGCTCATAAGACGCCAGGCGCGCTCGGGGCCCGGTCTTGACATCTAGCATTGGGGCTTGACGCCGCGCAGCGCGTCGCCTGGCGAGCAACGGCTTGCTCTCGCTCGAACGGCGTTCGCGGAGATGCCGTTCGGAGTTGTACCCTCGGTTTCCTTCCACCTGATCGGGTCTGCGGCAGGGCCGGGCGCGTACCGACGAGCCTTACCGCGTGTGAAGACCCGGAATCACCCCGACACGGCCTGCGCAGCACCGGGGTGTGCGGGGGGCAAGCATCGAAGGGGTCCGCCTTGGGGCGAGAACGCCCCGGGGCACGCACGCGGCCTCCCCTGTGCTTCTTCAGAGCCCGGCTGGGCTCTTCGTGGAATGGGTGCGCGGGCGGAGCGGGGGTGCCTGCCGCCGCGGTTCTGGCCGAGACCGGTCGTCTCGGTGATGCACGACGGGCGAGGAAACCTTACCCCAGGGGCTCTTACACCGCGGTGCCGAGCCTCTCCGCGTCGCGAAGGCTTCCTTCCTTGCTCCCGTTCCCGGCCGGCTCCTGGCCCTGGGCATCCTTCAGCTTCGCAAGCAGCCTGGCGGCTTCCTGTGCCACACGGAATCCTCTGAAATCGGTCTGCATCTTCTCCAGGGCCTCGATGGCGCCCTGGGGGTCGGTCCGCGACTGCTTCTTGATTTCTTCGAGCCTGTCGGCGCCGATCTTTGCGATCTGCCGCAGCATGCCGGCTGCGAGCCTGGAGCACTCGGTCCTCCGCTCTGCTGTCGCCAGGCCGATGAGTGCCTGGTAGGCCTCGGCGTACTTGCCTGCCTGGAAGCGGGCCTCGCCCTCGACGAGCGCCTTGACCGTCGGATGGTCCATGTGGCGCCGCGTCCACTTCGAGTACTCGCGGGCCACCCGGTCCCCCCAGCGCCCCCACCACGCGTAGCCCTCGCGGCGTTCACGCTCGATCTCCATGATGCTGAACTTCTTGACGCCATCACGACCTGAGAAGATCGGGCGATTGGTGGGGATTTCGTAAAACCGCGCCCAGCCCGGCTTCTCCACCCCGATGGCGCGGAGGTCGGCCTCGTCGGTGATCTCCGAGGACTCGTACCACCCAGCCCCTGCTACGATGGCGTCCACCACCGCTGGCGAGGGGTCGTCGATGCTCATCAACAGGAGCAGCACACCGACGCTTTCCCCGCCGCTGAGAGACACCAGCTCGTAGGACCGGCCCTGCCTGGGTTCGAGCGTTTCCGCATCGTGCTGAGCACACCAGACGGTCTTCCTGCCGTTCACCACGATCTGGCATTTCAGGATGCAGTCGATGCCCCGCTCGAAGGCCCGTCGCGCGGCCCGCCGGCCACGGGCGCCCACCAGGTCGTCCTCCGCCGAGGTGGCCACCCATCGCATCAGCTCCAGCAGGTTGACCACGGTGTCGTCGTTGAACGTGATGTGTCGATGATAGAACCGGCTGGGAGGGTGGAACTGTGGCCAGCCGCCGGTGGGATATTGAGCCTCGAGGATGTGAACAACGCCTTTGCGGAACGCGTCCCTGTAGGGCTCGTGCCTGGCGGCCCGGTAGGCCCTGGCCAGGAGCCGCAGTTCGCCGACCGTGGCTCCGTTGTCGAACGTTCCGCTTATCTCGCCGCGCCGCCCGGAGAAGCGTCGCTCCGTCGTGTCCATGTTCTTGGGCCAACTGCCGGCACTGGACTGCCAGGACACGACGTTGTCGACGATGCGCCGGCCCTCGGCGCTCTGGAACCACTCGTCCGGCTTCGACAGGTAGTCGCGCGGTCCCGCCCCTGCGCAGGGACAAGCACTGGCAGCCAGTGCCAGGACTGTCGAGACCAGGCTGGGATTCCGCATTGCGGCCCTCACTCACGTCGCGCGGGCCGTACTTCGTGTCTGCTCCTCGACCCGTAAGGTCTAGCGGAGGGCCTTGAGCAGGTTGCGTGCCCGCCTCTTCGTCCGACCGGATTTGGCCTTCTCCAGCGCGGTCTGGAGGGCCTTGCGGCGCTCTTCCTTGGGCAACGCCTTGTTGCCCGCGAGGCCGACGATGGCGGAGCAGGCCTCCTCGGCGATCTTCGGCTCCTCGGCGTAGGCCACGAGCATGTCGAGCACCCCGGCCTTCGGGATCTTGGCCAGCACGGAGATGGCCAGCCGCTTCCCCTCCGGGCGCTCGACGAGGGGGAGCACCTCGTTCACCCTGGCCAGGCGGGCCGCGGGAGCGAGCTCCTTCGTCCCCTGGAGGTACTGGAGGTAGCCCCGCAACGCGAGGACCCGGTGCTGGAGCTTGCTGCTCGACTTGACGAGTCCCAGCAGCGGCTCGACCACGCCGTCGTCCTCCGGCCACTTGTTCGGCCAGATGGAGAGGGTGCGCACGGCCTCATCCCGGACCGCGGGCCGGTTGCTCTCCAGCGCGGCCTTCACGGCGGCGAGGGCGTCCGGCCCGCCGGCGGCGGCGAGGGCGCGGAGGGCGATGCCGTGGAGCGCCGCGTCGCCGCTCTTGGTGAGGGGCATCAGCTCGGGCACGCAGGCCGCACCGGCCCGCGCGCTGAGCGCCGCGAGCGCCTTGCCGATCTCGGAGCGCTCCTTGGAGTCCTCGGTCTTCTGGAGGATGGCCACGAGGCCGGGGAGCTGGGCCTCCCCGCCGATGGCGCCGATGGCCGCCACGGCCGCGGCGCGAACGCTGGGATCGGGAGCGCCTGCGGACGCCATGAGGGCGGGCAGGGCCGCCTTGATCCACCGCCGGCGGGCCAGCTCGATGAGCACCTGGCGGGTCTTGCCCGACGCCTTGGGCAGGCGGGCCGCGATGTCGGCGTCCACCTCCTCGCCCGGCAGCTTGAGCAGGGTGCCCATCGCCGCCCGCGCGACCTCCGCGTCGGCCTCCACCGCGGCGGCGAGCAGCACGGGCAGGCACGAGGCGTCGCCGAAGCCGGCCAGAGCCTCGATGGCCACGAGCCGCAGGGCCTTGGCGCCGCCCTTGGCCACGGCGAGCACGGCGGGCAGGGCCTTGGGGTCGCCGCGGTCGGCCAGCGCGTAGATCAGCATCGCCTTGCGGGCCGGCTCCAGGCGGTCCAGCTCGGCCACCAGGGCCTCGGTCGCCGCGACGCCGCCGAGCTCCCGGGCCACGCGCAGACCGAGGTCGAAGGAATCCTGGTCGTCCGAGCGCAACAGCTCCACGAGCAGGGGCACGCCCGCCGCGCCCCGGCGGGCGAGGATGGCGCCGCGGGTCGCTGCCAGCCGCCGCCGCTTGGGCACGTCGGCCTGGCGCACGGTGTCGTAGAGCTTCGTGGCCTCGTCGGCCTTGCCTTCCTCGAGCAGGCGCTCGGCGCACAGGATGCAGCCGTAGGCCACCGAGGGGCGCACCGCGGGCGGCGCGCTGGACAGCAACGGCTGGAGGGCCTGGACCGCCCGGTCGCCGCCGATGCGGCCCAGCGCCTCGGCCGCGGCCGACGCCACGCCCGCGTCGGGGTCCTCGAGCTTCCCCGCGAGCAGGGCCACGGCCTTGGGGTCGCGGCGCACGCCGATGGAGTTGATGGTGCCGATCAGCAGCCTGCCCTCGAGCGTGGGCACGGCCGCGCGCAGAGCGTCGTCGGCAGCGGGGTCGGGGATGGCCTCGAGCGCGATCCGGGCCCAGGAGGCCAGCTCCTTGTCCCCCAGCAGCTTGGCCAGCGCGGGCACGGCGTCCTGGGTGCCGTAGATGGCGAGCTGCTTGCAGGGGATGGCCTTCTGGGCCGGCGGCGCGTCCGATTCGAGGATGCCGATCAGCTTCGCCTCGTCCGGCTTGCTGGCGGCCAGGGCACAGGCGGCCATCGCCAGCAGGGCGGCAACCGTTACCAGGGGGCGGTTCTTGACCACGGTCGTTCTCCTAGCATTCAGCGAAGGCCACGGGCTCTACAGCCGCCACGGCTCGCGCAGCGCCTCCGAGCGCAGGCGGTTGGCCTCGGGGTCGCCGATGAACGCGTGTTTCTCGGGCTCGTAGGTCACCTTGCGGTCCAGGAAGATGGCGATGTTGGTGGCGTGGCAGGCGATGTGCGAGTTGCAGGCCACGAAGTGGTTGGCCCGGGGCAGGCCGCGGGTCTTCACGCAGTTGAAGAAATCGCGGACGTGGTCGTTGGCCGGGTAGCCGCCGGTCTTGGCTCCCCTGTCGGCCAGTATCTCCGGCGGGTCGGCGAAGATGTTGCCGCTGTCGCCCACCTCGAGCCAGCCGGCGTCGCCCTCGAAGCGCACGGGACAGGAGCCGATGCGGTCCATCCAGCCGCCGCCGCGGATCACCAGCTTCACGCCCGTGGCGTAGCGGGCCACGGCCCGGCCGCCCTCCGGCGGATGATACTCGACGGGCACCGTGTCGTCGCTCTGGTTGGCCCACTGGCAGAGGTCCACGCAGTGGCTGCCCCATTCGAGCACGCCGCCGCCGACGAGCCCGCCGCCCTTCTCGAAGTGGAAGGCCCGCATC
Source organism: Candidatus Brocadiia bacterium (assembly GCA_046538415.1). Lineage (GTDB taxonomy): Bacteria > Planctomycetota > PUPC01 > DSUN01 > DSUN01 > JBKHIY01. The sequence goes on along the minus strand of JBKHIY010000040.1, from coordinate 1,598 downwards.
AGCCCCCGGTTGTAGGGCCGCCACGCGGCGGGGCCGAGGTAGAGATCCCAGTCCACCTCCTCCTTCGGCGGCTGCGCCTCCGCGGGCCGCCAGCCGCTCATCTTGGTGCCCATCCCGCCGGGGTGGGCGTGGAGGGTATGCAGCTTGCCCAGCCTGCCCTGGTGCACCAGCCCGATGGCGTAGACGAACTGGGCCACGTTGCGCCGCTGCATGCCGCCCTGGAACACCCGGCCCGTGCGCTCGTAGGTCGCGGCCAGCTCCAGGCTCTGGGCGATGTTCTTCGTGCACGGCTTCTCGCAGTAGGCGTCCTTGCCCGCCTTCGCCGCCATCACCGCCGCCGTGGCGTGCCAGTTCGGGCCGGTGGCGATCATCACCGCATCGATGTCCGAGCGGTCGAACATCTCGCGAAAGTCCCTGTAGGCCACGCACTTGTCGTCGCCGTTCTTCTGGTCGGCCATCTTCTTGGCCCGGACCCGCCGCGGCTTCTGCACGTCGCACACGGCCACGCAGCGCACGTCGGGCTCGCGCAGCATGCAGCCGAAGACGTATCCGCCCCTCCCGCCGATGCCCATGGCGCCGAGGCGGACCTGCTCGCTCGGCGCCACCACCCCGTCGCGGCCCAGCGCCCTGGCGGGCAGCACGTGCGGCGCCGCCAGCGCCGCCCCCACCGTGGCGAAGCCTCGCCCCAGGAACTGCCGACGCGGCACCTTGTGCTTCCTGGCCATCCGAGACTCCTTTCTATCGGTAGACTCGCGCTCCGTCCGTCCCAGCATTCTAGCCACCACGCTCGGCGGCGCAAGCGCCGATGGCCGAGCGCGGCCCTTCACAAGAACCTCTCGAGAGAGGCGGCTCCTGCCAGGGCCCGGAACCAAGCACAAGCGTGGCGCCACGTTGCGGGAGGGCGTCGCGGCGTTGCCGATCGGCAACATCACGCAACTCTATACCTTTCAATGCTATGCCATCCCGCCGCGGCCCGGTCGGTGCACCCAGGCCCAGAAGGCCACCCAGCGTCCAGCGTCGTCAGGAGAAAGGCCGAGCGAAGCCGCCATGGTTTGGCGAAGACCGTCCCCAAGAACGTCGTCCCACAGGCGGTGGGCGACCATCGCCACATCGAGTTCGTCCCGCGGCGGCTTCCCGCCGGCCCTCCCCAGGAAGGCGGGCCCCAAGCCCTGCACGTCCACGAGGCCGTCGCAGGCCGAGCCGGCTCCGATACGACCCGGCCAGCAGACCATCAGCGGGACGCACGTCCCGCCCTCGCGCGGGTCGCCCATCAGCCCTGCGGACGGCGCCCATCGCCGGGCCCTCGAGGGCCGAATGAATGACCGCGGTCGACCGGGAGCGACCGCCCCCGGCGACCGCGTCCCAGGATGGGTGGAGAAAGTCGACCAGCCGCCGTGCGGCTGGTGGCAAGAGAAGACGGCTTGCCATGGCGCAGGCCGATCGGCTGGAAGCAGGTGCCCCGCGTCCGAAGGGTATCGCAGGCGGTCCGGGACCGCCACGGCGAATCCCGGGCGGGACGACCTGCGCGCCCTGCTCGGCAAGCGGGCTGATGCGCCCCCACTTTTGTAACTCATTTGGGGCGGGTGACTTACGGCAAT
>JBKHIY010000143.1:0-9299 GCA_046538415.1 Candidatus Brocadiia bacterium | reverse complement strand
CCGCCGCGGAGCGCAGCGCATTTGACTTCCCCCCGCGCCAGGGGCTACAATCGTAGCTGCGTAGATTGCGAGGCTTGGCTATGGATCTCTGGCGCTTGGCTCGGCTTGGGGCGACGGCATTGGCAGCGGCGGTGGGGCTCGCCGCGCCCGCGGGCGCCGTGGCCCTCGAGCCTGGAGCCGAGCCGGCCGAGCAGGACGCCCGACCTCGCCTGGAGGCCACGCCCGCCGAGATCGCCCGGCTGGTGGCCCGCCTCAATGCCGACGAGTGGCGGACCCGCGAGAAGGCGATGCGCGACCTCATCGCCGTGGGCCGCCCAGCCCTCGCCGCTCTCCAGGGCGCGCTCAGCCATCCCGATGCCGAGGTACGGTGGCGGGCCGCCTACGCGCTCTCCCGCGTGGAGGACGACTTCCGTGCCCCGCAGCCCGACCCGGCCCGCACGCTCTACGCCTCCGCGGCGGAGGCCCGGGCCCAGGAGGACGGCGCGGACGCGGCGCGGCGCCTCTACGGGGAGGTCCTCGCCAAGTTCCCGGGCACCCGGTGGGCCGCCGCGGCCCGCGAGCGGCTGGCCGAGCTGGAGACGGAGGACCGCCAGGGCGAGCGACCCGAAGACGAGGGCAGGCCGCCCCAGGAGCTGGTGGCCCAACTGGGCTCGGCGGACTGGCGGCAGCGCCAGGAGGCGTCGCGGCGCCTCGCCGCGCTCGGCGAGGTGGCCCGCCCAGCCCTCGAGCAGGCGGCCCGGAGCCCGGACCCCGAGGTGGCCTGGCGGGCCGAACAGCTCCTCCAGCGCATCCGTCCGCCCGAGATGGTGGCCCCGCCTGAGCTGGACCTGCTGTTCGGCCCGCGGGGCCTCGAGCTCGAGCCGCCGCCGCGGCGCGGCGGTGTCCGGCCCCCTGCGGCGGCCTCGCACGTGGACGGCCTGGTGGCCTCCCTGGGCAGCACCGACCCCACCGAGGTGGCTCTCGCCCGGGCCACGCTGCTGCGCATCGGCGCCCCGGCCATCGACGCCCTGGTCCGGGGGCTCGAGGACTGCGAGGAAGCCACGAGCGTGGAGATCGTCGACCTGCTGCGCCAGCTCACCGGCCGCCGCCTGGGCTTCGACCCCCAGGCCTGGATCGCCTGGTGGCGCGACCTCCGCCAGCACCGCAGGGAGTGAGCGATGCGTGCCCACGTTCGCCCGGCGTTCATGGCCCTCCTGGTGGGCGCGAGCCTCGCGGCGGGCGGCGAGGCGGCGAAGGGAGCCGAGCCCTCGATAGCCAGGCTCATCGAGCGACTGGGCAGCGAGGACCCCGCGGCCCGCCAGGAGGCCATGGAGGCCCTCGCCGCCAGGGGCGAGGAGGCGACCGAGGCGCTGGAGAAGGCTCGGGAGGCTCCCGACCCCGAGGTCCGGTGGCGCGCGGCGGAGGCCCTGCACCGCATCCGATGGCGCATCAGCCCCGAGGTGGCGGCGCGGATCGGCGACCTGATGCACGACTTCCGGGCCCGCAGCGTCGCCGAGCGGGAGCGGATCTGCCACGACCTGGCCATGGCCGGCCTCGACCGGGCGGTCCCCACCCTCACCCGCATCCTGAAAACCGACCCCAGCCGCACGGTGCGCCAGGGCGCGGCGCGTGCCCTGGTGCTCCTCGGCGACCCGGGGCTCGAGGCCCTCCTCGAAGCGGGCGCGAAGACCGAGGGCCTCGAACGCTACACCGTGGCCGTGCACATCCACCTGGGCAATTCCTACCTCGAGCGCAAGGAGTTCGAGAAGGCCCTCCAGCACTACCGCCGGGCACTGGAGGCCGAGCCCGACGACTCCATCGCCCACTACAACGTCGCCTGCGTCTACGCCCAGACCAAGGAGCTGGAGAAGGCCCTCGACGCCCTGGAGCGCGCCGTCGAGTGCGGCTATCGCGACCTGGAGTGGATGGAGAAGGACCCCGACCTCGACAATCTCCGCGAGCTGCCCCGCTACAAGGCCCTCGTGAAGAAGCTTCAGGGCACAGAGTGAACGCCGCTACCGCCCGGCCTCGGAGACCGATGCGAAGCCTGGCCCTCGCCCTCCACGCCGCCCTCGTGCTGGCGGCCGGCGCGGCCGACGCGCCGCCCTCCGCCGAGCAGCTCACGGCGCGCCTGGCTGCCGAGAGCTGGCACGCCCGCGAGCGGGCCGCGGCCCGCCTGCTCGCACTGGGCGAGAAGGCACGCCCCGCCCTCGAGGAGGCCCTCGACCACCCGGACCCCGAGGTGCGCCACCGGGCACGCCAAATCCTCGCCCGCCTGCGCTGGCATCCGCCCGACGGCCTGCCCGAGCGCCTCGCCGACGCCTGGGAGCATTACCACTTGCTGCCCGAAGGCCACCGCATCATGCTCCTCACCCGCATGACCAGCGAGCTGGGCAAGCGCGCCGCTCCCGTCCTGCGGCGCGTGCTGCGGCACGACTCCAGCGAGAAGATCCGCCGACAGGCGGTGAGCCGCCTCACCCGGCTGGACCCCGACGCCGCCGAGGAGGAGCTGCGCCGCCTGGCCGACGAGGGCGCCGCGCCCTGGGCCGCCGAGCAACTGGCCCGGCACCTCACCAGCCGGGGGAAGATCGACCAGGCCATCGAGGTCTACGAGGCCGCCCGACGCAAGCTCCCCGACGAGGAGCGTCTGGCCGCGCGCCTCGCCTACCTCTACCAGCAGAAAGGCCAGTGGGCCAAGGCCCGCGACCTGTTCGCGCAACTGGTCCAGACCGCCGAACAGGGAATGAGGAAATACGGCGCCAAGCTCGGCCGGTGCCACCTCGAAATGGGCCAGCGCCAGAAGGCCGAGCAGGTGTGGCGCCAGATGCTCCGCGACCTCGGCGACTCCCCCCACGCCTACCAGATGCTCGCCCGGGCCTACGAGAGCGCCGGCAACCACGAGATGGCCCTCCAGGCCCTCCGCGAGGGCTGCAAGGAGCACCCCCGCGACTTCGGGCTCCTCTCCCGCCTCGGCCAGAAACTGGCCAGCGCCGGGAAGCACACCGAGGCCGCAGATATCCTGGAGAAGGCCCGCCGCACCTCACCGTCCCACTACCAACGCCGCATGATCAACAATCAGCTCGCCCGCGTGCTCAAGGAGGCCGGCGACCTCGAGGCCTACGTCCGACGACACGAGCAGAAGCTTGCCGAGCTGGACCGCGAGATCGCCGACATCCTGCGAACCCTCGTCCAGCGATACCTCGACGCCGGCAACCGCGCCTCGGCGCGCCGCACCCTGGCACGCCTCGTCGACCTCTTTCCCGACAGCCCCCACGCCCGATGGGCCAGGAGCCAACTGGAAGCCCTGGGCGGCCACTAGCTCCCCACGCTCCCCCTTGGGCTGCCCGCGCGGCCGGGGCGTTCAGGGCTTCTTGAACAGGCGGTCGAACCTGGCCCGGGCCGACTCGCTTCGCTCCTTCTCCGCTTGGGGCGACCAGTCGGCGGGGCGGTCGACGAACTTGAATTCCTCGCAGAAGCACGGGCGGTCGTTGTGGCGCACGGGCTCGGTGTTGGCCAGTTGGCACTCGCTGCTCGCCCGCGGGTCGTGGAAGCGGCAGTTGGCGCACACGTAGACGTAGGCCTCGCAGGCGGCGCAGGTGGCGTGGAAGCCGGGCCTGGGCTCGCCTTTCCATTCGGCGCCGCAGCGGTAGCATCGGAGCATGGCCGCTTGTCTCCCTGAGACACGAGCGGAGCAGGGGGGACGCGCTGCGTCAGCCCTGGGGCCGCAGGGGGGCGCGGGGCCCCGCGCCCACAGGGGCAGGCCCGGCCCCTTGCGCGCTCAGCGCCGCGGTATCCAGTGAGCGGCCCTTAACCGCCACGGGGCGCTTGAGGCGGATGCCCAGGCCGCTGGCCCGGGTGCGCACCTTGTCGAACCGCACGAGCAGGAGGTCGACGGCGGTCACGTGGGTGGAGACCGCCTTGTTGAGAAAGGCGTCGGCGCCCGTGTGCGCCCGCATCTTCTCGAACAGCGCTCCGTAGCCCGAGTCGCCCACGGACACGGTGTTGACGTCGCCGCCCACCTTGACCAGGTAGAGCCCGCTGGTGAAGGAGAAGTAGAAGCGGAACTTCACCACCATGGAGTCCGCTTCCGCCTCCGCGGGGCCGAGGAACTCGACGTCCTGGGGCTCCACGGGCACCACTCGGCTGCGGTCGCCGGGGCCAAGAGCGTTGGGATAGGTGGTGTGTGTGAGCAGCATCCCGGGCATGGCGCCGCCGGGGCGCACCTCGCGGATCGAGGCGCAGCCGGCGAGCAGCGGAAGGGCGAGCAGCGGAAGGGCGAGCAGCAGGGGGGCCGACGCCCAGAGACGAAGGCGACGCATGGCGGAGCCCCTACTGCTTCTTGTAGGCGTAGGCCTGCCCGGTGAGCTTGGTGACCACCTCCGAGTAGAGGAAGAGCACGGTCTTGAACTGCGTGTCCACCGTCACATTCATCACCCCGTCGGCGCCCTGGGCCCGGGCCGCGTCCATGAGCTTGCCGAACCCGGAGTCGCCCCAGGACGCGATGCCCAGGACGTTCATCGACCGCGCGGTGGCCTGGACCGGTCCCCGCAGCTCGATGTCGTCTGGCCTGAAGCCGATCTCGTAGCGCATCGAGGGGTTCACGGCGTTGGGATAGGTGGTGTCGGTGATCACCAGGCCTGGCGAGGCCCCGCCAGGGCCCAGCGACACCACCTGGGCGCAGCCCCCCGCCAGGAGAGGCACCACAGCCAGCACGATTGCCCCTATTCGCCTCATCCTCTGCCCTCCGTTCAAGCCAGCCTGCTGGGGCGGCCCGGCCCCCGTGGCCGGGACGTAGGCGAGGAGTATACCGGTGAGGGGACGCGTGTCAAGTTGGGCGGCGGAACCGAGGCGGGCGAGGGGGAGGGCGGGGCTAGGCGACGTCGACCACGCGGAGGGCCTCCTGCATCGAGGTGATGCCCTGGAGGACCTTGGAGACCGCGTCCTGGAGCATGGTGACCATCCCTTGCTCGCAGGCGACCTTCCCGATCTCCACGGCGGGGGCGTGGTCGAGCACCAGGCGACGGATCTCGTCGGTCACCACGAGCAGCTCGAAGACCCCCAGGCGCCCCTTGTAGCCCTGGTGGTTGCACGCGGGGCAGCCCTTGGCCTTGTAGGCCGTGATCTTGCCCGTGATCTCGCCCACCGGGATGTTGAGGCGCTCGAGGGCCTCGGGAGGGAGCTCGTAGGGCTCCTTGCACTTGGGACACAGCACGCGCACCAGGCGCTGGGCCAGGCACGCCACGACGGAGGAGGAGACGAGGAAGGGCTCGACCCCCATGTCCAGCAGGCGGGGCGGGGCGCCGGGGGCGTCGTTGGTGTGCAGGGTGCTGAGCACCAGGTGGCCGGTGAGGGCCGCCTCGGTGGCGATGAGGGCCGTGTCGTGGTCGCGGATCTCGCCCACCATGATGATGTCGGGGTCCTGGCGCAGCACCGAGCGCAGGGAGGTGGCGAAGGTCAGCGGCGAGCGGGTGGTGGAGCCCACCTGGACCTGGGTGATGCCCCCGATGCGCCGCTCCACGGGATCCTCCGCGGTGATGATGTTCTTCTCCGGAATGTTCAGCCGGTTGAGCACGGAGTAGAGGGTGGTGGTCTTCCCCGAGCCGGTGGGCCCCGTGACCAGGAGCATGCCATAGGGGCGGGAGATGACGTCCTCGAAGCGCTTGAGCTGGTCTTCGGCGAAGCCCAGCTTGTGGAGGCCCACGTGGTCGCTGGACTGCTCGGCGATGCGCATCACGATCTTTTCGCCGTAGACGCCGGGCAGGCAGGAGACGCGCAGGTCGTAGCGGCGGCCGTTGGAGTTGAAGGAGATGCGCCCGTCCTGGGGACGCCGCTTCTCCGCGATGTCCATGCTGGCCATCACCTTCAGGCGGGCGGTGATCGCCCGGCCGTAGCGCCAGGAGTGGCTGGGGGCGTCCTGGAGCACGCCGTCGATGCGGTAGCGGACCCGCAGGCTCTTCTCCTCGGGCTGGACGTGGATGTCGGAGGCCCCGCTGCTGATGCCCCCGGCCAGGATGAGGCTCACCAGGCGGACGATGATCGGCTCGTCCTCGCTGATCCGCAGGTCCTCGGCGTCGTCGGCGCTGAAGGCCTGCGCCTCCACCTCGATGGCCTCGGCCTCCTTCGCCGCGTCCTCCACCATGTCCTTCACGTCGTGGGAGTCGAGGCCCAGGTAGCGGTCCAGGGCCTGGAGCACCTCCTCCTCGACGGCGATCACGGGCTCCAGCTCGAAGCCGGTCACCAGCCGGATCTCGTCGATGGCCCGCACGTTCAGGGGATCGGTGATGGCCAGCGTGAGCACGTTGCCCGCGAGCTTCAGGGGGATGACCTTGTGCTCTTTGAGCAGGTAGTCGGGCACGCTGCGGATCACCTTCTCGCTGAAGGCGAAGTCCCGCAGGTCCACGAAGGGGATGCCCCACTGGCGGCCCAGGCTGCGCTGCTTCTGCTCCGGGGTGATCACCTCGGCGTTGACCAGCACCTCGCCCAGCTTCTTGCCCGTCGCCTGGGCCACCTCCGCGGCGCGCTGGACTTCCTCCTCGCTCACCGAGGAGATCTCGCGCATGATCTCGCCCACCGGGCGCGAATCCTGACGCTTCAGGTCACCCACAGCCTACGTCTCTCTTGCGGAAGAAGATACAGAGCCCGCCCGAGCCCCCATGTGCACGCCGGGCTCTTAGGAGTATAGACCCGCTCCGGAGCGCTGTCAACCCGCCGGAAGGAGCCCCGGGGGCGAAAGTTTTTCCCACCCGGCGCACTCGCAAGTGCCCGAGGGAGCGTGACTTACCGCGCCAGCCGCCTGCCCCGCCCTCGCCCGCTTGACGGGCCGAGCCCTTCGAGTAACATAGGGGAGCGGCTGGCCCGTCTCCCCGCACCGCCTCGAAAGGAAAAGCCATGGCAGAGCCCCGAAACGTCCTCTACGCCCAGAGCGGCGGCCCCTCGCCCGTCATCAACAACTCCCTGCGCGGCCTCGTCGACACCTGTCGGGCCTTCCCCGACACCTTCGCCACCCTCTACGCCGGCTACCACGGCATCGAGGGCGTGCTCACCGAGCAGCTCCTCGACCTCACCGACCAGCCCGACGAGGAAATCGCCCTCCTGCGAAACACCCCCGCCGCAGGAGCCATCGGAACCTGCCGATACAAGCTCAAGGAAGACCAGGACGAGGACTACGAGCGGATCATCCAGGTCCTCAAGGCCCACGACATCGGCTACTTCTTCTACAACGGCGGCAACGACTCGATGGACACCGCCCACAAGGTGGGCCAGCTGGCCGCACAGCGGGGGCTCGACCTCGTGGCCACCGGCGTGCCCAAGACCATCGACAACGACGTCGGCGACACCGAATTCCAGCTCATCGACCACACCCCCGGCTACGGCTCCGTCGCCCGCTACTGGGCCTGCTGCGTCCAGAACGCCATCGAGGAGAACCGCGGCTCGTCCCCCTCCGACCCCGTGCTCGTGGTCCAGGCCATGGGCCGCAAGATCGGCTTCATCCCCGCCGCCGCCCGCCTCGCCGACCCCGCCCGCCAGGCCTCCCTCCAGGTCTACATCCCCGAGGCCGGCCTGGGCCTCTCCGACCTCGCCGACAAGGTCAACGACGCACTCCGCGAGCGGGGGCACGTCCTCCTCGTCGTCAGCGAGGGCCTCGACGTCGGCGAGATCGGCGAATCCACCGACTCCTTCGGCCACACCCAGTTCAGCGCCAGCCAGATCACCGTCGGCCAGATCGTGGTCAACACCCTCAACCAGCGAGGCATCGCCGCACGCGGCGCCGCCCGCGGCCAGGTGCCCGGCACCGACCAGCGCGACACCGCCATCTACGCCTCCACCGTCGACCTCGACGAGGCCTACAAGGTGGGCCAGAAGGCGGCCCTCATCGCCAAGGACGAGGGCTCCGGCTGGATGGCCACCATCCTCCGCCGCCCCGGCCCCATCTACGCCGTCGACTACGAGAAGGTCGAGCTGGAGAAAGTCGCCAACTCCGAACGCCAGTTCCCCGCCGAGTGGATCGCCCCCAGCAAGGTCGACGTCACCGACGCCTACGTCGCCTACGCCCGCCCCCTCATCGGCGACGACTGGCCCAGCGTGCCCCTGGTCGGCGGCATCCAGCGCTTCGCCCGCCTCCAGCCCCGCTTCGCCGAGAAGCGCTGCGAGCCCTACGTCCCCCAGGCCTACCGCTGAGAGCGGTCGCAGCAACCGCGGCGGGCCGCGAGGATTTGACTTCCCCCAGCGCCGGGCCACAATAGTGGACCCCACGCCGGTGCCACCAGGACCCCGACGCCATGGTCCGCATCCCTGTCGACCGCGAGAAGATCGCCGATTTCTGCCGCCGCCACCACGTCCGGCGCCTGGCCTTCTTCGGCTCCGTGCTCCGCCACGACTTCGAGCCGGGCAGCGACGTGGACGTCCTCGTGGAGTTCGAGCCCGGGCACGCCCCGGGCCTCGGATTCTTCGCCATGGAGCAAGAGCTTTCCGAGCTGCTGGGGCGGAAGGTCGACCTCAACACCCCTGGCTTCCTGAGCCCCTACTTCCGCGACGCCGTACTTGCCGAGGCGGAGGACCAATATGTCGCGTCGTGACGTCCTCGCCCGCCTTCGCCACATGCTGGACTCCGCGCGGGAAGCCGTTGAGATGGCCGCGGGGAAGAGCCGGGCCGACCTGGACAACGACCGCATGCTCGAGCTGGCCTTGACACACCTCGTCCAGATTGTTGGCGAAGCCGCGCGCTGGGTCCCCCAGGAGGCGCGCGATAGGCACGCGGACATTCCCTGGACGGCGATCACGGGCCTGCGCAACCGCCTGGTCCATGGCTACGATGCCGTGGACCTCGACATCCTGTGGGAGATCGTGGCGACTGACCTTCCTGTGCTGGTCGAGCAGCTCGAGCAAGCCGTCGCAAGGGAGCAGCGCGAAAGCGCCCCCTGAGCAGCCGCAGGGGCATCTGGCGGATCACCGACAAGGGTCGCCGCCGAGTGCAGAGCGAGACCCCCTGAGGCCGGCCTGCCCTTCCCAGCACCTCCCGCCGGACAGCCAGTCGGCCAGCCGCCGAGCGCCGAAAGACCGCAGCCCGCAGGGCCAGCCCGGTGGGTGTTCAGCCGCCTCCTCATCCCCACGCTCGCCTTGGACACGGCAAGCAGCGGGAGGAGCGTGGAGACCAGCCGCGCGCACCCTAAGCCATTGCATCCCAATGCCTTGGGTCTCTGGAGTGTCGCTGCCCCGTGTGCCGGCAGGTGCCGCGGCCGGCGGCCAGAGCGATTTTTTTCGAAGAATTCCGCCAAGTGTAGGAAAGTTGCACACACTGCCCCCCTGGTTGCATGCCTTAG
>JBKHIY010000039.1:0-37691 GCA_046538415.1 Candidatus Brocadiia bacterium | reverse complement strand
ACGCCGTAGCAGGCCTTAAAGCCCAATCGCAGCCGCCGCACGGGTTCTTTGACAATTCGGGTCCTTCCCGCCTGGGGCAGCTGGCTGGACAGCCGTCGGGACCGTGTGGGCTTGTGGCGAGTCTCGGGTGCGGGTGTGCTCGGCTGCCTGGCTGCTTGCGGGGCCGTGGGCGAGCGGTTACACTTGGCCCGAGGAGGTCATCCCGCCATGAAGTCATCTCGCACGCGGTCGCTGCTGGTGTGTCTGTGGGTGGTGGGCGTTTCGCCGCTGTTCGCCGCCTCCGAGGTCTGCCGCTTCACGCTGCCCCAGGCGGTGGAGGGTCGGTGGGACATGGAGGTCGTGCTGTTCCACCGCGACGGGGCGTTTCATCACGGCTTCGCGCGGGTGCCCCGCCGCGATGGGGTGCCGCATCGGGTGGACGTGAGGCCGTCGAGGCCGATTCAGTGGCAGACGGCGGACGGCACGCCCATCGAGGTGCCGGAGCGGATGCGGGGCTATTACTCGTATAAGCTGGAGGGGTTTCGGGAGTACAAGCGCCGCTTCGAGGCCGGCGAGATGCAGGTCGCGCATCCCATCCCCACGCCGCCGGTGGGGTGGAAGGAGGGCCGGCTGACGGGCATCGTGGATGTGCTGATCGCCCCCGTGAACGTGGCCAACAGGACGGGGCGCGGGCCGCTGGACACGGCCTACCGCATCCGCCTCGATGCCCGGGGCACGATGGGCGGCGCCCTGGCCGGCGAGGCCACCTGGTGGACCTACGAGGAGAAGGACGACGACTACGGCGCCGACTCCAAAAAGACCACCGTGGAGCTCGAGAACGCCCGCTGGGACCCCGATTACTGGAAGCCGGCCGAGGGCACGAGCTACGCCCGGGGCACCGACTGGCCGCAGGCCCGGGGGCCGATGCTCGACGGCTCGGCGGCCGATTGCCAGGGGCCGCTGGTCGAGAACCTCCACGACGCGAGGCTCCTGTGGGTGGGCGAGGAGATCATCGGCGGGGGTCGCGGGGCCGTGCTCTCCCGCGGCGGCTTCGCCATGTATCCCTACGCCTGGCAGAACATCGGCTACGGGAGCTTCGCAGGCGTGACGGTGGCCGACGGCAAGGTGCTGCAATACCTCACCCACCCCGACGAGGAGCGGGTCGCGGCGGACGAGGCGATCGCCAGGAACGTCTACGTGCAGCTCGGCGCCGACCCCCGCACGATGGCCAACAGCCGCGGGCACCTGCGCGACACGGTGCTGTGCCTGGACGCCCGGACGGGCGCCACCCTGTGGTGGTTCAAGTCGGAGCGGACCTTCGGCAACGTCAGGTCGGGCAAGGGCGGCGTGGGCATGACCGCGTGCTTCCACGAGGGCCGGGTCTACGCCCGCGGCTCGGGCGGCCTCTACTGCCTGGACGCCGACACGGGCGAGCTCCTGTGGCACAAGCGCGGCGGGAGGAAGGGCGAGGCGAAGGCCGGCTACGGGCCGTCGGGCGGCTGGAGCCACGACGAGTCGCCGGTGATCGTCGGTGGCGTCCTGGTCATGGGCCACGGCGGGGACGAGGCGCTGGCGGGCATCGACCCGGTCGACGGCAGCCTGCTGTGGACGCACAGCCAGGTCAAGGGCCAGAACGCCGTGCCCACGAAGGTCGTCCTCGACGGCGAGGACTATATCGTCGTGTGCAGCAAGGAGACGGCGAGGCTCTCGCTCATCGACCCGTCCGACGGCGACATCCTGTGGCGGGGCGACGCCCTCGGCCCCAACCACGCCAGCCTCGCGGTGTGGGGCGACGTCGTGTGCGGCAACCGCATCGACCGCGAGAAGCGCAAGCAGGGCCAGGCCGCCGCCGTGCGGGTGAGCAAGGACGGCGCCCAGCGGCTGTGGGCATCCGACGTGGCGGGCTATCCGCCCCACCGGTCGGTGCCCGTGGCGCACAAGGGACACTTCTACATCGACGACCGCGAGGGCTTCTTCTGCCTGGAGGCCGACAAAGGCACGCTGGTGAACCGCCAGCCGCACATTTACCGCATGAGCTGGGGCAGCCACAACTGGGTGTGGACCATCGCGGGCAACGGCCGCGTGCTCACCAGCGGCGTCCTGATGTTCTCCACGGCCGACGGCGGCTTCCAGCGCATGGCGGGGCGGCTGAGCCTGGACCTCGCCGGCGGCTACACCTGCCCCATCAAGCCGGCGATGGCCGACGGCAGGCTCTTCTGTCGCCTCAGCGACAAGCTCGTCTGCTACGACCTCCGCAAAGACCCCGAGCAGCGGTCCCAGACCATCGAGCTCACCGCCCCCAACGCCTTCGCCAGCTCGACCGAGGAGGGCGACCCCGTGCGGCTCCGCGTGCGGGTGGTCAATGGCCACGTGACTCGGGCCTCGGCCCACTGGCCGGAGGTGGTGGGTCCCGAGGCCCAGAAGATCGCCGAGAAATGGGCCGCCTGGTACAAGAAGCCGCTTCGCTGGCGGTCCTATCCCGCCCCGGACCTCGAGCTCGACGGCGAGGGCCTCCGCGGCCAGGTGCGGCTGCCCATGGGCTGGCACTTCGAGCACTGGCGGCTGGCTCTCGACCGCGACGGGGAGGTCTTCAGCGGCACGTTCACCCGCTCGATCCCCGCCGTCGCCGAGCCCCTGGAGGTCGAGGGCGCGGTGGGCGGCGAGGCCTTCGAGGTCGAGGGCGGGCGCTGCTACGCCATGACGCTCGAAGCCGCCGCCACGCAGCTCCATCGCAGCCCGGAGCGCCGCACGCTCACCGTCGTCGTGGTCAAAGGCAAAGGGGGCGTTCGCGGCTGGGCCGTGGCCGGGCGGGTGAACACCATGGCCCACGAGGTCGACCCCTCGAGGCTGGCCATCGGCGACGAAGAAAGGCTCACGGGAGAGGTCACCGTCATCTTCCGCGACGACGCCTACTTCCACCTCAACCCCGAGGCCAAGACCTCGGTGGCCGCGACCTACCGCATCGACGCCGCCGTCAAGGACGGGAAGATCGAGGGCCGGCACCGCGGGACGCTGGGGCACGCGTGGCGCCGCGAGGGCAAGCTCGCCGGGCGCATCGGCCCCTAGCCCGCGGGCGACCAGCCGACCGCCATTCGCCTGAGACTACCGTCCCTCGGCGGCCTGGCAGAGCGCGGCGACGTGGGCACGGCTCAGGGCGCAGGGGTAGATGCGAACGTCGTCGATGAGCCCCGCCCAGGGGCGGCTGCCGGGCTCGGGCGGGTTGTCGCCGATCCACACGGGCACCTGGGGGTCGGCGTCGATGGTGCCCTTCTTGGGCGTGGTGCCCACGAGCTGGCCGTCCTTGTAGAGGGCCATGCGGCTCCCGTCGTAGACCGCGGCCACGTGGGTCCAGACGCCGGGTCGCAGGTCGCCGGAGCCGGCCACGAGGGTGGTGGTCGAGCCGTCGGTCTTGATGCGAAAGCGGAGGCGGACCGCTTTCCCAACGCCCCACGTGCTCAGCATCCAGAAGTGGTCCTGCTCGGCCACGCCGGTGGCCTTGGAGAGGATGCGGCCGTCGCGCCCGCGAATGTGGTCGAAGCGCTCGGGCCGAACCCAGGCGGCGAGGGTGAGCGCCTCGCCGGACACCTCGAGGCCCTCGACCTCGGCGCGATCGTCCTCGCCGTCGAAGCGCAGGGCGAGCCCCGCCCGCCCGTCGACCCGTCGGGCGCCGTGAACGCGAACCCCCGGCTCGTCCTCCTCGAACGTCCAGTGGGCCAGCGGACCGGCGGGGGGAAGGGCCCGGAGGCGGATGTTGCGGAACCCCACGACCGTGCCGCGCCCGTGGTCCTGGAGGGCGACGACGCCGCGGCGGGAGGCGTGCTCGGCGTCCTCGTCGACCAGCTCGGCGAACACCACGCCGTTGATCTCCTGGACCAGCCGCGGTCCCTGGGCGGTGACCACCAGGCGGTTCCATTCCCCCTCGCGATAGGCCGCTTGCACCTTCTCCGGGGGCGCGAGCTGCTCGACGGACTTCGTTCCGTCGGGCGCGATGTGCACCTTCTGCCCCGCCGTGGCCAGGTGGCTGCGGTGCCGGGCAGGAGCGAGCGAGTGGTGCCACAGGCCCATGGCCCCCCGCTCGGCCACCTCCACCTGGTAGCCGCGAACCATGAAGGGGGCGATCTCCTTGCTGCGCACCTGGACGCCGGAATTGCCCTCGAGGAACCTGAACTCCAGCCTCAGCTCGAAGTCCGCGGGCTCGCCGTCCTCCCAGATGAGCCAGTTTTTCTGCTTCGAGCGCCCCGTGCACCAGATAGCGCCGTCCCGCGCTTCCCACGCTCCGGGGCGAGCCCTCCAGCCGCCCAGGTCGTGGCCGTTGAACAGGGGGACGAAGCCGCCGGGGCCGGCGACGTGCCGCGGCGGAGCCGCCTGGCCGCCGAGGGCCAGGCCGCTGCCCGGCCCGGTGGCGTCGGGTCGGCGAGCGAGGTTTTCGAGCACGGAGATGTGCATCCGGCCCTCGTTGGCGTTGTCGTGGGGGTCGTAGGGTCGGGTCACGATGTCGGGGTCGCCGTCGCCATCGAGGTCGGCGACCTGGGCCTGGTGGCCGCCGAGGCCGACGAGGAGGGTGTGCTTGCGCCAGGTGCGACCGGCGCCGTCGACGTTTTCCCACACGAACATGCCCACGCGCCCCTTCCTGCCGGGGGGCACGTGGAGGTGCTCCATCTCGTCGACGTAGACGTCGAGGTCGCCGTCGAGGTCGAAGTCGGCCACCGCGAGGCTATGGAGGTCGCCGGGCGTGCGGTCCTCGGGCAGGCGGTGGATGTGCCAGGCCGAGCCGTCGCCTCGGACGTTTCGGAACCAGGCGCAGCGTGCGGTGGGCATGTCGCACTCGCTCTGAACGATGTCCATCCGCCCGTCGCCATCCATGTCGGCGATCCAGGAGCGGACGGCCTGGCCCCATCGGCCCTGGCGCACGAAATCGATGTTCCTGTGCGCTCGCCACTGAGTGCCCTTTCCGTCCTGGTTTTCGAGCCACGTGCCCACGATGGCGATATCGAGGTCGCCGTCGCCGTCGATATCGCCGATGCCGCGGGGCGAGAGGGCGGCGTGCATGGTGCGCTCGGTGGCGGCCACGCGGGTGGCTTTCCACGGTCTGGTGGGGTCGTCGGGGATGCGGGCCACGAACACCCCGCCTTCGCGGCCCTGGATGAGGGAGACCACTTCTTCTCGCCCGTCGCCGTCCAGGTCGGCCGCCTCGAGGTCGTGGCCGCCCACGCCGGGGCCGCAGGCGTGGGGCTCGAAGGTCTTGCCCGGCCCGGGGCTGCCCGGGTTGCGCAACCAGGTGCCGCTGGTCACGATGTCCGTCCAGCCGTCGCGGTCCACGTCGAGTGCCGCGGCTCCGCAGTCGCAGCCGCCATGGCGGGCCAGGAGCATTCTTTCGCTCCAGCGGTCGGCGCGGCCCATGTTGCGGTACCAGGTGATGCCCCGGCGGTCCTGGCCTTTGCCCCACTTGGCGCGGGCGACCACAATGTCGGGCCGGCCGTCGTTGTCCAGGTCGGCCACGACGGTCGCCGACCAGATGCGGTCGCCATGGCTGGTGCGGTCGACGTAGTGGTGCTTGACGCGCATCCGGGCGGCGGCAGGGCCGGCTGCGAGGGCCAGGGCGGCGGCGAGCCAGATGGGGCGTGGGGCCACCGTTCGGTCCCTCCTCCTTCTTGGTGTCAGCGGGGGGGCCGGGTCAGGACGATTCGGTGGGCAGGCGGACGGCGTAGTTGCCCAGCTTCTCCTCGCCGAGCTCGATGAGGCCCTCTTTCTGCATGGCCTCGAGGAGCTTGGAGAAGGAGCTCCAGCCGTAGTAGTTCTCGTTGAAGCCGGGGTAGACGCGCTTGATGGCCTGCTTGACCATGGAGCCCCACACCACGTCGTGGTCGAGGGCCAGGGAGCCGAGGACCTCGAGCACGCGGTCGAAGGCCTCCTGCTTCTTGGAGTCTCGCCTCGGCCGTTTCTTGGAGCGGCGCATCTTCTCGGAGGCCCGCATCAGGTCGTCGTAGAGGATGAACTCGTCGCAGCTTTCCATCAGGAGGTCGGAGGTGGAGCTCTTGACCCCGCAGCCGATGACCCGCTTGTTGTTCTCCTTGAGCTTGGCGGCGAGGGGCGAGAAGTCGCTGTCGCCGCTGAGCAGGGCGAAGATGTCGATGTGGTCCTTGGAGTAGCACAGGTCCATGGCGTCGGCCACCATGTGGATGTCGGCGCTGTTCTTCCCGCTGATCTTGCTCCCCGGGATGTCCACCATCTCCACGCCGTGGCGATGGAGCTCGCCGGCCGCCTCGCGGTAGTTCTTCCAGTCGCAGTAAGCGCGCTTGAAGACGATGCGGCCCTTCTCCAGGAGGCGGCGGAGGACGAGGCCGATCTGGAATTTCCCCATGGCCATGTCCCGAGCCCCGAGGGCCAGGTTCTCGAAGTCCACGAACACGGCAATCAGCGGTTCATCCGCCATAGTCTCACCCCCTTGCACGGGCTTCCATACGTCGCCGGCAGGCACCCTATCATCCTCCGCCGCCGCTGTCAACGCGCGATGGGGGATGGGACGCCAGCCAGCGGCCAAAGCCTTCAGCGCTCGGCGCCCGGCGGGCCGGCCTGGAAGGCCCTGGCCACCTCCGCCGGGGGCAGGGCGCGGCGGTAGAGCCGCAAGTCGGCGATCTGCCCCACGACCTGGTACTGGGGCCGCGGCCCGCCGCTGTACTGCCCCACCAGCAGGGGCCCCCGCCAGGGGGCTCGCAGGGCCTCGCCCGCCAGCTCGGCCACCCGCCGGCCGTCCTGGAACAGGCGGGCCGTCGCCCCGTCGTAGGTGCCCACCAGGTGGGTCCAGCGTCCCCGGGCCGGCTCGCCTCCGTCGCAGTCGATGCCCCCGGCGTGCCACCGCCAGCCCGCTCCGAACCGCTGGAGGAACCATCCCGCCTGCCGCCACCGCCCGCAGCTCACCACCACCGGCATCTGCGTCTCCTTCGCCAGCCGCACCCAGCAGGCCACCGTGAACCGCCCCGAAAGCTCGAAGTCCTCCCGATGGGCGAAGGCCACGTGGCCCCCGCGGCGGAGGTCCAGCGCGTCCTCGCCCACGCGGGCCTTCCCGTGCAGGCGGCCGGAGGCCGAGCCGCCGCCGTAGAGGCTCGCGTCCGCGCTGCCGGCAAAGGAGGCGGCGAAGACCGGCTCCTTGACCTCGGGCAGCGGCGCGGCCTCGACGGCGGGGGCGGGCGGGCTCTCGCCGCCCCGGCGGCCCACCGCTCGCACGGTGTAGGCGTAGCTCGCGCCTTCGCCACCCGTGGCGTCGCTGTAGCGGAGCCTGGCGACGGGCTCGGGGGTCAGGCGGCGAGGCTCGCCGCCGGGCTCCCGGCGGTAGACGTGGTAGCGGACCCAGGGGCCGTCCGTGCCCCGCCACCGCAGCTCCACTCGCCCCGGCGCGGGGCGTGCGGCCAGGCCTTCGGGAGCCGGCGGCGGCTGGGGCGGCGGTACGAGCGCCGTGGCGCGAATGGGCGCGCTCCGCCGCCCCTGGGAGCAGAGGACGAGCGCGTAGTGCCGCCTGCCCTCTGGGGCACTTGCGTCGGCGTAGGCGCACAGGCTGGTCGAGCCCAGCAGCGTGTCCGGGCCGGGCTGGAACCCTGGCTCGGGGCCACGGTGGACCTCGGCGGCGAAGTCGGCGGTCCGGGCCGAGCGCTCCCAGGCCAGGTGCACCACCCCGCGCTCGTCCACGTGGGCTTCCAGTGCGGGCAGCGGCCGGGGCAGCGGGGGCGGGACGAGGTGGCGGAAGCTCCCGGCCGTCACCTCGGCGCCCGGCATGTCCACGCGGGGCGCGGCCAGGGCCTGGCGGCGACCGTCGCGGATGACGGCCAGCATCGCCTGGTAGTGAGGGTCGCGAGTGGAGGCGAAGCTGGCGACCGGCTCGCCGCCCTCGTCCCTCGGCGGCAGCTCCCGGGGGCGGAAGCGGTCGAGGGGCTGCACCCCGTGGACGTATCCCCCGGTGCGGAGGATGCAGATGCGCCGCCGGTCGGCGTCCACCTGGCGGTCGCGGCACAGCCCCAGGCCGAGGCCTTCGCCGCGAGCCATAGGGGCGCGGAGGATGCGGCTGAGCCGGGGCCGCTGGAGGTTGAACCAGTCGCTCTCGAAGCGCATGGCGCCGCCCTTCTCGTGGCAGCGGGTGCAGCCCGCGGCACGCATCTCGGCCACCAGGGCGCCCCGGACCTTCGGCCAGGCGGCCAGCCGGCAGCCGTGCGGCGAGCGGTCCCACGTCCCGTGGTAGAGCCCGTTCGTATCGATCCAGGCGAGCAGCAGGTCGCGCTCGCGGCGGCTGAGCTCGGGGATGCGGCCCTCGTGGCCCTCCACCAGGAGGGCGGCCAGCGGCGCCGCCCCCGAGCCGTGGGCACGCGGGGGAAAGAGCCGGGCGGACCACAGCGACGTGCCGTTCATGCAGTCGATGCCCGCGATCAGGTGGGCCACGAGCTGGGTGCGGCGTCGGCTGATGAGGTTCTCGTAGCTGATGCTGAAGTACTCCGTCCAGCCCCCCGTGAGGTCCAGGCCGCCGGCCATGTCCTCCTCGCCCCCGTGGCAGCGCACGCAGTGGCGGTCGAGGATGGGCTGGACCATGGAGGGGTAGTCGATGAAGCCGCTGCCCCACGACTCCGGGCGCGGGCGGGCCGGCGGGCGGCGCAGAGCCTGGCGGTCGGCCAGGTTCGCGGGCGTCGAGTACTTGTGCTCGTGGCAGCCGATGCACGAGCGGGTGACGCCCGGCGCGGCCTGGACGAAGGTGCGCATGCTCTGGACCAGCCGCCCCTCGGCGTCCAGGGCCTGGAAGTAGATGGCCCGCCCCGCGGGCACCTCGAAGTAGGCCGAGCCGTCGGGGGCCACGGGCACCACGCCCAGGAAGTTCTTGGCGCTCCAGGCCAGCACCCCGCTCATCAGGAACGTCTGGTTGAAGGCCCCGCCGGGGGTGGGGCTGGTGCGCGAGGTCTCCTCGACCACCCGCAGCCAGGCCACCTCGCCACGCTCCACGCCGGGAAGCCCCTGAACGATGTCCTGGACGAAGAACCGTCCCCAGCGCTCGTCGCGCTGGCGGGAGAGGGGCAGGGCCGGGGGCCGCGGCCGGGGCTCGACCAGCATGGGCGAGTGGCAGCAGATGTCGGGCTCCGCGTGCACCGTCTCCCTGCGGCCGTCGCGGTGCACGAGCTCGATGGCGTTGCGCTTCCTGCCCTTCGGGCGCCCGCTGAAGAGCACCACGTCGGGCGAGAGGGGCCACGGCTCGCAGGAGTTGCCGTGGTCGAAGGCCGGCCTGTCGGGGTGCTCGAGGTTGACCAGTGCCTGGGCCCCGTCCCTGCCCCGTCGGGTGTCCACGATGCCGATGGTGCCTCGCGGCGGGGAGTTGTGGGGGGCGAAGGTGGCGGCCACCAGGTGCGGCGCCCCGGGCACCGGCCGGGCGTCGAGGAGGGCCTCGGGGTGCACCATGTTGTTGGCGAAGAGCGCCGTCTCGTTGGTCCCGTCGGGGAAGATGGTCCACAGGCTCTGCTGGGTGAGCGCCGTCTTGTCCACGTACTCCCATCGGCCGTGGAGCACGCGGCCGTCGGGCAGGGGGCAGGGGTCGAACTCGTTGACGTTGTTCACCGAGATGGGATGGATGTCGGAGCCGTCGGCCCCCATCACGTGCAGGATGTCCACCCCGCTGTTGAAGCAGGGCACGAGCCCGTGGGGGCGTGTGGATGTGAACACGATGCGCCCGTCGGGCAGGTAGGCGGGGCTGAGGTCGTGGACCCCGCCGAAGCGCCCCCGGTAGCCCTCCGAGCAGGCCCTGGGGTCGGTCACCCGGCGGAGGCCGGTGCCGTCCAGCCCGATCTCGTAGATGCTGGTGGAGCCGTTGGGCTGGCCCTTGAAGCAGAAGAGGATGCGGCGGGCGTCCCACGACAGCTCCGGCTCGCTGTAGATGCCCTCGCCCAGGGTCTGGGGCGTGGTGGGGTCGATGACCGGGCGGACCCGGTGCTCGGCGGGCGGGTCGCTGGGGTTTTCGATGACGTAGATGCCGCCGCCGGGACGCCACTTGTACTGGGTGTCGTAGATGTGGATGCCCTGGTAGGAGTGGCGCTGGACGAACAGCAGCGGGGCATCGAGCAGGCTGCGCAGGGCAGCCGTCTCGGCCGGTGCCTCTCCCGCGAGCCCCGGCCCCGCGGCCAGCAGGCCCAGGGCGAAGCAGGCGGCGGCCAGGAGGCTCCAGCAGCTTGGTCTCATGGGCATTCGCTCCTGGGGCCCCATTCTAGCGGCCTCGCGGCGGGACGCAAGGCGCACGGGTTGCGGACGAGGTGCGGGGGAGGTTCAGGCGGGCTCGAGCACGGCGACGCCGTAGGGGTCGAGCCGCAGCTCGCCGCTCACGCCCTCGCCGGACAGGAGGTCGCGGAAGGCCTCCTGCCCCAGGGCCACGGTCTTCGGCTCGGTGGTGAAGTTGAGGACGAAGACGTAGCGTCTCTGGCCGTCGGTGCGGGCCTGGGCGGTGACGCCGGGGGGCAGCTCGGCCTCCAGGGCGGGGGCCAGGCCGAGGTCGTCGATCAGCCGCCCGTAGAAGGCGTCGAGGAACCGCGCCTCGGGCCGGGCGGCCAGGTAGTAGGCCCGCCCCTGGCCGAAGGCGTTCACGGTGAGGGCCGGCTGGCCGGCGTAGTAGTCCTGGCCGTAGGTGGCGAGTACCTCGGCGCCCTCGACGTGGACCACCGAGCACAGCTCCCGCAGCTCGAAGGTGCCCGCGATGCCCAGGGGATTGGCCTCGGCCATCACCAGGGTATTGCGGTCGAAGGGCTGGAGGGAATCGAGCTCCTCGTCCCACACGCCCACCACCTCGCGGAGGCCGCCGCCGGGGAAGCCGCCCAGGTGGCACAGGTCGTGCTCGTCCACGATCCCGCTCCAGTAGGTGAGCACCAGGGTGCCGCCGGCGGCCACGAAGCTGCGGATGCGCTCGGCCACGTCGCCCCGCAGCATGTAAAGCATAGGGGCCACGAGCAGGCGATAGGGCGAGAAGTCGCACGTCTCGTCCACGATGTCCACGGTCACCCCGCGGTCCCAGAAGGGCCGGTAGTGGCTCTGGCATGTGGCGGTGTAGCGGGTGTTTTCGGCCAGGAACTGGGCGCTCTCGGCGGCCCAGCGGGTCTCCCAGTCGAACACGATGGCCGCCTGGGCCTCCGCCGTGGTGCCCACCAGGGGGTCCAGGCGGGCCAGGGCCTCGCCCAGCTGGGCCACCTCGCGGAACACGCGGGTGTGCTCGTGGCCGCAGTGGTCGACCACGGCGCCGTGGAACTTCTCGATGCCCCCTCGGCCCTTGCGCCACTGGAAGTACTGCACCGTGTCGGAGCCGTGGGCCACGGCCTGGAGGCTGGCCAGCCGGTGCATGCCGGGGCGCTTGCGCTTCTTGATCGAGGGCCGGGTGGGCACGCTGGGCGTGCACTCCATGAGCATGAAGGGCCGGCCCCCCTTCAAGCAGCGGTAGAGGTCGTGGACGAAGGCGGTCTCGGCGGCGACCGCCACGTCGTCCCCCGTGTTGTGCCACTCGGGATAGGCGTCCCACGAGACCACGTCGACCTCGCGGGCGAAGGCCCAGTAGTTCAGCCCCGGGAAGAGCCCCATGAAGTTGGTGGTCACGGCCACCTCGGGGGTGATGCGTCGCAGGGGGGCGGCCTCGGTCCGGTAGAAGTCGATGGTGTGGTCGCTGAGGAAGCGCCGCCAGTCGAGCATCAGCCCGTGGATGCTTCCGTCCAGGGGGCGGACCTGCTCCCAGTCGGTGAAGGTGTGGCTCCAGAAGGCGGTCCACCAGGCGCGGTTGAGGGCCTCCAGGTCGTCGTCGTAGCGTCGGCGCAGCCAACGGCGGAAGGCGGCGTAGCACAGCTCGCAGTGGCACTCGCCGCTGCCGTACTCGTTGGACACGTGCCAGGCGAGCAGAGCGGGATGCTGGCCGTAGCGCTCGGCCAGGCGGGTGTTGATGGCGGCGCACTTCTCGCGATAGACGGGGGAGGAGGGGCAGTGGTTCTGCCTCCTGCCGTGGGGGATGCGGGTGCCGTCGTGCCGCATGCGGCGCACCTCGGGATACTTCTCGCTCATCCACGCCGGGCGCGCGGCGCTGGGGGTGGCCAGGACGGCGTAGATGCCGTTGGCGTGCAGGCCGTCCATCACGCGGTCCAGCCATCCGAACGTGTAGCGCCCCTCCTCGGGCTCCAGGGCGGCCCAGGCGAAGATGCCCACGGACATGGCGTTGCAGCGGGCCAGCTTCATCAGCCGCAGGTCCTCGTCCCACACCTCGGGAGCGTGGAGCCACTGGTCGGGATTGTAGTCGCCGCCGTGGAGGATGTGGGGGCACTTGGCGCTGACGGGCGGATAGCGGTCGGGCATACGGGTATCCTCTCGTTGGGCGGATGCGGCGGGGCTGTCGCTCCCCTACTCGTCCTTGCCCTGGATCTTCTGGATGGCCGCGCGTGCCGCCTCGCGCTCGCGCTGGTCCTTGGCGTTCGCGGCGATCTCCTCGAGCGCCGGCAACGCGGGCGCGGCGACCTCGCCCAGGCTGCCCAGCATCCCCATGGCGCGGCGGCGGACGGTGGCGTTCTCGGCCCCAAGCAGGTCGATGAGGGGGGCCACCGCCTTCGTGCCGGCGCCCATGCCGGCGAGCAACTCGACCACCCGCGGCGTGCAGTCCCACATCCCCTCCGAGGGATGCTCGAGGACGTAGACCAGCGCGGGCACCGCGGGCCTGTAGTCCTTGCCGTGACGGGCCAGGGCGCCGACAGCGAAGCGGCGCGCGGCCCAGCCCGTGTCGTGGCAGCGGAGGACGGCGATGGCCGCCTCCAGGATGAACTCCTTGCGGTCGGTCACGCCCCCGCGTCCGAGGGTCTCCATGACGGCGGCCCGAACCCACAGGTCGTCGTCGCGGGCCGCCTCGGCGAGGGCCTCCGCGGCGGCTGGGCCCGCGGCCTCGCCCATGCGGCCCAGGGCCACCGCCGCGCCCTGGCGCACCCAGGCATTCTCGTCCTCCAGAGTCTCGATGAGGGCGGGCACGGCGCGGGCCGCGGTTTCGCCCATGGCGGCCAGGGCGTCGGTGGCACTGCGGCGGACGGCCCACTCGGGGCTGTCGAGGGCCTCGATGAGCCGGGGCAGGACCTCCGGCCCCTTCTCGGCCAGTGCCCTGGCCGCCTCCAGGCGCCTCGTGGGCAGGTGGTGGCCCATCTGGCCGAGCAGCTCGGCGACGGTGGGCTCCCGCGCCGGAGGCGTGCCCGCTGTGGGCGCGCGGGCGCAGCCGAGCACGGCCGCGGCGGCGAGGGCGAGTGCCGTGGGTCTCATGCGATGGCTCCTGTGCGCCGTGGCCTGGCGGTCACTTCGCTGTGGCGGCGTCGAGGGCGACGTCCAGCGTGCCCCCGCCTCCCTTGCGGGCGTAGGCGGCGATGAGGTTCGTGCCCTGCCTGAGCAGCCCGACGGCCTGCTCGCGCACCGGCACTCGCTCGTCGAGCCGCCGGGGGTCCTGCACCACGTCGACGAGGCGGTAGCCGTTGAGGTAGACCTGGGTGTCGGGCGGGCAATTGAGCCTGAGGGCCAGGGCGTCGAAAGCCGGGCGATCGTGAAGCTCGAAAGTCTTGCGCAGCACGAGGTGGCGCTTTTCCCAGCGGGTGCCCTTCCCGCCCCGGCTGGCGAATGGCCCGGGCCCGGCGTCCCAGGCGGAGTCGTCGAACCCGGGGAGGAGCTGGCTGGCGATGGCCGCAGGGAGGGGGCCGTCGGGCTCGACGGCCTCGCCGTCCCACTGGCGGTAGGTCCACTGTTGTGGCTTCTCGGAGGACAGGGGGATGAGGGTCGTCCAGCGCAGTTCCGGGGGCAGCGGGGGTGCGGCTTCGAGAGCTTCCCTGGCCCGCTGGCCGTAGTATCCCTGGCTGCGCTTGGCGACCCCTCGGAGGCGTCCCCGGGCGCGGCGGTTGCGGGCGTAGCCGCGGAGGGCGGCGTAGTAGTCCTTGCCCAGCTCCATCTCCTTCTGGGCGGCCTCGGTGCCCAGGGCCTCGGCGAAGGGTTCCATGCGGGGCAGCTTCTTGCCCAGGAGCCGCTCGAGGGCCTCGAGCTGTTGGGCCGCCACGAGCACGTCGCCCTTCGCCAGGTTGGCCTCGATGGCCCCGAGGGTCGCCTCCACGTCCTGGTCCATGCGGTCCAGGGCATCGAGCAGCTCGCGAGCGTCGGCCTGGCCGCGAGCCGCGAGCCTCTCGAGGAACGCCCTGGCTTCGAGCCATCGTTTCTGCTTGATGAGGCCCAGCGCGGGCCGCAGCGCGGGGGGCCGACGGGCGAAGACGCTGGGAGGGCCTCCGAGGATGCGCAGGCGCCGGCCGGGCAGGGCGTAGAGCATGGCCATGGCGCCGGTGGTCCACTGGGGTCCCCAGCGGGTGTATACGCCGGGCGTTCGGCCCGAGAGGTTTTCGGGGTTCGGCTGGCAGACCAGTCCGCCCTCGTGGGTGCGGGCGAGGTCGTAGTACCAGGTCTGCTCGTCGAGGAATCGGCGGAAGGCTGGCCGGGGCGCCAGGGCGGCGCCCAGGGGGCCCCAGGCGAAGCTGAAGAAAGCCCCCGTGTGGCCCACCTCGCGATGGTCGTAGGAGCCGGCGACGCTGGCGCTGAACGCCGCGACCTCGCGGTCGTAGGAGCCCATCAGGTCGTAGACCACCGCGGCCAGGGCGTTCTTCCCGTTCCCGCTGTGTCCCCTCCAGGGCTTATGGTCGCCGTAGGGCACCCATCCCTTGCCCGCGTACTGGGCGAAGAAGCGTGCCGAGCGCTCGACCGCCGCGTCGTCGGCGTCGATGCCGCACTCCTCGATGAGCACCAGGGACAGGAAGCAGGCCAGGCCGATCTGGTTCACCGCGCCGTAGCCGTCCCAGGGCATCCGATGGCCCCAGCTCCCGCAGCGCATCTGGCCCTCCGCGGTCACCTCGGCCAGGTGGCGCAGCTTGGCCAGCACGGTGGGGTCGCCCGTGGCCAGGTAGTACTCCGCGAGGAGGATTCCCGAGTAGCTGCGCGACCAGCCCTGGTAGCCCGCCGTCAGGGGGTCGTCGGCCACGCGGTAGGCGGCCCGGCGGACGATATCCAGGTACGCCACCTCCCCGGAGGCGAGCAGCAGGAGGGCGTTCCACGCCCTGGCCACGTGGTTCTGCTCGATGGTCGTGTGCGGCGCCCGGTGGGCGAGGAAGCGACAGGCGGCGGCGAGGATGCGACGCGACTTCTCACACTCCCACGGCCACCGCGGCCCGTAGGCGCCGAGGGCGGGCAGCTCGACGACCACCTCGCGCTCCCGCCCGTCGCGGACCACGGCGAGGGTCAGCTCGCCGCCGCGGGCACCCGTCTCCGCCTCGGTGATGGCCTGGCCGAGGATGGGACGGGGGTCGCCGCCCCTGGGGAAGCGCCGGCCGCTGGCCCCCACCACCAGGTCGTAGACCTCGAGCTTCCCCGCCGCGGGCGAGCCCCGGGCCACCTCCCGCACCACCAGCCAGTGCCTCGCCACGTAGCCCGAAGCGCCCGTGGGGCCGAAGGTCACCGGCAAGTCGTGCTGGCGGATGTAGGGCAGCACGTAGCGCAGCGCCCGCTCCCGCGCCTCGCCGGCGAGCGACAGGGCCGACAGCGACGCGAGCACGACGGCGCCCAGAGGCGCCAGCAAGCCCAACTTCCTCACGCGGCCACTCCTTCCGCCAGGTTCCCACGACCACCGGCCGTCTCCACACGTGCCGCGACCATCCTAGCCGCCAGGCCTCGACCCTGTCAAGACGGCCCGCCCCGGCCTTGACAGGCCGGCGGGAGCGCGCGTAGGGTGGCGGCCATCAGGTCCGAGCCACGCCGCCCCGGGGCGGCCCCACCCCCCAGCAAGGAGGCCAGCGATGGGCACGACGGGCGTTTCGCGACGAGACTTCATGCGGGGCGCAGCGGCCGCCGGCGCCGCGGCAGGGGCTCTGACCATTCTCGGCGGCACGGCGAAAGGCCAGGGCAAGACCCTCAAGGTGGGCCTCGTGGGCTGCGGAGGACGGGGCAACGGAGCCCTGGGCTCGAACCTCGAGGCGGGCAAGCGCCTGGGGATGAACGTCCGCGTGGTCGCCGCCGCCGACTACTTCAAGGACCGCGCCGAGCGCACGGGCAAGAAGCACAGCCTGCCCGCCGAGCGCTGCTTCGGCGGGGCCGACGCCTATCGCAAGCTGCTCGACACCGACGTCGAGCTGGTGCTCATGGCCACCGCTCCGCTGTTCCGGCCCCTCCACCTGGAGGCCTGCATCGAGGCCGGAAAGCACGCCTTCATCGAGAAGCCCGTGGCCGTCGACCCGCCGGGCTGCCGCCGGGTCATCGCCGCCGGCGAGCGGGCCAGGGAGAAGGGCCTGGTGGTGGTCTCGGGCACCGAGATGCGCCACCAGAAGCGCTTCATGGACGCCCACCAGGCCATCGCCGTCGAGGGCGCCCTGGGCAAGCTGATGAGCGGGCGGGTCGCCTTTTGCATTGGCCACATGTTCCGACGCCAGCCCATCCAGCCCCGCACGCCGGAGGACCTTATTCGCTCGTGGCAGAACTGGATCACCCTGTCCGGCGACCACATTGTCGAGCAGCACGTCCACAATATCGACATCGCCAACTGGTTCGCCACCCGGCCTCCGGCCCACGCCGTGGGCTTCGGGGGGCGCCACCGCCGGCCCGCGGGCGACATGTACGACTTCTTCAGCGTCGACTTCGCCTACGGCGACGGCATCCACATCCACTCCATGTGCCGCCAGATCAACGGCTGCTGGCGATGGGTGGGCCACGACTTCGTCTACGAGAAGGGCCGGACCAGCGGAGCCAGCGGCCCGGAGCCCAAGAGCTCGCGCTTCCCCGCCGACCTGCCCGAGGTGCGAGGCGGCCACCTCCAGGAGCAGCTCTGCGTGCTCTACTACGTCGACCGGGGCGAGCCCCTCGACCAGGCCCGCGACGTGGCCACCTCCACCGCCACCGCCGTCCTCGGCCGCGAATCCGCATACCGCGGCGAGCGCCTGGCCTGGAACGACATGATGGTCGACCCCAAGGCCAAGGCCGAGCTCTACAACCGGACCCTCAAGCCCACCGCCGAGGACTTCGAGAAGGGCACTGTGGCCATCCCCAAGGAGGGCGAAGCCCCCGTGCCCGGCCGGAAGGCCTGACCGCCCGTCCGCGTGCCGCAAACGCGGCGATTGTGCTTGCATCGCGGGGCGCGGGACAGTAGAATGACCTCCGTGCGAGGGCCGGGCCGGAACGTCGGCCCGATGCGTACGACACCGTGGACCTGCCCCGTCGCCGACCTTCCGGCAAGCGACGCGCGCGAGCTCCCGGGCCCCGGGGGCCGGCGCGAAGCGTCTCCATCTCGACATACACCGGGCAGAGCGCCCGGCCAGAGGGTGTGCCCGCCGGGCGCCCTGGCGAACCGCGCCCGGCCCGAGCGGGGCGCGTGCCGTGGGAATGAGCGATGCGCACGGAGCGCGAGACGAAGGAGCTGGAGGCCCAGGTGGCGTCGCTGCGCCGGCAGTTGGCCGCGGCCCGGGCGGAGCAGGAGCGGCTCCGCAGCCGGCTGAACAATGCGGAACGGCTGGCCGCGGTGGGCACCATGTCGGCCAAGATCGCGCACCAGCTTCGCAACCCCCTGACCTCCATCGGGCTCTACGTGCAGCTTCTGGAGGACGAGCTTCAGGGGCTGCGAGGCCGGGCGGAGGACGAGGTGTTCGAGCTCCTCGAGCGCGTGGCGCGGGAGTTGCGCACCCTGGTGGAGATCACCGACAACTACCTCCAGTATGCCCGCCTGCCCGAGGTGCAGCCGGCGCGGCTGGACGTGAACGCCACGGTGGGCGAGCTGGTGGAGTTCCTCCGCCACGAGATGGCCCGCAAGGGGGTCACCATGTCCACCCGGCTGGAGGAGGGGGTGGCCGCGGTGGAGGCCGACCGCCGCCTCCTGCGGTTCGCCCTCATGAACCTGTTGAAGAACGCGGTGGAGGCGATGGGCTCCGGCGGACGCCTGCGGGTGCGCACGGCCCAGCGCGACGGGATGGTGCGCATCCAGGTGAGCGACACGGGGCCTGGGATCGAGGCTTCGGAGCGGGAGCGGATATTCGAGCCTTTCTACACCACGAAGGACGCGGGCAGCGGGCTCGGCCTGTCGCTGAGCCGCCAGATCGTGGAGAAGCACCAGGGCTCGCTGAGCTGTGAGAGCATGGTGGGCGTGGGCAGCACGTTCACCGTCTGCCTCCCGGCTCGGGTCGAGGATCGGAGGGCCAGCGATGTTCATGGGCGAGCCGACGGTTCTGATCGTGGATGACAGCCAGAGCGTGCGCGAGTCGCTGCACAAGACGCTCTCGCGCCAGGGCTGCAAGCCGCTGGTGGCGGCCAACGGCAAGGAGGCCATCGACGTGCTGCGCCGCCACCAGGTGCAGGTGGTGGTGGCGGACCTCAAGATGCCGGCCATGGGGGGCATCAAGCTGCTCACCTCGGCCCGCGCCTTCCAGCCCCAGGTCCAGTTCGTGATGGTCAGCGCCTACGGCACGGTGGAGAAGGCCGTGGAGGCCATGAAGCTGGGGGCCTGCGACTTCATCGTCAAGCCCTTCCGCCGCGAGGTGCTGTGCGCCGCCGTGGAGAAGGCCCTCCGATGCTGGCACCGCCAGGTCGCCGACAAGGAGGAGGCCCGCTGGCCGGGAGCCGAGTGCGGCATCGTGGGGCGCAGCAAGGCCCTTCGCGAGGTGCTCCGCATGGTCCGCCGCGTGGCTCCCACCACGGCCACCGTGCTCGTCGAGGGCGAGAGCGGCACGGGCAAGGAGCTGGTGGCCAACGCCCTCCACGCCTGGAGCCGGCGGGCCCGGCGGGCCCTGGTCAAGGTGAGCTGCGCCGCACTGCCCGAGACCCTCCTGGAGGCCGAGCTGTTCGGCCACGAGCGGGGGGCCTTCACCGGCGCCCTGCACCAGAAGAAGGGCCGCTTCGAGCTCGCCCACGAGGGCACCCTCCTGCTCGACGAGGTGGCCCACCTCAGCCCCGCCACCCAGGTCAAGCTCCTGCGAGTGCTCCAGACCGGCGAGTTCGAGCGGGTGGGCGGCACCCACACCCTGCGGGCCGACGTGCGGCTCCTGGCCGCCACCAACTCCAATCTCGAGGGGCTGCTGGTCGCCGGGAGGTTCCGCGAGGACCTCTACTATCGCCTCAACGTGATCCGCATCGAGCTGCCCCCCCTGCGGAACCGCCGGGAGGACATCCCGCCCCTGGTCGACCACTTCATCGCCCTCTACCGCCACCGCAACGAGCGCCACGTCGAGGGCATCTCGGGGGCCGCACTGGAGACCCTCCTCACCTACCGCTGGCCGGGGAACGTCCGCGAGCTCGAGCACGCCATCGAGCGGGCCGTGGTGCTCGCCGAAGGCCCGGTCATCGAGCCCCGCGACCTGCCGCCCAGCATCACCGGCGAGCACGCCCCGCCCAGGGAAGTGCGCGTGCCCCTGGGAACCACCATGAAGGAAATCGAGCGTCGCGTGATCGAAAGCACTCTGGCCCGCACCGGCGGCGACAAGACCGCCGCAGCAGCCCTCCTGGGCATCGGCCGACGCACCATCTACCGCTACCTCGACTCCCGCTCCTGAGCCCCGCCGCGGGACGCCCTCCGCAGCCCATCTCGCCAGAATGACACGGGCCTCCGCCGTGCGCCGCGCGGCCTCGCCACAATGACGCGCCGGCGCCCCCGGCGCCCCTGCGCCATCGCCAATTCGCCCCAGGGGCGGCGTGCCGCCCGCCCCCCGGGCCATCGCGGGCCTGGCCGCCTTGCCGACACAAGGGCTTGCCCAGACAGAGCTTAGGACGCCCAGGCGGGCCTCGGCCAGGCCCGGCACGCGCGTTGCATTGGAAGGGAGCGAAGGAGGGTTTCCGTGGGAGCGGCGACCATGACGCGACGAGCCAAGGTGCTCATCATCGACGACGATCAGGATATTGTGGCCGCCATGGAGTGTCTGCTCAGCGTGCGCGACTTCGAGGTGCTCTCGGCCACCAACGCCGACGAGGGCCTGCGCCTGGCCCGCGAGCAGCGGCCCGACGTGGTGCTGCTGGACCTGCTGATGACGCCGCGCAGCGGCATCGAGGTCTACCAGGAGCTGCGGGGCGAGCCGCAGCTGCGGGGCACGAAAATCCTGATCGTGACGGCGCTGAAAGAGAAGATCCACGAGGACCGCTTCGCCCCCGAGGTAGAGGCCTGCTGGGCGGCGGAGGATTTCTTCGACAAGCCCGTGGACCCCGACGCGCTGGTGGAGCGCATCCGCGACCTCGTCGACACGCGCCAGGACTGAGAACGGGGGACCGCCCGTGCCTGCCTACTTCATCGAAGAGAAGAGCCTGCCCGACTTCCTCTTCGGCCTCGACGCCTCGGCCGTCTTCGCCCAGGCGGCCCACGGCGAGAGCTCCGACCTGGAGCGCCTCGCCGCCGAGCGGCCCACCGAGCTGGCCCTCCGCCAGCCCCGGGGGCCCACCTCCCTGAAGTCCTTCCTCTTCCCCGTCAAGGAACGGGTGGCCGTCTACCCCTCCTCGACCTACCAGTGGCAGCCCCGCCCCGCGGGCGACGAGACGCTCGTCGTGGCCGGGGCCCGGGCCTGCGACATCGAGGCCATGGCGGTCCTCGACGGGGTGTTCATCCAGGACGACTTCGTCGATCCCTTCTACTCCCTGCGCCGCGACGCCCTGCGGGTGGTGAGCGTGGACTGCCTGGAGCCCTCGGAGAACTGCTTCTGCACCCTGGTGGAGGGCAAGCCCTATGCCGAGGAAGGCTTCGACGTGAATCTCTCGCCCATCGAGGGCGGCTACGTGATGGAGGCCGGCTCGGAGAAGGGCAAGGAGATGCTGGTGGCCGCCATGGGCGCCCTGCGGGAGGCCACCGACGCCCAGCTCCACGAGCGCGACGCCGTGCGCCAGGCCTGCGTGCAACGCCTGGAGGAGCTCAACGCCCCCTTCGCCACCGACAAGAGCCTCCAGGAGGCGGTGGCCGAGGCCCTGGACAGCGACCGCTGGCGCCAGGGGGCCGGGGAGTGTGTGGAGTGTGGCTCGTGCACGCTGATCTGCCCCACCTGCCATTGCTTCCAGCTCTACGACCAGCCCAGCGATTCGCAGGCCGGCCCCAACGAGCGGATGAAGGCGTGGGACAGCTGCATCCTGGCCAGCTACGCCAGGATGGCGGGGGTGGGGGGGATGAAGGCCACGCCGAGGCCCGAGCTCCGCCAGCGCTTCGCCAACCGCCTGATCCACAAGTTCGCCTGGTTCCCCGAGAACATGGGGCGGCTGGGCTGCGTGGGCTGCGGCCGCTGCATCGACGGCTGCCTGGGCGAGTCCGACGTGCGCCAGCTGCTCAAGGACCTTGCTAGCGAGGGGGTGAGCTAAGTGGCCATCACCAACGTCTACGCCCCGGCCATCGCGACCCTGGAGGACGTGATCGTGGAGACCCCCACGATCCGCACCTTCGTCCTCCGTCCCGCCGAGCCCATGCCCTTCCGGGCAGGCCAGTTCGTCCAGCTCACCCTTCCGGGGGTGGGCGAGGCCCCCTTCACCCCCTCCTCCTCGCCCCACGAGCCGGAGCGCATCGAGATCACGGTGCTGCGCACCGGGCGGGTCACCGAGGCCCTCCACGAGGTGGAGCCGGGCACGGAACTGGGCCTGCGCGGCCCCTTCGGCAAGGGCTATCCGCTGGGGAAGTTCGAGGGCAAAGAGGTCCTGGTGGTGGGCGGCGGCGTGGGCCTGGCTCCCCTCCGCTCCCTGATCCTGGCCATGCTGGCGGACATGAGCCCCTACAAGCGCCTGTCCATCCAGTACGGGGCCCGGACCCCCGAGGAGCTTCTCTACCGCAGCTCCTTCGACGCCTGGCGCGAGCACGAGGGGGTGGACCTGGCGGAGACCATCGACGTGCCCGCCACGGGCTGGGAGGGCCGCGTGGGCCTGGTGACCTCGCTGCTGACCGACGACCTCGACATCGACATCCCCAACAGCTACGCCGTCTCCTGCGGGCCGGCCATCATGCTCAAGTTCGTCACCCAGCGCCTGCTCGAGCTGGGCTACCCGCCGGCCCAGATCTACCTGTCGATGAACCGCCGGATGAGCTGCGGCATCGGCAAGTGCGGGCGGTGCAACATCGGGCCCTACTACCTGTGCAAGGACGGGCCCGACATGTGCTACGAGAAGATCAAGGACTATCCCAACGTCTTCTGAGGGACGCCCCGTGGCTGTGACGACGCGACAGAGTCGCTGCCTCCTCTGCTCCCTGTGCTGCCCCGTCGGCCTGGCCTTCGAGGAGAGCGGCACGGCCACCCCGGAGTACCCGGGCCACGCGGCGCAGCCGCGCCGCGGCCTGTGCTACCGCGGCCACTTCCTCGCCGAGCTGGTGGGCCACCCCAGCCGCCTCCACGAGGCCACCGTGCGCGACGGCGAGCGGGCGCGCACCGCGCCCGCGGCTCACGCCCTCAGCGCTGCCGCCCAGCTCCTGCCCGCTCAGCGGGAGGGCCTGGCCGTGCTCCTCGACGGCAACCTGCCCTGCGAGGAGCTGGCCGCCGCCGTGACCGCCGCCCGCCAGGGGCTGGACATCGACCGCGTGGCCGTCTTCCTGCCTCCCGTCGACGAGGCCGTGCTGCGGGGCCTGGCCGCCACCGGCGCCGCCACCCTGGCCGAGGGCGAGGTGGCCGAGTGCGACGTGCTGCTGGCCATCGGCGACCCCGCGGCCACCCATCCCGTGATCGCCGGCCCCGTGCTCGACGCGGTCCACAAGGCCCGCGAGCATCGGCTGCTGAACATCGATTGCCTGCGGGGGCGCACGGCCCGCTTCGCCACCGACTTCTGCCAGGTGCGGGTGGGCGGCGAGGCGGCCGCACTGGCCGGCATCCTGGGCGCCATGGACGCCCTGGGCGCCATCGGCGAGCTGGCCGAGCTGGATACCGCACAGGCCGCCCAGATGGCGGGCGCCGACCCGGGCACTCTCGAGGCCTTCGCCAAGGCCATCGGCGGGGCCAAGAAGCTCGGCGTCCTCATCGCCCTGCCCGAGGGACGCTGCCCGGCCCCGGGGGCGGTGGGCGCCCTGGCGGGCACCGTAGCCCAGGCGAAGAAGGGCGGCGTGGCGCCGCTGTGCATCTACGGCAACGCCGTGGGAGCCTGGCGGCTCGCCGCGGGCATGGGCACCGTGCCCCTCCGCCGCCTGGCGGCCGATGCGGCCAGCGGCAAGGTGGCCAGCCTGTGCGTCCTGGGCACCGACGTGGTGAGCGCCCTGCCCGGCTCGCCCCTGGCCGCCCTGCCCATCGTGCTCGCCGCCTCGCCCCTGGCGACGGCGACGACGGCCCGGGCGCGGGTGGTCGTGCCCATGGCCTTCGGGTTCGAGCTGGACGGCACGGTGCTGGACGGGGTGGGGGCGAAGCACGAGCTGTCGGCCGCCGCGGCGCCCCCCCGCGGGGCCATGGCCCCCAGCGCCATCCTCGGCCGGCTGGGAGGCCCGGCGACGGCGCCTTCGGAGAACGAGCTGACCGAGCTGCTGGCCGACCCGCCCCAGGTGGGCCTGGCCGAGGCGTTGGGCGAGCCCGGCTCCTGGGCTCCGCAGGCCCCCGAGGGCCAGGCGATGGTGGTGGCCCGGGCGGACGGCTGGGGCTTCGCCGACGGCAGCGTCTCCGGCCACGTGGCCTGGTGCGCCCTGATCGAGCCGCAGACCACGGCGCACCTGAACCCCGAGGACGCGCCGAGCGCGGTGGACGGGACGGTGGTGCTGCGGGGCGAGGACGCCTCGGTGACCATCGCCGCCCTGCCCAACCCCGACGTGCCCCGGGGCGTGGCGGCCGTCTCGCCGCATCTGCCTGAAACCCGATCGCTATTCGCCCGGGCCGAGATGGGCATCGTGCCCGGGCCGGTCACCTTGGAGAAGAGCGGTGGCAACGATAGATAGGCGCGTGCTCCTCGACCTGGACCGGTGCATCGACTGCAAGAGCTGCTCGGCGGCCTGCTTCTACGGCCACCGGGGGATGCCCAATGTGGCCTTCGCGTCCACTGCCGAGGCCGCGGTGCCCATGGTGTGCCGCCAGTGCGAGGACCCGCCCTGCGTGGCCGCCTGCCCCTTCGACGCCCTGCGGCGGGAGGAAGACGGGGCGGTGGTGCGCAGCCTGGTCTTCTGCCGGGGCTGCGGCTCGTGCATCCTGGCCTGCCCCTTCGGGGTGATGGACACCGATCTGACGCGCGACCAGGTGGCCAAGTGCGACCTGTGCGAGGACCGCGCCCTGCGCGGCGAGGTGCCCCGCTGCGTGGCCGCCTGCCCCGCCGGGGCCCTCCAGTTCGAGCCGCCGGCCGAGGCCGGCGAGGTGGGCCTCCTGCTGCTCGGCGGGCGCACCGCGGGACGCCACCCGTTCAAGAGGAGATGAGCTCTACGATGAACCTCCTGGCCATGATCGGAGTGTTCCTCCTGGCCACCATCGCCACCGCGGTGCTGGGCCTGGTGCTCAAGTGGGTGGACCGCATGGTGACGGCCCGCGTGCAGTGGCGCGTGGGCCCCCCCTGGTACCAGCCCTTCGCCGACGTGGCGAAGCTGCTGGGCAAGGAGACCATCGTGCCCGAGAACGCCCGGCGCACGGGCTTCCTCCTCGCCCCCCTGCTCGCCCTGTCGGCGGTGGCCCTGGCGGCGGCGATCCTGTGGACCGTGAACTTCGCTCCCGGGGCCAGCTTCGTGGGCGACCTCATCGTCGTGCTCTACCTGCTCACCATCCCCTCCCTGGCCGTGGTGATCGGCGGCGCCGCCTCGGGCAACCCCCACGGGGTGACGGGGGCCAGCCGGGAGATGAAGCTCATCCTCAGCTACGAGCTGCCCTTCGTGCTGGCCATGGTGCCCGCCATGATCGCGGGGGGCTGGACTCTGAAACTGGGGGAGATCGCCACCGCGGGCTCCCCCTCGCTGGGGGTGGGGGTGGCCAAGGTTCTGGGCTTCGTGGTGGCCCTGCTGTGCGTGCAGGCCAAGCTGGGCCTGGTGCCCTTCGACATCGCGGAGGCGGAGACGGAGATCATGGGAGGGGCCTACTGCGAGTATTCGGGGCCGCCCCTGGCCGCCTTCTACCTCACCCGGGCCATGCTCCTGGCCACCCTCCCGCTGCTGCTGGCCACGGTCTTCTGGGGAGCCCTGGTGCGGAGCATCGGGGGCGCCGTGGTGTGGGTGGTCCTCTACCTGGTGGCCGTGGTGGTGGTGACCCTGGTGCGGAACACCAATCCCCGGGTGCGCATCGACCACGCCATCAAGTTCTTCTGGTTCGGGCTTACGCCGGTGGCCATTCTGGCCGTGGTGCTCACGCTAATCGGGAACGGGCTATGAACTGGAAACTGTGGGGCCTGACCAAGTCGCCCTGGGTGTACCACGTGAACACCGGGGCGTGCAACAACTGCGATATCGAGGTGGTGGACTGCCTGACCCCCCGCTTCGACATCGAGCGCCTGGGGATGCTGCTGGTGCCCAGCCCCCGCCACGCCGACGCCCTGCTGGTGACCGGCGGGGTCACCCGCCAGGCCAAGCCGCGCCTCCAGGAGGTCTACCTCCAGACGGCCAAGCCGTGCATCGTGCTGTGCATCGGCGCCTGCGCCTGCACCAAGGGCATCTTCGCCGACTGCTACCACATGGTGGGCCCCGTGGACAAGGTGGTCCGCGAGGTGGACCCCAACGCCATCATCGCCTATGTGCCCGGCTGCCCGCCCAAGCCCGAGGCCATCATCTCGGGGGCCGTCAAGGGCCTGCAAGCCGCCGCCGCGGCACTCAGTTGAGGCAACGCGCCATGGACCGAAACGAGCTGATCGAGAAACTCAAGAGCGACCTGGGCGAGAAGCTGGCCGAGGTGCGCGAGCGGAACCCCAAGCGGCTCTACCTGCGCCTCGAGCCCCAGCACACCCTCGCCGTCAACCGCACCCTGGTCGAGGAGGGGGGCCGACTGGCCACCGCCACGGGGGTGGACTGCCGGGACTGGATCGACGTGTGCTACCACTACTGCTTCGACCCGCTCAACGTGGTGGTCACCGCTACGGTGCGGGCCTACAAGCCGGAGTGCGAGGTCGAGTCGGTGGCCCAGTTCCTCCCCGCGGCGCTCTGGGTCGAGCGGGAGATCAACGACCTGCTGGGGGTCACGTTCCTCCATCATCCCGATCCACGCCGGCTGATCCTCGCCGACGACTGGCCCGAGGGGGTCTATCCGCTGCGTAAGGACTACCACCATGAAACGCACAGTAATACCGGTCGGACCGTTTCACCCGATCCAGGAAGAGCCCGAGTTCTTTCAGCTCTCCGTCGAGGGTGAGACGGTCGTCGACGCCGACGTGCGCATCTCCTACAACCACCGGGGCATGGAGAAGCGCTGCGAGACGCTGACCTACGACCAGATCCCCTTCCTCCTGGCCCGCATCTGCGGCATCTGCTCCGCCTCCCACCCCATGGCCTGCGCCAACGCCCTGGAGGACCTCTGCGGCGTGGAGGCCCCACCCCGGGCGCAGTACATCCGGGCCATCATCTGCGAGCTCGAGCGCCTCCACAGCCACATGCTGTGGGCCGGCCTGGCGGGCCACTTCATCGGCTACAACACGGTGTTCATGTGGGCCTGGCGCTACCGCGAGCCCATCCTGGACATCTGCGAGAAGGTGACCGGGAGCCGCAACCACTACGAGAACTTCAAGCTCGGGGGCTGCCGCCGCGACATCCCCCAGGAGGCCCTCCCCGAGATCCTGGAGGCCGTGGACGCCCTGGAGAAGCCCCTCCGTCTGCTCCTCGAGGCCGTCCAGGACGACCCCGTCCTCGGCCTCCGCACGCGGGGCATCGGCATCCTCACCGAGGAGAACGCCAAGGCCTACTGCGTCAACGGCCCCACCGCCCGCCACTCGAACTGGCCCATCGACGTGCGCCGCGACGAGCCCTACGCCGCCTACGACTGGGTGGACTGGGATGTGATCTCGATGGACAGCGGCGACGTTTTCGCCCAGGTGGCGGTGCGGCTCCTGGAGTGCTTCGAGTCCATCAAGATCATCCGCCAATGCCTCCAGAAGATGGAGGACACGGAGCCTGGCGAGATCGACAACGAGCCGCGCACCATCCCCGAGGGGGAGGGCATCGGCCACGCCGAAGCCCCCCGGGGCGAGACCTTCCACTACGTGCGCTCCGACGGCACCAACTACCCCATCCGCTACAAGGCGAGAGCCCCCACGTACATGAACCTCCCGTCGTTCAAGCCCCAGGTGATCGGCGGCGAGCTGGCCGACGCCATGCTCACCGTGGCCGCCATGGACCCCTGCTATAGCTGCACCGAGCGGGTGGCGGTGGTCGACCGGGGGCGAAACAAGGAGGGGGTGCTGACCATGAAGGACCTCCTCCAGCTCTCGCACGACAAGACGGCGCGGCTGATCGAGCGCCACGGCATCCAGCCCCTCGAGTGGGAGGGCTGATGCCTCCGGAAGGGACGGCCGGAAGGCCCTGACCTGGACCACTGGAGATACAGGAACGAGCCATGGGTGAGCCCTTGCTTCTCTACTGCGTGGCCCTTCCCGCCATCGCCGGGCTGGTGTGCTACGTCGTCGCACGCTGGGCGGGGCGAGCGACCGCGGTGCTGGCCCTGCCCGCCGCCGCGGCCACCTTCCTGCTCTGCTGCCTCCTGCCCGGGCGAGGCGAGCGGGAGTTCGTCTACCCGTGGCTGTCCGTGGGCGGCTTCGACGTAGCCATGGCCCTGCGGGTGGGGCCCCTGGCCAGCCTGGGGGCCGTGTTCGTCGGCCTCTTCGGGGTGCTGGTGGCCGCCTACTCCCTGCCCTACATGTGGAAGCATCGCTACGAGGGGCGCTACTACGCGTTCATGCTGTGGGCTCTCTCCGGGGCCATCGGCGCCGTGCTGGCCGACCACCTGGTCTTCTTCCTGATGGCCTGGGAAGTGGTGAGCCTGATGCTCTACCTGCTGGTGAACCTGGGGCGGGAGCCGGCGGCGAAGGTGGGGGCCAAGTCGTTCGTCCTCCTGGGCTTCGCCGACGCGGCGCTCCTCCTGGGCATCGCCATGCTGTGGCACCTGAACGGGGGGGCGACGCTTCGCATCAGCGAGCTCTCGCGCCTGCCGGTGGAGCAGACGGCCACGGCGATGGGCACCGCGGCGTTCCTCCTGATGTTCGCGGGGGCCATCGCGAAGGCGGGGGCGATACCGCTGCACACGTGGATACCGGCGGTCTCGGAGGCGGCTCCGCTGCCGGTGATGGCCTACCTGCCGGCCTCGCTGGACAAGCTGCTGGGGATCAGCCTGCTGGCCCGGGTGGCGCTCCAGTTCTTCACCATGACCGCGGCCCTCCAGTTGGTGGTGATGATCGTGGGTGCGGTGACGGTGATCGGGGCGGTGATGATGGCCATGGTGCAGCACGACCTGCGACGGCTGCTGTCGTTCCACGCGGTGAGCCAGGTAGGCTACATGGTGCTGGGAGTGGGCACCGGCACCCTGGTGGGGGTCCTGGGGGGCCTGTTCCACATGGTCAACCACGCCATCTACAAGTGCTGCCTGTTCCTGATGGCGGGCTCGGTGCGCCATCGGACGGGGACGGCGGAGCTGGAGCGCCTGGGGGGCCTGGCCCGGGCGATGCCCTTCACCTTCTTCGCCGGGGTGGTGGCGGCGCTGGCCATCTCGGGGGTGCCGCCGCTGAACGGCTTCGCCTCGAAGTGGATGGTCTACCAGGGGGTGCTGGCCACGCGGGTGCCGCTGGCTCCGGCGCTGCTCATCGCCGCGGTGTTCGGCAGTGCCCTCACTCTGGCCTCGTTCGTGAAAGTGATCCACTCGGTGTTCTTCGGGCGGATGTCGGAGGACGTGCAGTCGCTCTCTCCGCGCGAGGCGCCGGGCCTGATGGGGCTGCCCATGATCGTGCTGGCCTTCCTGTGCCTGGGCTTCGGGGTCTTCGCGGGGACCACGGTGGAGCTGTGGATCGCGCCGGCGCTGAGCGAGGTGAACGCGGCGCTGCTGGCTCCGGGGCAGGCGGTGGCCTACGACTTCGGCTTCTGGCAGGCCACCCAGGCCACGGTGCTGCTGCTCATCGGCCTCGCCCTGGGGCTGGTGCTCTACCTGGTGGGCCGGGTGAGCAAGGCGCGGGTGAGCCGCCAGTTCGTGGGGGGGGAGCTTGCGGGCACGGACGAGTATCGGGTGGCGGGCACGGGCTTCTACGAGACGGTGCGCCAGCTTCCCGTCCTGCGAGGAATGTTCCGCGACGCCGAGGAGGAGGCCTACGACGTGTACCACCTCGGCGGGCGCTACGGCTCCACCCTGGTCCAGGCCCTGCGGGGCCTCCACACCGGGGTGCTGGCCGTCTACGTGACCTGGTGCGTGCTCGGCCTGGCCGTGGTGCTGCTCTACCTGTTGCCCCTGTGATGCGAATCGAGGGTGGATGCTCGATGCTCGGCGCTGGATGCTGGATGCTCGATGCTGGATGCTCGATGGGGGCCGGAATCTGCGAAGTCGCGGGCCGCGACCGCGGAGCATCGTGCATCAGGGACCGCGGGCCGAGCGTTCGCTCCTCGATCCCTCCGTTCCGTAACACTGGAGCGAGCCGATGGACGTGATGACGATGCTTTACTTGCTGATCTCGTTCATGATCATCGCGGCGGTGGTCGCCGTGGAGGCCCGCGACCTGTTGTCCACCGTGATCTCGGTGAGCGCCGCGGGCGCGGCGCTGTCCATCGTCTTCCTCCTCCTGGGCGCCCCCGACCTGGCCATCACCCAGGTGGTGGTGGAGATTCTGTGCCTGGTGCTGCTCATCCGGGCCACGGTGACGCGGACCGACACGACGTACGAGTCGCGCCCCAACACGTTCGCCACGGCGGGAGGGCTGGTCTTCTGCGCCCTGCTGTGCGCGGTGTGCTTCGCGGCGTTCCGGGGCATGGTGCCCTTCGGGCAGCCCCGGATGCTGATGGCTCAGCCGTATCTGCTGGGCAGCTTCGGGCGCACCGGCGCGGCGAACGCGGTGATGGGGGTTCTGCTGGACTTTCGAGCCTACGACACGCTGGGCGAGGCGACGGTGATCTTCACGTCCATCATCGGCGCCTACGTCCTCCTCCGCCACGTTGGGAGAAAGCCCGATGCGGGGCCTGACGCCAATCGTTAAGACCGTCACGTCGCTGGTCTCGGCCTTCATCCTCCTCTACGGCATCTACATCGTGCTCTACGGGCACCTGACGCCGGGCGGGGGCTTCGTGGGCGGAGTGATCCTGGCCTGCTGCTTCATCCTCCTCGTCCTGGCCTTCGGCAAGGGGTTCGTGGACAACATCATCAGCGAGCGCTCGCCCTACCTGTGGGACTGCGTGGGGGCTCTGGCCTTCCTGGCCATCGCCGTGCTCGGCTACTACAGCGGGCGCTTCTTCTACAACTTCCTGGTCCCGCCCGACGCCCGCACAGGGGAGGCGGTGGCGGGCAACTACCGGCTGTTGAGCAGCGGGATCATCCTGCCCAGCAACGTCGCCATCGGGGTCAAGGTGGCGGCCTGCCTGTTCGGGGTGTTCGCCGTGCTCTCGGTCTTCCGCTCCCAGAGTCCAGCCAAAGAGGACTGAGCCCCATGGTTCCCTATCTCCTGGCCATCGTGCTCCTGGCCATCGGCGTCTACGCGGTGGCCTGCAAGCGCAACCTGATCAAGGTGATCATCGGGGTGATGATCGCGGAGTACGCGGTGAACCTGTTCCTCATCCTCACCGGCTACCGCTTCGGGGGCCGGGCGCCCATCCGCACCGAGGGTATGGGCAGCGGCGAGACGGCCTCGCGGGCCTTCGCCGCCGGGGCGGTGGACCCCCTGCCCCAGGCGCTGATCCTCACCTCCATCGTGATCGGACTGGGCCTGGTGGCCCTGATGGCCGCCATGGCCATCCGCCTGCACGAGAAGTACGGGACGTTCGACGTCTCCGAAATGCGCAAGCTCAAGGGCTAGCTCAGGAAGGACCCCATGGAAAACACCCTCCCCATTCTCGTGGCACTTCCCCTGGGTGCGGCCTTCGTGATGCCCCTGCTGGAGAAGCTGCGCGAGCCCGAGTGGCTGCTCGACCTGTTGGGCACGCTGGTCTCGCTGGGCCTCCTGGTGCTCGCCCTCCGCCTGGTGGGCGGCCCGC
This sequence comes from Candidatus Brocadiia bacterium, assembly GCA_046538415.1. Taxonomy (GTDB): domain Bacteria; phylum Planctomycetota; class PUPC01; order DSUN01; family DSUN01; genus JBKHIY01. Next base: position 6,652 of record JBKHIY010000039.1, on the reverse strand, counting down.
GGATGGTCTACTGGATGGGCGGATGGGACCGCACCGGGGGCATCGTGGGCATCGCCCTGGTGTGCGACGGCCTGAGCCGCCTGATGCTGGTGACCATCAACCTGGTGGCTTTCCTGGCCGTGCTCTTCTCGCTGGACTACATGCGACGCTACACCTCCAAGGGCTTCTACTTCTGCCTCTTCTTCCTCATGGTGGCGGGGATGAACGCGGTGGCCCTGGCGGGCGACATGTTCAACCTCTATGTGTTCATCGAGGTGGCGGCCATCGCCTCCTACGCCCTGGTGGCCTTCGGCTGCGAGAGCGAGGAGCTGGAAGCGTCCTTCAAGTACCTGGTGCTGGGCGGCCTGGCCTCTACCTTCGTCCTCTTCGGCGTGGCCCTGCTCTACAATCTGACGGGCACGCTGAACATGGCGGACATCCGCGCCCAGATGGGCGAGCTGGGGGGCAACCCGGCGCTGCTCGTGGCCGCGGCCTTCTTCGTCATGGGGCTCGGCCTCAAGGCCGCCATGGTGCCCTTCCACGCGTGGCTGCCCGACGCCCATCCCTCGGCTCCCGCCCCCATCTCGGCCATGCTCTCGGGGGTGCTCATCAAGGCCCTGGGCGTCTACGCCCTGGCCCGCATCTTCTTCTCCGTCCTGGGGCCCAGCGTGCAGTACGCCACGGTGCTGATGGCCCTGGGCGCCCTGTCGATGATCATCGGCGTGCTGCTGGCCGTGGGGCAGTGGGACTTCAAGCGCCTGCTGGCCTACCACTCGATCAGCCAGATGGGCTACGTGGTGCTCGCCCTGGGGGTGGGGGCCGCGGTGATCGCCCGCGAGGGGCGGCCCACCGCGGTGGCCGGCCTGGCCATCTTCGGCGGGCTCTTCCACCTGTTCAACCACGCGGCCTTCAAGTCCCTGCTCTTCCTGTGCTCGGGGGCCACGGAGTATGCCACGGGCACCCGCCAGCTCAAGGAGCTGGGGGGCCTGGCCCACCGGATGCCGGTCACCAGCGGGTGCTGCCGGGTGGCCAGCCTGTCCATCGCCGGGGTGCCGCCGTTCAACGGCTTCTGGAGCAAGCTGATCATCATCGTGGCCGCGGTGCAGGCGGGCTACGCGTGGCTGGGCGCCCTGGCCGCGCTGGTGGCCTTCCTCACCCTGGTCTCGTTCGTCAAGGTCCAGCGCTACGTCATCGCGGGCGAGCTGCCCGAGCGCCACAGGGGCGTGCGGGAGGTGCCGGTGGCCATGTGTGCGGCCATGGTGGCCCTGGCCGTGGTGTGCGTGGGGGCGGGGGTGGCCTGCCCCTTCCTCATGGAGGCGCGGGGCATCGGCTTCCTGGACCAGGCGGTCCAGGCGGTGGCCCCCGGCGTGGAGCTGGCCGAGAACATCACGAAGGTGGCTCTCGGAGGAATCGCCCCGTGAAAAAGGTTGCCTTCTTCTTCCTGCTGCTGGCCACGTGGCTCCTGCTCACCTGGTCGCTGGACCCCCAGGACGCCTTCGCGGGGGTGGTCTTCAGCCTCCTGCTGGCCGCGGCCCTGGGCCGTATCTACCCCAAGGCCCCGGAACGACTGCTCCACCCGCGGCGCTGGCTGTGGTTCTTCCTCTACATCCCCTACTTCATCTACTACTGCGTGCGGGCCAACCTGGACGTGGCCTACCGCGTGCTCCACGCCCACGTGCCCATCCGCCCGGGCATCGTGCGGGTGCGCACGGAGCTGCAAAGCGACCTGGCGAAGACCTTCCTGGCCAACTCCATCACTCTCACCCCGGGCACGCTGACGGTGGACATCGAGGGCCAGGACCTCTACGTGCACTGGATCAACATCACCAGCGACGACCCCCAGGAGCAGACAGAGAGCATCGTCAAGCGTTTCGAGCGGATGCTCAAGGAGATCTTCGAATGAGCTTCTTCGACTTCGCGCTCGCCGTCCTACTCCTGGCCAGCTTCCTGTGCCTCTACCGTATCGCCCGCGGCCCCACGGCCCCCGACCGGGCGGTGGCCATCGACATCCTGGGCACCCTCATCGTGGGCTTCTGCTGCATCTTCGCCCTCCAGCGGGGCACCGAGCTCTACAATCCCGATTTCTACATGAACGTGGCCATCGCATGGGCCCTGCTGAGCTTCATCGGCACCATCGCCCTGGCCAAGTACCTGGAAGGGAGGCCTTTCGATGATTGAGACCCTGGCCTACCTGCTCATCGGCGTCGGCCTGTTCTTCGACCTCTTCGGGGCCATCGGCCTGGTGCGCCTGCCCGACGTCTACAACCGCATCCAGGCGGCCACCAAGTGCGTGACCCTGGGCACCTGCTTCATCCTGGCCGGGGTGCTGGTCTACTCGGGCATCTCCGCCCTGGGGGTCAAGGCCCTGCTGTGCGCCCTGTTCGTGGTGCTCACCTCGCCCACCGGAGCCCACGCCATCGCCCGGGGCGCCCACCTCTCGGGCGTGCCCCTGTGGGAAGGCAGCGTGACCGACCGCTACCGCGAGAAGCGCCTCAGCGAGGAGCACTGACCATGCGCAAGCCCAAGCTCCGCGAGCTCGGAGAGGCCATCCGAGCCGTCCTCCACGGGCCCTACACCAGCAAGTTCCCCGCGGAGCCCTCCCCCGCCCCCGAGGCCTATCGCGGCCGCGGCGAGTTCGACGAGGATGAGTGCGTGGCCTGCGGCGGCTGCGCCCGCATCTGCCCCGCCGACGCCATCGACATCGTCGACGAGCCCCACCTCGAGCCCCCCATGCGCACCATCGTCCGCCACGACGACCGCTGCATCTTCTGCGGCCAGTGCGAGGTCCAGTGCCTCACCGAGAAGGGCGTGCACCTGACCAACGAGTACGACCTGGCCACCCTCGACCGCGCCACCTGCGAGGTCTCCATACAGAAGGAGCTGGCCCTCTGCGAGGTGTGCGGGGCCGTCATCTCCACCAAAGCCCACCTCCAGTGGGTGGCCAGGGAGCTGGGGGCCAAGCGCTTCGCCAACCCCACCCTGGTCCTCACCGCCGAAGGCACCCTCCAGCTCACCGGCGAGGAGTCGGCCCGGCGGCCCGGCGTGCCTCTCGGCCGCCACGACCTGGTCCGCGTGCTGTGCCCCAAGTGCCGCCGAGCCGTCGCACTCGCCGAGCTCTGGGGCTCCTGAAAGCCCCGACACCCGAGTCCCCACCCACCACGGACGGCCCCACGGTGGACGACCCCCTGGTCCGCGAGCTCGTCGAGGCTTGCACCTTTCCCATCGCCCTGGTGGGCGTGGGGAACCCCTTGCGGGGCGACGACGGCTTCGGCCCCGCGGTGCTCGCCGCCGCCCCCGCCCACCCCGCCATCCTCCCCTTCGAGGCGGGCATGGCCCCCGAGAACTGGCTCGGCCCCATCGCCCGCGCCGGGCCGGCCACCGTCCTCGTCCTCGACGCGACCGACCTGGGCGAGCCCCCGGGCACCCTCCGCCTGCTCCGCCCCGGCGAGCTGGAGAGCGTGGGCGTGTCCACCCACGGCCTGCCCCTGGGCTTCTTCCTCCAGATGGTCGCCGAGCGCTGCTCGGCCCCCGTCCTGCTGCTGGCCGTCCAGCCCCAGAACGTGGCCTTCGATGCCCCCCTGAGCGAGCCCATGCGCCAGGCCATCCACCGCGCCGCGGCCGCCATCGCCGCCCTCGGGCGCCACGCGCCCCCTCGGCCTCCCGAGCAGGGCTGAGTCCCCGCTCCCCCACGAGGTGACCGCCCGGCGCCGCCGCGGCGGGGCCATAGAAAAAGCCGCTCGCTCGCGGCCGAGGGCGTGCCAGGCGTCGGTGCGGGACCCGTCAGGGCGCGGGGGAATCCTCCCCTGGCCCGTCGTTGCCGGCGAAGGCGGCGTTCAGGTCGACCACCTCGGCACCCGCCGGCGGGGAGAAGGCGAACCGGGCGGGGTCGGTGTGGGCGTCGAACTCCACGTCCAGACACTCCACGCTGGCGCACAGGCGGTCCGTCTGGTCGTAGACTCGCATGCGGTACTGAAAGCCGGTCTCCCTGCCCACCCAGAAGCGCACCCGCTTGCCCAACGTGCTGGCCAGCAGCTCGCCCGAGAGGGGGCCTTTGAGCACCTGGCGATAGCGCTCGCCGGGGCGCACCTCGAAGACCTCCGCGGGACCCACTTCGAGCTGCTCGGTGCCCACGTGCAGGAGGTCGGCGCGGAACAGGCGCCAGGCCCGGAAAGGATTGATCACGGTGGCAAAGGCCGCGTGCCCGCCGCCTCCCAACCGCCGCCACTCCGCCTTCGTGGCGGCCGCGGTCCAGCGACCGACGAAGTCGCCCAGCTCCTTGCCGTGGGTGTGCACCCACAGGTGTTCGCCATCGAAGATGCGGATCTCCTTGCGCCCCCGCCGGGTCTCCACGCCCACCACCCGCTCGATGTAGAACTTGCCGCCCGGCCCCAGGAACGCCGTGCCTCCCGCGGCCTCGCGGCGATCGGGCAGGCCGGTGAGCTGGGAGTAGGCGGCCCGCACCGACTGGGTGGCGTCGGCCCGGCTGCGGAGGGCCTGCACGAGCCTGGGATTGGGCCGGGCCGCGGGCTCGCGAGGTGGGGGCGGTGCGGCGGAGGACTCCGGCGCGGGGCCTTTCTTGACCGGCGTGCGCTCGGTCTCCTCCTTCATCTTCTGGCGCAGCTTGTCGAGCTTTTCGGAAACGCCCTCCTCGCCGCCGGCCGGCCCGCCGCTGGGGGCCTGGCTCTCCTCGAGCCGCCAGCGCTCGCGGTCGTACTTCAGCTCCTTGCCGCGGGTCCAGCGGCTGGGCACGTAGTCGTAGTGGATGAGGAGCACTCGGTGAAGGACTTTTCGCGTCTCGCTGTCGGGGTCGGGCGGTTCGAGCTCTCGGTGGGCGACGAGGCCTTCCACGCGGATGGTCATCTTGTCGAAGTCGGGCGCCTTCTCGCCCACGCGGAAGATGGCCACGGCCTCGCGCTCCTGGCCGGCCTTGAGCTTCTCGGCCCGCAGCTCGACCCAGTTGCACAGGGGCCGCTCCACCACCTTGCGTTCCAGGCGCGACTCGGCGAGGGGAGCGAGGACGTCGCGGTAGACGGTCTGCTCGCCGGCCAGGGCGAGGTGGAGGGTGAGGGTGAGCCGGGCGGGGCGGGGCTGGTCGGTGGGGTTTTTCACCCGGTAGACCACGTACCAGTAGTAGGTGATGGGGTAGCCGGGGGGCTCCATCCACAGGAGCTTGGGCGTGTCGTTCTCGAAGGCGAGGGCCCAGTGGCCCTCGTCCTCCCCGGCGGCGGCGCCCCCGAGGAGGGCTCCCGCCAGGAGCACACTGGCCATCAGCAGGCGGCCTTGGGGCGTGGTGTTCATGGGGCTATGCCATTCCTGTAAAGCCGAGGAAAGCGAGAGCCATCAGGCCCGTGCACACGAAGGCGATGGGGACGCCGCGCAGCGGCCTGGGCACGTCGGCCAGGTCGAGGCGCTCGCGAATGCCGGACATCAGCACCATGGCCAGGGTGAAGCCCAGGCCGGCGCAGAAGCCCTGGAGCACGGCCTCGCCCAGGCCCAGCGGCTGCGGGGCGTCCGTGGTGTTCAGCAGCGCCACCCCCATCACCGCGCAGTTGGTGGTGATCAGCGGCAGGTAGATACCCAGCGCTCGGTAGAGGGCGGGCACGGACTTGCGGAGGAACATCTCTACGAGCTGGACCAGCGAGGCGATCACCAGGATGTAGCTCACCGTGCGCAGCGCCGTCTCCAGCCCCGTCCGGGCCAGCTGGCTCTCCGCGCCCAGCGCCCACACCAGCAGCGGCGCCTCGGCCTTCAGCACGTAGGTGTAGAGCAGGTAGGAGATGAACGAGGCGAGGGTCATCACGAACGTCACCGCCATCCCCATCCCGAACGCCGAGTCGGTGCGCTTCGACACCCCGATGAACGGGCAGAGGCCCAGGAAGCGGGCCAGCACGAAGTTGGTCACCAGGATGTTGCCGATGACGATGGCGAAGAGCCGTTCGAAGTCCACGCTACGATGCCCTCCGCAGCTCGCCCAGCCAGTTGAAAAAGCCCAGCAACAGGCCGAGGACGATGAACGCCCCGGGGGCCATCACCAGCACCACCATGGGGTTGTAGCCGGGGAGCACCGTGTGGCCGAAGAGCTTCCCCGCGCCCAGCAGCTCGCGCACGAAGGCCACCACCAGGAGGGCGAGGGTGAAGCCGATGCCCATCCCCACGCCGTCGAGGGCGGAGCTGCCCACGGCCTGCTTCGAGGCGAAGGCCTCGGCCCGCCCCAGGATGATGCAGTTGACCACGATGAGGGGGATGAAGATGCCGATGGCCGCGCTCACGTCGGGAAACCGGGCCTTGAGCACCAGGTCGGCGATGGTCACGAACGTGGCGATCACCACGATGAAGCACGGAATCCGCACCCCCTTGGGCACCAGGGTGCGGATCGAGGAGACCACCACGTTGGAGCTCACCAGCACGAAGGTGGCCGCCAGGCCCATGGCGAACGCCGTCTCCATGCCGCTGCTGGTGGCCAGGGCGGGGCATAAGCCGAGGAGGAGGACGAAGATGGGGTTGGAGCGTATGATGCCCTTGGTCAGCTCTTCGGCCTGCATACCCTCTCTCCGCGCCGCGATCCCGCCGGATGGGCTAAGCGGCCATTATAGTTCGGCTTGGGCGCCTGTCAAGCCCTTTCTGGGCGTCGCCCCCAGGCCCCGGAGCCCGCCCATGGCCCTGGCGCCGCCTC
>JBKHIY010000142.1:0-9701 GCA_046538415.1 Candidatus Brocadiia bacterium | reverse complement strand
CGGGTGCCGTCGGGGAAGGTGTACTCGACGGCGTAGTGGTCGAAGAGCTGGTCGGGCACGCTGCGCACCTGGCGCCCGCCCTGGCCCTGGGCGGCCACCGGCCAGGCGTCCTTCACCCAGCAGCACACGTCGAGGTTGTGGATCAGCCAGTCGAGCAGGAAGCTGCCGTTGAGCCAGGTGAAGCAGGAGTAGTTGCGGATCTGGTGCATCAGCTCGCTTCGCTGGGGCGGCTTCTGGGCATAGCCCACGGGGCCGTGCATGCGGTAGGCCCAGGCGGTGACGACCTTGCCGATGAGCCCCTCGTGGATCTGGCGGACGGCCTCTTCGAGGGGCTTGTAGTGGCGGCTCATCAGCCCCCCGGCGACCTTGAGGTTCTTCTGGGTGGCCTGCTCGCCGGCCTTCAGGACGCGGCGGATACCGGGGGCGTCGACGGCGAAGGACTTCTCCATGAAGACGTGGCATCCCCTGGCCACGGCGTATTCCAGGTGGAGAGGGCGGAAGGCCGGCGGAGTGGTGAGCAGCGCGACGCCGCCGGGCGCGATACGGTCGATGGCTTTCTTGTAAGCGTCGAAGCCCAGGAAGGCCCGTTCGGGCGGCACGTCCACCTGGTCGCCGTGGTTGCGCTTCAAGTGATCGAGGCTACCCTTGAGGCGGTTCTCGAAGACGTCGGCCATGGCCACGAGCCTGGTGGGGCCTTGGGTTTTGAGGGCGTTGGCTGCGGCTCCCGTGCCCCGCCCGCCGCAGCCGATGAGGGCGATGGGGATGGTGTTGTCCTCGGCGGCGTAGCTGCGAGCCGCGAGGGAGCCGAGGGCCGCGGAGGCGGCGATGGTGCCGCCGGTGCGCTTGAGGAAGTCGCGGCGGGAGTCGGCGGGCTCGTCGGTGGGGCTCATCGTTCGCTCCTTCGTCCAGCCTGTGGGGGAATGCGGCGGGGCCTCCAGCCCCGGATCGCTTGCTACCCGAGCCTGGGGACAAGGTAGCGTGGCCCGCCCTCGGAGTCAAGCCACCTGCCTGGGCCAGGCGGCGACGGCCGCGGTGGGCGAGGATTCGGGCTTGAAACCAGGGCCGCCAGCCGGTAGAGTAGGGGCTGCGCGGCGTGCGCCCGCGCCGCGTTTCCCGGCGAGCCGCTGGTCCCCGTTGCGTTGCCCCGCGCGTCCTCGCGGACGACTCTGTGCAGGTTGCGGAATCCTACCCGTGGCGCCCACTGCGGACGACGAGCGCTCTTCCCACGACGAGACCGGCTCGCTGCGAGGCTTGCGCCGGAAGCTGGCCAAGCTCAATCGCAGGGCGCTGGCCGAGCGGGAGGGCCCGCCGCCACCGCGGCCCTCGCCGACGCCGCGGGAGGAGGGGATCGTCTATCGGCGCGACATTCCCTCCGTGGAGCGGCGGCGGGTGCCCGCCGGCGGAGGGATCTGCCTGCCTCTGGAGCAGTGCGTGGAGGGCCGCGAGGCGGGCGACGGGGCGGGGCCGCCCTACTATCTCATCGAGCAGTCGGTAGGCCAGGCGGGCGACGGGGACGGCACGTCGGCGGCCCTGGGCCAGGCTCTGGATGTGCTGGCGGAGCGGGCGGAGGACGTGGGCTTCCTGGACATCGAGACCACGGGCCTGGGCTGCTCGCCGGTATTCCTGATCGGGATGCTGGTGTTTCGCGATGGGGCCATGGTGTGCCGCCAGTTCCTGGCCCGCCACTACGCGGAGGAGGCGAGCATCGTCCGCCGATTCGCCCGTGGGATGGCGGAGAAGCCCCTGCTGGTGACGTTCAACGGCAAGGCCTTCGACGTGCCCTACCTGCGGATGCGGGCCGCGGCCACGGGGGTGGCGCTGGGCGAGCCCGGCGACCATTTCGACCTGTTGCACGAGTCGCGACGGGTCTTCGGCCGCCGACTGCCCGACTGCAAGCTCAAGACCCTCGAGCGCTACGTGTGCCAGCGCCACCGGGGCGACGACATCCCGGGGAGCGACATCCCCAGGGCGTACCACGACTTCGTCCGCACCGGCGACGCCCGCGAGATAGCCCTCATCGTCAAGCACAATCGGTGGGACCTGGTGACCATGGTCCACCTGATGTCCAGACTGCTGGCGGAGCGCCGCCGGTGAGCGGCGACGGAGAGGGAGGGCACCAGGCGGACGCCGCGTTCACACGAGAATACGAGCGGACCGTGGACTTCGAGGCGTTCCTGGACGAGCTGCGGCGCCGGCGGGCCTACCGCGGGCAGATCGTCCACGTCCACCGCGAGCCCCCTCGGCCGGCCCGCTATGCGGCGCCGGCCCGCCCCCTCTCGGCGGGGTGCGCCCGCCTGCTCGCGGGGATGGGCATCGAGCGGCTCTACCTCCACCAGGCGCGCGCCCTGGACGGCCTGCGCGCGGGCCGCGACGTGCTGGTGACGACGGGCACGGCGAGCGGCAAGACCCTGTGCTACCTCCTGCCCATCATCGAGCGGGTGGAGAGCGACCCGGGGGCCCGCGCCATCGCCGTCTACCCCACCAAGGCCCTGGCCCAGGACCAGTGCCGGGTGGTCCAGCGGGCACGGGAGCTGGCGGGCGTCGAGCGGCTGGGCGTGGGGGTGCTCGACGGCGATACCCCCAGCTCCCAGCGGCGGCGGATCCGCGACGAGGCGAACCTCATCCTCACCAATCCCGACATGCTCCACGCCGCCGTGCTGCCCCAGCACCCGCGCTGGGCGGGCGTCCTCTCCCGCCTCTCCTACGTGGTGGTGGACGAGCTGCACACCTACACCGGGCTGCTGGGCTCGAACGTGGCGAACCTCTTCCGCCGCCTCGACCGCCTGTGCCGCCACTACGGCTCGAGGCCTCGCTTCTGCTGCTCGTCGGCCACGCTGGCCAACCCCCGGGAGGTGGCGGAAAAGCTCCTCGAGCGCCAGGTGGAGCTCATCGCCGAGGACGGCGCGCCCCGGGGCGCGAGGACCTTCGTGCTGTGGAACCCGCCACGCGTGCGGCGCCGCCGCTGGCGCTCGCGGCGCAGCGCCAACGTCGAGGCCCAGGAGCTGATGACCGCCCTGGTGCGGGCCGGGGTGCCCGCCATCACCTTTTCCAAGGCCAAGGTCACCGCCGAGCTCATCTGCCGATACGTGCGGGAAAGCCTTCAGCACGCCGCCCCCGACCTGGCGGCCAAGGTCGCACCCTACCGCGGCGGCTACCTGGCGGCGGAGCGGCGGGAGATCGAGCGCGAGCTCTTCAGCGGCGAGCTCCTGGGCGTGAGCTCCACCTCGGCCCTCGAGCTGGGCATCGACGTAGGGGGACTGGAGGCCAGCGTGATCTGCGGCTACCCGGGCACCCTCGCCTCCTTCTTCCAGCAAGGGGGGCGGGCCGGCCGGCGGGAGGCCCCCGCTCTGGTCGTCCTGGTGGGACTCGACACCGCCATCAACCAGTACGTGATGCGCCACCCGGAGTACCTCTTCGGGCGGCCCATCGAGGAGGGGGTGCTGCTGCCCGACAATGCCTACGTGCTCCTCGGGCATCTGCGCTGCGCCGCCCACGAGCTGCCCCTCGGCGACGACGAGGTGGCGCGCTTCGGGCCCCACGCGCCGGTCGTGCTCGACGTGCTGGAGAGCCAGCACAAGCTCCACCACGATACCCAGCGAGGCCGGTGGCATCACAGCGCCCCCGAGACCCCCCAGCACGAGGTCTCCCTCCGCGACGTGGTGGACAAGGACGTGGCCATCGTGGACGTCTCGGACGGCGAGAAGGTCATCGGCCAGCTCAACAAGCTCGATGCCCCGCCCATCATCCACCCCGAGGCCATTTACCTCCACCGGGGCGAGACCTACTTCGTCGAGGAGCTGGACCTCGATCGCTACATCTGCCGCGTCCGCCCCGTCGAGGTGGACTACTACACCCAGCCCCTGGGGGGCACGGACGTCCATCACATCGACCATCAGCTCCGCGAGCGCCCCTTCGGCGCCGCCACCCTGTGCTTCGGCGAAGTGACCACCCACTTCCGCACATGGGGCTACGAGCGGGTGCACTTCTACAGCCTCGACGCCCTATCCCGCCACCCGCTCGACCTGCCTACCTTCCAGATGGAGACCACGGCCTTCTGGCTGGTGCCGCCCGAGACGCTGTGCCAGAGGCTGCGGGACGACGGTCTGGACCCCCACTCGGGCTGCCGGGGCATCGGCTACGCGGCGCGGATGGTGCTGCCGCTTTTCGTTCGCTGCCAGACGCTCGACTTCTCGCACTCCGTAGGCGCGGCCAATGCCCCCTGGCAGAGCATCTTCGTCTACGAGCGCTACCCCCTGGGCCTGGGCTTCACCGAGCGGGCCTACGAGATCGCGGGGCGCCTGTTCCCCGCGGTGCTCGACCACATCCGCACGTGCGAGTGCGAGGACGGCTGTCCCTGCTGCGTGGGAAAGCCCCTCCGCCAGCTCGTCACCTGGAACGTCGAGCGCGGCGAGGGCTCCGTGCCCAGCAAGAAGGCGGCAGTGCGAATCCTCGAAGGCGTGCTCGGCGACGGCTCGCGACTCGATGAGCCCGATACCACGAGCCTCGGCCAGATGGACGCCGAGAAGCGGCTGGCCCTCGAGCGAAGCCTGCGGCGCCGCCTGGAACACCATCGCGAGCCGCTCATCCCCGAGCCCGTCCATCCCATACGCCAGGGGATCGAGACGGGCTATCCCCAGCCCGAGGAGCGCTCGACGCTCCGCGACGCCGACGTGGCCCGCCGAGCCTTCCGCCGCAAGCGCTTCGCCAAGGCCGCCCGGCGCGGCGAGCCCGAGCCCGGCCCCGCCACGCCGAGTCCCAACGTGCAGGAAGCCGTCCGCCGCGGCACCTCGCAGGAAACCGACGCCGCGCGCCGCGTGGCACGAGCGGCGCGCGCTCGAGCTTCCGGCCCAGAGACCCAGCGGAGCCCCGGCGATGAGCAGAAGCCCATCGCCATGGGCGACGACCTGGCCGCCCGCGCCAGAAGAGCCAGGCGAGGCCGAAAGGAAACGTGACCGAAACGCCACCCCCGACCCTCCCCACGGGACCGCACGGCATGGACACCGACGCCTTGCTCCGACGCCTGGGCAGCCGCTCCGAGACGCGCCACCAGATGGTCCACGTCGAGGAGCTGGCCCCGCGGCCCGCCGAGTTCGCCGAGCTGGACATCGAGCCGTCGGTCCGCGCCGCCCTGGCGGGCCGCGGCGTCCGCCGCCTCTACACCCACCAGGCCGAGGCCATCCGCCACGTGCGAGAGGGACGCCACGTGGTGGTGGTGACCAGCACGGCGAGCGGCAAGACGCTCTGCTACCAAATCCCCATCCTGGAGACCCTGCTCGCCGACCCCATGGCCACGGCCCTGGCCATCTACCCCACCAAGGCCCTGGCCCAGGACCAGAAGCGGGGCCTGGGCGCCCTGGGCGAAGCGGTCGAGGGCCTGCGGCTGGTGGCCGGCCCCTACGACGGCGACACCCCGCCCCAGCAGCGCCGCAGGCTGCGCAACGCCGCCTCGGTGATCCTCACCAACCCCGACATGCTCCACCAGGGCATCCTGCCCCATCACGCCCGCTGGAATCGCTTCTTCCAGCACCTCCGCTACGTGGTGATCGACGAGGTGCACGCCTACCGCGGCGTGTTCGGCTCCCACCTGGCCAACGTCGTGCGCCGGCTGCACCGGGTGTGCCGCCACTTCGGCTCCGAGCCGCAGTTCATCTGCTCCTCGGCCACCATCGCCAACCCCCGCGAGCACGCGGAACGGGTGACGGAGCGGCCCATGGCCCTGGTGGACCGCGACGGCTCGCCGAGGGGACGCAAGCACTTCGTGCTGTGGAATCCGCCGCTGCTGCACGGCCAGGGGCCGCCCTCCGAGCACTGGCGGGCCGGGGGCGAACGCCGCAGCGCCCTGTGGAGCGCCGTGGAGCTGATGACCTCCCTGGTGCTCGACGAAATCCAGACCATCGTCTTCGTCCAGACCCGCCTGGCGGCGGAGCTGGTGCTCAGCTACGCGCGCCAGCGCCTGGCCCCTGTCTCCCCGCGCCTCGCCGAGCGCGTCCAATCCTACCGCGGCGGCTACCTGGCCGAGGAGCGCCGCGAGGTCGAGCGGCGGCTGGCCTCCGGCGAAATCCTCGGCGTGGCCAGCACCAATGCCCTGGAGCTGGGCATCGACATCGGCACCCTCGATGCCTGCGTTCTGGTGGGCTACCCGGGCACCATCGCCAGCCTGTGGCAGCGGGCGGGACGGGCGGGCCGCACCGCCGACGACGCCCTGGTGGTGCTGGTGGGCCAGAACTCGCCCATCGACCAGTACCTGATGCACCACACCGGCTACCTCTTCGCCCAGAATCCGGAGCGGGCGGTGGTCGACCCCGACAATCCCCACGTCGCCGTCGGCCACATCAAGTGCGCCCTGCACGAGCTGCCCCTGCCCGATGCCGAGGTGGAGACCTTCGGCCCCTACGCCCAGGCCATCCTGGAGCTGCTCGAGGACGGCAAGGCCGTCTCCCACACCCAGGGCAAGTGGTTCTGGGCCAGCTCCGACTATCCCGCGGCGGGCGTGAACCTGCGGAACCTCTGCGGCCCCGTCTACACCATCCAGGACGCGACCGAGAGGGACCGCGTGATCGGCACCATGGACGAGGTGAGCGCCCTCTCCCAGCTCCACGACCACGCCGTCTATCTCCACGGCGGAGACACGTACTTCGTGGACCGCCTGGACCTGGAGAAGAAGATCGCGTTCGTGGAGCGGCGCGACCTGGACTACTACACCCAGGCCGTGCAGTCCTCCCAGATCCACCTGGACTCCATGGAGGAGGAGCGGGCGTGGGGCGAGGGCCGCGTGGGCTTCGGCGACGTGACGGTCACCACCCACATCCCCATGTTCAAGAAAGTCAAGTTCCACTCTCGCGACAGCCTGGGCTTCGAGCAGCTCGAGCTCCCGCCCCAGCAGCTCGAGACCGTGGCCCTGTGGCTGGTGCCCTCCGACCGCGTGCGCCAGGCGGTGGTGGCCCAGGGCCGGGTGTTCGGGGAGGGTCTCATCGGGGTCGCCAACGCCCTGGTCGAGGTAGCCCCCCTGTTCGTGATGTGCGACGTGCAGGATATCGGGGCCGTGGTCGACGCCACGAACCTGGGCCGCGACGCGGTGTTCCTCTACGACCGTTACCCCGGCGGGATGGGCTACGCGGAGCGCTGTGTGGAGGTGGTCGACGACCTCGTCCGCTCGGTCCACGCCGTGATCAGCGAATGCCCCTGCGAGGACGGCTGCCCCTCCTGCGTGGGGGCTGCAGTGCCGGCCTTTGCCCTGGGCGACCTCGACTCGGCGGTGCGGGGCCGCATCCCCGACAAGCAGGCGGCTCTGGTCATCCTCGGCGAGCTCCTGGGCCTCGAGCCCCATGCGCCGGGAGCCTCGGCGCGGCCCCGCGAGGCGTAGCCGCACGGGGTGTGGGGGACCGTGGCGGGCCAGGGGAGGTCAGGCCTCGGCGGTCGCGACGCGGTCGCGCCCCTGGTCCTTGGCCTGGCGGAGGACTTTCTCGGCGCGCTGCATCAGGGAGTCGGAGGTGTCGCCGCGGCGGTAGGGGGCGAGTCCCACGCTGATGGTGGTCTCCAGCACGGCCTCCTCCTCCTTGCCGCGGTACTGCCAGCGGGCGGCAGCGACTCCCTTGCGCAGGTGCTCGGCCACGTCGGCGGCGTGGTCGGGCTTGCCGGCGACGATGGCGCCGAACTGGCCGCCGTCGTAGCGAGCGAGGAAGGCGGTGGGGCACTTCTTCTGGAGCCGCTCCTCGATGATTCGGGCGATCTTGAAGAGCAGGGCGTCGCCCACCAGGCGCCCGAAGCGCTCGTTGATGTCGCCCAGGTGGTCGATATCGGCCACCAGCAAGCTCCATGGGCCTCGGGCGGCGCCTGCGACGAGCGCGGTGCGGAGGCGCTCGACGAGGGCGGCGCGGCTGTAGAGGCGGGTCTCGGAGTCGTAGAGGTCGGGCTTCTTCGGGCCCTGCGGGCCGGCCTGGAGGTCCGCGATGCGCTGGGAGGCGGTGCGCACCTGTTCCGCCATGCTGTCCAGGTACTCCTGCATCTCCTGGGTGGCTTCCTGCATGCGGACGGTGATGCCGCGAAGGTGGGCCACCACGTCCTGGCTGGGGGGGAGGTCGCCGATGGCATCGAGCTCTTCGACCTGGCCGCCGACCTTCTTGGCCACCCGTTGGTTGGCCTCGCCCAGGTCGCGGAGCCCTTCGCCGATGCCGGAGACCAGGAAATCCAGCTCCTGTTCTTTCTTGAGGAGGGCGTCGGCGCGGTTGGCCTCGAAGGTCTCGGCGAAGTCGCGAAGGGCGGAGCAGGTGCTCTCGATGCCCTGGGGACAGGTCTCTAGCAGCTCGCGCACCGCGGGCTCGGAGGCCTGGCGGAGGGTCTGGGCGAGCTTGCTCTCCAGTTCCTCGAGCTGCTGGGCGAGTTCCAGGGGACCGGCGATGGCCGTCTGGGGGGGCGGCGGGCTGGGCATTGCGGGCTCCTCTGGTCGAGCGGCGCGGTGTGCGTCCCGGGCTGCCAGGGGGCGGCTGTCAGGCGTTGGCCACGACGGTTCGGTTCCTGCCGGACTTCTTGGCCCTGTAGAGCGCCTTGTCGGCGCGCTCGATGAGTGTGGCGGCGGTATCCCCGTTGCGGTACTGGGCGACGCCCAGGCTAACCGTGGCGTTGATGATGGTGGTGGCGGCCTGGGCTCGGTATTTCCAGCGGGAGGAGCCGACGGCCTTGCGGATGCGCTCGGCGACGTTGGCGGCGTCCTTCAGCGTGGCGCCGGCGAGGACCACGGCGAACTCCTCGCCCCCGTAGCGGGCCAGGAAGTCCTTGCCCGCCTTCCACCGGATGGCGCCTTCGATGAGGCGGGCGACCTTGAACAACAGGGCGTCGCCGACCACGTGGCCGTGCGTGTCGTTGACCTGTTTGAAGTGGTCGATGTCGATGATGAGGAAGCACCAGGGGCCTTTGGTCTCCCCCCCGCGGATAGCTGCGTCGAGGTGCTCGTCGAGCGCGGCGCGGCTGTGGAGGCGGGTGAGCGAGTCGTAGATGGCCTTTTCGCGTGCGACGGTGAGCTCTTGCTCGATGGTGGAGATGCCCTCGTTGGCGCTTTCCACCTTGGAGGCGATGGCCTGGAAGTTGCTTTGCACCTCCCCGGCCATCTTGCGCACGCGGTCGACGGTGGTTTTCAGGCGCTCGGCCAGGTCCTCCCCGGGGGGCAGCTCGGCCATCTGGTCGAGCTGGCGCACGTGGTCGCCCATGTCCGCAGTGATTCGGTGGTTGGCCTGGGAGAGCTGCTCGACGCTCTCGCCGATGGTGGAGGCCAGGGTGCGCAGCCCTTCGCCCTGCTTGGCGAACAGGCTGGCCCGTGTCGGGTCGAAGACCAGGGCCATGCTGCGCAGGGAGGAGGAGACCCGCCGGACTCGCTCCAGGCAGTCTTGGAGGGTATCCCGCACCTGGTCGTCGGAGGCCTCCGGGAGGACCTTGGCCAGGTCGGTGGCCAGCGCCTCGAGGGTCTCGGCGAGATCCCCGGGAGTAGCCTCCTGGGTATCCACCTGCGGCTCCGACGGCTCGGGCATTCCGACTCCTCCGTCCTGGGTCTCCCGGGCGGGGGACGACGCCGGGAGGGCCACAGACGCCGGGCGCGGCCCAAGTCGGCCGGTGCGGTCCACAGGTGCCGGTTCGTCTGGCTGCTGGCCGATCAGGTGCCTTCTTACCTCTATGGTATCGAGGCGAGGAGCCTTGTCAAGGCCCGGCCT
>JBKHIY010000141.1:0-9816 GCA_046538415.1 Candidatus Brocadiia bacterium | reverse complement strand
ATCTTGTATCTACTGGAGTCAAGGGGATAGCCCTATAGCGCTAAACCGTAATGGCTCTCCTACTCGCCAGCACGCTGCCACGAGACCGACTGCGGCCCGGTGGCTTGACCGGGAGGGCGGCGGGCGCTATGATCGGGCGCTCGACGCGGGGAGGGCCTGCCGCTCGGGCGGGCCGCCGGCTGGACCTCCGCGGGGCACAGGAAAGGACAGGGCGTTGGACATTCGCTTCGACGGGCGTGCGGCGATCGTCACGGGCAGCGCGGGCGGCATCGGGCGGGTGATCGCCCGCACCCTGGCGGAGTCGGGCGCCAACGTGACGATTGCGGACATCGATGCCGAGGCGGCGAAGGAGACGGCGGCGGAGATCGAGCGCGAGGTCGGCACGGGCGCCCTGGCCGCCGCCTGCGACGTGACCGACCAGGCCAGCGTGGACGCCATGGTGGCCGAGACGGTGAAGCGATTCGGCCAGGTGGACATCCTGGTGAACAACGCCGGCCTGTCCTACCCCGTGAAGCTGGTGGACATGACCGACGAGAAGTGGCGGCCGATGATCGAGGTGAACCTCACGGGGGCCATGCGCTGCGGCAAGGCGGTCGTCCGCCAGATGCTCGAGCAGGGCAGCGGGGGCGTGGTGATCAACATCAGCTCGAAGAGCGGGGTGCACGGCTCGGCCGAGCTCTCCCACTACTGCGCCACCAAGTTCGGAGTCATCGGCCTCGCACAGTCCTGGGCCCGGGAGTACGCCCGCCAGGGCATCCGCTGCTGCTGCGTGCTGCCGGGCAACGTCTTCGAGGGCAGCTCGATCTGGAGCCAGGACTTCATCGAGGCCCAGGCGGAGAAGCTGGGCATCGAGCCCAGCGAGGTCAAGAGCTTCTACAACGCCAAGGTGCCCCTGGGCCGCTCGTGCACGCCGCAGGATGTGGCCAACGCGGTGGCCTTCCTGGCCTCCGACCAGGCGTCGTATATCACCGGGGTGCACCTGCTGGTGGACGGGGGCCAGGAGATGCGGTGAGCCGCGGGGCTCACGGCGGGGGCTTGAACAGGCGCCGGCCGAACACGCGGTTCCAGCTCGTCCACCGGCTCCGCTCGTCCTCGTCGCCGAGCAGGGCCAGCTCGTAGGCTCCCAGCTTGGCATCCAGGTTGTCGATATAATGGAGGGCGATGGCCTCGGCCGTGGCAGGGAGGACCGGCGAGCCGAACTCGTGCTGGCCGTGGTGGCTGAGGATCAGGTGCTGGAGCTGCTCGAGGAGGGGCCGGGGAAAGCCTCCCAACGCCTCCGCCCGCCGCGCCACCATGGCCGCGCCCATGGGCAGGTGGCCCACCAGGCCGCCGGCGTCGGTGTAGCGGAGGGCGCGGGAGTAGTCGAAGCTCTCGACCTTGCCGATGTCGTGGAGGATGGCTCCCGCGAGCAGCAGGTCGCGGTCCAGATTGGGGTAGCGCTCGCCCACCCCGCGGGCCAGCTCGGCCACGGCCACGGTGTGCTCGAGCAGGCCGCCCAGCCAGGCGTGGTGGATGGTCAGCCCGCCCGGGGCGCGCTGGAACGCGGCGAGGAACTCGCGGTCGTCGAGAAAGGCGCCCAGGAGCGCGGCCAGGTGGGGCTCGGCCACCTCGGCGGCCAGGGCCCGCAGCCGCCGCACGAGCGACGCCACGTCCTGCTTCGTGCTGGGCAGGAAGTCCTCGAGGCTCACCTCGGAGGGCTGGACGGGCCGCAGATCGGTGACCACGAGCTGGAGCTTGCGCCGATAGGTCTCGGCACGGGCCTTGACCATCACGAGGTCGTCCTCGGCGATGGCCTCGTAGAGCTCCCGGTCGGCGTCCCACATCTTCGCGGGCACCACCCCCGTGCGGTCCATCAGCTCCAGGTCGAGGTAGAGGGCGCCGCTGCGCTGGGTGCGAAGGTCCTTGGACTGGACGAGGAAGGGCTGCTGGAGGACGTCGCCCGGTCGAGCATCGGCCACGAAGATTCTGGGCATCGACTCACCGTTGTGTAAGAGGGGCTGGGGAGGGCGATTATAGGGCGCGGGAGGGGCCTGTCAAGCATGACCAGGCGCCTGCCGGGATATGCTTGATTCGCACCGGGGTTCTGGTACAATCGATACGGGGCGCCTTGAGGCTTTCTTTCCGGGAATAAGACGGTGAATGTGAAGCTAGCCAGCGCCACGGAGCGCGGCCCGGACGCGGCGATGGAGCTGGACCCCCAGGGGGTGTGCCTGTGCGCCGGCTCTTCGGCGCCCAGCCTGCTGGGCCTCGAGCCCGGCGACATGGTGGGCATCCCGCTGGAGAAGCTGGTCCATCCCGACGACGCGCAGCCGCTGCGGGAGGCGTGGGAGCGCGTGGGCCGGGGCGAGAGCCTGCGGGGCATCGCCCTGCGGGCCCGCGCCGGCGATGGTCGTATCTTGTCGCTGCTCTTCGACCTGGTGCCGCGGCGGGGCCGCGGCGGCGTCTTCCTGGGCGCCGACGCCTGGGCCCGCCGAGAGCCCGACCCCGACGACCCGCCAGGGGACGAGGAGGGCGGCGCGCTGGCCGCGCTCGACCGCCTGGCCCGCTTCGCCCGCCAGGCTGCTGCGGCGGCCGACGCCCAGGCCGTGCTCGAGGCCGCCGCCCAGGCCCTCGCCCAGCTCGGCGCCCGGGCCTCCTGGACCCTCCTGCGGGAGCCCGACAGCGGCGAGCTCGAGGCCACGGCCTGCCGCGGGCCCGGCGCCCGCGAGCTGGCCGAGCCGGTGGCCGAGGCGACGCGGGGCACCGAGCCGCCCGAGCCTACGGCCCAGGCCCTCGACGGGCGCCTGGCCGTGGTCGAGCTCGAGGGGCTCGAGGGAGCCTGGGCCGAGGCGGCGCGGGCCCGGGGCTACCGCTCCCTGGCCGTCCTGCCCCTGGCCTGGGGGGGCGAGACGCTGGGCGTCGCCCACGCCTACAGCCGCGAGGCGGAGGGCCTGGGCGGCTGGCGAAGGCCCCTGCTCGAGGCGTTGGCCGCGACGGCCTCGGCGGCGCTGGGCGCGGCGAGGGCCTCGCGGCGGGCGGAGCGCGCGAAGTCGCGCTTCGAGGGCCTGGTGGAAGGCCTGCCCTGCGTGGTCTACACGGCGGAGCCGTGCTGGCCCCCCAGGTTCCGCTACATCAGCCGCAACGTCGAGAAGTACACCGGCTGCTCGGCCGAGGACTTCCTCGAGGACCGGGGGACGCTGCTGGCGGTGATCCACCCCGAAGACCGGGAGCGGGTGGCGGCGGAGGTGCGGCGCCGCGGCCCCCTGCCCGAGCCCTACATGCTGGAAGTTCGCGTGGTGGACGCTCGGACGGGGGCGGTCACGCACGCGGCGATACACTCCCAGCCGCAGCTCGACGCCCAGGGCCGGGTGGTGCTCCGCCACGGGATCATCACGGACGTCACGGAGCGGAAGCGCCTGGAGCAGGAGCTGCGCCAGAGCCAGCGGCTGGCCGCGGTGGGCGAGATGGCGGCCATGATGGCCCACGAGATTCGCAACCCCCTGGCCGGTATGTCGCTGGCCGTCCGCACCCTCCGCAGCGCGCCCCGCGAGCCGGAGGTGGTCGAGGAGTGCCTGGTCGACCTCGACCAATGCCTCCAGCGCATCAACGCCACGGTGTCGCGGGTGCTCGAGTTCTCCAAGGCCCGGCCGCTGGCCGTCCGTCCCACGTCGCTGGAGGAGGTGGTGCGGTCGGCGGCGCGGCTCACGGCGACCTACATCCGCAAGAACGATATCCGCCTGCACCTCGAGCTGGCCAGCGACCTGCCGCCGCTGGTGGCCGACCCGGATCAGCTCGAGCAGGTGTTCGTGAACCTCATTCTCAACGCCTGCCAGGCGATGCCCGAGGGCGGGGAGCTGAGGCTCCGCGCGGAGCTCGAGGCCGGGCGGGTCCACGCCCAGGTGGCCGACACGGGGGTGGGCATCGAGCCCCAGCACCTGGAGGCGATCTTCGATCCCTTCTACTCCCGCTTCGCCAACGGCACGGGGCTGGGGCTGCCCCTGTGCCGGCGGATCGTGGAGGCCCACGGGGGCTCTATCGCCGTCGAGAGCACGCCCGGGGAGGGAAGCACGTTCCACATCCACATTCCCCTGGAGCATCGCGATGGCTCGGGTCCTGGTGGTTGACGACGAGCCCCAGATTCTGAAGTACCTCCCCGGGCTGCTCGAGGAGCGGGACCACACGGTGCGCCCCGTGGCCGACCCCTGCCAGGCGGTCGACGCCGCGACCCGGTTCGGCCCCGACGTGGTGGTGCTCGACCTGGCCATGCCGGGCAAGAGCGGCCTGGAGCTGCTGCCCGAGCTGCGGGGCCTCCGCCCCGCGGCCGAGATCATCATCTACACCGGCGCGGCCAACGTCGAGCGCGCCGTGCAGGCCATGAAGGACGGGGCCTTCGACTTCATCCAGAAGCCCAACGAGCAGGCCCTGGTGCTGGGCATCGAGCGGGCCCTGGAGATGCGGCGGCTGCGCGAGGAGAACACCTTCCTTCGCGAGGCGTACAACGCCGAGCACGGTCCCGACGCCTTCCTGGCGTTCTCGCCCAAGAGCCAGGCCGTGCTCGACGTGGCGGCCCGCTATCGGGCCACTCCCGAGGTGCCCGTGCTCATCGAGGGGGAGAGCGGCACGGGCAAGGAGCTGGTCGCCCGCTTCATCCACTCCGACGGCAGCGACTACAGCCGGCCCTTCGTGCCCATCAACTGCGGGGCCATCCCCCGCGGCCTGGTGGAAAGCGAGCTCTTCGGCTACGCCCCCGGGGCCTTCACGGGGGCCCGGGCCGAGGGCTCCGGGGGCAAGATCGAGGCCGCCGCCGGCGGCACCCTGTTCCTCGACGAGATCGGGGAGCTGGAGCCCAACAGCCAGGTCAAGCTCCTGCGCTTCCTGGAGCACGGCACCTTCTTCCCCGTGGGCGGCTCCCGGGAGCGCAGCGTGCGCCTGCGGGTGGTGTGCGCGACCAACCGCCGCCTGCCCGAGGCCATCGCCGACGGGGCGTTCCGCCGCGACCTCTACTACCGCATCAACGTGGGCCGCGTGGCCATCCCGCCGCTTCGCGAGCGGCGGGAGGAGGTCGTGCCCCTGGCACGCCACTTCCTCCGCGTCTTCAGCCGCCGCTTCGAGAAGCCCTTCCAGGGCATCCATCCCGAGGCCCAGGCCCTCCTCCGAGGCGCCCCCTGGGAGGGCAACGTCCGCGAGCTGCGCAATACCATCGAGCGGGTGGTGCTCATCGAGGAGGGGCCCGGGGTGCTGCCCCGCCACGTGGCCTTCCTGCGCGGCGAGCCGCCGCAGGCCGCCCCGGGAGCCGCGTCCCCGGGGCCCGCCGAGGCGGCCCTGCCCCCCCAGGGGGTCGACCTGGAGGGCGTCATGCTCCGCCTCATCGAGCGGGCCCTGGCGATGCACGACGGCAACCAGAGCCAGGCGGCCCGCTACCTGGGCATCTCGCGGGAGGCCCTCCGCTACCGGATGGGCAAGCTGGCCACCCGCCGCTCGAAGGGCTGAAGCGGCCCGCACGCCTGTGTGCAGGGGCTGTGCACTTTGGCGCACGTCTGCGGCGCGCTTCATAGCTCCGCCGCTGCCGCCGAGGCCTTTTCCGACCTCCAAGAGCACGCGGGCGCGGAGGTTACGAGCAGGGCCTCTTTTTCCTCGCGTCAACGGCACAGCGATTGCAGCACACGCGAGTCGAAACCTGCGATGGGGGGCCACGGCAACAACGACAGTAGCTCCTCCCCCTGCTGTCGTTACGTCCCTCTGGCCCCCCACTCCTCTTCCCCCGGTCGCGGGCTGTTGCGGGAGGGTGCCGGCCGGCCGACAGGCCGCCTGCCCGTCTGGGACGCGCCCGATGAAGTCCAAAGTCCTGCTCATCGAGTCCGACGCCACCCTGGCCAAGCGCCTGACCGCTCTGCTGCGTCAATCCCGCTTCCACTGCGACCACTGCCTCTCCCTGGCCGAGGCCCTCGAGCGCCTGGGACAGGGGGCCTACGAAGCGGCGGTGCTGGACCTCGACCTGGCGGGCCTCGAGCCCGAGGCCGCGTCGCGCAAGCTGCGCGACGGCCATCCCAGCCTCCTGCTCATCGGGCTGGACAGCATGGCGGAGCACCGGCTCGGCGACGGCGACCTGACCGCCTTCGACGCCCTCATCCCCAAGCCCTTCGTGGCCGACGCCCTCCTCGAGGCCCTCGCCCCCAGCCCCCGCACCACTTGAACCGCCGCGGGCCTTCTGCTACGATCCGCCCGCCATGGACGACCCCGCCGTCGCACGGGTCCTCGACGCCAACGCGAACCGCGCCCGCGAAGCCCTTCGCGTGGCCGAGGACTACGCTCGCTTCGCTCTCGACTCCGCGCGGCTCACCGCCGCCCTGAAGGGCCTCCGACACCGCCTCCGCCAGGGACTCGACGGCCTGGGCCTGGGGCCCGACGAGCTGCTCGCCGCCCGCGACACCCCCGGCGACGCCGGCACCGGCCTGGTCGCCCCGCCCGAGCTGCGCCGACGCGATGCCCCCGACGTGGCCCGGGCCGCTCTCAAGCGCCTCCAGGAAGCCCTCCGCTGCCTCGAGGAATACGGCAAGACCCGCGACCCCCAGGCGGCCCGAGCCCTCGAGGCCGTCCGCTACGAGGCCTACGAGCTCGAGCTCCAGATGCTCAAGCTCCCCAGGCCCCGCCTCGAGCGGGCCAGGCTCTACGTCCTCCTGTCCCGCGCCCAGGCCCGGGGGCGGGAGCTGGAGGCCGTGGCCCGGGCCGCCCTGCGCGGCGGCGCCGACGCTCTCCAGCTCCGGGAGAAGGACCTGCCCGACCGCCAGCTCCTGGACCTCGCCCGCGCCCTGCGCGAGGCCACCCGGGAGCACGACGCGCTGCTGGTGGTCAACGACCGGCCGGACATCGCCCTGCTCGCCGACGCCGACGGCGTGCACCTGGGGCCCGACGACCTGCCGCTGCGGGCCGCACGCCGCCTGCTCGGCCCCCGACGCCTCCTGGGCGCCACCGCCAACAGCCCCGAGCGGGCCGCCCAGGCCGAGGCCGAGGGCGCCGACTACCTGGGCTGCGGAGCCCTCTTCCCCTCCGCCACCAAGCCCGACCGCGAGGTGGTGGGGCCGGGGCGCCTGGCCGCGGTGGCCGCCGCCGCGCGCATCCCCGTCTTCGCCATCGGCGGCATCGGGCCCGACACCCTCGACCAGGTGGCCGAGGCCGGGGCATGCCGCGTGGCCGTGTGCGCCGCGGTGGTGGGCGCCGAGGACGTGGAGGCCGCGGCCCGGGCATTGAGCGAGAAGCTCCGGGGACTGCCCCATGCTTGAGGGCCGCCGCGTCCTCCTGCTCACCGACGGCCGCCTCGGCGTGTTCACCTCGAAGACCGCCACCACCATCCTCCGCTACCGCCCCCACGACGTGGTGGCCCTGCTCGACCGCACGCACGCGGGCCAGGACCCCGCCGACATCGTGGGCGTGGGCGCGGGCATCCCCATCGTGGCCTCCGTGGCCGAGGCGCAGCGATACCAGCCGAGGTGCCTGCTGGTGGGCATCGCCCCGCCCGGCGGCGGCCTGCCCGACGACTGGCGGGCCTTCCTCCGCGACGCCATCCGCCAGGGCCTGGACGTCATCAGCGGCCTGCACCTCATGCTCGGCGAGGACCCCGAGCTGGGCCCCCTGGCTGCCGAGCGCGGGGTGAGCATCCACGACGTGCGCCGTCCGCCCCCCGACATCCCCCTGGGAGCCGACGCGGCCCGCGGCGTGGCGGCCCGCCGCATCCTCGTCGTGGGCACCGACTGCAACGTGGGCAAGATGGCGGCCGCGCTCGAGGTGGACGCCGAGCTGCGCCGCCGGGGCCGCCGCTCCCGCTTCATCGCCACCGGCCAGACCGGCATCATGCTGGCCGGGGAGGGGATCGCCGTGGACCGCGTGGTGGCCGACTTCGTGCCCGGGGCCGTGGAGAGGATGCTCCTCGCCCACTCCCACGAGGAGGCCCTGGTCATCGAGGGCCAGGGCTCGCTCATCGAGCCCGCCTACTCGGGCGTGACCCTGGGCCTGATGCACGGCTCCGCGCCCGACGCCATGGTGCTCTGCCACCAGCCGGGGCGCGAGCGCCTGCTCCACCACCCGAGGGTGGCCATCCCGCCGCTGGCCGAGATGATCGAGCTCCACGAGCGGGTCATGGCCCCGCTCCATCCCTCCAGGGTGGTGGGCATCGCCCTCAACTGCGTGCACCTGGGCGAGGCGGAGGCCCGTCGGGCCGTCGAACGGGCCGAGGCGGCCACCGGCCTGCCGGCCACCGACGCCGTGCGCTTCGGCGCGGCCCGGCTGGCCGACGCCGTCGAGGCCCTCCTCTAGCCCGACGCCCCGCTTGCATCCCGCTACCCGCCCGCTTAGCATGGAGCGGCGGGCCGGCGATAGCGAGGCCGAGAGGCCAATGGCAGAGGCGAACGACCAGGGGGCGGAGGCCGACACCCTCGCTGCTCTGCTGGGGCGCGAGGGGCGCCTGGCCCCCGACCGCGCGGTGGCCGTGATGAAGAGCGCCGCCCAGGCCGTCGCCCAGGCCCACGACCAGGGGCGCGTGCTGCGCGACGTGCGCCCCGCCTATATCCGCCTCGGCGACGGCGGCCGCGCCGAGCTGGCCATTCCCGAGCCGCCGCCCGAGCTGCCCCTCTACTACCCGCCGGAGGCGGGCCGCGGCCTGCGGCTCGACGAGCGCTCCGACCTCTACCAGCTCGGGGCCACCTTCTACCACGCCCTCGCCGGCGCGCCCCCCTTCGAGGCGGACGGCGACGAGGAGCGGGCCCTCCTGCACGTCCGACGCGACGTGCCCCCGCTCGCCGAGCGGGCGCCCAAGGCCCCCGTGGCCCTCTGCCTCCTGGTCCACAGGCTCCTCCGCCGCGACCCCCGGGAGCGCTACCAGAGCGCCGGCGACGTGCTCGCCGCCCTCGAGCGCATCGAGGGCCTCCTGCGCAGGACGCGGGCCGAGCGGCGGGCCGCGGTCGAGTCGGCCGGCGGCCGACGCGGCGAGGCCGAGGGAGGCCGACCCCGGTCCTTCGCCGAGCGGGCCTACGCCACGCGCAAGCGGCTTATCGTGGTCACCAGCGCCTGCTGCCTCCTGCTCCTGGGCGCCGTGGCGGTGCTCGTGTTCCTGCCCGGACCGGGGGCCAAGGACAGCGGGCGGGCCTCCGCGCGGCCCGACGACCCCGCGCCCCGCGAATACCTCCCGGGCGCCGAAGACGCCGAGCCCGAGCGGCCGGCGCCCGCCCCCAGGCCGAAGCCGCCGGCCCCGGCAAAGCCCATCTTCCTCCACGCCATCGAGGCCAAGACCCACGGCGACGTGAAATACGAGCCGGAGCCCGACCGCACGTGCATCGGCTGCTGGTACGGCGACGAGGCCCGCGTGAGCTGGGAGGCCGAGATACGCCGCCCGGGGCGCTACGAGGCGGTGGTCCACTGCGGCGGCGAGGAGATGATCGACGGCGGACAGTACATCGTCGCCCTCGGCGACCAGGAGCTCAAGGGCACCGTCCGCCATACCGGCTCCTGGGCACAGTTCGAGCCCCAGAAGCTCGACGGCACCTTCCTGGTCGAGGAGCCGGGAACCTACACCGTCGAGGTCCGACCCCACAAGAAGGTGTGGAAGGCCCTCATGAACCTCCGCGCCGTCGTCCTCCGCCCAGCCGATGCTGGGAGGTAGGCGAGCTTGTGGGGGAGGCACGCCCGGAGCAGCGGTCGGCCCCGCCCCGCCGCGCGCTCCCCCTCTACTACTACAACCCGTTTTCCCCCTCAAATGCCGCCACGGAGAATTGTGAAAGCGCGAAAAAATTTGAGCGGAATGCCCGAAGTATCAGATCGGCATAGCCTTACGGCGATCAGAAATTT
>JBKHIY010000140.1:0-9954 GCA_046538415.1 Candidatus Brocadiia bacterium | reverse complement strand
CCGAGTAGTCGAGGATCCAGCGAAAGGTCCAGTGGCAGCGCTTGTGGGTGTAGGGGGCGTAGGGCGCGGGGCCCAGCCAGCGGTCGTAGTGGAAGCCCCGGGGCACGGGCATGGGCTGCTCGTCCATGGTGTAGCCGGGGTTGCTGTGGCCCCCGGGGAGGCCCACGCGCACGGTGTGGAGCTTGCCGATGCGGCCGTTGCGCACCAGCTCGCAGGTGCGACGGCAGCGGGCGCTGGAGCGCCGCTGGCTGCCGCACTGGAAGACGATGCCGCAGCGGCGGGCGGCGTCGGCGATGGCCCGCCCGTCGGCCACGGTGAGGGACAGGGGCTTCTGGCAGTAGATGTCCTTGCCCCTCTCGGCGGCCCGGACGACGATGGCGGCGTGCCAGTGGTCGGGGGTGGAGACGGTGACGGCGTCGATGTCGTCGCGGTCCAGGAGCTGGCGGAAGTCGGTGGTGGCGAGCAAGCCCTTCCAGGTGCCGGCGCGTTTCTGGGCGGCGTAGTGGCGCTCGACCTTCTCCCTGGCGGATGCCAGGCCGCGGTGCCAGCCGCGCTCGTAGCGGCGGCTGCCCTCGTCCACGTCGCAGAGGGCCGCGATCTGCACGTCGGGGTGGCTCATGCAGGCGCTCATGTCGCGGGTGCCCTGGCCCCCCAGGCCGATGGAGCCCATGACGATGCGATCGCTGGGCGGCGGGCGTCCGTCGGCTCCTCGGGCCGCCGCGGGCACCACGCAGGGCGCGGCGAGAGCCGAGCCCAGGAGCCGGGCAGCCCCCTTGAGGAAATCGCGGCGAGTGGTCCCCGTGGTCATCGCGGATGCTCCTCCGGATGTTCGCGTCTCCCTGCGCACATGCTACAATATGGCGGAAACCGCCGCCCCGCGCAACCGCCCGCCCCCGATGGGAGAGATGCCATGGACCGCATCGCCCGACGCCTCGCCGTGGGGATCGTCCTGACCTCCTGCCTCCTCGCCGCCTCCGCCCGGGGGGCGGAGAGGCCGGAGCTGGCGACCGCGCTCGAGAAGGTCGCGAGCTACGAGCATGGCGCCAGCCGCGCCCCGCTGGCCGCCGCCGCCGACCTGGTTCGCGACATGGCCCAGAGCCCCCGGGGGCGCAAGAAGGCGGAGGAGGCCCTCATCGCCTTCCTGGGCTCCGAGGCCACCCCCGCGGCCAAGGCCTTCGCCTGCCGCCAGCTCTCGCTCGTGGGCTCCGCCGAGGCGGTGCCCGCGCTGGCCCGCCTGCTGGGCGATGCCCGCCTGTCCCACCCGGCACGGATGGCCCTGGCCCGCATTCCCGGCCCGGAGGCGTCCCAGGCGCTTCGCCACGCCCTGGGCCGGCTGAGCGGCCAGCCGCTGGTCGGCGTCGTGAACTCCCTGGGCGAGCGGGGCTGCAAGGAGGCCGTGCCCGACCTGGTGCGGCTGGCCGGGGCGAAGGAGCGGGCGGCGGCCGAGGCCGCCATCGCCGCACTGGGAAAGATCGGCGGCGACCAGGCGGCCCGCACCCTCGCCGCCATCCGCAGCCAGGGACCCGCCGAGCTGCGGCCCGCGGCCACCGACGCCCTCCTCCGCTGCGCCGACCAGCAGCTCGAACGGGGCCAGCGGGCCGAGGCCCTCCGCATCTACAGGGACGTCTACCAGACGGCCCGCGCCGAGGCCGCCCGCGTGGCCGCCCTGCGAGGCCGCCTGGCGGCCGGCGACCGCGAGGCCTGGGAGCCCATCGTGGACGACCTGGCCAGCGACTCCCCGCGCCGCCGGGCCATCGCGGCCGGCTTCGTGCGCCGCATCCCCGCTCCCGAGGCCACGAGGCTCTTCGCCGAGAAGCTGGGCCAGCTCCCGCCCCACGCCCAGGCGACGTTGCTCGATGCCCTGGCCGCGCGGGGCGACTCCGCGGCCCTCCCCGCCGTGGTCCAGGCGGCCGGGAGCGAGCACGCGGAGGTCCGCGTCGCCGCCCTCGAGGCCCTGGGCGCGCTGGGCGACGCCTCCGTGGTTCAGCACCTCGCCGAGGCCGCCGCATCGAGCCAGGGCGAGGCCCGGGCCGCCGCCCGGCGAAGCCTCGCCGCGCTGGCCGGCGAGGGGGTCGACGCGACCCTCACCGCCATGGCCCAGGAAGCGGAGGGAGCCGCGCGGGCCGAGGCCATCCGGGCCCTCGCCGCACGAGGCACGACCACGGCCCAGGAGCCGCTGCTCGCCGTGGCCAAGGGGCCGGACCAGGCGGCCCGGCGGGCCGCCATCGAGGCCCTCGCCCGCCTCGCCGACAAGCGAGCCCTGCCGACCCTCGTCGCCCTGCTGGCCAAGACCGACGACGAGGCCGAGCGGAAGGCCCTCCAGAAGGCCGTCGCCGAGGTGGCGGGCCGCATCGAGGACCCCGACGCCGCCGCACGGCCTCTCCTCGACGCCATGGCCGGGGCGGACGCCGAGGCCAAGCGCTCGCTGCTCCGCCTCCTGGGGCGCATCCCCGCCGCGTCCGCGCTCGATGCCCTGCGCCGCGCCGTCGAGCACGAAAGTCCCGACGTGCGCGACGCCGCCGTGCGCGCCATCGCCGCCTGGCCCGACCCCCGGCCCGCCGACGACCTCCTGGCCATCGCCCGCAGCGCCGAGGAGCCGGTCCACAAGGTGCTCGCCCTGCGCGGCTTCGTGCGCCTGGTGGGGCTGGCCGAGAGTCCGCCCCAGGAGAAGGCCCGGCGGCTCGCCGAGGCGATGGAGCTGGCCGCCCGGCCCCAGGAGCGCAAGCTCGTGCTCTCCGCCCTGGCCGAGGTGCCCCACGTCGCGGCCCTCGAGCTGGCCATGGCCCGCGTGGGCGAGGAGGTGGTGGAGGCGGAAGCCGCCGCGGCGGCCATCGAGATCGCCAAGGCCATCCGCAAGACCCATCGCAAGGAGGCCATCGCCGCGGTGGAGAAGATCGCCGAGGCGGCCAAGAGCCCCGCCGTCCGCCAGGCCGCCCACAACGCCCTCATCGTGGTGGGGGCCGCGGTGAACATCGCGCCCCAGGGCGAGGCCTCCAGCCCCGACGGCCTGGAGAAGGACGGCGCCGCGGGCGGCGACCAGGCCGCCATCGACGAGAATCCCGATACATACTGGGACGAGGCGAACGGCAAGAAGCTCTACCGCTACGTGGTCACCTTCCCCCAGGCCCAGCGCGTCGCCGCCATCAGCATCCTAGGGTACGAGCACCACAACTACGCCCCGCGCGCCTTCCAGGTGCTGGCCGACGGCAAGCCCGCGGCCACCGTGCGCGACGCCCGCTACCAGGACAACTTCCTGGTGGTGCGCTTCGAGCCCGTGAGGTGCAAGGCCGTGGAGCTGAAGATCACGGGCTACTACGGGCAGTCGCCGGCCATTCGCGAGCTGGGCATCTACGCCCCCGGCGGCCGCCTGCCCGATGGCGGCGCGGGGCGGAAGTGAGGCCCCGGCCCGGGCTCAGGCGATCTCCGCCAGCTTCTCGCGATAGCGCAGATAGCTCTCCCAGGGCACGTCGGGGGGGATGGCGTGGTCGCATCCGGGGACGTATCCGCCCTCCAGGATGAGGTCGCGCTTGGCCTCCACCATGGCGTCGATGGCCTTGCGGTCGCCGCGGGCGAGGATGCGCTTGTCCATCCCCCCGCCCATGCGCAGGTCGCGTCCGAAGGTCTTGCGGAGGGCCACCACGTCCATTCCCGAGGCGACTTCCATGGGATAGATGTAGTTGATGCCCGCGTCCAGCCAGATGGGGATGAGCTCCCAGACGTCGCCGTCGCTATCCAGCATCACGATGTCGATGCCCGCCTTGTGGAGCAGGTCGGTGACCTTCCGGTAGTTGGGCAGCATGAGCTGTCGCACGTGGCGGGGCGAGATGAGGGAGCCGCCCTTGTAGGCCATGTCCTCCCACATCACGGCGAAGTCGAACTGCACGTCGAAGACCACCTTGCCCAGGACGGCGACCGTGAGGTCCGCGAGGTGGTCCATCATCTCCTTGACGAAATCGGGGTCGTCGTAGAGCGTGACCGCGATGGTCTCCACGCCCATCCAGTCGCGTATCCAGCCGAAGATGGAGCCGGCGTGGACGCCGAGGGGGAAGTCGCGGGCCGCGTACTGCTTCTTCAGCGACTCCCAGTGCATGGGGATGCGGCAGGGGCTCTCGGGGTCCAGGCGGGGGAGGTAGACCTCCCGCCAGGTCTCCCGGTCCTTGAGAGGGAACTCGAGGTATTGGGGCATCGCGGGCGGGGGCGCGTTGCGCAGCTTCTTCTTGATGGCCCCCTCCCGGCTGTCGCGGTAGATTTCGTACTCGTCGGTCAGCTCCAGGGTCTCGTAGTCGAACCCGTAGGCCAGGCCGACCCTCACGGGCGCCGTCTCGAAGCGGTCGTAGCCGGCGATGCGGCGGTAGTCGTCGTCGAGCGCCAGGCCCTCCCGCTGCCATCGCTTCACCGTCTCGGGGTAGGCGCGCATCTCGTGGCGGAAGAGCCGGTCGAAGGGCTGGTAGTGCGTGACCGCGCGGTAGCGCTCGCGGCTGTCCACGGCAGGGCCTCCTAACGGGGACCGGGCGGAAACGCGGGGATGATACCAGAAAGGCCCCCCACTGTCACGCCGGAAGAATCGTTGACACGGGGGAGCCTGGGCGCTAGCATACTGCACAATCAGGGGAGAGCCGCATCGTCTGG
The DNA here is from genome assembly GCA_046538415.1 of Candidatus Brocadiia bacterium. Taxonomy (GTDB): domain Bacteria; phylum Planctomycetota; class PUPC01; order DSUN01; family DSUN01; genus JBKHIY01. The sequence goes on along the minus strand of JBKHIY010000140.1, from coordinate 5,325 downwards.
TGGAGGCTCGCGATGGGGGCCCGGATCGTTTTCCCCAGAGGCGAGGCCGGCGAGCGAAGCCTGACCCTTAAGCCCGGCCGTGGCTACGTCCTCGGCCGTCGCCGGCCCGCCGACATCGTGGTCCGCGACACGCAGGTCTCCCGAACCCACTGCAAGCTGGAGACCGACCCCGAGGGCTTCTGGACGGTGGTGGACCTCGATAGCAGCAACGGCACGCGGGTCAACCGCAACCGCGTGTCCCGCCAGCGCCTCCGCCACGGCGACGTGGTGGGCGTGGGCAAGACCACCTTCAAGTTCCTCGACGAGTCCGTGGCCGCCACCGTGGCGGGGGAAGCCGCCGACGCCGGCGAGGAGGAGGAGCAGGAGGAGATCGCGGTCCTCGACCCGACCTCCGAGTCCGGCGACGAGGTGCCCGTGCTGGCGGGCGCCGATTCCAGCCCCTCGGCCCCCCAGGAGGAGGACGAGGCGGCGGGCATCGCCCCGTCGGAGTCGCCCCCCTTCCTGGCCAACATACCTGTCGGCCCCGCGGAGCCGCCGCCGTTGAGCGCCCAGCCCGAGGCCCGGGAGGCGAAGCCCGCGGCGGCCCGCGGCAGCAGCGCCCGGGCCTGGGCGGCCAAGCTCTCCCCCGCGGGCTTCGCGGCCGTGGTCCTGGCCTTCTTCCTGCCCTTCCTCCACATCTCGTGCGAGGGCGAGCGGCTGGCCACCTTCCGGGGCATCGACATGGTGGTGGGGAAGAAGCTCGAGCAGTCCGAAGAGCTGGAGGACATCGGCGGCGCCGGCGATGAGGGGGAACAGGGCGGCATCGAGGGCCTGGCCGTGGTGGCCTTCGTCGCCGCGTTGGCCGGGCTGGTGCTGGGCTTCTTCAAGCGCCGCGGCACCCTGCTCGGCGCGGCCATCGCCGGGGGCCTGGGCGTGCTCTTCCTCCTCCTGCTGCGGGTCAAGCTGGCCAGCGACTTCAGGGAGTTCGAGGGCATGGTCAAGCTGGAGTACACGGTCGGCTACTGGCTGGCCATGGTGCTCTTCCTCGCCGCCGCGGGATGGCACGCCTTCCTCTACGCCCAGGCCCGCCAGGGCGCCCCGGCCCGACGGCCCCCGGTGCGCTCCCCCGGATAGACCCCCACGAAACCGCAGACATCAGCCTACAGGAACTGCACCATGGTTTCTCGCTCCTGGCCCCGCCGCCGTCCGTTGCTTCCTCGCCAGTGCCCCTCGGGCCGGGCCGAGCCGCCGCCTCCGCCGCTGCCCCCGCGGCGACGGGGCCGCAAGGCCCTGCTGGCCGTCGGCGCAGCGGCGGTCGTGGCCCTGGCGGTCGCCGCCATCGTGCTCCTCGCGCCGGGGAACGGCGAGGACGAGGAGGCCGGCAACGGAAATGGGAACGGCGGCACGCAGACGGTCTCGGAGGCGCTCCGCCGGTTCCTTCCCTGGGCGGCCCGGGACGTGCGGGAGCTGTCCTACGTGGACGTCCGCCAGCTCCGCGAGCACCTGGACCCCGCCGAGACACGCGACCTGGCGCAGAAACTGGGGCGGCTGTGGCGCTGCAAAGAAGTTCTGGCCCTCGATGTCGCCGAGAGCGCCGAGCTTTTCATGACCGAAAGCCCCAGGGGAGGACGCTGTATCGTCATCCGCACGGCCACCGACCTGCCCCTCGACCGCGTGGTGCGGCGCATCGAGCGGCAGGGCACCACGGAGCCAGGAAGCGTCCCCTACGTGGTGGTCCGAGGCGAGTACGACGAGTTCGCCGCCGCCAAGAGCGGCGAAGGCACCTACTGCATCGCCGAGGACCCGGACCCCCTGGCCCGTGCTCTGGCCCGGGCCGCCGAGGGGCGCCGGCCGGAGCTCGGCGACGAGCTCCGCCGCGTGCTCGGCACCGTTCGAGGCCGCTCCGCCCAGGTCGCGGCCACGGGCGAGGTAGACGACCTGGGCGAGGCGGGCATCTCCGCCATCGCCATCGGCTGCTCCTTCGGTGCCCAGCCCCGCCTCGAGGGCTCCATCTGCTACCGCCGGACCGATACGGCCCGGGGCTGCGAGCAGCGGCTCCGCCGCCTCGTGGAGAAGCTGACGGAGGAGGTCCGTCGCGGAGAGGCCAGCGCGATGGACGAGGGCGCGCTGCACGTCGCCCGCCAGCTCCGCTTGAGCGTCATCGGCCGCACCGTCGAGCTTCGCCTCGCCTGCGAGCCCCAATTCCTCCGCAAGCACGGCGGCGCCTGGAACGTATTCGAGGAGCTGTTCCTCGAAGGAGTTTTCGAGGACGTCTTCATCGAGCCGCTCACCCGGCATGGCCCCCGCCCCGAGGGCGCTGCGGTGCCCGCGCCTTGACAAGCCTGCCGGCCAGGGAGTAGAATCCCTGCCTGGAGGTGGTACCGGCGATGAGTGCTCCGCGGCAAGAGGGCCAGGCGCCCGCCGCGCCTCGGTCCATCCATTGTCCCCACTGCGGACGGCAGCTCAAGATCACGGACGAGCTGATCGGCCGGAAGTTCACCTGCGCCGCCTGCCACAAGAAGATCAACCTGGTGGCTCCCGGGGCACGGGGCAAGGGCCCGCCGCCGGTGCCCGCCGCGGCCCGCCCCTGGTACCTCCACGTCCACGGGCGCAACGTCGGGCCCTACTCGGCCGACACGGTGCGCGAGCAGCTCGATGCGGGCAAGGTCGACGCGACCACCCTGGCGTGGCGCGAGGGCCAGGCCGAGTGGCAGCCCATCGGCGAGATCGAGGAGCTGGCCCCGCCCGCCGCGCCCAGGAAGCCGGCCCCCAAGGCCACCGAGCGCCGACGCCGATACGTGCCCGGACGCGGCAAGCGAGACGTGGTGGTCGGCGCCTGGGTGGCCGTGGGCCTCGCCGTCGTGCTCCTGGTCATCGTCCTCGTCACCACCATGGGACGGGACGACGAGACCGGGGGGCGGCGCCGCAAGACCCGCCGCTCCGAGCGGGCCGAGGAAGCCCTGCCCCAGAACCTCGACGACAAGAGCGGCGAATCCAAGGCCAAGGACAAGCCCCTGGTGGCCGTGGCCGGCACGCCCCGCTCCGAGCTCTCCCACGAGCAGCTCCTCACCGCACTGGAGCACGGGCTCAAGGAGGATTTCGAGAAGGCCATCGAGGCACACAAGGCCGGCGACGTGCGCCCCATCCTCCGCCTCGCCCAGCGCCTCGACCGCTGGGCCGACGACCTGGGCGCACGCCAGTGGAACACGACCTACGAGAAGGACATCGAGCTGCTGCGCCGCCGACTCGACGAGGCCTCCCAAAACATTGAGAAAGACCTCCCCAAGCGAACCGTGGGCTGGGAAATCCCAGGCACCGGCGTGGACCCCAAGTACAGGGCCGAGCGCCTGGGCTTCAACAACACCCAGTGGCTCGAGAACTGGCGCGACCACATCCAGGAAGTGCTCGCCCGCCTCCACGAGAAAGGCGTGGACTTCTAGCCCGCACTTCGCTCCCCCCTCTCCTCGACATCCCCCCCGCCGGCACGCCGGGCCGGCTCCGGGCGCCAGCCGACACGGAAAGGAGCGTGCCCATGCTCGTGGTGTGGCAGTTCGAGGGATGTCCCTTCTGCCAGCGCCTCCGCCAGCGGCTGAGCGAGCTGGCGGTGGACTACGTGGCGGTGAACGCCCCGCACGGCCGGCCGGAGAAGGACGAGGTGATGCGCAAGCTCTTCCCCTCGGCCAAGGTGCCCGCCCTGTGGGACACGCACGCCAGCCGCCTGGTGCAAGGCCCGGAGGCGTGCCTGCGCTACGTGGAGGAGGCCTGGGGCTGAGGGCAGGTGGGGGCGCGGCGACGCCCGGGGCTCAGCTCTTCGAGGCAGCGGGCGTCTTGCTCTTCGAGCTCCCGCCGCGCTTGCCTCGGCCGCGGGGACGCCGTCGGCGGGAGCGCTTGCGACGCGACTTCGTGTGGGGCTCGTCGCGGTCGGTGCCCGGTGCCCGCTGGATGGGCAGCTTCTCCCCGATGAGCCGCTCGACGGCGGCGACGTGGCGGCCGTCGGAGCGGGTGACGAAGCTGGTGGCCAGCCCCGTGGCAGCGACCCGCGCCGTGCGGCCGATGCGGTGCACGTAGTCCTCGGGGTGCTGGGGGAAGTCGTAGTTGATCACGTGCTCGATCTTCTCCACGTCCAGGCCCCGGGCCGCGATGTCGGTGGCCACGAGCACGCGGTACTTGCCGTCGCGGAAGCCGGCCATGGCGTCGTCGCGCTCGGTCTGCGCCCGGTCGGAGTGGAGGCGGGCGACGTTCTGGCCCCGGGCCTTGAGCACGCGGTAGACGCGGTCCACCCCCCGCTTGGTGCGCACGAAGACGAGCACCCGGCCCTCGCTCTGCTCGAGCAGCCTGAGGAGGGTGGGCGTCTTGTCGTTGTCGTGCAGCCGGAACAGCTGCTGCTTGGCCCTCTCGGCGGGAGCGGAGCGCCGGCCGACCTGGACGCGGATGGGGTCCCGCATGTGGCGGCGGGCGATGTGCTCCACGTCGGAGGGCATGGTGGCGGTGAACATGAGGGTCTGGCGCTCGGTGGGCAGCTCCTCGATGATGCGCCGAATCTGGGGGATGAAGCCCATATCGTGCATCCGGTCCGCCTCGTCCACCACCAGCACCTGGATGTCGCTGAAATCCACGTTCCCCTGCTCGATGTGGTCGATCAGCCGCCCCGGGGTGGCCACCAGGACGTTGGGCCAGGACTGGAGGGCTTTGAGGTCCTCGATGAGCTTGACCCCACCGAACACGGTGGCCACGCGGACGCCGCTGGAGGCGCCCAGCTCCTCGAACATGGCGGTGATCTGCTGGGCCAGCTCGCGGGTGGGGGCCAGCACCAGGGCCCCCATCTCCACCCCGCGGGCCAGGCGGTGGATGATGGGCAGGGCGAAGGCCGCCGTCTTCCCCGTCCCCGTCTGGGCCAGGCCGATGACGTCCTTGCCCTCCAGGATAGGCCCCATGCACTGGGCCTGGATGGGCGTGGGGGTCTGGAAGCCCGCGGCCTCGATGTCCCGGAGCACCGGCTCGCCGAACGGATGGTCCGTGAACTGCGTCGTCGCGTCCTGCTGTGACAAGCTTACACCTCTTCTAAGGGCCGCCCAGGGGCCGCAGCACAATATCCTGTGCGACGCCGGCACGGCCCCTCGCGGGCGGTGCCGGTGACCCCGTGGACCAAGTGGGAGGGAACGATGGGGAACCTGCTTTCTGCCGTTCCTCTTTCTCCGTCCTTCTCTTCGTTTGGATAGTGTAACCGAATGCCGCCCGGATTGCAAGCCGTTCGGCCCCCTCGGCTTCGCGGCGCCGCTAGCGGTAGCGGATAGTTAGCTTGGGGGTGAACTGGCGGCGGGCGTACTCCGAGGCCAGGAGCTGCAT
>JBKHIY010000139.1:0-10029 GCA_046538415.1 Candidatus Brocadiia bacterium | reverse complement strand
CCGCCAGCGCGGCGGCGGCCCCCGCGGCCAGCGGGGCGCCCGCCTGGACCGCGAGCGCGGCGCACACGCCCGCAAGGGCGAGCACGGAGCCCAGCGAGAGGTCGACCCCGCCGCCCGCCATCACCAGCGTCAGGCCGGTGCCCGCCAGGGCGAGGACGGCCACGTCGAAGGCCAGCTTCGCCACGTTGTGCGGGCCCAGGAAGCCCCATACCCGCCAGCCCAGGACGCCGAGGAGCACGGCGGCGACGACCGCCGCGGCCACGGCGCGCAGGCGCCTGAGATGCCGTTCGGCCCGCGGCGCGCGGCCGGCGGCTCGCAGCCGCGGCGGGCCCTCGGAGGGGTCTTCGGCAGCGGTCTCGGCCGGCACGGCGGCGGGCGGTCCGCTGGCGGCCACCTGGGCGTCGGCGAGCACGGTGACGGCGTCGGCGATATCCGCCGCGCCGTCGGGCGGGCCGGTGGCCCAGAGCACCGCGGTGCCGGCGTCGGCCATGCGGCGCAGCGCCCCGCGGAGGCGGGCCGCGGCCTCGGCATCGAGCGCTTCGCCAGGCGCGTCGAGCAGGAGCAGGCGGGGGCGCCGGGCGAGAGCCATGGCCAGGGCGACGAACAGGCGGTCGGCGGGCGCCAAGCCGTCGACCCGTCGCTCGAGAGGGACATGGCCGCCGCCGGCGTGGGCGAGGAGGCGGCGGGCCGCCTGGCGGAGGGCCTCCCGGCGCACCCAGCCGCCGAGGCGGGTGGGCAGGCCCGCGGCCAGCCCCACGTTCTCGGCGACCGAGAGAGGGGCGAACAGCGGCGCGCCGTGGCGGACCAGCGCGAAGCCGAGCTGGCGGGCGTGCCGCGTGGAGGCGATCTCCAGGGGCTCGCCGTCCAGGACCATGCGCCCCGCGTCCGCCCCCTCGGCGCCGGAGAGAATGTCGAGCAAGGCCGCCTTCGCCGTCTGGTCGGGGCCGAGGAGCGCGTGCACGGTGCCCGCCTCGACCACGAGCCCCACGCCGTCGAGGGCCGCGACGCCGCGGATCCGCCGGGTGATGCCGTCGAGGGTCAGCAGGGCCATGGCTCCGCGGTGGAGGATGGGCGGGGGCCGGGGGGACGATGGCGGGGCCTCACGGCGGCTCCTCGCGGGGGGCTGGCGGGCCTGCTGCCGCGCCTCAGGGCTTCTGGACGCAGGAGCAGGGGACGGTGCCGCAGCAGGGGCATCCGGTGCCGTACTTGCGGGTGACCGCCGCTTCCGCATCGATGTCGGCCAGGTTGGCGAGGGTGGTGAGCCAGGCGAAGGCGTCGGCGAACTCGTTCTCGATGTCCGCCTTGCTGCCCGAGCGCAGGGCGGTGGACAGCTCTCCCACCTCCTCGACGAACCACATGAAGGTCCCGCCCAGCCCGCGGCGGGAATCGTGCTCGAGGTAGAGGTCGCTCATCAACTTCTGGAACTGGCCGATGGTCATCGCCGGGGCGTCTCCCTCAGGGGGGTTGCGGGACTGCGAGCCGCGCGGCCACCAGTCTAGCCTCTGGCGGTGGAAAGTCAAGCCGTCTGGGCAGGCCGGTCCGGCTCAGGCGGTGGGCCGGGCGCCCTGCTGGCGGGCCACGGCCAGCAGCTCCTCGCGGTGCTCGAACAGGGCGCAGGCGTAGCGTTCGCGTTGGAGGAGGGTGGGATGCTCGCGGATGGCCCGCAGGAAGGAGCAGCGGCAGGCGGCGACGAGCCCGCCCTGGCGCACGTTGTGGCGGGCCAGAGGCACGAAGGGACAGGGCTCGACGTCGCCCTGGGCATTGACGTGCAGGGAGGCCCGCCCCGCGGCCAGGCAGCGGTTCGCCGGGCCGTACTCGTCGTGGGGGAGCTGGATGAGGACCATGGGCTCCCGCTCCCGCAGCTCCAGCACCCGCTGGCGCAGGCGGGCGCGGGTGGTCGCGTCCAGCACCCATCGAGTCCTCGCCGCGGGGCCGCAGGGCACGTACTCGGTGATATAGCCCACCGAGCAGCCGGCGCGACGCATCTGCCCGATGAACTCGTCGTCGGCCACTTGCCCGGCGTTCTCGGCGGTGGCCATGGCTGCGAACCCGAAGCAGGCCCCGGCCTCGTGCAGGCGGGCGAAGGCCCGAAGCGCCGCCGCGTGGGCCCCGGGCCGGCGCCGCCGGTCGGTCGCGGCCGGCCCGCCCTCCGCGCTCACCAGGGTCACCGCGTTGCCGCTGCGGGCCAGGCGGCGGGCCACCTGGGCGGTCACCAGGAGCCCGTTGGTGATGAGCACGAACAGCAGGCGGCGGTGCCGGGCGCAGAGGTCGAGCAGGTCGGGCCGCAGCAGCGGCTCCCCGCCCGTCACCACCACGGCCAGGACGCCCAGCTCCTCGGCCTCGGCGAGCAGGTAGTCCAGCTCCTCGGTGCTCAGCTCGTCCTCGGTGGGCCGGCCGCGCGAGTAGCAGCCGCCGCACGCGTAGGTGCAGCGCATCGTGGGGCTGACCGCTACGACCGAGGGCACGGGGCAGCCCAGGCGCCGCTGGGCGCGCCGCCGCCGCCGCTCCGCCCGCCACAGCCGCCAGGCCACGCGGAGGAAGAAGGGCAGCCGCCGGGGGGCGGAGAGGCCCCACAGCCGCACCGCGGCCCGGAACAGCCGGCCTACGCCCGCCTGGCGGTCTTTGTGCGCCACGCTCGCTCTCCCACGGAGCCCCTCGTCCCCATGAGGCCCGGACGCGGGCCGAGAGTCAAGGGCCTCGGCCGGCAGCCAGGCGGGGGATGGGTGAGCGCCGCCGAGGCTGCCACGCGGCCATGGCACGCCTTGACACCCCTGCGGGCTTATGCTACGCTACCGCCCTGTCGGGGGCAAGGGGTTACGAATAGAGCGATTGAGGAGGATGCTGGATGTCCACCCTCGGTCGGGCGCGCGGCGCCGCGGCGATGGGTCTGGCGACCCTGGCGCTGGTGCTGCCCGGATGCAACCTGACGCGCGGCTGGTCGAAGATCGGGCGCGCCCTGGTGCCCCCGGTGCCCAGGCTCAGCCTGTGGCGCAGCCGGCGCCCGCCGGCGGTGCGGGACTACGACGAGGCCAAGGAGCTGCACGAGGAGGGCCGCTACGGCCAGGCCGCCGTCGCCTTCCAGCAGTGGCTGGCCGACTACTCGGGGAACCCGCTGGAGCCCGCGGCGCGCTACTTCCTGGCCGCGGCGCAGAAGAAAGCGGGGCGTGTCGACCAGGCGGAGGCCACCTACAAGGGCCTCGTCGAGGACTTCGCCGGCACCCAGTGGGCCGACTACGCGCGGCAAGACCTCGAGACCGTGCGCGTCGAGGAGCCCGACGTGCCGCCCTACCGGGGCCGCCGCCACTGGTGGAACCCCGCCGACTGGTTCGCGCCCGATCCCCCGGTGGTGCGGGCCTACAAGGAGGCCCGCCGCGATTACCGCCGCCGCCGCTACGAGAAGGCCATCCCCGGCTTCCGACGCCTGGCCGAAAGCCACCCCGACAGCCCCCTGGCCCCGGCGTGCCGATTCTTCATCGCACGGGCTTACGAGAAACTGGGCCAGAGCGACCAGGCCGTGGAGGCCTACCAGCACGTGGTCGAGACCTACGCCGGGACGGACTGGGAGAAACTCGCCCGGGAGGACCTCCGCCGCCTCCAGGAGCGCTGAGGTCCTGACCCCGCAACCCGCCGCCATGGACCGCCGAGCCCCCCACCGCGCCTTCGCCCTCGCGGCATGCCTCGCGCTCGCCGCGCCCGCGGGCCGCGCCGCACCCGCCAAGGGCCTCATCCGCTCCGAGCTGGTCGCCGAGCTGCGGCGCCTGGTGCGCGTGCCCCCCCTCCGCAAGGCCCGCCGGGGCGTGGCCGTGGCCGACCTGGTGAGCGGGCAGATGCTCTTCGAGTACCAGGCCGACCGGTTGTGCTCCGTGGCCTCGAACAACAAGCTGGTGACCACGGCGGCGGCCCTGGAGCTGCTGGGGCCGCGCTTTCGCTTCCGCACCACGGTGGCCGCGCATGGCAAGCTGCGCTCCGACGGCGTGCTGGAGGGCGACCTGGTGGTGGTCGGCCGCGGCGACCCCTCCATCAGCGGCAGGTTCCACGGCGGCAACCCCACCGCCGTGCTCGAGAAGTGGGCCGAGGCGGCGGCCGAGGCCGGGATCCAGAGCATTCGCGGCGGCATCGTGGCCGACGAGACCTATTTCGACCGCCAGCACCTCCACCCCGAGTGGCCCCGCGACCAGCGCGCCGCCTGGTACTGCGCCCCCATCGGAGCCCTGTCGTTCAACGACAACTGCGTGCTCCTCACGGTCCGCCCCGGCCCCAAGTCAGGGGCCCTGGCCGTGGCCTCGGTGGACCCGCCCACCGCCTACGTGAAGCTGGACAACCGCTGCCGCACCAGCAAGGCCCAAGTGGGCGCCAACCGCGTGCTCGCCCACCGTCGCCTGGGCACCAACGTGGTGAGCATCCGGGGGCACATTCGCCACAAGGGCGGGCCCTTCCGCACCTGGATCACCATCCGCGAGCCCGCCCTGTTCACCGCCACGGTGTTCGCCGAGGTGCTGGAGGCCAAGGGCATTCCCGTCGCCGGCCCCGTGCGTCTGGGCGTCCTGCCCGCGAGGGTCGAGGAGGAGGAGCTTCGCCGACTGGTGGTCACCGAGTCCGTGCTCGCCGACGCCGTCGCCGTGGCCAGCAGCCGAAGCCACAACCTCTACGCGGAGCAGATGCTCAAGACCCTGGGCGCGGAGCGAGGCCGGGAGGGCTCGTTCGCCGGCGGGGCCGAGGTGGTCGAGGCCTTCCTCCGCGACGTGGTGGGGGTACGGGGTACGTTCAGCTATCGCGACGGCTCGGGCCTGGCCCGTTCCAACCGCTTCAGCGCCCGTCAGCTCCTGACCCTCCTGCGCTACATGAACACCCGGCGTACGGGCCGGATCTTCCTCCGCTCGCTGGCCCAGCCCGGCGAGGCGGGCACTCTGGCCCGCCGCCTCCTGCCCCTGCGGGGCCGGGTGTTCGCCAAGACGGGCTACATCTCCGGCGTCTCCGCCCTCTCCGGCTACGTAGAGAGCCGCGGGGGCCGGCTCCTGGCCTTCGTGACCCTGGTCAACGACTTCCGCGCCCCTCTGGGCCAGGTGCGGGCCGCCCAGGATGCCATCTGCCTGGTCCTGGCCGCGTACGAGCCGTAAGCCTCCGCGTGACGAGGCCCCCATGGATGCGCCTGGCTGCCCGGTGACGGTGCGCTGCCCCGCGAAGCTCAACCTCTTCCTCGAAGTCCTGGGCCGCAGGCCCGACGGCTACCACGACATCGACACCGTGATGCAGGCCATCGACCTCTACGACGAGCTCCACATCGCGCCCCGGGCCGGGCCGGCGCTGAGGCTGGAGTGCGACTGTGCGGGCCTGCCCAGCGACGAGCGGAACCTCGCCCTCCGCGCCGCCATGGCGCTCAAGGAGGAGACTGGCTACCCCGGCGGCGCCCGCCTGCGCCTGACCAAGCGCATCCCCGTGGGGGCGGGCCTGGGCGGAGGCAGCAGCGACGCCGCGGGGGCGCTCGTGGGGCTCGACCGCGCGTGGGGGCTGGGCCTCCGCGACGAGGGGCTCCGCCAGCTCGCCGCGCGGGTGGGCTCGGACGTGGCGTTCTTCCTCCGCGGCGGGACGGCGCGCTGCACCGGCCGAGGGGAGGCGGTGGAGCCCGCGGCGGCCCGCCTGCGGGCCCGCTACGCGCTGGTGTGCCCGCCCCTTAGTGTATCCACGGCAGAGGTTTACAAAAAACTCCGTTTTCCCTTGACACCCACCGGGGCACGCGCTAGCATGCTAGTCCAATGCCTGGCCCAGGGCGATGTGGAGGGGCTTGGAGCCACTCTCTACAACCGTCTGGAGGAGCCGGCATTCCATCTGTACCCCGGACTCCGCGAAGGAAAGAGCCGCCTGGAGGCGACGGGCCTGTTCGCTGGAGTGCTGATGACGGGAAGCGGTGCGGCGCTCTTCGGCCTGCGGCGTCCGCGGTCCCCGGACCGGTTGCCCCGGAGTCTGGCCTCCCTGGGGCTGGGCACCTGGTACGCTGTGCGGGGAATCGGGCACGGGGTGGGCGTCTGTTCCCGGTGAACGGCGAGCAGCAGAGGCGCGGGCCACCAGCGGCGAGTCCGTGACGCCCAGGCCTCCTGCCGTTCGCGCCGCGGCGTGGGGCCCATTCCTCTCAGTCTCACATCTGGAGGTGCCCCCCAGGCGCTGCGGGGCAGGGAGGTTGGACATGGAGGTCACCGAGATTCGCGTCAAGCTGGCCGGCGATCCGGACGATAAGCTCAAGGCTTTCTGTACCGTGACGTTCGACAATTGCTTCGTGGTGCGAGACCTCAAGGTGATCAAGGGCACCAAGGGCTCCTTCGTGGCCATGCCCAGCCGCAAGCTCAGCGACTCCTGTCCCCGCTGCGGCGGCAAGAACCACCTTCGGGCGCGATACTGCAACGACTGCGGCAGCGGCCTCTCGCCCGATCGCGCGGAACGCGACGAGAAGGGACGGGCCAAGCTCCACGCCGACGTCGCCCATCCCATCCACTCGGCCTACCGCGAGGAACTCCAGCGCCGCGTGCTGGAGGCCTACGACGAAGAGGTCGAGCGCGCTCGTCGCCCCGGCTACCAGGCCCTCGACGACGAGTACTTCGAGGCCCCCGACGACTCCTACCAGGCCGACGACTCCCCAGGGGACGAGGACGGCCCTCCTCCGCCTCCGCCGAACAACAAAGGCCACGACCCCCACAGGTTTGGAGAAGGCATCCTTCCTTGAACAGAACCGGAGCCCAGATCCTCGTCGACGCCCTGCTCGACGAGGGCGTCGAGACCATTTTCGGTATCCCCGGCGGCGTCGTGATCCCCATCTTCGACGTCCTCTACGACTCCCCCCTCAACGTGGTCCTCACCCGACACGAGCAGGGAGCGGGGCACGCCGCCGACGGCTTCGCCCGAGCCAGCGGAAAGGTGGGCGTGTGCCTGGTGACCTCGGGACCCGGGGCCACCAACCTCACCACCGCCATCGCCACCGCCAACTTCGATTCCGTTCCCCTCGTGGCCTTCACCGGCCAGGTGCGCACCCATCTCATCGGCAACGACGCGTTCCAGGAAGCCGACGTCACCGGCATCACCCGCCCCATCACCAAGCACAACTTCCTGGTCAAGCGCATCGAGGACCTGGGGGGCGTGATCCGCGCCGCCTGCCACATCGCCCGAACGGGGCGGCCCGGGCCGGTGGTCGTCGACCTCCCCCTGGACGTGTCCACCGCCCAGACCGACCTCCCGCTGCCCAAAGAGGTCCACCTGCCCGGCTACAAGCCCCACGTGAAGGGCAACATGCGGCAGATCCGCCTCGCCGCCGACGCCATCAACGAGGCCCAGCGGCCCCTTATCTACGCCGGCGGAGGGGTGATCATCGCCGGGGCCAGCGAGCAGCTCCGTCAGCTTGCCCACCAGGGACGTATCCCCGTGACCACCACCCTGATGGGCCTGGGCGCCTTCCCCGAGGACGACCCCCTCGCCCTCCGCATGTTGGGCATGCACGGGACGGCGTACGCCAACTTCGCCATGCAGAATGCCGACTGCATCATCGCCGTCGGCGCCCGCTTCGACGACCGCATCACGGGCAAGCTCGACGAGTTCGCGCCCGCCCGCAAGTGCATCATCCACATCGACATCGATCCCGCCTCCATCTCCAAGAACATCCGGGTGGAAATCCCCGTGGTGGGCGACGCCCGCCGCATCCTCGACGAGCTGCTCAAGCACGTCAAGACCGTCGAACGCTCCGAGTGGCTGGCCACCATCGCCCAGTGGAAGGAGAAGCACCCCCTCACCTACGACCGCTCCGACGGCACCCTCAAGCCCCAGTACGTGGTCGAGCAAATCCACGAGGCCACCGATGGCGAGGCCATCATCTGCACCGAGGTGGGCCAGAACCAGATGTGGGCCGCCCAGTGGTACACCTACACCCGCCCCCGCCAGTTCATCTCCTCGGGGGGCCTGGGCACCATGGGCTTCGGCTTCCCCGCCGCCATCGGGGCCCAGGTGGCCTGTCCCGACCGCGCGGTGTTCGACATCGCCGGCGACGGCTCGTTCCAGATGAACATCCAGGAGCTGTCCACCGCGGTGCGCAACAAGCTGCCCGTCAAGGTCGCCCTGCTCAACAATGGCTACCTGGGCATGGTGCGCCAGTGGCAGGAGCTGTTCTTCAACCGCCGCTACTCGAGCACCGTCCTCGCCGACGGCAACCCCGACTTCGTCCAGGTCGCCGAGGCCTACGGCGCCAGGGGCATCCTGGTCGAGCACGCCGACCAGGTGCGCGACGCCCTCGACGATGCCCTCGCCACCGACGGGCCGGTGGTGCTCGACTTCCGCATCAACCCCGAGGAAAACGTCTTCCCCATGGTCCCCGCCGGGGAGGCCATCCACCGCATGCGCGGCCTCGCCTGAGCCTCGGGAGCCCGAGGCGCCCCCCCCCACTGCTCCCGGCTCCCCGTGCCCGTTGCCAGCCGCCAGCACTCACGGCGCCGCGGGCAGGACCACGGTGACCGCGGTGCCGCGGCCCACCTCGCTGTCCACGCGGATCTCCCCGCCGTGGGCTTCCACGATCCGCCGGCACAGGGCCAGGCCCATGCCCAGGCGCTCGCCCGATGGCTTCGTGGAGTAGAAGGGCTCGAAGACGCGGCCCATCTCCTCGCGCGAGATGCCGCAGCCGTTGTCCGCCACGCGGATCACAGCCTGGCCGCCGCAGGCGGACGTGGAGACCGCGATCTGGCCGGCGCACCCGGGGCGGGCCACGGCCTGCTCGGCGTTGCGCAAGAGATTGAGCACCACCTCCTGGAGCTGCTGCGGCTGGGCGAGTACCGCGGGGACCGCGGGGTCGAGCGCCTCCTGGCTCTCGATGTCCCGGGCGCGGAGCAGGGCCGCCTCCAGCTCGAGGGCCTCCCGCACGATGCGGTTGGGGTCCACCCGCTCGCGGCTGGCCGGGCGCTGGCGAGCGAGCTGGAGGACGCCGTGGACGATGCGCGCGGCACGCCGGGCCTGGCTGGCGATGCGGGCCACGTCGCCGGCCTCTTGGGGCGGCAGGGGCCGGTTCTCGAGCAGGGTGGCCAGCCCCACGACGTCGGTGAGGGGGCTGTTGAGCTCGTGGGCCAGGGCGGCCAGCAGCTCGCCCAGGAGGGCCAGGCGGGCGTGGCGAGCGGCCTGGTCGTCGAAGGCCGGCGAGGGGCGGTCGCGGAGGATCACCTCCACGGCCGGAGCCCCCTCGTAGACCACCGGTTCCACCCACGCCCTGAGGGTGGCCACCGAGCCGTCGCGCCGCCGCACGCTCAGCTCCTGCTCCCCGGCGCCAGGGACCTCCGCCGCCTGGCCCGCCAGCCGTGCCGTTTCGCACGGCAGGAGGGTGCCCAGGGGGCGCCCCAGGGCCTCCTGGGCGTCGTCGTAGCCCAGGGCCGCGGCGGCGGCCGGATCGATGAACCGAAGCTGGTCGTCCACGAAGATGGCCACCCCGCCCCTCGAGGAATCGGCGCTCATCGCGGCCCCCTGTCGCGTCGTGGGGATGGAGGACTCGGCAGGCGGCCTTGCGCGCCGTTCGGGCCGCAACCCCCCCGTTGTGCCGCCCAGGGCAGGGTACGGCGCGGGCGGCGCGGTTGTCAACGCTCCCCCAGCCCTTTCCGGGTCGGGGTCGACAGGGCAGTGTTTAGTTTACAGGGAGAAAAGAGGGCCCGCGGGCAAGGAAGCCGCCTCAACGCTCGCGCTTGAGCTGGCCCACCAGGCGGTCGGCCTCGCGCGTGGGCTTGGGGAGGCGCGTGCCGTCCGTGCACCGCAGCACGAGGGCCACGGCTCGCTCCAGCGACACGCGGTGGCCGCAGGAAACGAAGAGTGGCTTGACCCGTTCGCGGGTGCGCAGGGCCGCGCCGACCACTTCGTCCCCGTCCCTCAAGGGCGTCCACGCGCCGGCCTGCGGCGCGGGCATGGCGTACTCGCCGACGAGGACGGACTTGGCGCAGCCCACACTCGGGGCACCGAGCAACAGCCCCAGGTGGCAGGCCAGGCCCATACGCCGGGGGTGGGCGTAGCCGTGGGCGTCGA
>JBKHIY010000138.1:0-10089 GCA_046538415.1 Candidatus Brocadiia bacterium | reverse complement strand
GATGCCCGCCATGACTGCCAGCAAGATGCTGGCGTTACGAACGAAGGGGGCCAACGAGCCGCGGCCTCCCTACGGGGCGGCCTAGAACTCCGCGCTCTTGGGCGTGCGGGGGAAGGGGATCACGTCGCGGATGTTCGCCATCCCGGTCACGAACTGCACGGTGCGCTCGAAGCCCAGCCCGAAGCCCGCGTGGGGCACCGTGCCGTAGCGGCGAAGGTCCAGATACCACCAGTAGTCGCGGGGCTCGAGGCCGCACTCGCGCATCCGCCCCTCGAGCACCTCGCGGCGCTCCTCGCGCTGGCTGCCGCCGATGATCTCCCCGGTCTTGGGCACCAGGACGTCCATCGCCGCCACCGTCCGCCCGTCGTCGTTGAGCCGCATGTAGAAGGCCTTGATGTCCTTGGGATAGTCGCGGACGATCACCGGCCGGCCCACGTGTTCCTCGGTCAGATAGCGCTCGTGCTCGCTCTGGAGGTCGCTGCCCCACTGGGGCGGGAACTCGAAGCTGCGACCGCTGGCCTGGAGGGCCTCGATGGCCTGGCCGTAGGTCATGCGGGCGAAGTCGCTGGCCACGACGTGCTCCAGGGTGGCGACGGCGGTCTTGTCGATCCACCGGTCGAAGAAGGCCATGTCCTCGGGGCAGTGCTCGAGGGCGGCGCGGAAGAGGTGCTTGATGTAGGCCTCCGCGAGGCCCATGTCGCCCTCCAGGTCGCAGAAGGCCATCTCCGGCTCGACCATCCAGAACTCGGCGAGGTGGCGCGAGGTATTCGAGTCCTCGGCCCGGAAGGTGGGGCCGAAGGTGTAGACGTTGGTCAGGGCGCAGGCGTAGGCCTCGGCGGCGAGCTGGCCGCTCACCGTGAGCGCCGTGCGCCGCCCGAAGAAGTCCGCCGAGTAGTCCACCGAGCCGTCGGGCCGCCGCACCGCCCGGGCCGGGTCGAGCGCCGTGACGGTGAACATCTCGCCCGCGCCCTCGCAGTCGCTGGAGGTGATGATGGGGCTGTGGAGGTAGAGGAAGCCGCGGTCCTGGAAGAACTCGTGGGTGGCCCGGGCCAGGGCGTTGCGCACCCGCATCACGGCCCCGAAGGTGTTGGAGCGGGGCCGCAGGTGGGCCACCTGGCGGAGGAACTCGAAGCTGTGGCGCTTCTTCTGGAGGGGGTAGGCGTCGGGCTCGGCCACCCAGCCCAGCACCTCGACCGTCTCGGCCCCCACCTCGACCTCCTGGCCCCTGCCCGGGGACTCGCGCAGCTCGCCGCGCACGCGCACGGAGCAGCCGGTGCTCAGGCGCCGCACCTCGCTCTCGTAGTTGGGCAGGGAGCCGTCGGCCACCACCTGGAGGTCGGCCAGGCAGGAGCCGTCGTTGAGCTGGAGGAAGGAGAAGCCGCCCTTGGAGTCGCGCCGCGTGCGCACCCAGGCGCACACCGTCACCGGGACGCCGAAGTCGCGGCGCTCGAGCAGATGGCGAATCCGCTGCCGGGGCTCGATGACATCCATGGTCGCGGCTCCCTGGTCGCGCGCCGGCCCGCCTCCCTCCAGCCCGAATGCTAGCAAGCGCCCAGGCCCCGAGTCAAGGCTCCGCGACCGCGGTTTTGTGCTTGACAGGCGGATTGTCGGGGAGTAGGATTGGCGACGACCTGCCTCCCCGTGAATGCCAACTTCCCCGTGATGCTGGCTCCGAAGCCGAGGAGTTTGTGCCCATGGGCTCTACCCTCCGCGCCATCGCCATCGCCGCGCTGGGCATGACCATGACCTCCTGCGGCTGGTTCGGCTGCCGAAAGCGGCCCAAGAACTACTCCAAGCCCCTGCCCCCAGGGGCCACCGCGCTGCGTAAGCTCACCGACCCCGACGACTACCCCGACTTCGGAAGCGGGTTCCAGGACCGCCGCGGCCTCGTGGAGGCCATCGACCACAGCCTCGACTACTACAACAAGCCCTCGTCCAAGCAATGCTTCCCCTACCAGGACATCAGCCACGAGCGGGCGGTCCACACCCTCAAGGTCTTCAAGGAGGTGCTCGCCGAGGCCCAGGACCCCGCCGACCTCCACCGCCGCATCTGCGAGCGGTTCGACGTCTATATCTCCGTCGGCTGCGACGACCAGGGCACCGTGCTGTTCACCGGATACTGCACCCCCATCTTCCAGGGCAGCCTCGAGCGCACGCCCGAATACCGCTACCCCCTCTACCGCCAGCCCAAGGACCTGGTGAAGAAACCCGACGGCACGCCCGTGGGGCGCCGCACGCCCAGCGGCGACATCGTGCCCTACTACACGCGCGAGGAGATCGAGACCCAGCAGCTTCTCGCCGGCAAGGGCCTCGAGCTGGTGTGGCTGCGCGACCCCCTCGAGGCCTTCTTCGCACACGTCCAGGGCTCCGCATACATCGAGCTGCCCGACGGGGAGCAAATCTGCGTGGGCTACGAGGGCAAGACCGACCAGGACTACACCTCCATCGGCCTGTCCCTGGTCGAGGACGGGAAGATCGACCCCGACGAGCTCTCCCTCCAGAAGATCATCGAGTACTTCGACAAGCATCCCCACGAGATCACCCACTATACGCACAAGAACGACTGCTACGTGTTTTTCATCCGCAGCGAGGAGGGGCCGCGGGGCTCGCTCAATACCCCCGTCACGCCCTATCGCACCATCGCCACCGACAAGAGCGTCTTCCCCCGCGGCCTGCTCGCCTACGTGGTCACCAAGGTGCCCCAGATGGAGACCCGCGACGAGGTGACCCTCGAGCCCTTCCACCAGTTCTGCGTCGACCAGGACACCGGCGGCGCCATCCGCTCGGCGGGCCGGTGCGACATCTACATGGGCGTCGGGCCCGACGCCCTGCTCCTCGCCGGCCGCACCCGCGCCGAGGGCAAGCTCTACTACCTGGCCGTCAAGTAGGCCCATGGGCACCGCCGCCGCGACCCCCCTGGCCTGCCTCGCCGTGCTCCTGGCCGGGGTCGCGCTGGGCGGCGGCAGCGCCCAGGCCGCCGAGCGCGGCACGCCCATCCTCCACAAGAAGATCCCCGTGCCCCGGGCACTGCTCGCCCAGGGCGAGCACCAGGGCCAGGCCCTCCGCTACGGCGGCGACATCCGCATCGGCGACCTCACCGGCGACGGGCGGGCCGACTTCCTCGTCTTCCGCACCGCCGGCGCGGGGGTCAAGCCCTGCTTCCTCGCCGCCTTCTCCATGGACGGCGAAATCCTGTGGCGGGCCGGCGAGGGCGGCGGCCAGCCCGTGCGGCCCGGGCCGGTGGCCGTCCACGACCTCGACGGCGACGGCGCCGCCGAAGTCCTCTCCTTCTTCACCGACCCCCGCGCCCAGGCCCCGCCCCACAGCCTGGCCGACGTCAGCGTCCAGGTCCGAGACGGCGCCACGGCCAAGGTCGAGGCCCAGGCCGCGCCGCCCGAACTGCGGGCCTGCCAGGGCCGGGGGCCCAACTGGGTGCACCAGCGCCTCCTGGTGGCCAACTTCCAGGGCGGCCCCAGGCCCCGCGACTTCGCCGTCAAGCTCGGAGAAAAGGTCCTCGCCTTCTCCCACGACCTGCGGCTGCTCTGGACCTACTCCATCCGGTGGAACGACTACTCCCGCTGCTCCGCCTACATCCCCGCCGTGGGCGATATCGACGGCGACGGACGCGACGAGCTGTTCGGAGGATACTACCTCCTCGACCACGACGGCACGCCGCTCTGGGAGAAGCAGCTCGGGCGCCACATGGACTCGGTGGCCGTCGCCCCCTGGGACGGCGGGCGGGTGCGCGCCCTGGGCTCCGGCCACGGCATCGTGCTCGATGCTCGGGGCCGCGCCCTGCTCGAGCTCGGCCCCCAGGCCGTGCCCCATGGGCAGGAGCTTCGCGTGGCCGATTTCCTCGCCGAGCCCCCCGGCCCCGAGATGGTCATTCGCTACCGCGGCCACGCGCCCGACGTCATGACCGTGGCCACCGACGGGAGGGTGCTCCGCCGCTGGCGGCTCAACTCCTCGCCCAACGAGACGGGCATGGAGGTCGTCTACTGGGACGGCCCCGACCGGCCGGCCCTGGTCTACAACGGCGGCGAGCTGTGGCACGCCACGGGCCGTCGCCTCGCCGCCCTGCCCGGCCTGCCGCCGCCCGTCGGCCCCCCGAGGATGGGCTGGTACCACGGCATCCCCGCGGACCTCTGCGGTGACCGCCGCGAAGAGGCCGTCGTCTACAACCCCTGGGACCGCTTCGTCGCGGTCTACACCCCCGCTCCGCTCGACCCCGCGGCCTACCGCGGCTACCGCCCCGGCCCCCGACAGTACAACCCCCGGCTGATGGACTAGCCCGCGCCGGGGCGTGGCGAGAAATGCAGGGCCGTGGCGAGAAATGCAGGGCCGGCGGGAGGGGCGCTTAGCGGGGGAGGGAACCTTTGTGCACAAAGGTTCCCTCCCCCGCACGCCCACCCTCCAAAGACTCCTGTGACGGGCCCTCGGCCGTCGCCGCAGCGGCGACGGCCGAGGGCGGAGCAAGGGAGGCCCCCTCTCGGGCTCGGGCGGCGCGGTGTGCCTCGCCGCCCCGGGTCCCCACCCGCGGTCTTTGGGGAGGAGGGGGTGTGGGGGAGGCACCGCTTTCTGCCCAGAAAGGGGGTGCCTCCCCCACAGATCCACCGCAACCGTCGCATTCCCAGGCACTTAGGGCATGGGGCGAGGGGAGAAAAATTTCTCATGGTCGTAAGGGCTTGCCGCTTCGATGGTTGGGGCGTTCGGCCAATTTTTTTTCGCACTTTTAGAATTTTTCGTGTCCGCATGGAGGGGGGGCTTCGGTTTGTAGGGGTAGAGGGAAGCGCGCGGCGCGGTCGCGCGCGGGGGGCTAGAAGTCCAGGCGGGCGCCCGCCACGACGGGGCGGCAGCGGTCGGGGAAGGCGGCCTGGAGGGCCTCGGTGGCCTCCCGGCCGGTGCAGTGGCAGGGGTGGAGGGCCTGGGCCTCGAGCCGGCGGAACGCCTCGACCGTGGCCTCGATCAGGCCCGGGGCGGCGCCGACGAGGTGGAAGCCGCCGACGACGGCCCGCAGGCGCCTCTCGCCCGCGAGCCGCATCGCGGCGCGGCAGTGGTTGACGATCCCCGCGTGGGCGCAGCCGGAGAGCACCACGAGTCCCGGCTCGGTGCACAGGGCCATGGCCTGGTCGTCGGCGAAGGGGTCGACCTGGCGGCCGGCGGGGGTTTCGGCGAATAGATGCGGCGTGGCGGGCACGAGGCGGGCCTCCCGCTCCACCTCGCCGCTCATCCAGGCTCCGGGCA
Source organism: Candidatus Brocadiia bacterium (assembly GCA_046538415.1). Taxonomy (GTDB): domain Bacteria; phylum Planctomycetota; class PUPC01; order DSUN01; family DSUN01; genus JBKHIY01. The sequence goes on along the minus strand of JBKHIY010000138.1, from coordinate 4,845 downwards.
CGACCTCCTGGGGCTCGGCGGACACGCGGAGCTCGAGCCCCGCGGCCCGCAGCTCGTCGGGGGAGACGGGGCTGCCGATGGCCTGCCAGCGCCCTCGTCGGCGCGCGGCCTTGCCCCGGAAGGCGGCGGGATGGGCATAGAGGCGGGCGCCCCGCAGGCGGGGAGCCAGGCGCGGCAGGCCGCCGGTGTGGTCGTAGTGGCCGTGGCTGAGGCACACCGCCTCGGCCTCGTCGATGGGGATGTCCAGCGCCCTGGCGTTGGCCTCGAGGCTGCGACCCGAGCTGGCGGTATCGAAGAGGATGGCGTGTCCCTCGTGCTCGACCCAGGCGGCGAGCCCGTGCTCGGCGGCCAGGCCGCCGGCGGCCCTGTCGTTCACCAGGATGGTCAGGCGGGTGGGCACCTTGCTCGCTCCCGGGGCCTGGGGGCGGTCAGTTCCTGGCCTGGTGGGCGCCGTGGCAGTCGGTGCACACGGGGTCGGGCGGCGGCTTGCCCGTGCCGTCCTTTTTCTCGCTCTCCGGCTCGTGGCGCTTGTGGCAGCGCAGGCAGGCGGGGTCGACCTCGCCGCGGAGGAACATCACGTCGGGCGCCGTCACGTTATCCTCGTCGGAGCGGTGGGCGAGTGAGGGGCCGTGGCACTGGGCGCAGCCGATGCTCTCGGCCTGGTGGGTGCGGGAGATGGCCTCGCCCTGGAAGTTGGCGTGGCACACGTAGCAGGCGGTGTTGGGGGAGGGGATGTTGACGTGTTCTTCGCGGCCCAGGGGGCGGATGCGCAGGCGGGCGAGCTGGAGGGGCTGGCCGCGGGCGACGAGGACGAGCATGCCCTTGGCGGGGCACCGCTCGTCGCGGCCCTCGGCGACCTTCGCGCCGTCCAGCCACACGGTGAACTGGTCCCCGACGGCCCGCAGGCGCAGCTCGCGCCAGCCCTTGGCCTCGGGGGCCGAGCCGCGGGCCACCGTCTCGCCCCCTGGGGTGCGGATGGTGGCGTCGGCGAGGTCGAGGCAGTAGCCCGGCTGGTCGGGCATGGGGGCGAGGGAGAGTCGGAAGCGGAGGATGCCGCTGCCGCGGATGCGGGCCTCGAGCTCGAAGTCCTTCCAGTGCCAGTAGTTGAGGATACGGCCTTTCGACCCGGCGAGGATACCGTCGCGGAGCTTCCACTCGGCCCCCTCGCCCACCTCCCAGTCCTCGAGGGAGGAGCCGTCGAAGAGCGAGAGCCAGCCGTCCTGGCCGGGGCGGAAGGGCTTGGCCGGCTTGTCGGCGGCGAGGGCCAGGAGGGCGGCCGCGGCGAGGCCCATCGCGGCGAGCCGTCGGCGGGGCGCGGGCGATCGGTCCATGGGCGGGTCCTCAGTCGGGCCGTCGGTTCCCCCGGGCCGCGGGGGCTAGACCCACTCCCAGTCCCTGAGCCACTGGTAGTGGGGGGGCAGGCGGTCGAACATGCGGTCGCTCATGGCGGCGAACTCGCGGTCGCGGAGGATGGCGGGGTTGGCGGCGAGGTCGTGCTTTCGCCGCTCCTCGATGGCCAGGAGGCAGTTGTCGACGTGGTGGGGGTAGATGAGGCCTGGTATGGGGGCGGTGATGGCGTCGCAGCAGAGGACGTAGCGGAGGGCCATGCGGGCCCGCTTGTCGTCCTCCTCGCGGTGGGGGTCGTCGGGGGTGCTCTTGCCCTTGAAGATGGAGTTGGAGGCGAAGGGCTTGATGCCGAAGACCCCGACGTCCTGCTCGCGGACGGTATCGAAGAAGCTTCCCTGGGGCTTTTCCTTGCTCTTGGCGGTGTAGGGGGTGAGGATGGCGGATACGACGGGGAACTCGCGGACCATGAACTCCAGCCAGCGGCGGTCGTGGGAGGAGATGCCGAAGAAGCGAATCTTCCCATCGCGGATGGCCTGCTCGCCGGCGGCGGCGATCTCGCAGGCGGTGTTGTAGGTGTGCAGGCCGCCCGGCTCGTGGCAGGTGATCCGCCAGAAGTCCACGTAGTCCAGGCTGGCCTTCTTCATCAGGTCGTCGAGCACCTCCAGGAGGGCGCGTTTGGTGCGGTATTGCTTGCTGCGCACCTCGCGTCCGCAGTCGGAGAAGCCGAAGAACATCTGGTCGCGCTTTTTGAGGGTGTGGAGGGCCTTGGCGTAGGTGAGCACCTCGGCGTGGCAGCAGGCGTCGACGTAGTTGATGCCGCTGTCCAGGCACTTGGCGACGATGTCGGTGCGGTTCTTCTGGAACGCCTCGCCTCGGAAGGGGCAGCGCTTCCAGTGTCCGCCGAGGCTGATGGCGGAGACGTAGAGTCCGGTCTTGCCCAGGCGGCGGTACTCCATCCGCTCGTCGTAGCTGAGGATGGTGCGGGCGGGGGGCAGCTTGTCTGCCGCCAGCGCGGCGCCGCCCATCAGGCCGGCGCCGAGGGCCACGGCGCTGCCGCCGAGGAAGCCTCGCCTGCTGATCTGCTTTTCGGCCATAGCCATTCTCCAAACAGCGTCGTCGATCCCTATAGTAATCATTCTAGGCGGAAGGCGGCGGCGAGTCAATGCTGGCGGCGTGCGCTGCTTGACAGGGGGCCGGCGGGCCTGTTAAATCGCCCTTGTCGCGTCGTCGGTGCCTTCCCTCCCGTGCAAGGAGCTGGTTCGGTGAGCAAGGCCACGAAGATTCTGATTGTCGTGCTCGTCCTGGCGGGCGTGGGCATCGCCGCCGCCATCTACTTCCGCGGCCAGTGGCCCTTCTCCCGCGAGCCCGACGTCAACGAGGCGATGCTGGAGCTGAGCCGGCTGCGGCGGCTGGCCGAGGAGAGCCCCGGGGAGGCCATCGAGCCGCTCCAGGCCTACATCGAGGAGCACGAGGGCAGCGACTGGGCTTCCGAGGCGCGGCTCGTCCTGGCCGCCGCCTACGAGCGCACCGGCGAGGAGCGGGCCGCCGTGGACCTGCTGGCCGAGATCGCCGAGGGTGCGGAGGAGGAGCCGCGCCGGGTGTGCCGGGCCATTCTCCAGATGGCCCCCCTGCTCGCCCCCTGCGGGCCGGACAGCGCGGTGGAGGAGCCCGGCGAGCAGGACGAGCGGGTGCGCCAGCTCCTCCGCCAGTGCCTGGACTTCGACCACCGGGACATGATCGCGGAGGCCCACCTGCGGCTGGGCTACCTGGACCTGGCCCACGGCGACCATCGGAGCGCGGTGGAGCACTTCAACTTCATCCTCTCCGCCGGCGCCCCCGGCCAGGACGCGGCCAGCGAGGGCCTCCGCCGCGCGGCGCTGGGCGAGGCCCGGCGGCTCAGCGACCAGGGGGCCTGGGCCGAGCTGGCCGCCTGGGCCGAGGAGATGACCCGGGCGGGCTTCGAGCCCACCTCGCCGGTGGGCCAGGTGTTCCTCGCCTACCGGGCGACGGCGTTGCGGGAGCTGGGGCGGTTCAGCGAGGCGTGGGCCATCGTCGAGCGGCTGGCCGCCATCGACCCCTCGCTGCGCTCCGGCGACGTGGAGCCCGACGCCGCGCGCCAGGCGCTCATCGAGGCCGAGGCGGCGGCGGGTGTCGTGCGCACCCCCGAGTCGTTCCGCAAAGCCCTCGATGCGGGCACCGAGAAGCGGGCCCACTTCCAGGGCCCGATCGCCGAGGACACCACGTGGGGCGCGGCCCGCAGCCCCCTGGTGCTCACGGGCACGGCGACGGTCCGGGAGGGCGCCACGCTGACCATCCAGCGGGGGGTGGTCGTGCAGTTCCTCCTGGGCGCCCGCCTGCGGGTCGAGGGTCGGCTGGTGGCCCGGGGCGTGCGGTTCACCAGCGGGGTGGAGGCTGGGGAGCATCGCAGCTACTTCGACGGCGAGGGCATCGAGTTCGCCGCCTCCTCGCCGGCCACCGAATGCGTGTTCGAGGACTGCACGGTGGAGCACCAGCGCACCGGTCTGGTGGTGGGCGCCGCGGGCCTGGCCGTGCGGGGCAGCACGTTCGCCCGCAACGGCCAGGTGGCCATCGCGGCCTCCAAGGGCGCCGAGGTGAGCATCGAGGGCTGCACCCTCTCGGAGAACGCCGGCGCCGGGGTGCAGGCCAGCGAGGCCGTGGTGGTCGTCCGCCAGTGCCGCATCGAGGGCAACGGCGGCCACGGCATCGCCATCGAGGGGCGGGGGGCCGAGGCCACCATCGAGCGCAACCGCATCGAGGGCAACGGCACCGTGGGCGGCGGGGAAGGCATCTCCTGCCAGGACTTCGCTTCGGCGACCATCCGCCGCAACGCCATCGCACGCAACCAGGGGCAGGGGGTGTTCCTCAACGGCCACGTCGAGCCCACCATCGAGGCCAACCACATCACCGCCAACCAGGGAGCCGGCATCCGCTGCGAGCGCGACGCCGCACCCACCATCCAGCGAAACCGCATCGCCGAAAACGGACCGGGCATCTACCTCCACACCTCCAGCGGCGCGATCGAGAACAACCTGATCACCCAGAACAACCAGGTGGAAAGCCAGCAGAACGGCATCCACTGCGCGGCCAACGCATCGCCCCGCATCGCCGGCAACCACATCACCCGCAACGGCTACAACGGCGTGGTGTGCGCCGAAGGCAGCGAGCCCCTGATCACCGGCAACTTCATCGCCGGCCACGACCCCAACGCCATCTCCAACCAGGGCTCCATGGTCGTCCGGGCCCCCGAGAACTACTACGGGACGACCGACGAGAACGCCATCCAGAAGGCGATCTTCAACCAGTCGGGCGGCAAGGTGATCTGGAAGCCCATCCTCGCCCAGCCCCCGCCCGAGCCCCAGGTGCCCGAGCTGCCCGACCTGCCCTAGCCGCACCTGCCCGCCGGAAGCCGGAGGCCAGGGAGCCGCATCCAGCATCCAGCATCGAGCATCCAGCATCCAGCATCCAGCATCCAGCATC
>JBKHIY010000137.1:0-10110 GCA_046538415.1 Candidatus Brocadiia bacterium | reverse complement strand
GCGAAAAAAACTGAAAAAAACCGCTCGCACGGCTCCAGCGCACCGCCTGCACCTGTGTCTGCCGCTCGCATCGCCGCCGCCTCGGGTCGCGCGGCACGGACCCGCCACGGCCTTAATGCGTGTCATTTCAATGAGTTAGGATGGACGCGCTGTTCCTCGTGCCCACGCTCCCGCGGGGAGATGCCATCTCCTGGACGGTCCCCCGTCCCTCTTCCGCGGGCTGGGGCAGGAGCGACGCAGGAGCGGCGAAGACATCGCGTCCCGACGGCGGACCGCCGGGACGAGGGCCGCGCTGGGGTTCTTGAAGGGCAGGCGCGAGCTGGGCGGCGAGAGCCCACCGAAGGCCCCCTCGCCTCTTCCGCCCGTGAGGCGGCCCCACCACTATCCGCTAGGGGCCAAAAGGCAGACGCCAGCGGGGGGCGGCCGCTGGCGTCTGGCGCCAGGAGGCGCGTGGCGCGCGGTTCGGCGCGATGGCGCCACGCCGGGCGAAAGGGCACGCGCGAGGGGGCGGCCTCGCGCGGGAGCAGGCGCGGCGGGCCGCTCCGGGCCCGCCGTCAGGAGCCGCCCGCCCGGCGATGGGCGAGCGGTGCCCAGCCGACGCCGCTGGGCCATGGCACGGCTTCGGAGGACGGCCCGGCGGCCGTGGCAGCCGCGTCCTCGCTTTCCCGCGAGGCAGGCCCCGCGCAACGGCGCGGGCCGCGACCGCGTGCCGCGGGCCGGGTGGGCCGACGTGCCCACCGCCGCGGGCCGAAGCACCCGCTATCGCATCGGCAGGGGGGCGTCGCCGTGTCCCCTGCGCGTCTCTCGGTCCCTGGCCCGCAGGCGGACGTGCGGTCCGCCAGCACCAGGGAGCGCGTCGCCGGGTTGTGTGCGCTCCAAGAAAGTGGGCCGGTCTGGCGCGGCGCAGCTCCGCGAACGACTGGAGAGAGCACGCCTCGGCCCCGCCGTGCGGGGCCATCGAGCCGACGCTGGGGACACTGCCCCTCCTCGCGCTGTCGAACTCGCAGCGGGCACGCCTGAAGCCGTCCGCGCCAGACCGACCGGCCGGGGCTGTGTCCTAGGGGGGACCTAGGCCACATCGGGGGTCTTCGCAAACGCTCTCGGGCTCACATTCGCCCCACGCTGGTGCAACCGCCGTGCCACCGACGCGGCGCCGCGGGGCGAAAGGCCCCCGACGCCCCGCCCCGCCACGCCTAGCCGGCCATCACACCAGCACTTAGGGAAATGCGCGCAGGCCCCGCCCATCCGCCCGCCAGCCGCAGCCCGGGACGCGGCGGGCCGTCTACGTCGTGAACAGCCGCGGCCCGCCGCCCCGCGCTCGCGCGAGGCGGCGGCCTAAGCCCTGCCCGCGCCTGCACTTGGCCTGTACCCGATTTATACACCCCAGCCCGCGCTCCGGGCTGCGCCGCCGCGCGGCCCCCGGGCCGCGCCGCAACGCCCCGCGCGCCACGCCCTTGGGACCGCTGCCGGGTGGTCGCGCGCCGCGCCAAGTGTCGGCCATGGCAGAAAGCGGGCAGCCGGGTGCCCCCGCCGGGGCGGCCAGAAAGTCCGGCGATTGGGGATGAAAAGCGATGCCCCTTTGAGGTATAATGAGCGATTGTCGCGGAGCGACTCCGGCCAGAGATTCCGAGAACGACGAAGAAGGGTGCAGCAAGAAGCCTCCTTTCGTGGTCCCTCACTATGGAAGAGGCATGTCGATAGCGGCCAGGGGTGTCTGCCGTGGGAGGAGCAGGGACTCCGAGCAACACCTTGCGAGCAGGCGGCAGCGATGAGTGGAGCCACGCTACGGCGCGGGCCCGTGATGCTATTGGTGGCCGGCCTGTGGGCTCTGGGGCCGGGGTGCACGCCCACCTATTACAAGCGCGACGCCGACCGCGAGGTCTACGGCATCCTGCGCAGCCCCCGGGCCCAGGCGCTGGGCACGCCCTCGGGCTTCCGCATCGACCCCTCTGAGCAGACGGCCCTGGAGGCCCTGCTCGCCGAGCAGGGGGAGGGCGCGGACGCCCCTCAGCCCTCCGAGCGGGCCATGGCGGACCTCGATCCCGCGAAGGTGCCCGGCGGCCTGCCCCGGGGGGAGGGCGCCCTGCGCCTCTCGCTCCGCGACGCGCTGGCCCTCGCCGCCGAGCACAGCCGGGACTACCAGACGGCGAAGGAGACGCTCTACCAGGCGGCCCTGGCCCTCACCCTCGAGCGGTTCAAGTGGACGCCCCAGTGGTCGGCCGGCGGCTCCGTGACGGGCACCGACGAGAAGACGCTGAACGACGTGCGCGGCGAGAACACGCTGGAGGGCTCCTCGAGCCTGAGCGTGAGCCAGCTGCTGGCCCTCGGCGGCGAGGTGAGCGTGAACCTGGCGACCGACCTGATGCGGCTGACCAACGCCGAGCCCACGAAGTCGGCTGCCTCCGTGCTCACCATCGAGGTGCTCCAGCCCCTGTGGCGGAACGCCGGCCGCCTGGTGGCCAGGGAGACCCTCACCCAGGCCGAGCGCGACACCCTCTACGCGGTGCGCGACTTCGCCAGGTTCCGCAAGAGCTTCTGCGTGGACATCACGAGCAGCTACTACCGCGTGCTCCAGCAGCGGGACGCGGTGATGAACCAGTGGAGCAACTGGCAGCGCATCCACATCTCCCGCATCCAGACCGAGGGCCTGGAGAAGAACGGGCTGGTGGCCGGCTTCCAGGTCGACCAGGCCCGCCAGGACGAGCTGTCGGCCCGGGCCAGTTGGATCCGGGCCCTCCAGGAGTACCAGCAGCAGCTCGACCAGTTCAAGATCGCCCTCGCCCTGCCCACCGAGGCGGCCATCGAGCTCGACCCGGGGGAGATCGAGCGCCTCCGCGAGGCCGGCCTGGGCGACCCCGGGCTGGACCGCCAGGAGGCCGTGCGCGCCGCGCTGAGCCGGCGGCTCGACCTGCTCACCGCCTTCGACCGCGTGGGCGACGCGGAGCGGAAGGTAGTCCTCGCCCGGAACGGCCTGGGCCCCGACGTGGACCTGCGGCTGGCCGCCAGCGTGCCCTCGCGCAAGGAGCTCAAGCCGCTCAAGCTGCCTTTCCACCGGGGCGTCTACAGCGCCGCCCTGGACTTCGACCTGCCGCTCCAGCGCAAGGAGGAGCGCAACGCCTACCGCCAGGCCCTGATCAACCTCCACAGCGCCGGGCGGGCCGCCCAGGAGTTCCGCGACCAGGTGGCCCTCAGCGTGCGGCAGGACTGGCGAGACCTCCAGGAGGCCGCCGAGAGCTACCGCATCCAGCGCGACAGCGTGGAGCTCGCGCAGCGCCGGGTGCGCAGCACCAGCCTGCTCCTCCAGCGCGGCGAGGCCGTGCCCCGCGACCTCCTGGAGGCCAACGCCGCGCTGGTCGCCGCACAGAACGCCCTCACCCGCACCCTCATCGACCATACCCTCTCGCGCCTCGCCCTGTGGCGCGACACCGAAGTGCTCCAGGTAGACGAAAACGGCATCTGGCAGGAATTCCAAAATGGCCAGGAATAGGACCCGCACCGAGCCCGAGCACGCCGTAGAGCCCCTGGTGGGCGTGGCCGTCGACGAAGAGACGGCCGAGAGCCCCCTGGGCGTGGGCCAGGCGGCGCCCGCGGCGCGCCGGCGCCGCAACCCCCTGCCCCTGCTCCTGGCCCTCCTGGTGGTGGCCGGCGGCGGGGCCTTCGGCTGGTGGTGGTGGTTCGGGCGAGAGACGGCCACGGAGACGGAGCGGGCCACCTTCACCGTGCGCCGCGCCGACCTGCCCATCGACATCACGGAGAGCGGGGGGCTGGAGGCCCTCCGCTCCAAGGTCTACAAGTCCGAGGTCGAGGGCACCACCACCGTCATCTACATCGTGGAGGAAGGCACCCGCATCACGGAGCAGGACGTGGCGGACAAGAAAGTCCTGGTGCGCCTGGACTCCTCGAAAATCCGCGACCAGCTCGAGCAGCAGGAGATCACCTTCGCCAGCGCCAAGGCCAGCTACGAGGACGCCGAGGAAGCCTACGACATCCAGAAGAGCGAGGGCGAGAGCGAAGTCAAGCAGGCCGAGCTCGACGTGAAGTTCAGCCGCATGGACCTCGAGCACTACGTGGGCGAGGCCCTGGCCGCCGACGCCCTCGAGGGCGAGGTGGACCTGGCCCGCCTCGCCGACGAGCTCTACCGCGCCGCCCTCCAGCACCGCAAGGCCATCGAGGGTGAAGTCCAGGTGACCCTCGAGGAGGCCGACCACGCCCTGGCCGCCACCCACAACCCGGCTGGCGAGGAGGCCAACCCCGGCCCCGCCCCCCACACCACCGAGGAGCCGGTCTTCGAGGCCCCCGAGAAGCCCCAGCCCAAGGCCCCCGAGACCGCCGCCCGCCTGGGCGGCAGCGCCCTCCAGAACAAGCGCACCCTGGAGGCCAACATCGGCCTGGCCATCGAGGAGTTCAAGATCGCCGCCGACGACGTGATCGGGGCCGCCGACCTGCTCCGCCTCAAGGCCATCAGCCGCAAGAAGCTCGAGGCCTACGAGCTGGCCCTCAAGCGAAGGCGCATCGAGCTCGACCAGGCCCTCATGGCCCGCGAGCTCTTCTTCCGCTACGAGTTCCCCAAGCAGGCCCAGCAATACCTCTCCCTCTACCAGGAAGAGGTCCGGGAGCTCGAGCGGGTCAAGGCCCGCGCCCGCTCCGCATTGGTCCAGGCCGACGTCAAGCGCCAGAGCGCCAAGGCCACCTACCTGCTCCAGAAGAGCCGCCTGGAGAAGCTCCAGGCCCAGCTCGCCGCCTGCACCATCGTGGCCACCCAGCCGGGCCTGGTGGTCTACGCCACCACCGGCGGCCACTGGCGACACAGCGGCGACCCCATCGAGGAAGGCTCCACCATCCGCGAGCGCCAGGAGATCATCAAGCTGCCCGACATCGCGTCCCTGGCCGTGGGCATCCGCGTCCACGAGTCCCTCGTGGAGAAGGTCAAGGTCGGCCTCCCCGCCCGCGTGCGCGTCGATGCCTTCCCCGAGATGAATATCACGGGAAAGGTCTACGAAGTGGCCGACCTGCCCAGCTCGCGAAACCGATGGCTGAACCCCGACCTCAAGGAATACGAAACCATCGTGGCCATCGACGGCGTCCATCCCGTCCTCAAGCCCGGCATGTCCGCCGAGGTCACCGTCCACGTCAAGACCCTCCGCAACGTCCTCCACGTCCCCGTCCAGGCCGTCACTGCCCGGGGCGACCGCAGCGTGGTCTACGTGGTGCACGAGGATGGCACCGAGGAGGAGCGGGCCGTCGAGATCGGCGAGTCCAACGACGACTTCGTCGAAATCCGTAGCGGCCTGGCCGAAGGCGAAAAGGTGCTGCTCGAAGCCCCGCGCTACATCGCCACCGAGGAGGAAGAAGAGAAGGCGCCCCAGGCCGAGGACCAGGAGGCCGAGGAAGCCGAGGAGCCCGGCCAGGGGCCTCAGCCGCGCCAGGAGGAGAAGGGCAAGCGGCCCAAGGAGGGCAACGCCCGCCCCAAGGGCGCCAAAGGCTCGCCAAGACGCGGCAGCAGCAGGAGCACCAAGAGCCCATGATGCGCCGCCACCTGGCCACCAGCCGACGGCCCGCTCCACAGGCCCCGGCCGACCGCGCCGAGAGGCCCATCGCCGAGGTCCGCGACCTGGTCAAGGTCTACCACCTCGGCCTCGTCGAGGTCCACGCCCTGAGGGGCGTCACCCTGGCCTTCCAGCCCGGCGACTACGTGGCTATCATGGGCCCCTCGGGCTCCGGGAAGTCCACCTTTCTCAACCTCATGGGCTGCCTGGACACGCCCACCGGCGGCACCTACTACCTTGGAGGCCAGGACGTCTCGCAACTGAGCGACGCCCAGCTCTCGGCCATCCGCTCCCGCCGGCTGGGCTTCATCTTCCAGTCCTACAACCTCATCCAGCAGCTCAACGTGGCCGAGAACATCGAGGTGCCGCTCTTCTACCAGGGCTGGGCGGAGCGCGACAGCTACCAGCGCGCCACCGCCCTGGCCGCCATGGTGGGCCTCGGCGACCGCATCGGCCACCGGCCCAACGAGCTGTCGGGCGGGCAGCAGCAGCGCGTGGCCATCGCCCGGGCCATGGCCAACGACCCCCTGATCATTCTCGCCGACGAGCCCACGGGAAACCTGGATAGCGCCACCGGCCAGGAAATCCTCGACCTCCTCGACCAGCTCAGCGACCAGGGCAAGACCATCATCAGCGTGACCCACGACCCCGCCATCGCCGCCAGGGCCCGCCGGCAGGTGCGCTTCGTCGACGGCCGGGTCGTCGACGACACGGGATAGACCCAGGAGCCCCGTCGCCCATGCTCAAGTTCCGAGCCAAGCGCACCATCCGCATGGGGCTCAAGAGCCTCTGGCTGCACAAGCTCCGCTCCGTGCTCACCGCCACGGGCATCATCCTCGGCGTGGCTGCGGTGATCGTGATGCTGGCCATCGGCGAGGGCGGAAGCCACGAAGCCCTGGAGCAAATCCGCCAACTGGGCAGCCAGAACATCATCGTCACCAGCGTCAAGCCCCCCGAAGAGCACAGCGTGGCCACGGAGCAGACCTGGGCCCTCAGCTACGGCCTCACCTACCTGGACGCCGAGCGCATCCACACCACCGTGTCCAACGTCCAGGTCATGGTCCCCTCCCGCCACATCCGCCAGCACCTCCGCCACCTCCACCGCCGTGTGGACGGCACCATCGTGGGCGTCGTGCCCTGGTACCCCGACGTGGCCAAGCGCGAGCTCCTCCAGGGGCGCTTCCTCACCTCCGTGGACATGCACGCCAAGACCACCGTGTGCGTGCTCAACGAGCCCATGGTCGACGCCCTGTTTCCCTTCTCCAGCCCCCTGGGCAAGACCGTCAAGGGCGGCGGCCAGTGCTATCGCGTGGTCGGCGTGCTCCGGGGCCGCAGCGGCGGCTCCCGCCAGGGCAACGGCAGCGAAGCCGCCACCGGACCCCACGAAATCTACGTGCCCATGGCCACCGTCCAGGCCCGCTACGGCGACGTCATCTACCGTCGCCGCTCCGGCACCCGCGAGGTGACCATCGTCGAGCTCCACCGCCTCATCGCCAAGGCCGCCACCCTGGAGGACGTGGTGCCCGTCTCCCGGGCCATCCGCCGCATCCTCGACCACGCCCACGAGAAACAGGACTACGCCATCGACGTGCCGCTCGAGCGCCTGCGGGCCGCCAAGGAGAGCCTGCGCATCTGGAACTTCGTGCTCAGCGGCATCGCCGCCATCTCCCTCCTCGTCGGCGGCATCGGGATCATGAACATCATGCTGGCCACCGTCACCGAGCGCACCCGCGAGATCGGCATCCGCAGAGCCCTGGGCGCCCGCCGCCGCGACATCGTCGCACAGTTCCTCACCGAGACCACCCTCCTCGCCGCCGCGGGGGGCCTCATCGGCGTGAGCCTGGGCCTCGGCGGAGCCCGGGTGGTGAGCTTCGCCGCCAACCGCCTCACCCTCGTCACCCCTGCGTCCTGCGTCCTCGCCTTCTCCATCTCCGTCGCCGTGGGCCTCGTCTTCGGCATCTACCCCGCCTACCGCGCCGCCTCCATGGACCCCATCCAGGCCCTCCGCCACGAGTGAGCGGAGACGGAAGACACAGAGGTCAGCATCCAGCATCGAGCATCCAGCATCCAGCACCCCGCGACCGCCCCCAGCCCATTCGTCGCGCTTGCGTTCGGACGGGGAGAGCGACTACAATCCGCTCTCAAGTGCCGGCCACCGCGGCCGGCCAGAGTCCAATGGGAAATCCCGATCGGAGCTGTCGATGAAGCACCTCCCACGAAGGTCCGGTCGAAGAAAGAGACCCGCTATGATCGCAAGACCCTGGATCGTCGCGTCTGTCGCAGTCGTGGCGCTGTCCTCCCTTCTCGCCGCGCAGTCGGCGGATGGGCGTCCTTCCGAGATGGCCAACCCGGACTTCACCCAGGGCGACAAGATCCCGGAGGGCGCGAGCCACGACTGGACGCTCGGGGCCACGGGCGCCCGCGGGTGGATGTACAGCAACAAGCTGGAGACCAGCGAAGCGCGGCAAATCTACGTGACGAAAGTGGAAGAAGGGTCTCCCGCCGACGGGGTCCTCGCGGTGGGCGACGTGATCCTCGGCGTCGCCGGCAGGCCGTTCTCCTATGACCCGCGCACCGAACTGGGCAAGGCCCTCACCGCGGCCGAAGCGGAGGCGGCCGGCGGAAACCTGCCGCTGATCCGCTGGCGGGCCGGCAAGACCGAGAACGTCGTCGTCAAACTGCCCGTGCTCGGCACCTACAGCGCCACCGCGCCCTACGAGTGCCCGAAGTCGAGGCGCATCCTCGAACAGGGATGCAAGGCCCTGGCCGAACGGCTCGCCGCCCCCGACTACCGGCCGAACCCCATCACCCGCTCGCTCAATGCCCTCGCGCTGCTCGCCAGCGGCAATCCCGACTACCTCCCCCTGGTGCGCAAGGAGGCCCAATGGGCGGCGGAGTTCTCAGCCGGCAGCTTCCAGACCTGGTGGTACGGCTACGTCATGATGCTGCTCTCCGAGTACGTGATAGCGACCGGCGACGACGCCGTCATGCCGGGCCTGCGGCGTCTGGCCCTGGAGGCCGCGAACGGCCAGAGCATCGTCGGTTCCTGGGGCCACAGGTTCGCCGGTCCGGACGGGCGGCTCATGGGCTACGGGATGATGAACTCCCCGGGCTTGCCCCTGACCATTTCGCTCGTCCTGGCCCGCGAGGCGGGGGTCGACGATCCGGAGGTCGAGGAGGCGATCGAGAAGAGCGCCCGCCTGATTCGCTTCTACGTCGGCAAGGGGGCGGTCCCCTACGGCGATCACCACCCCTGGACCCAGACCCACGAGGACAACGGCAAGTGCGGCATGGCGGCGGTCCTGTTCAACCTCCTTGGCGAAGGGGAGGGAGCGGAGTTCTTCTCGCGGATGAGCGTCGCCTCGCACGGACCCGAGCGCGACACGGGGCATACGGGCAACTTCTTCAATATCCTCTGGGCCATGCCCGGCGTGGCGCAGTCCGGCCCCAACGCCACCGGGGCGTGGATGCAGGAATTCGGCGCCTGGTACTTCGACCTGGCGCGGCGCTGGGATGGAACCTTCCTCCACCAGGGGCCGCCCGCAATGAGGAACGACAAGTACCCGGGCTGGGACTGCACCGGCGGCTACCTCCTGGCCTACGCGATGCCCCTGAGGAAGCTCTGCCTGACCGGCAAGCGGCCCTCGGTCGTATCCCGACTCGACCCCGCCGCCGCCCACGCCCTGATCCTGGACGGCCGGGGGTGGAGCAACAGGGACCGCCACAGCTTCTACGACAAGCTGAGCCAGGAGGAGCTGCTGAGCCGCCTCACCAGTTGGTCGCCGGTGGTCCGCAAACGGGCCGCCATGGCGCTCGCCCGCCGCAAGGAGGCGCCCATTCCCGTCCTGGTGGAGATGCTCGACTCCCCTCGGCTCGAAACCCGCTACGGCGCCTGCCAGGCACTGGCCCTATTGAAAGACGCCGCCGCCCCGGCAGTGCCGGCCCTCAAGCACACCCTGCGGCGCGACGACCTCTGGCTGCGCGTCCAGGCCGCCGAGGCGCTGGCCGCCATCGGCGAGCCCGCCATGTCGGCCCTCCCGCAACTGCTCCACATGCTCGCCAAGGGTCCCTCCGAGAATGATCCGCGCGGCATGGAGCAACGCTACCTGTGCTTCGCGCTCTTCGACCGCCGACGCGGAATGCTGGCGCGTTCCCTCGAGGGCGTCGATCGGGAAGCGCTCTACGCCGCGGTCCGGGCCGGGCTTCGCAACGAGGACGGCCGCGCCCGAGGCACCATCAGCTCGGTGTACCAGAATCTCTCGTACGAAGAGATCAAGCCCCTCTTGCCCGCCATCCACGAGGCGATCGTCGAGCCCGCCCCCAGCGGCATCATGTTCGCCAGCGGCATCCGGCTCGCCGGCATCGATCTGCTCGCCAGGCACCGCATCAAGGAGGGTATGCCGCTGTGCATCGAGATCATGGAGATCCACAAGTGGGGCAAGCGCCACCGGATTTCTCAGTGCCTGAAGACCCTCGGCAGATACGGCGCCGCCGCCAAGCCCATGCTGCCCCGGCTGCGCCAACTCGAGAAGGACCTGCTCGCCCACCGCGAGGCCAAAGGACT
>JBKHIY010000038.1:0-38937 GCA_046538415.1 Candidatus Brocadiia bacterium | reverse complement strand
CGGCGGCAGCAGGCCATCATCCCGTGAAGTAGAGGTAGACGGCGGCGATGACGCCGAGGACGATGAGGGTGTGGACCACGTCCCAGCGGTTCCAGCTCTGGCGCGTCTCATCGCGGGCCGCGGCCGCGGTGGTGGCGTAGGTGAGGCCATCGAGCTTCTTCTCCGGCGGCGGGGAGCTGAGCAGGCTCACCGCCACGACCACCACCACGCTGACGGCGAAGAGGACGATGCAGAAGTAGAGGAAGTTGAACTCGCCGAAGGCCACCATCCAGGCGGGCAACAGCTCGCTGGTGGCCTCCGCGCTGGCCAGGATCTGGGCCGCCAGCTTCGCCATCCCCAGCAGGAAGCCGCTCACCAGGCCGGCCACCGCCCCCTTGCCGTTCACCCGCCGGGCGAAGACGCCCAGGAAGAAGACCGCGGTGATGGGCGGGCCCAGGTAGGCCTGCACCACCTGGAGATACTCGTAGAGCACGTCCGAGACGTGCTTCATCACCGGGATCCACGCGATGCCCAGCACCACCACGGCCCCCGTGGCGATGCGCCCCACGCGCACCAGCTCCCGCTCCGAGGCCTCGGGGCGCAGCTTCTCGTAGATGTCCACCGTGAACAGCGTGGAGCAGGAATTGAACAGCGACGACAGCGAGCTCATCAGGGCGGCCAGCAGGCCCCCCACCACCAGGCCCCGCAGCCCCTCGGGCAGGAGCTCCTGGACCAGCGTGGGGAAGGCCTGGTCGGAGGCCTCCAGGGTGAGCTTGCCCGAGACCTTCAGGGCGTAGGCCACCATCCCGGGCACAATGAACAGGAAGACGGGGGTGAGCTTGAGGTAGGCGCCCCACAGGGTGCCCCGCCGGGCCTGCCGCATGTTCCGGGCCGCCAGGGTGCGCTGGACGATATACTGGTCCGTGCACCAGTACCACAGGCCCACGATGGGGGCTCCGAAGAGCATCCCCGCCCAGGGAAACTTGGGGTCGTCGGCAGGGCGCCACATGTTGAAATGCTTGCTGCCGCAAAGCTCCCGCAGCTCGCCCCAGCCCCCGATGGCGTGCAGCCCGATGGCCGTCACGCACACCGAGCCCACGATGAGCACCACCGCCTGGAGCGCGTCCGTGTAGACCACGGCCCGAAGGCCCCCCAGCACCGTGTAGATGCCGGTGAGCACCACCACCGCGGCGGCCCCCACCCAGAAGTTGTCCAGGTTTCCGAACGTCCCCTCGGGAATCAGCGTCTCGAACACCACGCCCCCGGCATACACCGTGACGCTCACCTTGGTGAACACGTAGGCCACCAGGCTCACCAGCGAGAGGATCCACCGCGACGCGGAGTTGAACCGCCGCTCCAGGAACTCCGGCATCGTGTACACCGACGCCCGCGAATAGAAGGGCACGAACACCCAGCCCAGCACCAGGAGGCACCAGGCGTGCAGCTCGTAGTGGGCCATGGCCATCCCCGTCTCCGCGCCCGAGCCGGCCAGGCCCACGATATGCTCCGAGCCGATGTTCGAGGCGAACAGCGAGGCCCCGATCACGAACCACCCGATGTTGCGACTGGCCAGGAAGTAGTCCTCCGACGACTCCTGGCGGCGCGACGACCACCACACGATCCCCGCCAGGGCGAGGAAGTAGACCCCGATCACCACCCAGTCCCAGCCTTCCAGTCCGGGCATCTGTGGCCTCCTGTCTCACTGGCCGCGGCGTGGAGCCCGATTATACCCCCGGCCGCCCGCACCACAAATGGCCCGCCCTCGCGGGCCGGCTACACCGCGGGCCGGCGGCAGTACTCCCCCAGCAGCCGCACGTAGAGCCGGTAGGTCTCCAGCGAGACGTCGGGCGGCGTCTGGTGGTCCACCGAGGGGACGAAGCCGCCCTGGCGCATCACGGGCAGCAGGCGCTCGAACTCGGCCCGCATGGCTCCCTCGCCATGGCGCATCACCGTCTTGTCGAACGCGCCGATCATCCGCCAGCGGGGGTGCTGGCGCCGAATCGCCGCCACGTCCACCCCCGCCATCCGCTCCAGGGGCAGGATGCCCTCCACGCCCACCTCCTGGAACCACGCGATGGGGGCCGTGACGTCGCCGTCCGAATCCACGAACACCACCACCCCCCGCTCTCGAAGGGCGGGAACCACCCGCCGGTAGTAGGGCGCCAGGAACTCGTCGAAGTGGGCCTTCGAGAGCATCGGGCCGTGGTTATAGGAGAGGTCCTCGGCGAAGGTCATGAAGTCGGGCCGCACGACCCGGCAGAACTCCTCGATGACGCGGAGATTGAACTCCGCCAGATCGCGGTTCATCCGGTGCACCAGCCCCGGCTGGTCGTAGAAGGCGTAGAAGTGCCGCGCGATGCCGAGCAGCGTGCGCGGATACCAGAAGAAGCCCTCCAGGGTGAGCCACACCACCATCTCGCCCCGCCGGTGGGCCTCGGCCCAGGGCTGTATCGCCTGGGGGTCGAAGGCGGGGCGGGGATAGAGATGCTCGAGCAGGGCCTCGTAGCCCCGCTCGTCCGCCAGGACGCCGGCCCCGTGGCTGGGGGCCGCGGGACAGCTCCCGCCGCGGGGCCGCACCCAGAGCTGGCGATAGGGGTCGAGGCCCAGGTACTCGCGGATGGCCGGGGCATCGGTCAGCGAATCGGGCAGGCCCTCGCGGCGCCAGCGCTCGACCGTCTTGTCCCACCATCCCGCCCACTCCACCATGGGCAGGCGGTCCACGGGCTGGAAGGCCATGACGCTTCGGAAGCGCTCCACGTGGTCCATGGCGGTGGCCTGGCCTCTGGCAGGCACGAGCAGGCTCCTGGGCGCCAGCGGGCGCGACATCCTATCGGCCGCGTCCCTCGGCGTCAACCCGCCCGCGGTTGTCTTTTTCCAGACTTTGCGGTTTACTGGAAGGGGACCTCGGGCATCTCGCCGGGCGGGGACGCAAATCAGAGAGGCAAGCCCCATGAGCGACGAGCAACCCGCATGCTCCCTGGCCCAACGCGAGTGCGTGCCCTGCAAGGGCGGCGTCCCGCCCCTCAAGGGACAGAAGCTGGCCCGGCTGGCCGAGGAGCTGGACAACGACTGGACCGTGGTCGACGAGCACCACCTGGAGAAGGAGTACCGCTTCCGGAATTTCCGCCAGGCCCTCGACTTCACCAACCAGGTGGGCGAGCTGGCCGAGCAGGTGGGCCACCACCCCGACATCCACCTCGCCTGGGGCAAGGTCAAGCTCGTCCTCTGGACCCACAAGATCGACGGCCTGAGCGAAAGCGACTTCGTCTTCGCCGCCAAGGCCGACGCCCTGCTCGAGAGCTGAGCCGCCATGGAAGCCCAGCCCTTCCCCATCGCGGGCAAGACCGCCCTGGTGACCGGCGGGGCCAGGCGCATCGGCCGCGCCGTGTGCCTCGCCCTCGCCGGCGAGGGAGCGCGGCTCGTCGTCCACTACGGCACCTCGGGCGACGAGGCGGAGGCCCTCGCCGCAAGCCTCCGCGAGGACGGCGGCCAGGCGTCGACCGTCCAGGCCGACCTCAGCGACCCCGCCCAGGCCCAGGGGCTCTTCGCCCGGGCCGTCGAGCTGGCGGGGCCGATCGACATCCTGGTGAACAACGCGGCCATCTTCCCCCCCAGCCGCCTGCCCGACTTCTCGGCCCAGGAGCTGGGCCGAAACGTCCAGATCAACGCCATGGCCCCCCTCCAGCTGGGCCGCGCCCTGGCCGCACAGGGGCGGCAGGGCGCCATCGTGAACTTCCTGGACACCCGCATCACCAGCTACGACGCGCGCCACGCCGCCTACCACCTGAGCAAGCGAATGCTCTTCACCCTCACGCGGATGATGGCCCTCGAGTTCGCCCCCGCCGTGCGGGTCAACGCCGTGGCCCCGGGGGTCATCCTCCCGCCGCCCGGCCAGGACGAGTCGTACCTGGAGGGGATGGCCGAGACCAATCCCCTCCGCCGCATCGGCAGCCCCGAGCTGATCGCCGACGCCGTGCTCTTCCTCCTCCGAAGCGGCTTCGTGACCGGCCAGGTGCTCTACGTCGACGGCGGCAGGCACATGCGGGGGATGACCTATGGCTGAGCCGGACCGCATCCATATCCGCGACCTGCTCCTGCGATGCATCGTGGGCGTCAACGCCGAGGAGCGGCGCGAAAAGCAGGACGTGGTGGTCAACGCCACCCTGGAGGCCGACCTCCGCCAGCCCTGCCGCAGCGACGACCTCGCCCACACGCTGGACTACAAGGCGGTGACCAAGCAGATCATCGCCACCGTGGAGAGCTCCTCCTGCTTCCTCCTCGAGCATCTCGCCCAGCGCATCGCCGACGCCTGCCTCCAGGAGCCGCGCGTGCGGCGGGTCCGCGTGGCCGTGGACAAGCCCGCCGCCCTGCGCTTCACCCGCAGCGTGGCCGTCGAGATCGTCCGGGACCGGCCGCCCGATGCCCCCAGCCATGCGCGTTGACGCCTATCTCGCCGTGGGCTCGAACGTCGAGCCCGAGGCGAACATTCCTCGCGCCCTCGAGCTCCTGGGCCGCCGCGTGCGCCTGGTCGCCACCTCGACCTTCTATCGCACGGCGCCGTTGGAGCGGCCCCGCCAGCCGCCCTTCGCCAACGGCGCGTGGCACATCCGCACAGAGCTGGGTGCCCGCGAGCTGAAGTTCCGCCTCCTCCGCCGCGTGGAGGCCCGCCTGGGGCGGGTGCGCACCGGCGACCGCTTCGCACCGCGTCCCATCGACCTCGATCTCGCCCTCTACGGCGAGGCCGTGATCGAGGAGCCCGACCTCCGCGTGCCCGATCCCCACATCCGCCGGCGCGCCTTCCTCGCCGTGCCGCTGCTCGAGCTGGCGCCCGACATCGTGCTGCCCGACACCGGCGAGCGGCTGGCCGAGCTGCCCGCGGCCGCCAGCCGCGACGACCTGGTGCCGCACGAGGAGCTGACGGCGACCCTGCGGCGGCGCCTGGCCGCCATGGGCCACTCGTCTTGAGAGAGATGGGGAAGGCTCAGCGGTCGAGTTCCGCCGCGTCGCGGAGCGCCAGGGCTCCCGTGGGGCAGGCGGCTGCGGCCTGGCGGGCGGCCCGGCGAAGGCCCTCCTCGAGCGAGCGGCCGAAGGGCACGCGCACCCGGACCCGGAAGCCCCGGCCCACGAAGCTCAGGCCCAGCTCCTCCCCCGCCGCCTGGGCCACCCGGATGCACAGCCCGCACGCGATGCACTTGCCCGGCTCGTAGACCACGCTGGGGTGGTGGCTGTACTGCTCGAAGGCGCGACGTTCGCCCGCGAAGCGATTGGGGCTGGCCCCGTAGGCCTGGGCGTAGCGGCGCAGCTTGCAGCTCAGCGGCTTGCGACAGTCGCACCGCAGGCAGCGGAGGGCCTCGCGCCGGGCCTCGGCGTCGGTGAACCCGCCGCCCGGGCCGCTGGGCTCGCCCTCCCGCGGGGCGTCGCTCGCCCCGGCGGCGAGGAAGGCGGCCATCTCGCCCTCCTTCAGCCGGCCGATGCGGGTGGTGAACAGCGGCGGGGGGCCGGCCACCTCCTGCCCCGAGAGGAGCTGGTGGATGGCCGCCGCGGCGTCGCGGCCCTGGGCCAGGGCCCGCACGGCCATCCGCTGGGGCCGGATGGCGCCGCCCGCGGCGAAGACCCGCTCGAGGCTCGCCCGGTAGGTCTGGCGGTCGGCCTCGATGCCGTGGGCGGAGGACTGGACGCCCAGGCTCTCGGCGTCGCCCTCGTCCGCCTCGCCGATGGCCAGGAGCACGGCGTCGAAGTCGTGGCGCAGCTCGTCCAGCGAGAGGTCGCGCCCCACGCGGGTGCCGCTGCGGAACTGGGCTCCCAGCCGCTCGATGATCGCGATTTCCGCGTCCAGCACCTCCTCGGGCAGGCGCTCCCGGGGCACGCCGTAGCGGAGCATCCCGCCCGGCTCCTCCCGCTCGTCGAACACGGTGACGGCGTGTCCCCTCAGGAGCAGGGCCCAGGCGGCGGCGAGGCCCGCCGGGCCGGCCCCCGCGATGGCCACGGCCTTGCCCGTAGCCGGCTCTCGCGCCGGCAGGGCCGGGGGATCGGCGGCGAGGTGGGCGTCGCCCACGTAGCGCTTGAGCAGGCAGATGGCCACGGGGCCGTCCTGCTCGCCTCGGCGGCAGCCTTTCTCGCAGGGCGCGGGGCAGATGCGGCCCAGGACGGCGGGCAGGGCGATGCGGGCCCGCACGGTGGCGATGGCCTCGTCCAGCTCTCCCGCCGCGATCTGGCGGATCATCAGCGGGATGTTCATGTGGGCGGGGCACAGGGCGTGGCAGGGGCCCACGCAGTCGCCCAGGTGGTCGCTGAGCAGGAGCTCGAGGGCCGCTTTCCTGGCCCCGTGGACCTCCTGGCTCTCGCTTTCGACCACCATCCCGTCCTCGGCGACGGTGGCGCAGGAGGGCACCAGGCTGTTGCGGCCCTGGACCTTCATCACGCACACGAAGCAGGAGGTGGACGGGGGCGCCCCGTCGCGGTGGCAGAGAGCCGGCACGTCGAGGCCCAGCTTGCGCGCCGCGTCGAGCAGCGTGGCGCCCTCCTCCACCTCCACCTGGCGTCCGTCGATGGTGAGCCTGGGCATCTAGTCCACCTGGATGGCGTCGACGGGGCAGATATTGCGGCAGGTGCCGCAGCGGATGCACTTCTGGGGGTCGATCTCGTGCTTCTCGTAGGGGGTCATGGGGATGGCATCGGCGGGGCAGTGCTGGGCGCAGAGGGTGCAGCCGATGCACTCGTCGGTCACGGAGTAGGTGATGAGGGCCTTGCACTTGCCGGCGGGGCATCGGCCCTGGATGTGGGCTTCGTACTCGTCGCGGAAGTAGCGGAGGGTGGTGAGCACGGGGTTGGGGGCCGTCTTGCCCAGGCCGCACAGGCTGCCCTGCTTGACCAGGGTGGCCAGGCGCTCGAGCTCGTCGAGGTCGCGGCTCTTGCCCTCGCCGCCGCACAGCCGCTCCAGGATGTCGAGCATCCGGCGGGTGCCCACGCGGCAGAAGGTGCACTTGCCGCACGACTGGTCCTGGGTGAAGGCCAGGAAGTAGCGGGCGATGTCCACCATGCAATCCCCGTCGTCGAGCACCACGAGCCCGCCGGAGCCCATGATGGCGCCCACGGCGCCCAGGGCCTCGTAGTCGATGGGCGTGTCGGCCAGGCGGGCGGGCACGCACCCGCCCGAGGGGCCTCCCACCTGGACGGCCTTGAAGCGCCGCCCCCCGGCGATGCCCCCGCCCACGTCCTCCACGATCTCGCGGATGCTGATCCCCATGGGCACCTCGATGAGGCCCACCCGCTCGACCTTGCCCGCCAGGGCGAAGACCTTGGTGCCCTTGCTGTGCTCGGTGCCCATGGCGGCGAACGCCTCCGGCCCGTGGCGCAGCACCCAGGGCACCAGGGCGTAGGTCTCCACGTTGTTGACCAGCGTGGGCTGGCCCCACAGCCCCTGGTGCGCGGGATAGGGGGGCCGAAGGCGGGGCATGCCCCGTCGCCCCATGATGGAGGCCAGGAGGGCCGTCTCCTCGCCGCACACGAAGGCCCCCGCGCCCTCCATGATGCGGAGGCGCAGGCGATGGCCGCGGCCCAGGACGTCGTCGCCCAGCAGGCCGTGGGCCTCGCATCGGGCGATGGCCTCGCGCATCCGGCGCACGGCCAGGGGATACTCGGCGCGGATGTAGAAGGTGCCCTCCTCCGCCCCCACGGCATAGGACGCGATGAGCATCCCCTCGATGATGCGGTAGGGGTAGGATTCCAGGAGCATGCGGTCCATGAAGGCGCCGGGGTCGCCCTCGTCGCCGTTGCACACCAGGTACTTCGGCTCGCCCTCGGCCTGGCGCACGTGGGCCCACTTGAGGCCCGTGGGGTAGCCGGCCCCGCCGCGTCCGCGCAGGCCGCTGGCGGAGACGGCGTCGATGACCTCCCGGGGGCTCATCTCGCCCACGGCCCGACGGAGGGCCTGGAAGCCGCCGCCGGCCAGGTACTCCTCGATGTCCAGCGGGTCGAGCTGGCCGCAGTGCTCCGTGGCCAGGTGGCGCTGGGGGCCGAGGAAGGCGGCCACGGGCGGATCGCGCACCTCGATGGCGTGGCGGGTGACGGGCGGCGCCGCGTCGCCGGCCACCAGGGCATCGAGCAGGCGATAGGCGGCCGTGCCCACCCGCTTGACCACCCCACGGGGCTTGAGGTGGCGGTGGACGATGGCCCGTGCGTCGGCGGCCTGCACGCGGGCGTAGAGGTAGGAGCGGCCATTCGGCTCGACGATCTCGACGAGCGGCGTCTGGTGGCACATGCCCACGCAGCCCACGCGCTTGACGGCGGCCCTCGCCCCCGTGGCGGCCAGGGCCTGCTCGAGGGCCTCCTGCACGGCGCCGCTGCCCCGGGCCACGCAGCACGAGCCCAGGCCGACGCGCACCTCGGCCCCCTCGCCCGGCGGCTGGATGCCGGGCTGGCGCCGCTGCTTCCTGGCCCGCTCGCTCTCCCTCTCGAGGAAATCGCGAAGCACGTCGGGCACGCTGCCCGGGGTCATGTGGCCGTAGGTCACGTCGTCGACCTGGAGGACGGGGGCGAGGGTGCAGCAGCCGAGGCAGGCGACCTTCTGCACGGTGAAGAGGCGGTCGGGGTCGGTGTCGTCGCCGTCGGGGACGCGCAGGTGGCGCAGGAAGGCGTCGTGCACGAGGCCCGCGCCCTTCACGTGGCACGCGGTGCCCACGCACACGCGGATGAGGTGCTCGCCCATCGGCTTGTGGCGGAACTGGGAGTAGAAGGTGGCCACGCCCGTGATGGCGGCCGGGGTGATGGCCGTGACCTCGCACACCCGCTCCAGGGCCTCCTGGGGCAGGTAGCGGTAGTGGTCCTGGATGGCCTGGAGGAGGGGGATCACCGCCTCCGGCCCCCGGCCGATGCGCTCCGCCGCTTCGTCCACGAAGGCTAGGTCGAGATCACGGCTCATCGTCGCCCTCGGCCTCTTCCTCGGCCTTTTCCTTGTGGGCGATGCACAGCAGGTGTTTCTCGCCGCGGACGTACATCCGCCCGTCGCCGAACGCGGGCACCGCCCGCACCTGCTCGCCGACCTCCAGCTTGGCGACCTGGCGATATTCCCTGGCCGCCTCCACGATGAACGCGCCCCCCTTCTCGCTGAACAGGTAGACTCTCCGGCCCACCAGGCTGGGCGAGGAGGAGAAGGGCGCCTCCAGGTCGTGCTCCCACAGGACCTTGCCGGTCGCGGCGCCCAGGCACGTAAGGTAGCCGTCGGAGGGCAGGAGGAAGACCACCTCGCCGTTGGTCAGGGGGCTACAGATACTGGGCAGGCCGTCCTCGGCGGTCCAGGCCACGTGGCTCTTGGTCACGTCGCCGGAGCCGCCGGGCCGGACCGCGGCGGCGTAGGACCCCGTGTTGGCCACGAAGATGCGGCCCCCGGCGAACACCGGGGAGGGGGCCACCTCGCCGCCCAGGACGTCGGCCCGCCACAGCTCCTCGCCGCCCTGAGGATCGTAGGCGATGAGCCACGGCGGGCCGCAGACCACCACCTCGGAGCGCCCCTCCGCCGGGACCACGATGGGCGTGCTCCAGGTGTTGGGCATCTCCCGCTCCGCCTCCCACACCTGCTCGCCCGTGGCCGTGTCGAAGGCCAGGAGGCTGGAATTCTTGTCCTCGGCCAGCCCCTGGTCGAAGAGCACGAGCAGCAGCTCCCCGTGGGTGAGCAGCGAGGAGGCGTGGCCGTAGGAGTTCTCGGGAATCCCCAGGTGCTTCCTCCACACCTCGTTCCCCTGGAAGTCGTAGCACACCAGGCTGCCCGTGCCGAAGATGGCGACCACCCATCGCCCGTCGCTGGCCATGGTGGGTGCCGCGAAGCCCGTCGACTCCATCACGTAAGGCAGCTCCTCGCCCTCCGGGGGCGCGAAGACGAAGGACCGCAGCCACAGCAGCTCCCCGGTATCGGCGTGGATGCAGCACACCGAGCAGCGGACGCCCCCGTCGGTTTTCCGCGCCCCCGCGAGAAACAGGCGGTCGCCCCAGCGGATGGGCGAGTTGGGCCCGTCGATGGGCAGCGCGACTCGCCACAGGACGTTCTCGCCGGTCTCGAGGTTCCAGGAGATCGGGATGTTGGTGTAAGGGGAGACGCCCAGGCCGCCGGGCCCTCGGAATCGCGGCCAGTTCTTCTCGTACTGCTCGCGAGAGGGCAGTGGGGGGACGTCGAAGGAGCGGGTGATGGTCGTCGGGGAGCCGCCCCGCTGGCGCCGCGGGGCGTCGTCGGTGGCGTCGGCCCGGCGGGCAGGCTCGGTCTCGGTCGTCGCCCGCACCTGGTCCTCCGTGAGGATGGTGGCGGAGCCGAGGGCCAGGGCGAGGCCACCGAGGCCCAGGGCGACGCCGCAGGCTCCCACGGCCCACCGCGCCCGGGCCAGCGCCCGTTGCTCCTGCGCGCCGCGGCCCTCGCCCGTGGCGGGCATGGGCGGCGGGGCGCGCAGGGTCGCCGCCGACTTGAGCGCGACCAGGAGCACCGCGATGCCTGCGAGCAGGAGGTAGGTGCCGCGGGCGTTCAGGCGCTGCCACGCGAAGTAGCGCTCCCGCAGCTCCGCGTCGTAGGCGCGCAGCCGCTCCCGCAGCTCCTCGTCCTCGGGATTCTCGTAGAGTTTTTCTTTCATGCGGGCGAGCTTCGCGGAGTCGCGGAGCTTGTCGGCGGCGGGCTGGTGGGCGATCATCACGCCCAGCACGACGGCGGTGAACATCCCGGCCACGACCGCGGTGGCCACCGCGGCGCGGTACCACCGTCGCGTCCCGGGATCCTGGTTGCGGGTTTGGC
This sequence comes from Candidatus Brocadiia bacterium, assembly GCA_046538415.1. Lineage (GTDB taxonomy): Bacteria > Planctomycetota > PUPC01 > DSUN01 > DSUN01 > JBKHIY01. The sequence goes on along the minus strand of JBKHIY010000038.1, from coordinate 28,187 downwards.
CGACGGTCATTCTTCGATGCTCTCGAGCGTTGGGGGTTCTTCCTGGTCCGGCTCCTGGCCCGCCCCTTCGCGCTCGTCCCGGCGTCGCTTGTGCTCGACGGGGCAGAATTCGAGGCAACGCCCGCAGGCCAGGCAGGCGGCGGGGTCGGCCTCGAAGTCCGCCCGTCCTCGGCGCGCCGCCAGGGCGAGGAGCTTGATGCCCACCACGGCGCCCAGGAAGGCCCCCAGCCAGCGAGCGGCGGCCGAGAAGTCCCCCCGCCTGGCCAGGGCATCGGCGTAGAGCGCGGCCACCGGCTCCTCGGTCTCGCGGAAGGCCTCGCTGGCGTCGGTGCCGCCCTTCTTCGCGTCGCCCGACTCCTCGAGGGCGATGCGCTCGGCCAGGCGCACGCGGGGGTGCATCCTGGCGAAGGGCGTGCCCAGCAGCCCGCCCAGCAGGGCGCCCACGGCGACCAGCACGGGCAGCAGGGCCAGCAGGGCGGCCAGCCGCACCCTGGCCCGTCCCCGCTCCTCCTCGCCGGGCGGGGGAGCGGGCTCGCGGATGGCCCCGAAGGGGCACGCGTCCTCGCACAGCCGGCACTGCACGCACTCGGCGGGCGAAATGGCCACCCGCTTCCACGACGCCCGGCCCAGGACGCCGAACACCGCGCCCAGGGGACACACGTAGCGACAGTAGGGCCGGCCCACGAACACCGCGACCAGCAGCACGCACGCGCCCAGCACCAGGATGCCCGTCTCACCGTCCAGGCGGAAGAAGGCCACGAACGGGTCGTAGCGGCAGATGAGGAACCCCGCCCCCAGGGCCGCGAACAGCACCGCGGAGCCCAGGTAGAGGAAGGGCAGCACGCCCAGCGCCCGGTCCGCCCAGGGCGGCACCCGCACGGGGCGCAGCAGCACGAAGTCCTGCACCGCCCCCAGGGGACACACCGCGGCGCAGAAGGTGCGACCGAAGAGCAGCGTGGCCAGCAGCGGGAGCACGAGGAACGCCACCACCGTGAGGGGCACCACGTAGCTCGCGTCCCACAGGCCCAGACTCACGTTCTGGATGGCCCCGATGGAGCACACGCAGCCCTGGCGCCAGAAGCCGAAGTAGAGGAGCGAGAAGACCATGAGCAGGAACACCGGCCGCCGCCGGCGCCGCCGCAGCACCAGGTAGGAGGCCAGCCCCAGGGCCGCGGCCAGCACCGCCACGTCGGCCGCCTCCCAGGCGTCGGCCCGCGCCGAGGGATAGGTCGTGGTGGGACGCTGGTAGTCGGTCTCGAACTGCGGCGGGGGAAAGCGCTCGATGAGTGCGAAGGCGCTGGCCCACGGGGCCAGGACCACGGCGAGGACGACCAGAATGCGGGTGGAGGGCTTCACTGCTGCGGCTCGACCTCCTTGGGCGGCAGCAAGTGCCCCAGGGGATGGAAGTAGGGGGTCTCGGCGGGCAGCCGCACGAACGCCTGGCCGGGGCAGGCCACGCCGATGGAGCACTCGTTGCAGTTCACGCAGCGGTCGTGGCGCACCTGGAGGTAGAGGGAGCTGTTGCCGAACGCCCGGCAGCCCTCCACGCACTTGCCGCAGCCGATGCACAGCTCCTCGTCGATGGTGTACTCGAAGTAGGGGTACTCGATGAATCGGCGGATGATGGCGTCCACGGGGCATAGCACGTTCTCCGCGGCCTCGGTATCGGCGGTGCGCTTCTGCTCGTAGTAGCCGAAGCAGAAGTCGCAGTAGCCGCAGATGTCGATGGCATGGACGCACTTGACCGCCGAGGGCTCGAGCACGCAGTAGGTGGCGCAGTTGCCGCACTGGGTGCACTTGTCGGGGTCGATCTGCCACACCGTCTCGCGCCCCTTGGCCCCGTGGACCAGCACCCCGCCCAGGCCTCCCAGGCCCAGCAGGCCGGCCCCGCGCAGGCCGTCGCGCAGGAAGTCGCGCCGGGGCATCGGTTCGCTGCGTTCGTCCATGGGCTCTACCTCTCTGGGGCCTGGCGTGCGGCCCGGGCCTCGGGCCGGCAGCAGCGGGCGAGCAGGCGGCAGCCGCGGCAGCCGTCGCCGCAGGCGGGCGGCGCCGCCCCGGGACTGGCCTGGCGCCGGAGGGCGAAGAGCGCGGTGAGCGTCGCCAGGCCGCCGGCCGCGGCGGCGCGCCCTGCGGCGCGAAAGAGCTGGCGTCGGCTGGTTGTGGCTTCGGCGGCCATAGGCTCAGTCCTCGTCCTCGCTCTTGGGCTCGAAGACCCGGACGGCCCGGGCCATGGGGTCGAGCACCAGGATGTTGCCCTGGGGGTCGGCCTCCAGGTCGAGCCCCACGACGTCCTTGTCGAACTGGTGGGGGGCTGCGACCACGGCGTCCAGCTCGCCCGCGGCGGTGTAGACCTTGACCCTGGGAATGCCCTTCTCGCTGGTCACGAAGCGCCCGTCGGGCAGGATCGCGAAGTCCGTGGGGTTGCAGCACCCGCAGAAGCCCTCGATGGTCTGGGCGCTGGTGCCCCACTCGGTCTCCAGGTAGCCGCGGAAGGAGTAGGCCTCCATCGCACGCCGCCCCGGGTTCGACACCCAGAGGAAGCCGTGGGGCTCGATGGCCACGTCCAGGTGGTAGCTGCGCACCACGATTCCCGGCACCCCCTTGCTGGGGTCCTTGCGGCCCAGCACGCCTATCACCTCGCCCCGGGTGTCGTAGCGGACCACCTCGCGATTGCCAGCGTCGGCCACGAACACGTCGTCGGCCCCCGCGGCCACCGACGTGATGTAGGCCCGCGACCCGCGGTCGGCCCAGCTCGCCCTGCGGGTGCCGTCGCGGGTGTAGACCTCGACGTGGTCCTTCATGCCCACGTAGAGGCTGCCGTCGGGGCTCAGGTCGAGGCAGCGGGGGACGTCGGCCAGGGCGATCTCGTCGACTCGCTGCCCTGCGGGATCGAAGACGTGGATCGCCCGGTCCCCGGCGACGAAGAGCCGGCCGTCGGGCCCCAGGGCCAGTCCCCTGGGCTCATCGAAGGCCAGCTCGACGCGGCGGGCCTCGCGGTAGCGAATGAGCTCCGGCGGCACGTGGGCGAACTCCTCGCGGTCGTACTGGTAGTCCTCGCCCAGGCCGCTGCCGCCCCGCCCGGTCACGTCGGCCCGCAGCACGACCACGACCGCCACGGCGACGGCCCCCGCGATCACCAGCCCGATGGCCATCCTGGCCTTGCTGTTCATCGCCTCACCTCCGCCGCACGTCCAGGCACGCCATGGTGGTCAGGTCGCGGACCAGGAGCCGCCCGCCGGCCAGGGCCATGGGGCCCCACGACGACTGGCCGTCGAGCACCTGCGCCTGGTCCAGCGGCTGGTAGCCCTCGGGGCTGGCCACGGCCACGGTGAGCAGGCCCTTGTCGTTCATCACGAACAGCAGGCCGTCCGCCACCAGGTAGGGTCCCAGGCCGAAGCGGTGCTCCCTGCCGCTGGCCCACACCACCTGGCCATCGAGGTCCAGGCACACCAGCTCGCCGTTGGGCCGCACGCCGTAGATGTGGCCCTGGTAGAGGATGGGCGTCTGCTGCTCGGAGCCGAACACCCGGGGCTCGAGCTTGAAGAGCTTGCGGGCTCGCAGCTCGCCGTCCTCGTCGGACAGGCGGATCATCATGCTCCCCGCCCGGTAGCCGCCGGAGAGGAACAGGCGGCCGTCGCCCACGGGCAGCGGCGAGGGGATGTTGGCCGTGGGGATGCGCCACTCGGGGAAGCTCCACAGCAGCGTCCCGTCCTCCGCCGACACGCCGACCACCCCGCCGCTGGCACAGTAGACGAACATCCGCCGTCCCGCGAACTCCACGGGCATCACCGACGAGTGGGTCATCTGCCAGCCCTGGGGGTTCGGCGTCTTCCACAGCACCTCGCCGCTGGCGCACTGGACGGCGATCATCAGGGCATCGCCGCCCGGCGCCAGGATGGCCCGCCCCTGGTCGATCAGCGGGCACTGCCCCGTGTACCACCTGGGCACCTGGGTGTGGTAGTCCTCCATCAGGTCGATGGCCCATTGCCGCTCCCCGCTCGTGGCGTCCAGGCACGTCACGTGGCACAGCGGCCCCATGCCCACGACGAACTGGTCGGTCGTCGCCACCACCGTGCGCGAGATGCCGTGCTGGGGCTTGATGCGCACGGGATACGAGAAGCGCCAGAGCTCCCGCCCATCCGCCAGCGACAGGCAGCGGTAGGCGTCGGCCTGTCGCTCCTCGTCGTAGTCCAGCACGTAGACCCGCCCCCGCAGCACGGCCGGGCCGGCGTAGCCCTCGCCCAGGGCCACCGACCACAGCCTCGGCGGCCCGCCCTGGGGCCACTGGCGAGCCAGCGAGAGGTCCTCCTTGCTCACGTTGTCGCGGTCCGGGCCGCGGAAGCCGGGCCAGGCCCCCGGCAGGTCGGCGGGCCGGCCTTCGCCCCGGGCCAGCTCGCCCGACTCCTCGAGGGGGCGGGCCAGGCCCTGGGGCTGGGAGTGGCTGCCGCCTTCCCGGGGCACCCGCACCGCCACCTCGACGCCGTGGCCCGCGGTGAGCCACAGGGCGAGGGCCGCGGCGCCCAGGAGGGCCGCCGCGCCAGGGACGAGCTTGCTAACGGGCAATCCGTTCATGCTCCCGGCCATTCTACTCGTTCCGCAGGGCGGACAAAAGCGGCCCGCGCAGGGCCACCAGCGCCGCCAGCCATGTCCACACCATGCCGCTCACGACAACCGCCGCAACCATGAGCCCCAGCGATAGATACGGCACCTCGACCCCCGGCGAGCGCAGCGCCGGAACCACCGCCACCACCGCCGAGACCACCCCGCAGCCCAGGCCCAGGGCCACCAGGCCCCAGTGCTCGGCGAGCACGAACCACTGGAGAGCCCCGCGGCGGAAGCCCACGGCGCGAAGCAGCGCCAGCTCGCTGCGACGCTCCAGCACGTTGCGCAGCACCACCACCCCCAGCCCCACGCTGCCCAGCACCATCCCCAGGCCACCAAGAGCCTGGAAGATCGAGAGATAGGTATTCTGCACCGCGTTGAGCTCCGCCAGCCGCCGCTCCGCGGGCACCACCTCCAGGCCGACGTCCGCCAGCGCCTCGGTCAGCCGCTCCGCCACCGCCTCCCGCCGAGCCGCCGGCACGTCGACCAGGAACATCCGGTAGCCCTCCTCGCCGGGGAACCGCTCGGTGAACGCCTCCTCGCCGATCAACAGGTTGCCCTGGAGCACGGAGCTGGCGATGACGCCCACGATGCGCACCTGGAAGTTCCGCCCCCGCCCGTCCGTGTAGGCCACCGTGTCGCCGACCGACTTGGAGAGGCCCCAGGTGACCGTCGCCTGGTCGCCCACCGCGGGCACCACGTCCTCGCCCGCGTCGCGGGCCAGCACCTGCCAGGGCTGATCGGCGGGGGCGCCCTCGAGGGTCGCGACGAACTGGAAGGCCCCGCGCCGGCCCAGGGCCTCGGGCCGCACGCCCAGCAGGCGGGGGCGCTGGGCGCGGTTGAGGTTCAGGCAGCTCGCGTCGTCGCCCTCGCGCACGCGCAGCGGCACCACCTCGACGCCCGCCATCTCCTCCTCGCCGAGGGCGTAGGCCTCGCGGCCCGAGGGGCTGTCGAGGTCGTGGTAGACGGGCAGTGCGGAGGCGGCCATGAGCTGGAAGCCGCCGGTGCCGGGCGTGGCCTCGGCGCCCTTCGCCTGAGGGTTCCGCCGGTTGGCGCCCACGGCGATCACCAGGAAGCTGCCGCAGGCCAGGAGGCCCACCACGGCGAGACTCCGCCCGCGGCGGCGGACGGCATTGCGCCAGCCCATGCCCCCCAGCGAAGGGCGAGCCGTGGCCGGCCGCGCCGCCACGTGGCTGAGCAGCCCATGGGTAAGGGCCATGCCGCCCACCAGCAGGAGCCCGCCGGCGGAGAAGAACGCCGCCACCGCCGCCTTGTCCTGGCGTGCCCCTACCAGGACGACGATGGCCACCGCAGCCACCACCGCTCCGGCGCCCAGCCACAGGCTCACGCGGCGCCCGCCGCCCACGTCCTCCGCGCCCACCGCGCCCGTGGCCGCGAGCAGCTCCTGGGCGGGGCGCCGGGCCTGCTTGCGCAGCACCAGCCACATGGCCACCAGGGCCACGGCGAATGCCCCGCCAGCGCCCAGGACCAGGGTCGACGCCTCCGCGCGGTAGCGCACCGGTGCGTTCGCGATAGCCCCGCTCCACACCGACGCCAGGGCGGCCAGCACGCCCCGCGTGTAGAGCGTGCCCGCCAGGGCGCCCAGCGCGGCGCCCGCCAGCGCCAGCGCCCCGCCCTCCGCCAGCATCAGCACGCGGACCCCGCGGGGCCGGAAGCCCAGCGACAGCAACGTGCCCACCTCCTCGGTCCGCTGCTCCACGCCGAAGACGAAGAGGAGGGCCATCAGCAGCACCGCCGCCACGATGAGGAAGAAGCTCAGCCCGATGAAAAGCTGTCCGAAGTCCAGCGCCTCCGTCGTCGCCGCCAGGGCCTGGGCCCGCACGTCGTGGAACACCAGTCCCGCCGACACGGGGTCGACCGACCGGCGAAGGGCCGACGCCACGCGCTGCTCCGCCCCCTCCTCCAGGTGGAAGCGCACGGCCGTGAGGTCCCCGAAGCGGCTCGTCCACAGCCGCTGGCCGGCGCGGAGGGTGATGAACGCCTTGGGCGTGCCGCGGTACCGGTTCCAGTACTGCTGGACCTTGCCGCCGGGCTCGATGCGGCTGGTGTCGATGCCCACGTCGTCGGGCCAGTCGCGGCAGTTGGCCACGTCGGCGATGCCCGGGAAGTCGGGCATCAGCTCGGGGTCGCGGGCGGGGCCATCGAGGGTCACCACGCGGCGGAGGCGGAAGGTCTCGCGGCGGGTGCTCAGCTCCCGGCCCGAGCCCACCACGAAATAGCTCATCTCGACGGTCGCGCCGCCCCGCTTCTGGTCCTCGGACAGGCCCAGGTCCTTCTCGGCCAGCCAGGAGTTGACGAGCATCTCGTCGTCCCCCGTGTCCGGGGGGATGAGGCCGCCTGGGGGCGGCGGCTGGGCGCCCTGGGCGGGCCGCTCCACGGCGGCCACGATGGGGTAAGGCACCGCGCGGTCGCCCACCCGCAGCTCCTCGACCAGGGTGGCGAAGACGCCCAGCCCCCGGGGCAAGGCCTTCTCGATGGCCTCGGAGAGGGTGGCGTCGAAGAACACCCCCTCGCTGCGAAGCTCCAGCACCCCGCGGTCCTCGAGCCGCCGCAGCTCGAGGCCCAGGTCGGCCAGCCGCCAGTGCTGGCGCAGCACGTCGGCGGCCCGCTCGGCGCCGAGCTTCGTCTCGCCCACCACCAGGGTGTTCGCCCGGCCGGCCAGGCCCACCCGCTCCTGGAGCCAGGCCAGGGGCACGTAGGCGTTGTAGGGAGTGATCTGGTTGGCCCTCAGGCTGTAGCGGCCGAAGGCCTCCTGGCCGGCCACGGCGGCCACGGTGAGGCGGGGAGCCAGCGAGGAGCCCTGCGCGGTGGAGAGCACGGCGTCGCGCGACAGCCAGCTCGGCTTGCGCAGGCGGAGCAGCACCTCGTCGCCCTCCCCCACGCCGAGCTGGCGGGCCAGGCGGCGATTGAGCACGACCGCGCCCTCGGGGGCGCCGGCCAGCAGGTCGTCGCTGCCGCCGAGAGCCCAGAAGCGCCGGTCCACGCCCAGCACCTGGACGTTATTGGCCCGTGCCGTGCCGTCGCTGTTCCTGGCCACGCCCCGCACGTGGAGTAGCGGCGCGGCGGGGGCTTCCAGGGGCTCCTCGAGCTCGGCGGCGAGGGCGTCGCGGAAGAAGCGGCGCTCGGAGACCAGGGCGAGGTGGGTCCTGCCCAGCCGGGCCAGGGCCAGTTGGCGCAGGGTGTAGCGGATGGAGTCGCCCACCACCAGGGCTCCCACGAGCACGGCGCTGGCCACCGCGGCGCCCAGCACCACGCCCAGGTGGGTGCGCCAGTAGAAGCGGAGGCTGCGTCGCAGGAGCGTGGCCGCGTTCACCCCTCACCTCCCCGGGGCACGAGCACGCCGCCGCGCAGCTCGAGCACCCGCCCCATGCGCTGGGCCAGCTCGAGGGCGTGGGTGACGACGAGGAGGGTGAGGCGCTGCTCGCGGTTGATCTCCACGAGCAGGTCGGCCAGGTTGTCGGCGGAGGAGCGGTCGAGCGAGCCGGTGGGCTCGTCGGCGAGCAGCAGCGCCGGCTTGTTGATGAGGGCCCGCACCACGGCCACCCGCTGGCGCTCGCCGCCGGAGAGGCGGCCTGGGCGGTAGTCCAGGCGCTCGCCCAGCCCCACGCGCTCGAGGAGCCGGCGGGCCCTCTGCTCGGCATCCTCGTCGTCGCCGCCCACCAGGGTGGGCACCAGGACGTTCTCCAGGGCGGTGCACTGGGGCAGGAGGTGGTGGAGCTGGAAGACGAATCCGATGCGGCGATTGCGCACCCTGGCCAGCTCGGCGTCGTCGAGAGTCGAGAGGTCGCGCCCCTCCAGCACCACCTGGCCCTCCGTGGGGCGGTCGAGGGTGCCGATGATGTTCAGCAGCGTGCTCTTGCCCGAGCCCGAGGGGCCGACGACGGACAGCGATTCCCCGGGGGCCACCTCGAGCTCGACGTCGCGGAGCACGGGCGGCGGCTCCCCTTCGCCGGGCGACGGATAGGTCTTGGCCACGTGGCTGAGCTTCAGGATCGGCTGCTCGTCGGGCACTGGGCTGATCCCCAATCTGGGTGTTGGCGCCGCGGGCTCGTGTCAGGTCGCGGCGGCTTCCGCCCGGCTCCGGGCGACGGCCTGGTCGTAGACCTCGATGCACTGGCGGGCCATCCGCTGGACGGTGAACTTCTCGGCCACGGCGGCCCTGCCCGTCCGCCCCAGCTCCTGGGCCTTGCGGGGCTCGGACAGGAGGCCGGCGAGCGCCGCGGCCAGGCTCTCGGCGTCCTCGGCCTCGCAGAGCACGCCCCCGCCCGTGGCCTCGAGGAGCTCGGGGAAGGCCCCGCGGCGCGGCACCACCACGGGCACCTCGCAGGCCAGGGCCTCGAGCACGTAGGCCCCGAAGGCTTCCGCGTGGCGAGCGGGCACGGAGAGCACGGAGAGCGAGGCCAGGAAGTCCGCCCTGCCCCGGCGCTCGAGGTTGCCCAGCATCTCGACGTCCCCGGCCACCCCCGCGTCGGCCAGGCGGCGGCGAGCGGCGTCCACGAAGGGGCGGTCGGCCGCCGTCCAGCCGCCGGCCACCCGCAGCCGCAGGTCCCGGAACGCGGGCCGCGACTTGAGGGCCACGAAGGCCTCGACCAGGAGGTCGAGCCCCTTCTCCGAGCACAGCCTCTCGAGGAAGCCGATCGTGGGCCGCGCCGGGGGCGCCGGGGCCGGGCTGTATCGCTCCACGGCGATGGCGTTGTGGACCACGTGGAGCCGGTCGGCGGCCAGGCCCAGGCGCCGGCGCATCCGCTCGGCGTAGTAACGGCTCACGGCCACGAAGGCGTCGGCGTCCGCCGCTCGCTCCGCCACCGCGGCCCAGGCCTCCTGGCGCGCCGGGTCGGGCAGCGCGTCGAGGAAGATATCCTCGTCCTGGAGCGAGCACACCACGGGGCAGCCCAGCTCGGCCCGCAGGCGTCGGGCGGCGCCCAGCAGCAGGGCGTTGGACAGGCAGGCCAGGTCGGGCCGCTGCTCCTCGGCCAGCCAGCCCACCAGCCGGTCCAGCTCCTTGGCCTGGCGTCCGTGCTCGCCGCGGAGCATGGAGAGCGTGGTCTCGGCGAGGGTCTCGGCGTCGGTCATCCCCGCCATGCGGGCGGCCAGCTTGAGCAGCGGCTGGGCGTCGAACACCCGGTCCACCCATCGGGGGGTGCGGCGGAAGAGGGCGCATTTCTGCTGGAGGAACACGTTGACGCCCCCGAAGAAGACGGAGGCCGCCTCCATCCCCTCCTCGGCCTCGGCCCCCAGGGGCAGATAGAGGGGCACCAGCAGCGGGTCGTGGCCCATGGCCCGCAGGGCGCGCACCAGGTCGGCGTCGCGCAGGCAGTTCTCGCAGTAGAAGCTGCCCCCCGAGCCGGGCATGAGATAGGCGATCCGCATGGGGCGGTCCCTTCCGTCCTGGCGCGGCGCCGTCATGGCTTGGGGCCGAAGGCCCAGACGCTGCCGTCCTCGCATCCCACGACGGCGATGCCGCCGCCCACGGCGGGAGTGGTGAGCACCGCCGCTCCGATCTCGTAGGCCCACACCTTCGCCCCATCGTCCAGCCGCAGGATGTAGAGGCGGCCGTCCTTCGAGCCCACGAGCACGCGCGGGCCGCAGATCACGGCCGAGCCGTCCACCTCGCCGCGGGTGGCGAAGGCCCACAGCCGCTCCCCGGTGTCCTTGCGGAAGCAGTAGACCCGCTGGTCGCGGCAGCCGACGACCACGCGGTCGCGGCCTATGGCCGCGGCGGCGAAGAAGGGGGCGCCGGCGTCGCCGAAGCGCCACGCCACCTTCCGGCCCGCCAGGTCGGCGCACAGGAACTCGCTGTCGTAGGTGCCCACGTAGGCCCTGTCGCCCTCGAGGGCGGCGGAGGCGGCGATGTAGGAGCCGGCGTCGATCTCGGCGAGCTTCCGCCCGTCGGCCACGGCCACGGCGTGGATGCCCGCGTCGCAGCCGCCGAAGACCGCCCGCCCGCCGGCCACCGCCGGCGTGCCGTTCACGAAGTTGTCCGTCTCGTAGGTCCACAGGCCCTCGCCCGTCCTCGCGTCCACGCAGTGGAGGCGGTTGTCGTAGCCGCCCACCAGGATGCGGGTGCCCTGGGGCGACTCGGCGTAGTTGACGCCGCCCAGGATGCGGTCCCCCGTCTGGTACTTCCACCGCACCTTGCCCGTGGCCGCGTCCAGGCAGTAGAGACAGGCATCGGAGGCGCCCACGAACACCGCGCCCCCGTGGAGCAACGGCGCCGATTCCACCGCGTCGCCGGCGGTCAGGGCCCACAGCCGTTGGCCATTGTCCGCGTCGAGGGCGTAGAGGTGCCCGTCGTCGGAGCCGAAGTAGACCCGTCCGCCGCCGATGGCCGGCGCCGAGTGCACGGCCCCCTTCGCCCTGAACCGCCAACGGCGGGCCAGGGCATCGGGCAGGCTGCCCTCGGCCACGCCCCGGAGGCTCGGCCTGCCGCCGTACATGGGCCAGGGACCCTGCGGCAGCCCCCCGCCTCGCGCCGCGACCGACACGAAGAGGCCCGGGAGCAGATACGCCCAGGGAACTCGCGTCATGGCGTCTATCCCGCTAAATGCAGTGACTACGGCTCTTTAGCGCATGCTAACAGGTTCCGCGCCCAACTTCAAGCCCCTCGGCAGCCGCTCCCAGGAGCCGGCGCACCCGGCCCAGCGCCCCCGCGGCGAAGACCAGGGGGTAGAGCTCCTCGAAGTACCACAGCCTGGCGAAGTAGAAGCCGATGGGCGCGGGGTCGAGCCGCCGGCCCCGCCCCGTGCGTTCGACCAGCCAGCCCACGCCGCGCCGCAGGACCTTCCGCGTCCCCTCGCCCGGCGCCGCCGCGTGCACCCTGGCCAGGGCGTCGAGGGCGAGAGCCGTCTCCTCGATGGAGGGCTCGACGCCCGGCGCCCCGCCCCACCCGCCGTCGGCGCCCTGGGCCGCGAGCAGCCAGCCGAGGGCCTCCTCCATGGCGGGGCGTACGGCCTGGGGCACTCGCCTGCCCAGGGCCGAGAGGGCGGCGAGCACACGGGCCGTGCCGTAGGTGGCGTTCGCCTCGTCGGGGGCCGCCTCGCTGCCGAACCACAGGGGCGCCCAGGAGCCGTCGGTGCGCTGGGCGCCGACCAGGTAGCCGATGCCCCGGTCGACGGCGCCCTCGGCCTGCTCGCCCAGGCGCCCGGGCAGGCGGTCGCGCCAGGCGTCCATGGCCAGGAGGGCGTGGGCCGTGAGGTCGGGCGCGCTGCGGTCGAACGGCAGCGTGCCCCATCCCCGGCAGAAGGTGGGGATGCCGCCGTCGCGGTTCTGGAGGCCCATCAGCCAGCGGATGCCCATGGCCGCGGCTCGTGCGGCGCGGGGCTCCCCGGGAGCGAGGTGGTGGAGTGCCAGGGTCGCCCCCGCCGTGTCGTCGGCATCGGGCACGCCGCCGGGCAGGTCGGTCCAGGCCCATCCGCCGGGCGCGGCCCCGGTGTAGGGATGGCGCTCGCGGGTCTGCTGGCCGAGCAGCCACTCGAGCACGGCCTCGGCGCCATCGTGACCCAGGCATTGGCCCAGGCCCGAGCTGGCCGCGAGGGCATTGACCGAAAGCGTGGTCAGCCAGGTCGCCAGGTCGACGTCGATGGCCCAGCTTCCGTCGTGGCGCACGGTGCGGCGGAGGAAGTCCGCGGCCCGGGCCGTCACCGCGTGGCGGCGCAGCCCGCTGCCCGCCAGGCTCATGGCCACGAAGCTGGTCAGCGGCGCCGCCTCGAGGAACCCGCCGTCGGCGGGCTGGATGGCCTCTAGCACGCGCAGCGTGCGCCCCAGCGTGCATCGCCCGGCCAGTCGCCGCAGGGGGTTGCGCGGCGGGCGGTGGCGGAACCGCGCCTGCCCGATGGCCACCAGCGCCGGCAGCGCGTAGCTCACCACCGGCAGCCGCAGCCAGCGAAACCACGCCCGGGGACAGGCCGCCAGCTCGAAGGGCAGGGGCACCACGCGGCGCCAGGCCTCGGGGCCGCCGCCCAGCCGTCCCCCCAGGGCGCACGCGGTGAGGATGGGCGCCGAGAAGGTGCGGTCGCGCCCGTAGCGCGCGGCCACCGCCCGGGCCAGCGCCCTGGGCTCCAGCCCCCCCGCCCTGGCCGCCAGCCAGCTCTCGGCCCGGGCCACGGCCCGCGGGTAGCGGGCATCGGCGCCCGCCCCGCCGAAGGCGGCCCAGGAGAGCAGCGTGGTGCTGATGTTGCTGGCGCTGAGGACCGTATCGCCCCAGCCGCCGTCCGCGTTCTGATGGCCCGCCAGCCACTTCAGGCCGCGCCCGATCAGCGGACCGTGCGCCTGGCGGTCGACCTGTGCCAGGGCGAGCGAAGCGGTGGCCGTGGACAGGGCGCTGCTGGAGAGCCGGCCCCGCCAGTGGCCCGCGGGCACGCGGGCCGCGAGCAGGCGGCGCCGCACCTCGCCCAGCGTCTCGTCCAGCGACCGGGGGTCGGTGTCCATCGGCTAGCCGCTCAAGTGGCCCAGGGCGAGCAGGCCGTAGAAGGCGTACTCGCAGTCCAGCGCGTCGTCGGCCCAGTGGCCGTAGAAGCCGCCCTCGCCGCTCCACAGGCTGTCCACGAAGTCCAGGCACGCCTCGCGCACGCGGTCCAGCGGCAGGCCCAGGAGGGCCAGGGCGTGGAGCGCGGTGGCGGTGGACAGCAGGTCGGGCATGGGGGTTCGCGGCGCGGCCCGGAACCCTCCCTGGGGATGGGCTCGGGCCAGCAACCACTGGCCGACCGCCGGCTCCACGGGCTGGCCCAGGTGGCGCAGGAGGGTCACCGCGGCGGCGGTGGCCGGCGTCGTCCCGCCGCGGGCTCCGGGCTGGTTGGCGAAGGCCCCGTCGGCGGCCTGGAGGGCGCGGAGGGAGCGGGCGAGGTCCCCGGCACGGGGCGGCGCGGCCCCCATGTCCTCGCAGGCCATGGCCGCCAGGAACGCGCCGTAGGCCGTGCCCTGGCGAGCGCCGGGAACCTGGCTGTAGCCGCCGTCGGGCGTGCGATAGGCCTCGAGGCGGTCCAGCACCGCCTCCCGAACCGGCCGCTCGGGGGGCAGCAGGGCCAGGCACCGCGCCAGGCACGCCAGGTGCACGAAGTCCAGCGACGCCCCGTCGCCGAAACGGGCCCGGACCTCCCGGGGCAGGGACCGGGGAACGGGGGCGCCGAGAGCCACCAGGCCATCGAGGCCGAAGGCGGTGTAGTAAAGGTCGCTGTGGCCCGACCGGCCCCGGAAGCCGCCGTCGTCCGCGATCTGTCGGTGGAGAAAGCGCAGCGTTCGCTCGGCGGCCTCACCCAGCGGCTTCCGGGCCGCCGCGGCGGCCTGGAGCATCTCCTGGCGTAAGGTCACTGGCCCGGCCCTTCGCGTTGATGCCGTCGAAGATCTTGCTGATGACCCGCCGCAGCAGGCCCTTCAGATGGGGGTTGCGCAGGCGGCACAGGGAGCGGATGGCCTGCTCCTTGTAGGACTCGAGGAGCAGGGAGGCCGCGCGGTCGACCTGGAGCTCGTCGAGGATGCGGCTCACGTCGTCCATCATGGTGGAGATGCCCATGGGGCAGCGCCACACGGACTCCAGGAGGCCCCTGGCCGGACCCGTGGCCCGCTGGTAGGCGATGGCCAGGAGGAGGGAGGGGCCGAGTGCCCTGCCGTCCTCGCCGGCGGCCTCGCGGCGGAAGTCCTCCAGGTCGTCGCGAATCTGGTAGGCGATGCCCAGGGCCTCGCTGTAGTCGCCCAGGATGTCCCACAGGTGGTCGTGGACGCCGGCGTAGATGGCGCCCAGGCGGAGGGCCACATCGAAGGCGGGAGCGGTCTTCTGGCGGAAGATGGCCAACACGTCCTCGGGGAAGAGGGGCCGCGGCTGGCGCATCCACGCCAGCTCCTCGCCCTGGCCGATGCACAGGCTGCGATGGCCGCTCGAGGCGGCCCGCAGCATCTCCGCCCGAGCCGGGGCACTGGCCTCGCTCTCCGCGATCATCCGGTAGCCCTCGCCCAGCAGCAGGTCGCCCACGTTGAGGGCCACGGGGATGCCGTAGGCCTCGTGCAGCGTCTTCTCCCCGTAGCGCTCGCCATCGTGGTCCTCGATGTCGTCGTGGACCAGCGAGGCCTTGTGAAAGCACTCCACCGCCACCGCGATCTTGCGCAGGTCCTGGGGCAGCGCGGCCCGCGGGTCCGCCTGGAACGCCTGGTAGGCGCACACCGCAAGGAAGGGACGCCAGCGCTTGCCCGACTTGGCCAGCCAGCTGCGGGCCAGCTCCTCGGCCTCGCTGCCCGCAGGCCCCATGATGGCGGGCAGGAAGTCGGGGGTGAACCAGGAGTCGACTTCGGTGCGCAGGCCGTCGAGGTCGAGAAGCGAAATCTTCTCCTCCTTCGTCAGCAGGATGGCCTCCCACACCCAGTCCAGGTCCACGCTCGTCCCCGCGCACCCGTCCTGGAGCAGCGGCACCGCCACCCCCGGCACCGCCGCCGCGGTGACGTAGGGGAACACCCGCTCCAGCACGGACAGGCAGCTCACCCCCACCACCCCCTGGATCTGGCCCGACTCGAAGAGCGAGGTGACCACCGCCGTGCCCTCGGCCACCAGCACCGCGTAGCCCAGCCGCTCCGCCTCCTCCTGGAGCTCGGCGATGGGGCACGCCCCGCAGCGGGCGCACAGGAGGCCGAACTCGTCGACCTGGCCCGCGCACCGCTCCTCGTCGCGCAGGCACTGGGGCAGGAGCAGCAAGCGGCGCTCGTAGGGGATGCTGGCCAGGGTGTCGCGCCACACCTCGTTGCCGGCCACGACGGCCAGCCACTTGCGGTAGGCCCGGGGCGCCCCGGCGCGCTCCAGGATGCGGTCCACGTGGGCGTAGATCTCGTCGAGCCCCAGCGGCGGCGTGATGTCCTGGCCCGCCATGTGCTCGCGGGCCAGGCGCCCCAGGCGGTCGCGCTCGGCCTTGGTCGGCGGCACGCCCTCCTGGGGGGCGCGGCGGGGCCGCGCGGCGGAATGGCGAGCAGCCACAGGCTCGCGCACGATTCAGGCCTCCTCAGAAGCGGGACGCGACGGAGCGTCGGCAGCGGCCGCCCGGCTCGCGGCCGAGCGGCGGCGGATGCGCCGGCGCACCCGGGCGAAGCTGTGCCGCCACGACACCACCTCCGCCCGGCCCAGCAATTGTACCAGAAGTCGCTTCGCCAGGGAAACGCCTCCCGCCCGCTGGTTGTCCCAGTAGAGGCGCGGCACCCAGCGGAAGTTCAGCTCGTAGCAGGCGGTGAACAGCTCCATGTGGTCGCTGCGCAGGGACTCGAGGCGGAAGGCCTCGCCCCGCGCCCGCCGCTCCGCCGCCACCGGCTCGTGGAAGACGGGGAAGACCACCGCCCGCCGGCGGGCCACCTGGCGCACCAGGGCCAGGGTGCGCGCCACGTCGTCGGGCGTCTCGCCGGGCAGGCCCAGGATGATGCTGAGCACGGGGAAGAAGCCGCTGCGCTCCAGGCGGTCCACCGCCTCCCGCACCAGCTTCTCCCAGTCCTCGGGGTCGAAGGGGGCGATCTTCCCCGGGCTGTGGGCCGCCACCAGGGCACCGTTGGCGCTCTCCACCCCCAGGTTCACCCACAGGTAGTCGGTGGGGCGCTCCCAGGCCAGGAGGCGGCGAATCTCCCGAAGCTCGCCCACCTCGAGCTGCATCACCGAAGAGACGTTGGCGTGGTCGATCTGCATGAAGGACAGGCCCCGCGCCCCGCGCATCCTGGCCAGCAGGCGGCACAGGGCCTCGAAGCTCACGCGGGAGCCCGAGCCGCCGTAGCGGAACAGGTCCTCGCTGGCGCTCACCACCGCGTGCACCCCGCCGGCCACGTTGCGCTCGAGGTCGGCCAGGATGGTGTCGGCGGGCAGGTGGCTCATCTTCTTGCGGGCCATGGTGCAGTAGGAGCAGCCCTTGCCGCAGCCCCGCGACAGCTCCACCACGCCCATCAGCGACGGCCCGAGGATGGGCCGCACGCCCTCCGCCGCCGTGCCCCGCTCCTCCACCCGCGACGGCGCGGAGCGGCCCGCCACGAGGTCGGCGAAGAGGCCCGGACCGAGGCCCTCGAAGTAGCCGTCGAAGACCACGTCGATGCCCTGGGCTGCCGCCTCGTCGGGGCGGTGGCCCCACTGCCAGGCCCCTGCTCCGCCGCCCACCACGGAGAAACCGTGCTGGCGCTTGGCCTCGGCCAGCCGGCGCAGCATGCGGGCCATCCAGTGGCGGGTGTAGAGCTCGCCGCGGCAGAAGCTGGCCGTCGTGGTGTTGCTCATCCCCAGGCCCAGGGGGTCGCTGGAGCTCACGCCCACGGCCTCGACCCAGGGACCGAGCAGGCGGGGCAGGGCCTCGGGGGTGGTGCACACCACGTCGTCCTCGCCCAGGCCCGCGCCGCGGCGCAGCGCGGCCTCCACGCGGCGCAGGCCCAGTGGGGCCACGAGGGCCCGTCCCCGCCGATCGGTCGGCGCCCGGGGCGCGAGCAGGCGGCGCATCAAGGGGCCGGGCACGCGGGTGGTCTGCATGGTGGCGAAGACGCCCTCGAAGAGCACGTCGTAGCGGGCGCTCAGCGTCCTGTCGGCCACCAGCACGACGGCGGGCCGGAGGGGCTCACTGGGGGGATTCACGCTCCGTCCCTTCCGACGTCTCGTCCCCTTCGCTCTCCTCGCGGGGAGCCGGGCGGGGGCGGAGGGCATCGATCACCTCGGGCGGGATATCCAGCTCCTCCTGAAGCTCGGCCAGGCGGAGGTACTGCTGTCGCCGCTCGCGTGCCGCCTGCTCGTCCCGGTCGGCGGGGAAACGCCGCTCGGAGCGCTGGCGGAGCATGGCGTGCACGTCGCCCTTGGCGAGGCGGGAGAGGTCGACCTGGACTTTCTCCCGCCGCTCGTCCTCCTCGGTCACCGGGGCGCCGTTGATGGGCGCTTTCTTGTGCTTGGGGAAGATGATGGCCACCTCGGGGCACACGCGGGCGCAGGCGGGGCAGTAGGTCTTGCAGTTGGCCGGCTGGCGCACCTCGACCCGGCCTTCGTCGTCGAGGGCGTAGACGCCGAACAGGCAGAAGTCCAGGCACTGGCGGCAGCCCTTGCACCGGTCGCGGTCGATGAGCGGGAACCAGGGGATCCAGCCGCCCTTGCGCGACAGCAGGTCGCTGCGGGCCGCGTCCAGCGCGCCCCGGACCTCCTCGGCGGGCGGCTCCGCCGCCCCCTCGCCCAGGAGGGCGCGGAGGATCGTCTCGGCGTCCTGCTCCCGCTGGTTGAGCACCCTCACGCCCTCCTCGGGCAGGGGCGCGCCGCCGGCGGCGAACAGGGCGCGCACGGCCCGGGGATAGCAGGCCACGATGTCCACCCTGCCCCGCGAAGCGATGTCGGCCAGGACGGGGTCGCGGCGGGCCGCCAGCTCGCACAGGTCGGGGAAGGCCTGGAAGTCGGCCCCCGAGGCGGCCAGCCGGCCCAGCACCCCATGCCGCGCGCGCCGGGGCACCACCTCGGAGTAGGCGCAATAGCAGTAGACGACGGATGGGCGGTCGGACATGGCCGTTGGGCTCCTCAGGCACGGACTACTCGGGGCGTTCGCCGCCGGGGCCGGCCGCGGCGCAGGCCTTCACCTCGTCGGGCGCCAGCGCCCGGCTGTAGACGGCCACCAGGTGGAGCTCGCCGCGCCACGCCCGCTCGCCGCTCAGCTCGTTGGCCAGCGCCAGGCGGTAGGCGGGGTCCCAGTTGCCCAGGTGGCCGCGGATGGTCTCCTCTCCCACCACCTCGCCATCCAGGTAGATGCGGGCCTTTGCCGCGCGGTCGCGGGTGTAGGCCACGTGGGCGAGCCGCGGGGCCACGCAGGCGCGGCTGCGGGTCGAGGGCTCGGCGCCGTTGGCCCCCGTGGCGGTGGTTCGCAGGCGCACGTCGTAGGCCCGCCCCTCCTGGCCGAGGGTGAAGTTGCGGTGATGGGGGTCCTTGGAGAGGGAGACGATGCGGGCCGGTCCCTTCTGGCGGTCGCTGGCCGGCTTGATCCAGGCCTCGATAGTGATCTCGCCGCTCTCGCGGCAGGCCTCGATGATCCGCGTGGCGGGGCCGGCGGAGCGGATGAGGGCCTCGCCCCGCACGGCGAGCCCGCCGGGCACCCACGCCAGCGCCCCGGGCTCGCTGGCCGCCAGGTCGAGCGGCGATGCCGCGTCGCAGGCGTCGTGGACCACGCTCCCCCGCCCCTCCTCGAACGTGTAGAGGGCCACCAGGCCCTCCGACGCGCGGGGACTCGCCCGGTAGCGGAAACGGACGCGGGTCCCGGGCTGGATGGGGTTGGGCTCCGCGGCGCGGTCCCGCACCCCCTCGATGGTGAGGGTGTAGGTGCCGCCCTCGTGGAGCTGGGAGACATCGAGGACCACGCTGTGCCCGTCGGGGCTCACCCTGGCGGCGGCGACCTTGACCCCGCAGTCGATGGCGTAGCCGGCGGGCCGCTCGGCGGTGGACTTCTCGACGGGCTCGGAGAAGCGCACCCGCACCTTGCGGGGGTCCCCGGCGGCGACCACCGCGGCCACCTCGGGCGGCTGCTTGTCGGGCTCGGGCCGCACGGAGAAGACCACCAGGTTCCCATCCCGGTCCTTGACGCACAGGATGCCGTCGGCGAGTGCCACGTGGGGGTAGCAGGTGCCGCGCACCACGCGGTCGACGCGTGCCAGCTCGCGGTAGTCGTCGGCCCCGGCGTCGAGGAGGGCCAGCTTGCGGGCACCGAAGACGATGAGCTTCTCGTCGCCCGCGGCCACCAGGCAGTTGCCGTTGCCGAAGCCGCCGCCGCGCCACAGGAGCTTGCCCGTGGCCAGGTCCACGCACTGGAGCGCGCCGCGCACCAGGTAGACGCGGCCCCCGTGGACCACCGGGCTGCTGGCCACGGCGTGGGCGCCGGTCCGCCACACCTGGCGAAGCCCCCCCGGCGCGACGTCGAAGAGGGCCGCCTCCTCGTGGTTGTAGCCCGAGGTGACGACCACGCGGCCGTCGGCGGCCGCGGGGCTGGCCACGTTGCAGGCGAAGTCCGTTTGCCAGCGGCTCGCGGCCAGGGTCTCGCCCTCGTGCCCCGGGTCCAGGCGGAGCACCACCAGGTCGTGGAGGGCGAGGAGGGCGAGGCACTCGGTGCCGGCCACGCGCAGGGGGACCACGCCGCCGGTGTGGCCGCCGGGCTTGCGGTACTGGGAGGCCCAGCGGCGCTGGCCGGTCTTCTTGTCGAGGGCCATCACCGTGCCTTCCTGGGCGCCCACTTCGAGGACCAGGAGGTCGCCGCGGACGAGGGGCGAGGTGGGGTAGCCGTAGTCGCGGCGGCCTCCGCCCACGTGGGGCCGCTGGGGCACGGTGAAGTCGTCGTAGAGGTTCCTGGCCCACACCGGCTTTCCCTCCTGGGCGGCGTCCCAGCAGCGCAGGTCGCCGTCGATGCTCAGGGTGTAGAGATAGCCGGTGGCGCGGTCGAGGGTGGGGGTGGAGGAGGGGCCGCCGTAGGCCCCTGTGTCGCCGCGTCGGTGGCGCCCCTGGTAGCGTGCGGGGTAGCGGCGGGTCCACAGCTCGCGGCCGGTCCGTGCGTCGAAGCAGGCCACGACGTCGTGTCCGCCGGGCTGCTCCACGCCGCGGTCGCGCCCCTCCCAGCCCATGACGTAGAGCTTGCCGTCGGCCAGGATGGGGGAGGTGCAGCCGCGCCCCACGTCGCGGCTCCACAGCCGCTTGGGCGGCCAGCCGCGTGGCCATCCCGAGGACTCGGGGCTCACGGCGCTGCCCTGCGGCCCGCGCCACTGGGGCCAGTCGGCCGCGGCGGCGCCGCGCCCCAGGGCGGCGACCAGGCCGGCGAGGGCCAGGGCGGTCGCCAGCGAGGGCCTGTGGTGCCCCGCGGTCATGGCGCTCCCTTCTCTATTCCCCGACGGCCTTGGCCGGCGGGGCCCGCAGGTCGAGGCATAGCAGCCTCCCCGGGTGGTTGCGGCAGTAGAGCCGCCCGTGGGCGAGCACGGGGACCGTCCAGCACAGGCCGCCCAGCACCTTGGCCCGGGAGACGGGCCGGAAGCCCCTGGGCGAGGCGTCGGCCACCACCAGCTCGCCCCGCTGCCCCAGCACGATGAGCTTGCCGTCGGCCAGCAGCAGCGTGCCGTTGCCCAGGCCGGCCTGGCTCCACTGGACCTCGCCCGTCTCGAAGCTCAGGCAGCGGAGGGTGGCGGCCTGCTTGCGGTCGTAGTGGAAGCCGTAGAGGTAGCCCTCCCAGAGCACGCAGGTGGCGTGGTGGCACATCATCTCCCTGGTGCGCCACAGCGGCTCGTCGGCGCCCACGCGCAGGAGCGCCGCGCCCCGGCCGTAGGAGGAGGAGATGAAAACCTTGTCCTCCGCCACGATGGGCGTGGCCACCGAGCAGCGGTCGTGGGTCTTCCACGGGAAGCGCCACAGCTCCTCGCCGCTGGCGGGGTCCAGCACGCCCAGCCCCAGGGCGTGGAAGACGGCCACCCGCCGCTCGCCCCCCTGCTCGAAGAGCAGGGGCGAGGAGTAGGCCAGCACGCCGGCCCGGCCCGAGCGCCAGGCCACCTCGCCCGTGGCCTTCTCGAAGGCCACCACCACGCCGTCCCGGGCACCGACCTCCACGATGAGCCGATCGCCCACCACCAGGGGCGAGCAGCTATGCCCGTAGTCCGGCTTCGGCAGGTCCACATGGAAGTCCTTCCGCAGCTCCCGCGCCCACGCCACCTCGCCCGTGGCCGCATCGAAGGCCACCAGGTGGCCCTCCCGGCCCAGGGTGTAGACCCGCTCGCCGTCCACCGTGGGCGTGGCCGCGGGGCCGGGGTAGGCGAACTGGCGGCGGGCCGGGTAGGCCTGGCGCCACACCTCCTCGCCCGTGGCCGCCTCGAGGCAGGTGACCACCTCCGCGGTCCGCCGGCTGCCCATGGTGTAGAGCCGCCCGCGGCTGACCGCCACGGCCGAGAGCCCCCGCCCCAGCTCGGCCCGCCACAGCTCCCGCGGGCCGTCGGCCGGCCACCGCGCGGCCCAGCCGCTCTCCCGGCAGATGCCGTCGCGGCGCGGGCCGCGCCACTGCGGCCAGTCGCCCCCGGCTACCGGCCCCGAGGCCGCGGCCAGGAAGGCCATCAGCACGGCCAGGAAGCGAAAACGGAGCTGCACGGCGAACATCGGGGGAAGACCTCGACGGCAGTCGGAACCATGGTCGGCCACGCTCGCACTCCTCCGATCATAGTGGATGCCCGGCGCCGGATCAACGCCCCCGCGGCGACCCCTGCCGGCGGGAGCCGTGGCGCCATTCTACCCCCGACCCCCTGGTTTTCCAGCGCCGAGCCGACAGGGGGGAAGCTTCCTGGGAAGGCGCCCGCCCGACCCTGCGCCGCTCCCGTCCCGACCTCTGCCAGGCCCCCCGCGCTCCTGGCCCGGCCCGCGGGAGCGGGACGAGCAGGCGGGAACCGGGGGACGAGGAACAGGCCTTCGCTCCTAAGTCCTTGCTTCGCAATCTTTTAGAGCTGCGGCGGGGGCGCCGCGCGGGGGGCCGAACACCGGTCGGAGCAAATTTTTTTCAAATTTTTTCGCCGAGTGTAGGAAAGTTCCACACACCACCCCCCCAGTTGCATGCCTTAGGGGTAGGGGGACCGCATGATGCTCGGCCCCTCGGGCCGCGGCGACTACGGCGCTCGGCCGTCGGCCAGGTGCAGGAGCATGCCCTTGCTTCGGAGGGCTTCCTGGAGGTCCGCCGCGTCGAGCTGGGCGGGCGCGGTGTCCTGGCCGACGGCCAGGGCCGCGGCCAGGCCGGCCACCTGGCCGGTGAGGGCCGCGGGCGGGATGACGCGCATCACCTGCCACGCGTCGCCCTCCGAGGAGATGCACCGCCCGGCCACGAGCAGGCCCTCGACCTGGCGGGGCAGGAGGGCGCCCCAGGGCACCTCCCACACGCAGCCGGCCTTCCGCCAGTCGGGGGCCAGGCCCACGGAGTCGGCCACCCGCCGTCCGTGCCCGCCGTCGCTCATGGTGGCCTGGCCGCAGATGCGGCGGGTGGTGCGGAACTGGGCCATGGCGGGCAGGGCCATCGGGAAGTCGCCCCACCGCCCGCCCTCCGCCCCCTGGACCTCGCGGTAGTGCTCGCGCAGCAGGCGGCGGCTCTCGAGGACGAACCGCGTGACCTCCTCGCCCCGCGTGCCGCGCCAGGCCCTGCCCTGGGGCGCGCCGCGGCCGCTGTCGTCGCCGCCCAGGCGCACCACCTCGAGCAGCGGCTCGGCGGAGCCCCGGGCGACGGCCTGCTGGGCCGCCTCGAGGCGGGCGCGCAGGGCCCACAGGGACAGCCAGTTGCCCTCCTCGGCGCAGGGCGCCCCGGCGCGGAAGGCGATGTCGGCGTCGCCGGTGGCGTCCACCACGCAACGGGCGCGGAGGAGGCCGCGGCCGCTCTTGTTCTCCACCTCGATGCCACTGATTCGGCGCCCCTCGAGCGCGGGGGCGGCGGCCAGGGTGTCGAGCCACAGGTCCACGCCCGCCTCGCAGAGCACCTCGTCGAGGGCGAGGGCGAATGCGGCGGGGGCGAAGACGACGCGGTAGCGCTCCCCGGGCGAGGCCTCGGGCTCGCCCCGCCACCTGGGCGGCGGCTCGCCGGGGCCGTAGCGGAGGCTCAGGTGGAGGAACTCCTCGGGGATGCCGCGCAGCACCTGGCGTCCCCGCCCGTCGCACAGGGGCAGAAAGATGTTCACCAGCCCCGAGGTGGCCAGGCCGCCGAGGAGCACGGTCTTCTCCACCAGCGCGGTGGCCCGGCCGGCCCGGGCGGCCTCGAGGGCGGCGGCGGCGCCGGCCACCCCGGCCCCCGCCACCACGACGTCGTAGTCCCGCTGGAAGTCCATCGTGCACGGCTCCTTCAGGTATCGCGGTCGTCGCCGGTGGGCCGAGGGGCCTCCGACACCACGCCCTCGTCCCTTAGGCGGGCGAGGGCCTGGGGGTCGAGGCCCAGGTGGCGGCTCAGCACCTCGTCGGTGTGCTCGCCGAGGGCGGGGGCCGGCCCCCCGATGGCGCCCGGGGTGGCGGAGAGCTTGATGGGCACGCCGGCCATCTTCATCGGCCCCGCGGGGGGATGCCCGACCTCCTGGATCATCCCCCTGGCGGCCACCTGGGGGTCGCGGGCCAGGTCGGCGACGGTGTGGATGGGCCCGCAGGGGATGCCCGCCCGCTCCATGGCCTCCAGCCACCAGGCGGTGGGCCGGCGGCGGAGGATGTCCTCGAGCAGGCCCAGGAGCTGGGCGATGTTGCGGGTCCGCAGGTCGTTGGTGGCGAAGCGGGGGTCGCGGGCCAGCTCCTCGCGTCCCACGGTGCGGCAGAAGGTCTGCCACAGGCGGTCGTTGCCGATGGCCAGGACCACGGTGCCGTCGGCGGTATCGAAGGCCTGGAAGGGGGTGATGCTGGGATGTCGGGTGCCCAGGCGGCCGGGCAGCTCGCCACCCGCGAAGTAGCGGGCGATGGCGTTCTCCAGGATGGCCACCTGGCCGTCGAGCATGGCCACGTCGACCATCTGGCCCTCGCCGCTGGCGTGGCGGCGGTGGAGCGCGGCGAGCACGCCGGCCACGGTGTAGAGCGCGGCCGTGATGTCGGCGATCGACGCGCCCACCCGCACCGGCGGCCCGCCCTCCTCGCCGGTGAGGCTCATGATGCCGCCCATGGCCTGCACCACGGCGTCGTAGGCCGGCCGGTGGGCGTAGGGGCCGGTGTGGCCGAAGCCGGAGCACGCGGCGTAGACGATGCGGGGGTTGCGCCGCCGCAGCTCGCCGTAGCCGATGCCCAGGCGGTCCATGACCCCCGGGCGGAAGTTCTCCACCACCACGTCGGCCTTCTGGGCGAGGCGGAGGAAAAGCTCCCGCCCCGCCGGAGCCTTGAGGTCCAGCCCCAGGCTCTTCTTCCCCCGGTTCACGCTGGCGAAGTAGGCGCTGCGGCCCTCGACGAAGGGGCCGAAGCCCCGCGCGTCGTCGCCCCCCTGGGGCCGCTCGACCTTGATCACCTCGGCCCCCAGGTCGGCCAGCACCATGGCCGCGAAGGGCCCCGCCAGCACGCGGGTCACGTCGAGCACCAGCAGGTCGGCCAGCGGTCCCCGCGGGCTCATTCCCGCCCTCCTTCGCCCGCTTGTGCCCTGCGGCGGAGCACCAGGAGGCCGAACTCCCGGCCCCGCAAGGGCACCGCGCCGGCCCGGGCCACGCCGCGATAGCGGGCCGCCAGCCACGCCCCCAGGTCGCGCGCGTAGTCGCGCCCGAAGAAGCGGAAGCCGTACTCCGAGCTGTCCTTGTGCACCAGGAGCACCGCGTCGGGCGGGCTGGTCTGGAAGGCGGCGAGCCAGCGGTCGCGGCCGAACATGATCCACTCGGGGGGCGCGAACTTCACGTAGGGGGTGGGATTGGGCCGCCGGGCCAGGTAGTTCACCATCGCCCCCTCGGGCAGCACGGCGAGGGTCTCCTCCCGCCCCACGTGCTCGGCCACCAGGGCCAGGGCCGCGTTCAGGCGGGGCGCCCGCGGCCCGGCGCGGAACGCGTCGGCGCCCTCGCCCACCCACTCCGTCTTCCGCCCCACCAGGCGCCAGGCGATGCCCACGTGGGCTGCCAGCGCCACCGCCCAGAGGGCCAGCGCCGCGCCCAGGAACACCGCCGGCGAGCCGCCCCGGCGAGCCACCGCCGCCGGCGCCCAGCCCACCAGCGCCACCACCGCCATCAGCGTGGCGGGCATGGCCAGGGCGAAGCCGTAGTGGTAGACCCGCACGTGGAGCAGCATCTTGAGCATCAGCAGGAAGGCGAACGCGACCAGCGCCACCTGGAGCACGGCCCGCGGGGCCCGCTGGGGCTCGGCCCGGGCCCGCAGCGCCGAGGCCCCCGCCCAGAGCCCCAGCCCGAGCATCACCAGCGGCAGGGGCCGCAGGGCCTCGAGCCAGGCCATCTGCCAGCGAAGGCGCAGCGAGTTGGCCCCCAGCACCCCGGCCACGAGGGCGAAGAGGCCCGCCGCGGCCCACAGCCGCGCCCGCCTGCGCCGCTGCCGCATGCCCAGCGCCAGCAGCGCCGCGGGCAGCACCACCGCGGCGTAGCGGACCGCCCACAGCCCCATCCGGGCCAGGTTGCGGCCCGGCTCCAGGGTCCCCATCCCCCGCCGGTAGTAGCGGTTGGCCGCCAGCTCGGGGTTCAGCGCGTGGGGCCACGAGCCCAGGGTCCCCTCCAGGGCCTGCCCCGCGGGCATGGCCGCCCACAGGGCGAGGAAGGCCACCAGCGGGGGCGCCGCCAGGCCGGCCGCGAGCGCCGCCCCGTGGCGGCGCATCCGCCGCCGCCCGGGCCGCCGCACCCACCAGGCCAGCGCCCCGCCGCCGGCCGTGGCCCCCAGGCCGGCGGCGAACACCTCGGCCTTGGTCAGGAACGCCAGGCCCAGGCACAGCCCCGCTCCGACGCACCAGCGGGCGCGGGCCCGCCGCAGGTAGGCCCCCAGGCAGGCCAGGGCGCCCAGGCACAGGGCCAGCCCGTGGGTCATCTCGTGGGAGTAGGGGCAGGCCCAGTTGTAGTTGCCCACGGGCACGTACTGGCTGAAGGCGAAGACGGTCAGGAAGGTCACGCAGGCGGCCGTCGCCGCCCATCGCCCGCTGGCCCTGGCCAGCAGGCGGTAGAGCAGCGCCGTCGCCGCCGCCAGCACCGCCCCGTTCGCCGCCACCAGGGTGCACAGGCCGGCGCCGAAGAGCTGGAACAGCGCGCCGTTCGCCACCTGGGAGAGCGGGCCGTTGAAGTGCGCCACGTCGCGATACAGCGCCTCCCCTTCGGCCAGGCGCCAGGCGATGTAGAGCTCCCGACCGTAGTCGATCAGCACGTCGGGCCACGTGCCCCAGGTCCACGCCGCCATGGCCGCGCCCGTGGCCGCGATGAGAAGCGGGCACAGCCACCGGCTCGCACGCGGCATCGGGTTGGCCAGGCCCTCGCCCACCAGTCCTCGCGCCTCTCCAGCCAACGTCCCCGGGGCGCCGCGCCCGGCCCCTCGAAACCGCTGGGCTAGCTCAGCAGCCGGGCGGGCGGCATCAGTGTAGGGAGGCGAGGAAGCCTTTGCAAGGGGGCTGAGTCGAGCGAGGCGGCAGGGGGGAGGGCGGCTCTCCTCTTCGCTCAGGGCTCCCGGCCTTCCAATATCAGGCGACGCCCCATGGTCTCCGCCACCATCCGGACCCCCCGGTGAGGGTCGGCGGATGCTCGGTCCAGCAACGGATAGAGCGCCGCGTCGCCAAGCTCGTAGACGGCGATGCAGGCAGCTTCGCGGCGCCGTGGGCTCCCGGCCCCGGCGAAGCGCTGGACGAGAGCCTTGGCTTCGCAGGCGCCGCTCTGCGCCAGAGCGATGAGAGCCCAGTGCGCCTGCTCGGCGTCGGGGCCGTCACAGAGGCGGACCAGCAGTCGGGTAGCGCGCTCGTCGTCCTCGATCTGGCCCAGGGCCAGGATGGCCGCGCAACGGAGCACCGGCTCCCCCTTGCGCACCAGGCTCTTGAGCTCGGGGACACCTCTACGGGCCAGCTCCCGGATCTTCGCCTTCTGATGGCCGTCGGAGTTGAGCAGTGTATCCTCGAGCTCGTCGTCGCGGAAGGGCAGGCGCTCCGCCGCGTCGCCGTTCTCAGCGCCGCTCCCGGCGCCCCGGGGCTCCCAGGCTTCCTCCTCGCCGCAGCCCAGGACAGCGAAGGCAGCAACAGCGAGGGAGAAGGAAGTCAGGAGAATCCTCATGCCAGCTCCTCTTGGCCGTGCAGGGGCGCTTGCGCGGTCTCAGTAGCCGGGGTTCACGCGCTCGTAGTCCGGCTCCCAATGCGCGATACTTCGATCCTTCTCGCCCTCGACGTATTCCGCCGAGCCGTCGAAGTGCAGGATGTTCCCCCCGCCCTCGTGCCTGGGGCTGATGCGCACGGGATGGCGCGAGACGAACCAGCGGCAGCCGCAGGAGCCGTACTGGAACGTGCCCGGCCGGGTCTCCGCGAGCATCAGCCCGCCGCTGGGGCGCTCGACCTCGTGGACCTGGCGGTACATGTATCGGGGCTGGTCGCCCTTGCCGAGCGCGCCGTGCCACCAGCCGTACTTCGCCAACCCCATGTAGGAGACGTGGCAGCCCTGGTCGCAGCGCCACGTGGTGGGGTCGGCGGGGCAGGTCAGGAAGGGCGCCCCCGTGCGCAAGGGGAACTCCGCGATGGGGCTGGAGTGCTCCCACACAAGGGGCACCCGCTTGTCGCGGTCGTGCGGCCGATCGCCCCAGGCGCGCCCCACCAGGCCGCACTGGGCCACCCACCGCTCGTGCCAGAAGGCGGGCAAGAAGTCGTCGTAGTCGTTGCAGTACATCCTGATCGTAAGGTGGAGCTGGTGGAGGTGGTTCCGGCAGACGCTGGCGCGAGCCTGCGCCTGGGGGTCCCTCATCGCCGCCAGGGCGCACACGGCCACAAGCCCTGCGGCGGCGATGGCGACGGCCACCCCGCCAAGCGTGGCACCCGAGCGGCGGGACCGGTCTAGCACCTCCATGGAGACCTCCTTCCCTGCTGTACGGCTTTCCGCCTGCGGCCGCGACAGCCTGCCAGACCGCCGCCCGGACCCCCGAAGGGGACGGCGCAAGCGTCCGCCGGCGACTCCCACACCCCAGCCCGCGAAGCGGGCGGCGGAGG
>JBKHIY010000037.1:0-39271 GCA_046538415.1 Candidatus Brocadiia bacterium | reverse complement strand
CGATGGGGGAGCCCGATTCACGCTTAACGGTTCACGATTCCCGATTCCCGATGCTCGATGCGGCGCTGTGACGTGTGACTACTGAGCTGTGTCCTCTGCCTCGCCTCCCTCGGGGTCGGTGGTTTTTCCTTGCGCCTGCGGCCGCCTCGCGCTAGCATCCTTGCTGCTACGGGGGAGAGGGCCATGGCCCTGGGCTGTGTGACTGGAGCGCGGAGGGCGAAGGCCGGCGACTTGCCCAGATGGGTTGGGTAGCTGGAGGCGGCTACGCCGAAGAGGCGGAGATGGGAGGCCGCGGCTGCCTGGGAAGCGGGTAGCGTGGGCCGCCAAGGCCGCCCGTTTGGGCTTGCATCCTATGAGCGGGGATGGTAAGATATAGCGGTTGGCGCCGCTTCTAGGCACTACATGAGGGGAGTTCCCGGCTCCATGGCTCGACGGAAGCAGGCGAGCGAAGGTCTGGTCGCAGAGCAGCTTGCCTTGTACGGCAAGGCAGGGCTCCAGGCTGCGGAGACCTATGAGCCGAGCGCGGCCGTTACGCTGTACGCCGGCGAGTGCATGGAGTTGCTCGCGCAGATACCGGATGAGGCGGCCCGGCTGGTGGTGACCTCTCCTCCCTACAACATCGGCAAGCCGTACGAGAAGACGCTGGACATCGAGACATATCTCGAGCAGCAAGGACGCGTGATCGGTGAGTGCGTGCGGATACTCGCGGCGGATGGCAGCATCTGCTGGCAGGTGGGAAATCACGTGCGGAAAGGGCAGGTCTACCCGCTGGACATCCTGCTCTATCCGCACTTCAAGCAGCATCGACTGAAGATGCGCAATCGGATCATCTGGCACTTCGAGCACGGGCTCCACTGTAGCCGCCGTTTCTCGGGTCGGTACGAGACCATCATGTGGTTTACGAAGACCGACGATTACGTTTTCAACCTGGACCCGGTTCGCGTGCCCCAGAAGTATCCTGGCAAGCGGCATCATAAGGGGCCACGGGCGGGGCAGTACTCGTGCAGCCCGAAGGGGAAGAACCCAGGGGACCTGTGGGTGATTCCCAACGTCAAGCACAACCACATCGAGAAGACCATCCACCCCTGCCAGTTTCCGGTGGAGCTGATCGAACGCCTTGTGCTTTCGATGACCAACGAGGATGACCTCGTGGTGGCCCCCTTCATCGGGGTGGGGTCCACCGCGGTGGCTGCTCTCCTGCGCAACCGCCGCAGCGCTGGCGCGGAGATCGTGGATGAGTACGTGGAGATCGCCCGGGAGCGCGTGAGGCTGGCCTCGATCGGGATGGTGCGGACCCGGCCCATGGGCAAACCCGTTTACGTGCCCGATCCCAACTCGAAGCTGGTCCGTCGCGAGGACGGACCCGAGAGCGCAGGATGACTGTTTCGGAAACCTATTCGCACCTGAACGGCCTGGAATTCCTGCTCGTCCACAAGCCGAAGCTATGGGAGGAGATTCTGGGAGTTATCGAGGCCGTCGACGCCGAGGAATGCAAGACGAAGAAGTCGCGCGAAAGGCAGCGGAAGGGCAGGCTGCTCTACAGCCCCATCGACATGAACAAGGCGATAGACGGGCTGCTCAAGGCTCGCCGCTGGCGCGAGAGCCGCGTTAGCTACTGGGTGAGCCGCAGCGAGAAGCTCATCCGCAAGACCCTGACCATGTCTCCCGAGGACCAGAAGAAGCAGATCTCGCCGCGGGCGAGACCCCCATCTACAGCTACAACCAGACCGATTTCGTCAAGGACCGTGTCGCCATCGAGGTGCAGCTCGGGAAGTATGCCTTCGTGGCCTACGACCTTTTCGTCAAGCATCTCGCCTTCTACGTGGGCGACCAGATCGACGTCGGCATCGAGATACTGCCGATGAAGGCGCTGAGCACCCAGATGAGGTCCGGCATCGGCTACTACGAGGGCGAGTTTTACAATGTGGTCCGCCAGGGCCGCGGCGTGCCCGCCGTGCCCTTGGTGCTCGTGGGTGTCGACGCGTGACGGCGAGGTTGGGTGATGGGGTGGCCTGGCGGCCTCCCCTGCGAAGATGCGGAGAAGTCGAGTATGGTGTGCGCCGATTTCCGGCCCCAGATTTCCGGGTTAGGCTCTCCCCTGCGACCTGCAAAAAGCATCCCTTAGGCAAGCAGGCCGGGGTCGGGGACGCGTCAACCGGGCGGTGCCAATAGCTGGCCCACGACCCTGCAAAGGAGAAAGGCAGAATGTCCCGTCTTGGCTTCCCTCCCGGCGCGGCTTGCGGCACACTTACGGTGCTGTGCATCTGGCTGGTCGCCGCCCTGCCGACTGCCAATGCGCAGGGCCGCTCTCAGGAGACGCGCAGCGATGAGCCAGGTGACCAGGGTCCGTCACCTGAGCTCTTGGATGCAAGGCTTGACGAGTTGAAGAACCGCATGGCGGCGGAAGGGCAGACAATGCGGTGGAGTCTCGGGATAGCGGCGACCGTCTTGGTGGGGGTACTGCTCAGTGGTGCCTGGTTGCAGTACCGTGCTTCCTCGCGCGAGAAGGACGCGCTAGAGGAACTACTTTGTGCGCAGTTGAAGTCGTGGATGCGGCAGGAGTTCTATGACATTATGGAACTGGACGTGAAACGCCTACGGGAGCAAATAGCGGCCGCCCGCAAAGACACCGAGGCGCTCCGGATGGACTTCCACAGGGCGCTGGGCCAACCTGATCACGCGCTGATCCGCGCGTCGGTCATGCTTCGCAACGCGATTGGCACTGGGCAATCGTGGGAGATCTCGTCGGCTCTGGAGCAGATTGAGGAGGTGGCGGGCCAGGCGTGTCAGGCGTATCGGAGTACCGTAGACGAGCTTTTGGGCCTGCTCAACGACCTCGGCCCCGGACACAACAGGCAAGCAGCGCGTATCGAGCAGCACCTTGCAGCGCTCCAGATTGTATCTTAGGATTGGGGCCAGGGATTGGCTCAGACTGCCTTGGCTCGTGTCCCCTTGGGCCCTTGCGCCGCTCTGCCGTGACGGTAGCGCCACAGCTGCTTGGCTGCGGTGGGTCACGGTGAAGGCGAGCGGTTAAGGGGCGGCAGGGCGAGCGGTGCGCACGTGCCGGCTCCGATCGCTAGTCGGCTTCGCCTATATGCCGCAATTGCGCCGGGCCGGACATGAGTGTTCCTTTTATGGGGGCAGAGCTTTGTGGCCCTCGGCACATGAGAATAAGGTGCCCGTGCTGTGCGCCACGGTTTGCGCGATTCCTGGGGCCAGGAGGAAGCACAATGGATCTCGCGGCCGTCCCGCCTAATCAGCTTCTGGCCGGAGTTGCCGCCGTATCCAACATCATCCAGGTTGGCCTGACCGGGATTGGAGCGAAGGAGGGGCGGCTGACTCAGCAGCAGGTCCAGCAGATCAAGGCTCAGTTGGACAGCCTTGCCCCGCAACTGGACACAGTCCACGCTATGGTTCGAGAGCTGGTTGATTCACAGCACGTGACTCTCGCGTGCTTGCTCGGGCTGCTTGGTGTGCAGGTCCAGATGATCGAGGCACAACGCTGTCGGGACTTCGAGGTCGCCGTTTGCGACCACGACCCGAAAGGGAAACGGAGACCGCCTCAGTACTACCCCTTGGTTACGGAGCCCCACCTCCCGAAGCGAGACGGCACCCTATTCGTTCTGAACTTCCGGGTCTCCAATAGAGCTCCGCGCCCAGTTACCGTTCAGGACGTGTATGTGTGCATTGAGGATGGAGCCCGGACACTTACGGTGCGGACGCGCGATCGGCGGACCTTCGGTCAGTTGCAGGAGGCGAACGTGGGTACTGCACTTGAGGAGGCCGTCGGACCAGCGGATTACCCAAGGGTCGGCGAAGGAATTGCCGTGTTCCGGATTGGTCTCTCCACGAAGCGGAACCTTGGCGTTCCGCCTGCCCCGCTGCCAGGGACAGTCGTGTTCGCGTTTCTGCACGGCGACACACGCGAGGTGCGATGCGAGTTCCTATGTGCGCCCGTCAGATGACACCGACGGGCGACACGGGCGGCGTCCGCGGCTACCGTCTTGGGCGTGCCTGCGGACGGCTCGGGTACCGACGCTGGATTCCGAATTCGCGATTCGCGATGATGGATAGGGCGGAGGGGTTGTAATGGGGGGCGTGCGACGGGTGGGGGTGGTGGTCGATCTGCATCGCCTGGGGTGGCGGGAACGCCAGGCGCTGCGGGGGGTCCAGGCGTTCGCCGAGGGGCGCGAGGACTGGGAACTGGGGCTGGAGCCGACGGCCTGGCGGGATGCCCAGGGGACGTGGGATGGGCTGGTGGTGCTGAGCGCGGCGGGACGGGTGGCACGGGAGCCGCCGAAGAACGTTCCCACGGTGGCGGTGGCCCATGGGTCGTGGCATCGGCGGGCGCTGTCGCGGGTGCTGCCGGGGCTGCGGTCGGCGGGCCGGGCGGCGGCGGCGCATCTGCTGGCTCGGGGGCTGACGCGATTCGGGTTCCTGGGCTACAAGCCGCATATCGAGGGGCGGCTGCTGGAGGAGGGGTTCCGGGGGAAGGTGGCGCGGGCGGCGGGTTCGGCGACGGTGCTGGTGTTCCCGCGTCGGGCGCTGTCGGTGGCGAGGCCCGCGGGGGCGGCGCGGGCGGCGCTGGGGTCGTGGCCGGAGTGCGGGGTGGAGCCGCCGGTGGGGGTGCTGGTGGGGGAGCCGGCGCTGGCGCGGTATTTCGTGGGGCTGTGCCTGGGGCGGGGGCTGCGGGTGCCGGAGGATGTCGCGGTGGTGACGGCGGCGGGGGATGCGGAGCTGGTGGAGGCGCGGCCGGGGCTGACGACGGTGGACCTGGGCTACGAGGCCTGCGGGCGGCGGGCGGCGGAGCTGCTGGAGGAGCTGATGGACGGGCAGGGGGAACGGGCGCGGCGGGAGCTGCTGGCGCCAGGGGAGGTGGTGGCCCGGCGGTCGACGGACGTGGTGGCGTGGGGGGATCCGCTGGTGCGGCGGGCGCTGCACTACGTGGCCGACCACTGCGACGAGGACCTGCGGGTGGGCGAGGTGGCGCGGGCGCTGGGGGTGTCGCTGCGGGCGCTCCAGCGGCGGTTCCGGGACCGGCCGCGGACGCTGGTGCAGGAGATCGCGTGGGCGCGGCTGGCGCGGGCGCGGCGGCTGCTGGCGGAGACGGGGCTGGAGGTGGGGGAGGTGGCGCGGCGGTGCGGGTTTTCGAGCGGGCGAAGGCTGGCGCGGCTGTTGCGGAAGCAGGAAGGGATGTCGCCGGGGGGCTACCGGGCGGTGCGGCCGGCGGAGCGTCCGAGGGCCCCGGAGCCGGACCTGGGGAAGGCGAAGCGGCTGCTGGCCACGACGGAGCTTTCGATACCGACGGTTGCGGCGGCGTGTGGGTTTCGGCGGCACCGGTATTTCATCGACGCGTTCCGGCGGGCGGAGGGGGTGGTGCCGCGGACGTGGCGGAAGCGCAACCGCGTGCCCGCGGGCTGGGACCAGGAGGGGCGGCCGCCGCGGGGGGAGGTCGAGATCACCTTCTACGGCCCGGACGGCGAGCCGCAGTGAGGGGGCGTTGACTTCCCTGCCCCCGCTGCCCTATACTGGGCGGCGTCGCAAGCGGATGCGGCGCAACGGGATGCGGGGGCGGAGAGTCGGGGCATGGACGCCGAGAACGACGCGGTGGTGGCCGAGCTGGCGTTGGCCCGGGGCTGGCTGGAGCCGGGGGCTCTGCGGCGGGCGCTGGCCATCCAGGGGGAGGCGGCGGCGGCGGGGCTGGCGAGGCCGCTGCTCCAGGTGCTGCGCACCAAGGGCTTCGTGGGCGAGGCGGAGGGCGCGGAGCTGGCCCGGCTGGTCGAGCTGGCGGAGCTGGCCGAGCGGGGGGACGCGATCGAGGGCTACCGCATCGAGGAGTCGCTGGGGCAGTGGGGCCTGGGGGCGGGCTTCCGGGCGGTGCAGCTCTCCATGGGGCGGGCCGTGGCGCTGAAGGTCCTGGCGCCCGAGCTGGCGGCGCAGGCGAGGGTGCTCGAGAGGTTCCGGCGGGAGGTGCGGGCCACGGGGCGGACGTCGCATCCGAACCTGGTGGGGGGCCTGGATTCGGGCTGCTGCGGGGAGTTCCACTACTACGCCACGGAGCGGGTCGAGGGGCACGCGGTGGCGAAGGGCCTGGCCGACGGCCCGCTGCCGCCGGCCTACGCCGTGGAGGTGGCGGAGGGGGTGGCCGCGGCGCTGCGCCACGCCGAGGCGGTGGGGCTGGTGCACCTGGACATCACGCCGGGTCGCATCGTGGTGACGGCGGAGGGGCTGGTGAAGCTGTGCGACCTGGGGCTCACGCGGCGGCCCGGCGACCCGTCGGTGACGCGGACCGGCATCCCCGCGGGCACGCCCGACTACATCTCGCCCGAGCTGGCGTCGGGGTCGCGGGAGCCCGACGTCCGCAGCGACATCTATGCCTTCGGGGCGTGCCTCTACCACCTGGTCGTGGGGCGGACGCCGTTCGGCCCGGGGCCCATCGACGAGCTTCTGCGGCGGCACATCGAGGAGAGCCCGCGGCCCGCCGCCGAGGCCCGTCCCGACGTGCCCGAGCCCCTGAGCCGCCTGGTGGCCAGGATGATGGCCAAGGACCCCGCCGACCGCTACCAGGGTCCCGAGGAGCTGTTGGGCGCCATCCGGGGCGTGCGGCCCGCGGTGCGCGGCCGGCGGCGGGGCGCGGGGGCGGCCACGGCGCGGGCCCTGCCCGCCATTGCCCCGCCGGCGCTCGAGGAGCCGTCGCTGCCGTCCATCGCCCCCGCCGAGCCGCCGCCCTCGCCCGAGGAGCCGGTGGAGCTGGAGGCCGTGGAGGAGCCCCCGGCTCCTGGCGCGCGCCGGCGCGGCGCCGCGGCCGCGGTGCTGTGGGCCGGGCTCGTGGCCGCCCTGGCGGGGGGGCTGGCGGGCTCGGCCCAGTGGGCGGTGCGCGTGGCTCGCCGCCCCTCGGCGGCCGAGCAGCGCCAGGACGCCCAGGGGCACAAGGACGCGGAGCGAGCGGCCCCGCCGCGGGAGGCCCACCCCGAGGCCGGGCGGATGGCCGCCGAGGCCCTCCGATTCAGCGAGCAGCACCCCGACGCCCACGCCGAGGCGCTGCTGCGCTTGCGCCGCGCGGCGCTGGCCGGCGGCGTGCCCGCGGTGGACGAGGAGCTGGTGGCCCGGCGGATGGCCTTCGCCCGGGAGGGCAGCCGGGCCTTCGGCGAGCTGAGCGCCACGGTGCGGAGCCTGCGGGACGATGACCGCTTCGGCGAGGCGCTGCGGGCCGTGGCGGCGTTTCCCCAGGGTCTGCGGGCCGGTCGCTGGCGTGCGGGGGTGGCGGACCGCTTCGAGAAGCTCAGCGCCCAGGCCGAGCAGCGCTACCTGGAGCTGGCGGCGGGCGGCGCGGCGGCCCTCCGTCAGGGCCGTTTCGACGAGGCCCTCGAGCTCTACCAGGCGGTCGGGGAGCTGGGCATCCCCTGGATCGAGGAGGCCGGCCAGGCCCTCCACGCCGCGGCGAGCGACTTCGCGGAGGCGGAGCGGCAGCGGCTGGCCGAGGTGGAGCAGCGGCGCGCCGTGCTCCAGCGCCGAGCGGCGTTCGGGGCCCTGGAGAAGGCGTTCCGGCAGGTTCGGGCGAGGGTGGCGGAGCGCGATTTCCGCGCCGCCCTGGAGGTCTGCGAGGGCATTCCCCCGGGCCGCCGGGAGGGCGAGCCAGGGCACGCCGTGGCCCACGTGGAGCGGCGCCTGAGGCTCCTGGCCAGCCTGTGGGACGCGGTGCTGGCCGGCCCGCCGGCCGCCGAGGGGCTGCGGATGAGCGTGCACGGCCAGGAGGGGGTGGTGCAGGGCTTCGACGGGCCGCCCGATGCCCGGCGGGTGCGCCTGGCCGTGCCCGTGGCGGGCGGGGGCGAGACGGTGGTGGGGCTGCGCATCCGCGGCCTGGGCTCCGACCAGTTGGTGGCCCTCGCGGAGAGGGCCCTGGCGGACGAGCCGGAGCCGCGCCGCGAGCTGGCCATCGGCCTGTTCCTCATGGCCGAGGGGGAGCGCAAGCAGGCCCGGCGAAAGCTCGAGGCGGCGAAGGCCGCCGGCGGCGACGTGGAGCCCGAGCTGCGCGAGCTGGAGGCCCGCCAGCTCGTCGAGCAGGCCCTCCAAGCCTACCAGGAGAAGGCGACGGAGCGGGCGCGGGAGCTGCTGCGCACCCTCCTCGACGACTACGCGACCACCCTCGCCGTGATCGCCCAGCACTCCCGCCTGATGAACGCCCTGGCCGCCACCGGCGAGCCCATGCGCCCGCCCCCCCTTCGCCGCGCGCCGTTGCCCGCCGCCGTGCGCCGCCTGACCCTGCTGCCCGCCACGCGGCTGCGTCCCCGCCCGCCCGACGAGCTCTTGGCCGCCCAGTTCGGCGAGCCCCTGGAGCGCGGCGGCCCGCAGCTCCTGGGCCTCTCGGCGTGGACGGACTACACGCTCTCGCTGTCCTGGACGCAGGGGCAGGCCGGCCCCTTCGTGCTCTTCTTCCGGTTCGCGGGCGATCGGCCGGGGGGCTTCCGCTACGGCTACGTGGCCCTCTCGGGCGAGCGCGTGGTGCTGGGCCGATGCGCGGAGGGCCAGAGGGCCGAGGTCGCGGCAGCCGAGGCCGCGGGGCTCGATGGGGCAGGCCGCCATCGCCTGGAGGTGGCCCTGCGGGGCGAGCAGGTGAGGGCGGACCTCGACGGCTCGCGGCTGCTCGAGGCCCGGGTCGAGGGGCTCAGTGGGGGCAACGTGGGCCTGGCGGTCGGCGAGGGGGAGCTCGTGGTCCACGACTTCTCGCTCACCCTCCCGTCGGCCGCCGAGCGGGAGGCGGATTCGGAGCCCTGAGGGGCGAGCGGAGGAGGAGCCGCGGTGGCGGACGACGGGCCGTTCAACTTCTCGGCCGCCATGGGCGCCCTGATGGCCGACATGGCCGCCACCTGCCAGCCCCTCCGCCACGTGGACATGGGGCGGGTGGCGGTGGCCTTCGCCCAGGCCCGCCACCGCCGCCTGGACGGGATGCTGGCGGCCACCTACCCGCTGCGCTTCGAGGGGGGAGCGACCACGGCGCAGATGGACGGCCACACCTACCGGATGCCCCGCGTGGTGGTCGGCGGGCGGGAGATGCTCTACGTCGTCTCCTTCGCCCTTCCCCGCTTCCTCGACCTGCCGTTCGAGGAGAAGCTGGCGGTGGTGGCCCACGAGCTGTATCACATCGGGCCGCGCTTCGACGGCGCCCTTCGACGGTTCGCCGGCTCGAAGCCCTACCACACGGCCAGCCAGCGCCGCTACGACGCGGCCATGGCCCGCCTCGCCCTCCGCTACGTCGACCGCACGCGGCGCCCCGGGCTCCAGGCCTTCCTGCGGCGGACCTTTGGCGAGCTGGTCGAGGCCCATGGGGGCGTGGTGGGGGTGCGGGTGCGAAACCTCGACGCCCGGCGGGTGGACTGAGGCGGGGCTACTTGTAGAGGACCTCGAGGCGCAGCTCCGAGGCGTAGCGGTCGGGCTTGACCTCGGGGTTGTCGGGCGCCTTGCCCCCTTCCTCCAGCACCACCAGCTCGTTCTCCTCTCGCAGCCACGAGGGGGGCAGGTAGAAGCCGTGGGTGCCGTCGTAGCGGTGCTGCTGGTAGAGGCCCGCGAACCGGCCGTTGAGCCAGATAGCCCCGTGGCCCAGGCCGTCCAGGCGCACCCGCGGGGCCAGGTGCGCGGGGTGGGCGCGGAGGCGGAAGGTGGTGCGGTACCAGCGCACCGGGCACTCGATGTCGCGCACCGGCCCCCAGTCGAGGCGTCGGTCTGCGGGGCTCATGCCCTGTCGCTGGCGCCAGGGGCCGAGGGTGCGGGTATCGAGGGCCACCCGTCCCAGGATGCCCCAGGCGGTGGCCTCGGCGAGGGGCGCGTCGAGGGTGGCGGTGTTGCGATAGCGTCCCCAGTTCTTCACCAGCACGGCGAGCACGTTTTCGCCTTCCCGCACGGTGACGTCGAAGGCGGCGGGATTGGGGAAGGCCCGCGGGGCGTCCACCAGGCGCTTGGTGGGGCTCTGGCCCACGAGCTGGCCGTTGAGGAACACGGTGGCGGCGTCGGCCACGTTCTCGAAGGTCAGGCGGTGGCGGCGCCGGCGGGCGCAGCGGAAGCGGCAGCGGTACCAGCCGTAGGGGCTCTGGCCCATGGGGCGGGGCCGAGGGGCTTCGGCCCAGGCGGAGTCGTCGAATGCGGGCCGGACCTCGCCGCCCAGCTCGGCCATCTGCCAGTCGCGGAGGAGGGCCGCGATGGGCGGCACCACGTCGACCTCGAGCCGGCAGTCGACGCGGCCCGCCTCCCGGTCGTAGGCCGCGTCGCTGAGGCCCTCCAGCCCTTCCACGGCGCTCTGGCCCCCCGCGGGGTAGAAGCGCAGGGTCGTGCGTTGGCGGCGGGTGAGGAATCGCAGCTCTATCCTCAGGCCCCCGTCCTCCTGGCTCCACGGCCCCACGCCGGGGGCTCCCAGCAGGATTCCCGCCTCCCCCAGCACCCAGGCGCGAGGCACGTCCTCGGTGGCCAGGGCGACGACGTGGATCGTCTCGTCGGCCTGGAACACCATGTCGGCGTGGCTGTCTCGCATGTCGGGCCGCCATTGGAGCGTCAGGAGCTGGGTCTTGGCGTCCCAGGCCAGGTGGTCGCCGCCGGTGACCACCTTGGGCCGCCGGTCGGCGCGGAAGCCCATCACGGCGCGGGTGCGCTGGGGAGTGTGGACCACGAGCACGCGCTTGCGCGGGAAGCTGCGGATGGCGAGCACCTGGGCCGTGGAGTAGGCGAGGGTGGTGTGGGGCGTGAGGGGGTAGCGGAAGACGATGTGGCGGTGGCTGTGGCGGTCGAGGGGCAGGAGCACCTCGCGGTCCACCTCCTCGGGCCACACCAGGTCCAGCGAGCCGTCGCCGTAGGCGGGGCGGAAGAAGAGCAGGGCGGTCTGGCCGTCGGTGCGACCCTCGGCGGACACCCCGTGGCGACGGGCCTGGTCGAGCCAGGGGTGGTCCTCCAGGGTAGTGGAGGCGGCGAGCACCTGCTCGAAGGCCTGGGCGAAGAGGTTCGCCTCCTTCGCCCCGGCCAGGGCCTCGGTGCGCCGCCCGCCCTCGAGCAGGCCCGAGGTGCGGGCCTCGAAGCGGGTGGGGAAGCTGGAGGCGGGGAGGAGCTGGGCGTTCGTCCCTCCCGCCCACAGGGCGTGGTTGTAGGCGTCGATGCCCCGGGCCAGGCCGGCGAAGAGGATGCCCTGGAAATGCTCCGCGGGGCGCCAGCTCTCGCCCCACTGAAGCGGCCCGGCGGGCACCAGCTCCGTGGTGGCGAACACCGTGCTGTCCCGGGTCTCCAGCTTCGCGAAGTCGGTGCAGGGGTGGAGGTGGGAGCGGACCATGGGCACGCGGATGCCCCGGCGTTGGGCATCTTCGCACAGCACGGAGAGGTAGCCGCTGCGGGGCTGGGGATGGTGGGCCTCCACCTGCACCAGCACCACCGCCCCCCGGGGCGCCTGGCGGGTGGCCACGATGGGCAGCAGCTTGTCCCAGTAGTTGCGCACGGCGCGGAGGAACGGGGGGTTGGAGGCCCGGACGCGGAGCTTCGGGTCATCGCCCAGCCAGGCGGGCAGCCCGCCGTTGCTCACCGTGGCGTCCACGTAGGGCCCGATGCCCACGAAGGCCATGAGGTCCATCTCCGCGCACAGGTCGAGGAAGCGGCCCAGGTCGGCGTCGCCCTCGAAGCGGAAGCGGCCCTCCTGGGGCTCGTGCAGGCTCCAGGGCACGGGCGTGTGCACCGCGTTGAAGCCCGCCAGGCGGGTCTGGAGCAGGCGGTCGCGCCACTCGGCGGGCGGGATGCGGAAGTAGTGGAGCCCGCCCGAGCGGAGGAGGAAGCGGCGGCCCTCGAGGGTGAAGCTCCTGGCGTCGAAGCCCACGGCGCTGGCCCCCGGGCGGCGGAGGTTCGTGCCTCCCGTGGCCCCCGTGCCGGCGGCGGCCAGCAGGGCCAGGACGTATCCCGTAGCGGTCCTCACGCGGCTCTTCTCCTTTCCCCTGCCCCGCGGCGAGCATACCGCGCCATGGGGCGGAGATCAAGGCGAGCGGCCTGGCCCGTTCACTGGAGGCGGTAGAGGACGTGGGCCGGCTGGCCGTCGGGGCCTGGGCGGAAGCGGGCCACGGGACGAATGTCGCCCCGGGCGCGGAGGAGGGTGAGTACGCGCCGCAGGTCGTACTTCGAGAGGCCGCCCCGCTGCTCCCCGCCGTAGCGGTAGGCGTAGGTGGCGTCGAGCCGCCGGACCTCCGGCCAGTTCACGTAGATGTGGCTCACCCCCCGCTCGTTGAGCCCCTGGGCGAGGTGTGCGAAGGGCTGGTCGTCGGCGTGCGCGTCGAGCAGGCGCTCGATGGGCCCGCGGTCGAACACCGTGGAGGCCAGGGCCTGGCGGCGGCAGTAGAAGGTGCGGGCCTCGCCCACGAAGAGCACCACGTCGTCGGGGCCCAGCTCCTGGTTGATGGTCTCGATGGCCTCGTGGCAGTAGGTGCTGCCCTGGCTGGCGGCGCGGATGAACTCGTCCCTGGGCATGGCCAGGGCCGCTTCCAGCACGCGCCCGTGGATGAGCAGCGAGGTGGCCAGGGCGTAGGCCAGGCCCCCCATCACCAGCCACGCCGCCACCCGGCGAAGCCGCTCGCCGCCCAGCTCCGCCACCCCCAGCCCGGCCAACGCCGCCACGGCCGGCGTGGCCGGGTCCAGGAAGCGGTCCACCTTGTGCGTCAGCGTATACCACGCGATGAGCCACAGGACGAGGTAGAGGGCCAGGTACAGCTCTCGGCCACGGTGTACGAGGAACGCCGGCGAGGTGATCAGCACCAGCACCCCCCCAGCCACCACGAACCGAAGGACCTGCGAGCCCCGCAAGCCCTGAAGCCCGAAATGCTGAACCGCCGCCGCGGCCAGGAACACAATGGCAAAGTAGAAGACGAACCGCGTGGAGCGCCGGTCGGCCAGGGCGAAAGGCAGGAGCCCGAAGAGCACCAGCAGCATCGCCGCCGGCGGCCGCCACGGCGCGGCCCACGGCTTCCCGGGCTGGGCTCGCCACAGGGCGAAGCCCCAGAAGCGACGCCCCAGGTCCAGAAGACCCACGTCCGCAGCCAGGTGGGCCTTGGCGAACTTCGCGTCCTGCTCCGCCGTCCAGTTGCCGCTCCCGAAGGTGTGGTAGAGCAGCGGATACGTGGGGTTGCCCGTGTTCACCGCGTTGCGGATGAACCACGGGCTGGCCGCCGCCAGCGCCACGGCGCCCACGACCGCCGCCTCGCCCAGCGAGCGCCACAAGGTCTCCAGGCGCACGATGCCCCCCACCACCACGAAAGCCAGCACCGGCCCCAGCACGAAGACCATCGCGGGATACTTGCAGCCCACCGCCAGCCCCGCCATGGCCCCGCACAGGGCAGCGTAGCGCCACCGCCGGCGCGGCTCCCGCGCCTCGCGGAGGAGCAGGAAGGCCAGGAGGGCGAGGAACCCGAAGGCGGCCAGCGGCAGCTCCACCACGTAGGAGTTCATGGTGCCCAGCTCGGGCAGCATGGGGGTGGTGAGGCATATCGCGGCCCCCACCCGGCCGGCCGCGGGCCGGCCCAGGCGGCGGCCGCAGGCGGCGATGGCCGCCGCCGTCAGCACCACGAACCCGATGCCCACCTGGAGGCCTAGCACCACGCCCAGCGCGGGGCCGCCCACCAGGGTCATCCCCAGGAGGTAGAGCATCTCGGCGTTCTGCGGGAAGTTGGTGTAGACCACGTCGCGGATGAACGCGATCTGCCCCGCCCGCCACCAGGCGGCGGGCGCCGCGAAGTGGTACTCCAGCGAATCGTAGTCCGCCACCACCGGCACGTGGGCCCGGGTGAGGGCGAAGAGCACGATCCCCGCCCCCAGGGCCACCACCAGGGCGCTGGCCAGCGGCCGCCGCTGGCCCCGCAGCCCCCGCGTCCCCGCGGCCAGCGCCCGCAGCAGCTCTCGCCCGCCCGTAGCCGCCAGGGCCGCCAGGAGGGCGACCGCCAGGGCCGTGAGCAGCCACCGATGCCCGCCCGCCAGCTTGCCCGCGAGGAACGTGCCCACGGACAGTATCCCCATCCCCAGGCCGGCCCCGAAGACCGCCCGCTCGCCCAGGCCCAGGCCCTCGAAGCCCGCCCGCCGCAGCAGCGCCATCCCCCCGCCCGTGGCCACCGCCCACACCAGCGCGGCCAGCAGGGCCATGGGCAGCCGCGCCAGGCCCCCCACCACGATGCCCGGCAGGGCGGACAGGGTGCCCACCGCGTGGTCCGGCGCGGCCAGGAGGGCGACCAGGAAGCACAGCGGGTAGGCCAGCACCCCCACGGCCCAGGCGACGAAGGGGATGAGGGGCACGCGGGGCGAGGCGGCGGCAGGGGCGTCGGGCGAGTCGGCGCTCATGCGGGCGGAGCTTCGGCCTCGGGGCGGATGCGGGAGGAGCACGTGGTTCGGCGGCGGCCCCCGATTCTACGATCTTTGCCGCATCGGTCAATCAAAAACCGGGAATCGCGGGGGCGGGGCAATGCGCACCGGGCGCACCAGCCCCCCCGTTCGTCCGCAGCATGGTTGGGCATGGACTCATGGGGGCGCGAAATGTGGCGGGGGCGCGGCCACCAGGAGGGGGCGCCTCGTCTGGCGGTCCAGCCCAGAGACGAGCCGCCGCTAGCAGCCAGCGGGCTCCAGCACTTCCACCTTCCTGTCGACGTCCATCACTCGCCCGAGTTCCCGGAGCGCTGCTCTGTACGTCTCGAGCCCGTTCCCAGTACCCGTAGCACGGCTTTCTTTGA
This sequence comes from Candidatus Brocadiia bacterium, assembly GCA_046538415.1. Taxonomy (GTDB): domain Bacteria; phylum Planctomycetota; class PUPC01; order DSUN01; family DSUN01; genus JBKHIY01. The sequence goes on along the minus strand of JBKHIY010000037.1, from coordinate 24,545 downwards.
CGGCCGCGAGGAGCAGAAACATGATGGAGACGACTTGGCCCTGGTTGGTCTTGGCGGCGACGGCGGCCTGGCCAGAGCCGTACTTCCTCATCAGGGCGGCGACGCCCTTGAGTTGGAAACCGATGACCCGGTTATCCTCCGCGGACCGGTAGAGTGTCAGAATGCCATCCACCCGGTCGGCTACCACAGCCTCATTGGCGCAGAGGTATTCGAGGCAGTCGCCGCACTCGTTGTACCAGGGCTCGGCCTTGAACTCAGGCTCTCCTTCTACATAGTCGGCGAGGAAGTGCTTGGCCATACCCGTCTCCTGTAGCGATGTTTGAAGCCGAGCGGCGATAGCCGGTCCTCAGGATCAGCCCGCTCCGCGCGCCAAGCGTAGACAAGCATTCGCGGGTTCAGGTAGACTGCGAACACCTTGTCCTTTGGGAACGGGACAATCACGCCGTCCCGAAGATACCATTCGGCCGGCCTGCCAACGAAGCACCAGCCGCCCTGCTGATGCTCTCTTGTCCCCTCGAATACCCTGGCAGGCGCTTCGAGCACTTCCTGGGCGCATCTGAGATTCTCGAAGGCGACCGGGTTCGTCTTGTAAACTCTGTTGATCAGCGCCCGCGGGAAGAACGCCTTTACGCGCGGCCCGGCCGGAGAGCGTGGGTCAATGGTTTCAACGCTTGGCTCCCCCCTGTGCCACGCCATCGGCGCCCCCGTCCCTGTAGGCTAGTACCTATCATAGAGCCATCGCCGGTGGTTTGTCAACCGCGTGACGTACGGCGCGGGCGTCAAGCGCACGTGTCAACTGTACTGGACCGGCCGGGTGGCGGCGGTCTCGCTCCCCTGCTGCCTTCGGGGGGCTAGCGCAGGGCGCCTTCGTGGAGGAACACGCCCTGGAGGTTGGCCTCGAGGGCCTGGGGGTTGGGGGCTGCGGCGAGGGCCACGTCGCGGTCCACGAAGCCGGCCTGGATGAGCTCGTAGAGCGAGCGGTTGAAGTCGATCATGCCCTGTTCCTGCGACTGCTTGACCACGTCGGTGATCCGCTCGTCCTCGGCCTGCTCGATGAGCTTGGCGATGGGGGGCGTGACGAGCATGATCTCGAGGGCCGGCACGCGGGCCACGCCTCGCTTGATGGAGGGCAGGAGCTTCTGGCAGACGATGGCCCGGAGGTTGAACTGGAGGCTGGTGCGCACCTGGCGCTGCTGCTGGGCGTCGAAGAACTCGAGGATGCGGGAGAAGGTCTGGGAGACGGTGGCGGAGTGGAGGGTGCCGAAGACCAGGTGGCCGGTCTCCGCGGCGCTCAGGCCGGCCTGGATGGTCTCCTGGTCGCGCATCTCGCCCAGCAGGATCACGTCGGGGTCCTGGCGGACCACGTAGCGGAGGGCCTCGTGGAAGGAGGGCACGTCGATGCCGATCTCCCGCTGGTTGATGATCGCCCGGCGGTCGACGTACATGTACTCGATGGGGTCTTCGACGGTCACGATGTGGCAGCGGCGGGTGGCGTTGATGTACTCGATCATGGCGGCCAGGCTGGTGGACTTCCCGCTGCCGGTGACGCCGGAGAAGATGACGAAGCCCTGCTCGAAGCGGCAGATCCGCTCCATCGTCTGGGCCGGGAGGTGGAGCTCGTCGAAGGAGGGGATCACGGTGTTCACCCGCCGGGCGGCCACGCTGATCCGGCCCCGCTGCTGGTAGGCGTTGATGCGGAAGCGCAACGCCCCGTCCACGTTGTGAGCGAAGTCCAGGTCGCCTACCTGCTCCAGGGTGTTCACCTGGTCGTCGGAGAGGATTTCGTAGAGGAGCTTTCGGATCTGAGCGTCGGTCAGCGGGGGGAGCTCGAGGTTGCGCAGCGAGCCGGCGATGCGGAACACGGGCGGGGAGTCGACCTTCAGATGCAGGTCGGACGCGCCGTACTTCGCCATAAGCTTAAAGAGCTTATGGACTTCCTTCGAATTCCCGCTCGCCGATTCGGGCATCCGCACGCTCCACCAGCCAGGGCGCAGAAGTATACTGCGAGCCCCGGACGATGTCAAACCCCGCTCGCCCCGCTGGGCCTGGCCGGCGGCTCACAGGCGGCGGGTCTGGAGGCGGGGCAGGACCCGTTGCTCGTAGAGCTTGGGCAGGTGGATGCGGATCTGCTCGATCATCTCCTCGTCGGAGATGGCGGTGGTGCGGCCGTCGTTGTACTGGTCGGTCACGAAGCGGCAGATCTTGTGGAGCTTGACCTTGGAGAGCCGCTCCTTGCCCTGGAGGCCCAGGAAGTTGTTCACCCACAGGGCCACCCCGTCGGTGCCCGACTTGTCGGTGATGGCCACCTGGGGGGGCCGGTCGAGGAGGGCGGCGGTGTCGAAGATGTTGTAGATCCGCTCGTCGCGGCTCAGCCCGTCGGCGTGGATGCCGGCCCGGGTGGTATTGAAGTTGCGGCCCACGAAGGGGTAGTTGCTGGGCAGGCGGGTGCCGATCTCGGTCTCGTAGTAGCGGGCCAGCTCGGTGATCACCGCGGTGTCGATGCCGCAGGTGTCGCCCTTGATGGCGATGTACTCGACGATGGCGCCCTCGAGGGGGGGATTGCCGGTGCGCTCGCCGATGCCGAAGAGCGTGGTGTTCACGAAGTCGCAGCCGTAGAGCCAGGCCGTGGCGCCGTTGATGTGGACCTTGTGGAAGTCGTTGTGGCCGTGCCATTCCAGGCGGTGGGGCGGCACGCCGGCGTCGTGGGTCATGCGGTAGACGAGCTTGGGGATGCTGCGGGGCAGGGCGGCGGCGGGGAAGCTGAGGCCGAAGCCCATGGTGTCGCACAGCCGCACCTTGATCCGCTGGCCCTCGGGCACCTGCTCCGACTTGCGCATCAGCTGGGCCACGAAGGGCACCACGAACCCGTCGATATCCGCCCGCGTCACGTCCTCCAGGTGGCATCGGGGGCGGATGCCCGCCTCCAAGGCCGCGTCCACCACGGCCAGGTAGTCGTCCAGGATCTTCCTGCGGTCGCTGCGCAGCTTGTAGAAGATGTGGTAGTCGGAGCAGGAGGTCAGGATGCCCGTCTCCTTGAGGCTCATCCGCTCCACGTGCATCAGGTCGCCCTTGTTCGCCCGGATCCAGCCCGTCACCTGGGGATACTCGGCCCCCACCTCCAGGCAGGCCTCCACCGCCGCTCGATCCTTCTTGCTGTAGAGGAAGAACTCCGACTGGCGCACCACCCCGTTCGGCCCGCTGAGGCGGACCAGGTACTCGTAGAGACGCCGCGTCTGGTCCACCGTGTAGGGCGGGCGGGCCTGCTGCCCGTCGCGAAATGTCGTGTCCGTAATGCAGATGTCCCGCGTGAGCATCGACCGGGGGTCGAACTCCACCACCTGGCCGTCGATCTCCTCGTAGACCTTCCCCTCGAAGACGACGCGCGGCGGCAGGCTGTAGGGGAACATCTCCTCCAGCAGTTGCGGCTGTTCCACTTCCTCGATGCTCTCGCGGGCGCGCATGGGAACTCCTTCCTTCTCTGATGTGACCTGGCTTCCCCTCCCTGCGACGAAGCCGCCGTCCGCTGCGAACGCCGGCCCCCTGGTGGCTACCCCGCCTGGACTCGAACCAGGAACCCCAGACCCAAAATCTGGTGTGTTACCAATTACACCACGGGGTAGCGGCAGGAAAAAGTATTCTAGCAGGCCCCGCCCCGGCTGTAAAGCCCCGCGAGAGGCCGCTGCGCCGCGGGCGCACTTCTCGCGCCGACGGTCTCTGTCTTCCGGCCGCCCTTGATCCCGTGGCTTGCCGGTGTACAGTGGTCTTCGGGGCAGGCGGTGAAGCCAGGAGCCGAGGTGCCGTGCCTACCTGTGCCTTCGTGACCTTGGGGTGCAAGGTCAACCAGTACGACACGCAGGCCATCCGCGAGGCCCTCGCCCGGCGCGGCTACCGCGAGGTGGGGGCGGACCAGGCGGCCGACCTCTACGTGGTCAATACCTGCTGCGTCACCCGCCGCAGCCACCGCAGGGGCCTGCGAGAGATCCGCCGCCTGGCCCGCCGCCACCCGGCCGCCACCCTGGTGGTCACGGGGTGCAGCGTGGACGCCGGGGAGGACGAGCTGGCGGCCATCGCCGGCGTGGACCGCCTGGCGCCGAACGCCCAGAAGCCGATGCTCGCGGCCCTGGTGGCGGGGGACGGCGGCGACGTCGCGGCGCCGCCCGACCGGTGGCCGGGCATCGCGGCCTTCGCCGGCCACTCCCGCGCCTTCGTGAAGGTCCAGGACGGCTGCGAGAGCTTCTGCTCCTACTGCATCGTGCCCAGGGTGCGGGGGCCGGTGCGCAGCCGACCCCCCGGGGAGGTGGAGGAGGAGGTGGGCCGCCTGGTGGATGCCGGCTACCTCGAGGTGGTGCTCACGGGCATCCACCTGGGCTTCTACGGGCGGGACTCCGGGGGCCGATGGGGGCTGGTGCCCCTGGTGGCTCGGGTGGCCGAGACGCCGGGCTTGCGGCGGCTGCGCCTGAGCTCCATCGAGATCGGCGAGGTCAGCGACGAGCTGCTGGCCCTCATGGCCCGCTCGCCGGTGGTGTGCCCCCATCTGCACATCCCCCTCCAGAGCGGCGACGACCGCGTGCTCGAGGCCATGAACCGCCGGTATACGGCCCGCCAATACCTCGCCCGCCTGGACGCCGTGCGCCGGCGGCTCGACGAGCCGGCCCTGACCACGGACATCCTGGTGGGCTTTCCCGGGGAGACGGAAGCCGAGTTCCGCCGCACGGTCGAGGTCGCTCGCCGGGCGGCCTTCAGCCGGCTCCACGTCTTCCCCTATAGCGATCGGGAGGGCACGGCGGCGTTCGCGATGGGGCACAAGGTGCCCCCGGCGGCCATCGATGCCCGGCGGCGGGAGATGCTGGGGGTGGCCGCCGAGCTGGGTACCGCCTACCATCGCCGCTTCGTGGGGCGCGTGGTCGAGCCCCTGGTGGAGAGCCGCCGGGACCGGCGGACGGGCCTCTTGTGCGGCTACACCCCGCGCTACGTGCGCTGCCTGTTCGAAGGGACCGACGCCCTGTTCGGCCGGCTGGCGAGGGTGCGGGGCCGGCGGGCACTGGCGCGGGGCCTGCGTGCCGCGGCTGTGCGGGCGTGAGCGGGCCGCCGCTCAATCCCTGTCGAAGAAGGGGTTCTTGCCGCTGGCCGTGAGGGGGATGCCCACGGCGATCCGGATGTCCTCGGGGAGGATGCCGATCTCCAGGGCCGCCTTGCCGAAGGTGAACATCAGGCGGTTGTCGGCGTGGTGGGCGGCGGCGACGGCGGCGGCGGAGCCGAGGGCGATGCCCAGGTCGCCGCTGTTGTAGGCGCACAGGCCGCCCGCCCGGGCGCAGGCCTCGCAGTCCTCGAAGCCGCAGTAGCCGCAGTGGGGCACGCCCACGGGGCCCACCTTGGTGCCGATGAGGACCACCACGGGCGCGGCGTCGCAGCAGGCCGCGTCGCGCTGGAAGAAGGCCAGGTCGTGCTCGTTGGCGATCTGGCGCATCTGGGTGGTGACGGCGAACTTCTGGTGGTCGCGGATGATGGAGATGTGGAGGTTGTCCAGGCCCCGCGCCTTGGGTGCCGTACGGGCTGCCAGGCACATCAGTCGGGCCACGGTCTCCAGGGCCTCGGCTTCGGGAGCGGCGGCGGGTTCCTCGGCGGGCATGAGGGCCTCCTTTTTCGCGGCACGGGATGGTGGTCGGCCTCCCCGCGCAGCCGATGATACCGGGGCCGCGGCGGGGCGTCAAGGCGGGCAGGAGGCCGGCTTGACAGGGGCCGGGGCGTGCTATATAATCCGCCCTGCCCGATGGTTAGCGAGGGACGGAAGCGGCGCGCCCTTCCGGGAAGGAGGGGACCAGGTGGCCAAGCTCTATGTGGAACGCGGGCCACTGCGGGGCAAGGAGCTGTTCCTCGACGAGGGGAAGGTCTACACCCTGGGCCGCGACGAGGGCTGTGCCCTGACCTTCCCCGACTCCTTGACCTCGCGCCAGCATCTATCCATCCGGGCCAGCAAGGGCCACTACCACCTTCGCGACCTGGGCAGCCGCAACGGCACCTACGTGAACGGGGAGCTGGTGCGGAAGACCACGGAGCTGCGCATCGGGGACCAGATCGAGGCGGGGGAGACCCTCCTCTCGCTGCTGGAGGACGACGAGCGGCGCACCGAAGGCGGCTTCGTAGGCCGCGAGATCGCCGGCTACCGCATCCTCGAGCGGGTGGGCCGGGGCGGGATGGGCACCGTGTACCGGGCCCGCCAGCTCTCCCTGGACCGCATCGTGGCCTTCAAGATCCTCTCCCCCAGCCTGGCCTGGGACGAGGAGTTCATCGAGCGGTTCACCCAGGAGGCCCGCTCCGCGGCGCGCCTGGTGCATCCCAATATCGTGCGGGCCCTCGACGTGGGCAAGGAAGGCTCCATCCACTATTTCGTCATGGAGTACATGCCTTGCGGCACCCTGGAGGACAAGATCGAGCGGGAGGGGCGGGTGGCGCCCGACCGCGTGGTGCCCATCCTCTGCGACGTGGCCCGAGGCCTGGCCTACGCCGAGTCCCAGGGCGTGATCCATCGGGACATCAAGCCCGACAACCTGATGCCCGACGAGCAGGGCACGGTGAAGATCGTGGACATGGGCATCGCCGGCCACCTGGAGGGCCGGCGGGGCATGGTCCAGCACGACGGGGTGTTCGGCTCGCCCCACTACATCGCCCCGGAGCAGGCGGCGGGCGAGCGCATCGACCATCGGGCCGACCTCTATGCCCTGGGCGCCAGCGCCTACAGGATGCTCTCCGGGCGCACCCTGTTCACCGGCGCCTCGCAGAGCGAGCTGATGGCCAAGCACGTGAACGAGGAGCCCGGGCCGCTCAAGCGGGTGGCTCCCTGGGTGCCCCGTCGCCTGTGCGACATCGTGATGCGGCTGGTGGAGAAGGACCCCGACGAGCGATTCCAGTCGGCCGCCGAGCTCCTGGAGGCCCTGGAGAGTCTCGGCGCCGGGGGCGAGAGCACCCGCCGGCCCACCGAGCTCAAGAAGGTGCCCGTGGGCCGGGACCGGCCGCGGCGCTCCCGCTACCAGCGCCAGCGGCGCAACATGATGATCCTGGCCGGCGTGATCCTGGGGCTGGTCCTCCTGGTGATCCTGATCCTCGTGATCCCAGGCTGAGCCGATGCTGGAGCTTCGGCCCGTGGACGGCGGCGTGGAGTTCGCGCTCCGCGTAGCGCCCAGGGCCTCGCGCGACGCGGTCGCGGGCCTCCACGGCGACCGCCTGCGGGTCGCCGTCGCCGCCCCACCCCAGGGCGGCAGGGCCAACCGCGCCGTCGAGCGCCTCCTGGCCAGCGCTCTGGGGGTGCCCCGCTGTGCGGTGAGCATCGTGGCCGGCGCCAGGGCGCGCCAGAAAACCGTGCGCGTGAGCGGCATCTCCCCGCGCCAGGCACGCCAGCGGCTCGAGCGGGTGCTGGCCGAGAGCTGAGGGCCGCAGGCTCACGCATCCAGCTTCCCGGCGCCGCCGGCCGCGGCGCCGAGCCCAACGACAGATGGAGCTCACATGGACCTCTACGAGCGCGTAGCCGAGGCCGTGGACGTCGTGAAGGACACCGTGCCCCAGCCTCCCCAGGTGGCCATCATCCCGGGGACCGGGCTGGACGGCATCGTGGACCGCCTGGAGGAGCGGCAGGAGGTGCCCTTCGAGGCGGTCCCCGGCTTCGCGCCCACCACCGCCACCACGCACCAGCCTCGCCTGGTCTTCGGGGCATTGGGCGGCAAGCGGGTGGTGGCCACGGGGGGGCGGCACCACTACTACGAGGGCTTCAGCCTGGAGGAGGTGACCTTTCCCACCCGCGTGCTCCGCGCCCTGGGCGCCGGGGTGCTGGTCGTCTCCAACGCCGCAGGGGGCATGGACCCCCACTACCGGCTGGGCGACATCATGCTCATCGAGGACCACATCAACCTCATGGGCGTCAACCCCCTGGTGGGGCCCCACGATGAGCGCCTCGGCCCCCGCTTCCCCGACATGTGCCAGCCCTACAGCCGCCGCCTGCTCGACCTGGCGGGCCAGATCGCCCTGGACGAGGGGATCCGGACCCACGAGGGCGTCTACGTGGCCGTCACCGGGCCGAACCTGGAGACGCGGGCCGAATACCGCTTCCTGCGGGCCATCGGCGCCGACTGCGTGGGGATGTCCACCGTCCCCGAGGTCATCGTCGGCGTCCAGGTGGGCTTCGAGATCCTGGGCCTCACCTGCGTGACCGACCTGTGCCTGCCCGACGCGCTCGAGCCGGCCGACATCGAGCGGATTATCGCCACCGCTCAGAGGGCCGCGCCCAGGCTCACGCGGCTCGTCGAGCGGGTGATCGCCACGTGCTGAGCTCCCCCACGCAAGGCCCCGCAAGGACCTCTCGATGAACTATCGAAAGACCGTCAACCTGCCCGCTACCGCCTTCCCCATGAAGGCCAACCTGCGCCAGCGCGAGCCCCAGTTCCAGAAGCGATGGGCCGACAGGGGCCTCTACCCGCGCATCCGCAAGGCCCGGCAGGGGGCGAAGGTCTACATCCTGCACGACGGGCCGCCCTACGCCAGCGGCGACCTCCACATCGGCACCGGCCTGAACAAGGTGCTCAAGGACCTCGCCGTGCGCTCCCGCACCATGATGGGCTACGACGCGCCCTACGTCCCCGGCTGGGACTGCCACGGGCTGCCCATCGAGCACCGCGTGCTCCAGGAGCTGGGCGACGCGGCCCGGGGCGCCACCAGGGCGGAGATCCGTCGCCGGTGCCGCGACTTCGCCGAGCGCCACACCGGGGCGCACATCGAGCAGTTCCAGCGCCTCGGCGTCCTGGGCGACTTCGACCACCCGTACATGACCCTCGCCCCCGAGTACGAGCGGGCGGTGATCGAGCTGCTCGCCGACCTGGTGGAGAAGGGCTTCGTCTACAAGCGCCTCAAGCCCATCCACTGGGACTACGAGGCCCGCACCGCACTGGCCGAGGCGGAACTCGAGTACGAGGACGTCCAGAGCCCCTCCATCTACGTCGAGTTCCCCATGGCCCAGGGCGTGGGCGACCTCTTCCCCGATCTCGGCGACCAAGGCGCGGCCCTGCTCATCTGGACCACCACCCCCTGGACCCTCCCCGCCAACCGGGCCATCGCACTGGCCGAGATGGCCGAGTACACGGCCGTGCGTTGCCGGCGGCCGGGCGCCAGCAGCGACCAGGTGCTCATCCTCGCCGAGGACCTGGTCGAGACGGTGATGGAGGCGACCGGCATCGCCGACTACCAGCGGGCCGGCCGCTGCCGGGGCAAGGACCTCGAGGGACGCACCTACCGCCACGTGCTCACCGGCCAGCCCTGCCCCGTGGTCCTGGCCCCCTACGTGAGCCTGGAGGACGGCACGGGCTGCGTGCACACCGCCCCCGGCCACGGCCGGGAGGACTACGAGACGGGCCTGGCCAACGGGCTGGAGATCTTCAGCCCCGTGGACGAGGCGGGCCGGCTCACCGAGGAAGCGGGCGAGTTCGCCGGGCTCCACGTCTTCGAGGCGGACCCCAAGATCGTCGAGCGCCTGGAGGAGCTGGGCGTGCTCCTCGCCGCCGACACCATCACCCACTCCTACCCCCACGGCTGGCGGTCCAAGAAGCCGGTGATCTTCCGGGCCACCGAGCAGTGGTTCGTGAGCGTGGACCACGAGCACCTGCGTCAGCGGATGCTCCAGGCCATCGAGGAGGTCCACTGGGTACCCGCGTGGGGCCAGGAGCGTATCGCGTCCATGGTGGCCGAGCGGCCCGACTGGTGCATCTCGCGCCAGCGCGCCTGGGGCGTGCCCATCCCCGCGCTCTACTGCACCGCGTGCGGCGGCGTCCTGCTCACCAGGGAGAGCGTGCTGGCGGCCGCGGCGCTCTTCGGCCGCCGCGGCTCCGACGCCTGGTTCGAGGCCGAGCCCGCCGACTTCCTGCCCCAGGGCACCGCCTGCCCCGAGTGCGGGGGCACCGCGTTTCGCAAGGAGAGCGACATCCTCGACGTGTGGTTCGAGTCCGGCTCCAGCCATCGCGCCGTGCTCCGGACCACCGAGGGGCTCCGGTGGCCCGCCGACCTCTACCTGGAGGGCACCGACCAGCATCGCGGCTGGTTCCAGCTGTCCATGCTCACCGCCGTGGCCGCTGAGGGCCGGGCTCCCTACAAGGGCGTGGTGACCCACGGCTTCGTGGTGGACGAGCAGGGGGAGAAGATGTCGAAGTCGCTGGGCAACTTCATCTCCGTGGAGGAGGCCCTTCGGGACTTCGGCGCCGAGCTGCTGCGCCTGTGGTCGGCGAGCGTGGACTACCGCAACGAGATCAACGCCTCCCCGGCCATCATCCGCCGCCTCGAGGAGCCCTACCGCCGGTTCCGCAACACCTTCCGCTTCCTGCTGGGCAACCTCCACGATTTCGACCCCGCGACCGACACGGTGGACCCCGACGCAGACCTGCGGCTCGTGGACGCGTGGGCACTGGCCCGCACGGGCGAAGTGGTCGCGGAGGTCAGGGAGGCCTACGAGAGCTACCAGTTCTACCGCGTATACCAGCGGCTCTACCGCTTCTGCACGGTGGACCTCAGCTCCTTCTACTTCGACGTGATCAAGGACCGGCTGTATTGCGAGGCCCCCGATTCGCCGGCGCGGCGCTCGGCGCAGACCGTGCTCGCCCACATCCTGGACGCCCTGGTCCGCGTCCTGGCCCCCATCCTGGTGCACACCTGCGAGGAGGCGTGGGACGCCATGCCCTGGGAGAAGGAAGAGGACAGCGTGCACCTGGCCCTCTTCCCGTGGATCCCCCCGGCCGAGGAGGCCCGGCGGGAGCGGGTCCTGGACTTGCGTCTCGTCCCACGTGTGGAGCAGCTCGCCCCCGACTGGTCGCTGCTCTTCGAGGTGCGCGAGGAGGTGGCGCGACGGCTGGAGACGCTGCGCGCGGAGAAGAAGATCGGCAGCGGGCTGGACGCGAGGGTCGTCCTCTACGCCCGCGACGCCACGCGCGAGCGCCTTGCGACATTCGGGGAGAAGACCGGGGAAGAGGCGAATGCCTTGGCCGAGGTGCTCCTGGTCTCCGAAGCCGAGCTCCGGGACACCCAGGAGGGCGCCGACGCGAGCCCCGGCGAGCGGGTGCCCGCCGTCCGCCTGGCGGTCGGGCCCTCGGAGCGCGCCAAATGCGCCCGCTGCTGGCGCCGGCTGTCCAGCGTGGGCGAGGACGCCGAGCACGACGACCTGTGCGAGCGGTGTGCCCGCGTGGTGCGCTCGCTGGCCCCACAGGAGGGAGATGCGGAATGAAGCACCTGAGGCTGGCCGTCCTCCTCTCGGGAGGCGGGCGGACCCTGGAGAACTTCTTCGAGCACATCGCCTCGGGGCGGCTGGATGCCGAGGTGGTCGTGGTGGGCTCCAGCCGGGCCGACGCCTACGGCCTGGAGCGGGCGGGGCAGCGCGGCGTGCCCACCTTCGTGGTGCCCTCGCGCGACTACCGCCGGACCTCCGACTTCAGCCAGGCGGTCTTCGAGCAGTTGGGCCGCTATGACTTGGATCTCCTGCTCCTGGCGGGCTTCATGTGCCTCATCGAGATCCCGCCGGAGCTGGAGGGGCGGGTGATGAACATCCACCCCGGTCTCATCCCCGCCTTCTGCGGCCAGGGGCTCTACGGCCACCTGGTGCACGAGGCGGTGCTGGCCTACGGGGCCAAGGTGAGCGGGTGCACGGTGCACTTCGCGGACAACATCTACGACCACGGGCCGATCGTGGTGCAGAAGGCGGTGCCCGTGCTCGAGGACGATACGCCGGAGAGCCTGGCCGCCAGGGTGTTCGAGAAAGAGTGCGAGGCCTATCCCGAGGCGGTGCGCCTGTTCGGCGAGGGCCGCCTGCGGATCGAGGGGCGCCGGGTGCGCGTGCTCGATGCCCCAGCGTCGTCGGGAGCCCAGGCGTGAGACTCCTGGTCGTGGAGGACGAGGCCCGCGTGGCCAGCTTCCTCAAGCGGGGGCTGGAGGCGGAAAACTACGCCGTCGACGTGGCCGCTGACGGGGAGGAGGGACTGCACCTGGCCACGGTCCACGACTACGACCTCATCCTCCTGGACATCCTTCTGCCCAAGCTCGACGGCTTCCAGGTCCTCAAGAGGCTGCGCGACCGCGAAATCCGCGTGCCCGTGATCATGCTCACCGCCCGCGGCGAGCTCGACCACCGCGTGCAGGGCCTCGACCTGGGGGCCGACGACTACCTGGTCAAGCCCTTCGCCTTCGAGGAGCTGCTGGCCCGCATCCGGGCACTGCTGCGCCGCCGGGCCGAGGGGGGCAGCCCGGTCCTCCGCGTCGGCCCCCTGACCATGGACCCGGTGGCCCACCAGGTGACCGTGGACGGGGAGACCGTGGACTTCACGCCCAAGGAGTACGCCCTCCTGGAGTACCTGATGCGCAACGAGGGCACGGTGCTCACCCGGGCCATGATCGCCCAGCACGTGTGGGACATCCACTTCGATACCTACACCAACCTCATCGACGTGTTCATCAACCACCTGCGCAAGAAGCTACAGCCGTACGGCTGCGACCGCATGATCCAGACCGTGCGAGGGGTGGGCTATGTCCTCAAGGCCTAGGTTCGCCCGCTTCCGCGGGGCCCGCTTCAAGCTCACCCTCTACTACACCACGGTCCAGCTCCTGTTCCTCATCGTCCTGTGCTGGTTCCTCTACTATCGGACCAGCCGCAGCCTGATCAAGGAGCTGGAGAAGTTCGTCAAGGACGAGGCCCGCGACCTGATGTCCTACGTCTACGACCATCCCGTCGAGAAGCCGCTGAACCTGGTGGCCATCCGCATCCGCTTCGACTACGAGAGCAAGGGCGAGCGCTACTACGAGCTGAGCTTCCGCCTCCTCGACCGCGCGGGGAACGAGCTGGCCAGCTCCAGCCTGTTCCGCGACCAGGAGATCGAGAAAATCAGCCCCGAGGTCCTGCGCCAGGTGCTCCAGGGCGACACCCATTCCCAGGAGATCCAGCTGCCCGACAGGCCCTCTCAGCACCTCCTGGTCACCCGCCCCTACGAGGACCCCGAGACCGGCAACATCCAGTACGTGCTCCAGGTGCTGGCCTACCTGGAGCCCCTGGACAAGCTGGAGGAGCACTTCCGCCACAACATCTACTCCGCCATCCCCGTGTTCCTGCTCATCTCCTGGGTGGGCGGCTACGCCCTGGCCCGCAAGGTGCTCAAGCCGGTCCACCAGATCACCCGCACGGCCCGGCGGATCACCTCGACCAGGCTCGACGAGCGCCTGGCGCGCTCCCGCTGCGGCGACGAGTTCGACCGCCTGGCGGAGACGCTCAACGAGATGATCGCGCGGCTGGAGCGGTCGTTCGCCATGCTCCGCCAGTTCGCGGCCGATGCGGCCCACGAGCTGCGCACCCCGCTCACCATCATGAAGGGGGAGGCGGAGATCGCCCTGCGCGGCGACTCCTCCGACCCCCAGGCCTACCGCGCCGTGCTGGAGAGCAGCATCCGGGAATGCGACCGGATGATCGGCATCATCACCAACCTCCTGCTCCTCTCCCAGGCCGACGCGGGCGACCTCTCCAGCCACCTCGAGCCCATCCGTATCGACCATCTGCTCGCCGAGCTGGTAGAGACCTTCCAGGTCCTCGCCGAGGAGGCCGAGCTGGACCTGGAGGCGGAGGACTTCCAGCCCGCCGTGGTCCAGGCCGACCGCTCCAGGCTCCAGGAGCTATTCGTCAACCTCCTGGACAACGCCTGCAAGTACACCCCCGCGGGGGGCCGCGTGGCCCTCTCCTGCAAGGTCGAGGACGGCGAGTGCCGCGTGGCCGTGACCGACACCGGGGTGGGTATCCCCGAGGAGGAGCAGGAGAAGGTCTTCGACCGCTTCTACCGCGTCGACCACTCCCGCTCGCGCCAGACGGGCGGCAGCGGCCTGGGCCTGAGCATCGCCCAGTGGATCGCCCGCGCTCACGGGGGCCGCATCGAGCTGGAGAGCACGCCCGGCGTGGGCAGCACGTTCACCGTCGTCCTGCCCCTGTCCCGGCTCGTCTCCTTGGAGGCCGAGGCGGCGTCCCGGGGCGAGGACCTCGATGCTGGAGCGGCCGACGGATGAGCCTCCACGACCCAGCCACCGGGCCCCCCAACGACGCCTTGCAGCCGCCGCCCCCCGACGAGGAGCCCGCCGAGGCGTCCCGGCCCGCTCCCTCCCGCACCCCCTGGCTCCACCATCCCCTGCTCTACGCTTTGCTGCTGGGCTTCCTGCTGGCCGACTCCCAGTGGGGCTTCCTGCCCTCGCCCTCCCGGACGCTGGGGGCGCAGGCGGCTCCCGGCGCCGCCGGGCCGTCGCTGGAGGAGATGATCGACGACCCTCTCCTGGGCGCCGGCCAGGAGGTGGCGACGGTGGGCCTGGTGGCCCTGGCCCTGCTGGTGCTGGGCGGCGCCCTGGACCTGGGCTACCTGGTGCTGCGGGCGCACAATATCCGGGTGTTCCCGCGGGTGAACTTCCGCGGGGCGCGGTGGGAGGGCTGGCACCTGCTGCGCTTCGTGGTGGTGTTCCTGGTCGTCATGCGCCTGGCGGGGGCGGGGGTGGCGGGCATGGAGCAGGTGCGGAAGGCGGGCTACCTGGGGGCCGTGTCCCCGGCCCTGGTGGCGGTGGTGGCGACGAACGTGGCGGCCCTGGCCCTGTGCGGCTTCCTGGTGGCCCTGGTGGCCGCGGGAGGCCTGGAGCCGCTGGGGGCCCTGGGGCTCCGGGAGCGCAAGCCGTGGAGCCGGGGGTTGATCGGGGTGGTGGCGTTCGTGATGATCGTGCCGGTGAGCTTCCTGGCCCGGCTGGCCACGGAGCTTCTGGGCCCGATGTTCGGGGTGCAGCGGGAGGTGCAGCCCATCGTGGAGGCGGCCCGTGCGGCTTCGCCGGCGTCGTTCGCGGCCATGGTGTTCGGAGGGGTCGTCGTGGCCGCGGTGACGGAGGAGATACTCTTCCGCGGCTTCATCTACGCCACGGTGCGGCGCTACATGGGGCCCCTCCAGGCGATTGTGCTCACCGCGGCGCTCTTCGCCTGGCAGCACCAGTACGCCTTCGGGTTCCTGGTGCTCTTCGTGCTGGGCTTCCTGCTGTGCTACCTTTACGAGCGGACGGGCTCGCTGGTGGCTCCCATCGCGGCTCACGCAGCCAACAACCTCTACACCTTCCTCATGCTGTGGGTGATGCGCTAGGGGGGAGGGTGAGGCCCTGCCGCGGGTCCCTGGCCCCCGGGCCCTGTGGGGGCTCACTCCTTGTCCTTCTCTCCGCGTTGGATGATGGCCACCACTTCCTCCACGTCGTCGGTGACCTCGAGGAGCTCGAGGTCGCCAGGAGAGACGGCGCCCTGACCGAGGAGCACCTCGCGCATCCAGTCCAGGAGGCCGCTCCAGTAGTGGGAGCCGAACATGATGATGGGCAGCTTCTCGATCTTGCCCGTCTGCTTGAGGGTGAGGACTTCGAAGAACTCGTCGCAGGTGCCGATGCCCCCGGGCATGACCACCACGCCGCTGGATTCCTTGACGAACATCACGCGGCGGCAGAAGAAGTAGCGGAAGTCCATCCTGTAGTTGGCATAGGGGTTGGGCACCTGCTCGAAGGGGATCTGGATGTTGAGGCCCACCGAGTCGCCGCCCGCCTCGGCGGCGCCGCGGTTGGCCGCTTCCATGATGCCCGGCCCGCCGCCGGTGACCACCGCGTAGCCCTCCTGGGCCAGCCGGCGGGCCAGGGTGCGGGCCGTCTCGTAGGTGGCCGCTGCCTCGGGGGCGCGCGCCGAGCCCCACATGGCCACACGGGGACGGCGCACCTGGGCCATCAGCTCGAAGCCGTCCACAAACTCGGCCATGATGCGGAACACCCGCCAGGGGTCGGCCTTGGTGAAGTCGTCGATGTTCTTGCTCATCGCTCCTCCTGCTGGGGCTCGCGGCTGGCCAGGGCGTTGGCCAGGCGCACGTAGTGGTCGATGCCCAGGTGCTCGGCCCGGGCCTGGGGGGCGATGCCGCAGGCGGCCAGGACGGCCCGGCCGCCTGGCCCCTTGGCCAGCAGGTCCGCCGCCTGGAGGGCGTTGGCCAGCGTCTTGCGGCGCAGCGCGAAGGCGCTCCGCACGGTGGCCACGAAGGTCGCGTAGTCGGCGATCTGCCCCAGGTAGTCCCCCCTCGGCTCCAGGCGCACGATGGCCGATTCCACCTTGGGACGCGGCCAGAAGACTGTGGGCGGGACGCTGCGCGCCACCTCCACCCGGGCGTGGGCCTGCACGATGAGCGAGAGGGAGCCGTAGGCCCCGCAGCCCGGCGGCGCGGCCAGGCGCTCGGCCACCTCCTTCTGCACGGTGACCACGATGAGGGTCAGGGGCAGGTCGCTCTCCAGGAGGTTGGGCACCACCAGGGAGGCGATGGAGTAGGGCAGGTTGGCCACCACGCGCAGCGCCGCGTAGCGTCCCCCCTCCCACTCCGCCCACACCTTCTCCAGGAACTCCGGGGCGAGGGCGTGCTTGGAGGCCAGGACGTCGCCCCGGAGGAGCTCGACGTTCGCTCGCGCCCCCACGTAGCGGGCGGCGATGGCCAGGAGCTGGGGGTCGACCTCGATGCCCACCACCTTGCCCGCCGCCTCGGCCAGGTGGGCGGTGAGCAGGCCCGTGCCGCAGCCGATGTCCAGGGCCAGGTCACGGGGCCCCACCTCGCCGGTCCGGACGATGAAGTCGAGCAGGTTGTGGTCCACGAGGAAGCTCTGGCCCCGCCTCCTGCTGGGGCGGATGCCCAGGCGACGGAGGAGAGCGGCGAGCTGGCGCTGAGTCCGGACCCCGGCCATGGCATTCGCGATGCCGTCGTCCTGGTGGCGCAGCGGGGCCTTGGCGTCCATGGCCGGCGCATTCTAGCCCACGCCCGCCGGAGGGTCAAGCCGGCGGCCCGGCGTTGCGCCCCGGCACCCCGTGCGCTATAGTGTCGCCCGCACCTCCACAGGCAAGGGAGACGGACGATGCTCGAGCAGACGGTGGGTTTCCTGGGCGCGGGGAAGATGGCCGAGGCCCTGAGCCGCGGCATCCTGGCCGAGGGCCTCGTGGCCGCGGACCGGATCGTGATGAGCGACGCGGACCCCGACCGCCGCACGCTCCTGGCCGACGAGTTGGGTGTGCGCACCGTGGCCGACAACGCCGCCATGGTGGAGGCCGCCGACGTGGTCGTGCTGGCCCTCAAGCCCGCCGACCTGCGGGCCGCCCTCCCGCCCCTGGCCGAGGCCTTCGCGCCGGGCAGGCTGGTGGTCTCCATCGCCGCGGGGGTGACCCTCGCCGAGCTGGGCACCCTCCTGCCCGACGGGGCCCGGATCGTGCGCGTGATGCCCAACACTCCCGCCCTGGTGGGCAGCGGAGCCGCGGGCTTCGCCCTCGGGCCGGGCACCACGCCCCAGGACCGCGAGCTGGTGGCGTCGCTGCTGGGCGCCGTGGGCGTGGCCTTCCCCCTGCCCGAGCGCCTGCTCGACGCGGTGACCGGCCTGAGCGGCAGCGGGCCGGCCTTCGTGGCCCTGGTCATCGAGGCGCTGGCCGACGGGGGGGTGCTGTGTGGCCTGCCGCGCCACACCGCGCTCGCCCTGGCCGCGCATACCGTGCTGGGGGCCGCTCGCCTGGTGGTCGAGCGCGACCTCCATCCCGCCTTGCTCAAGGACATGGTGGCCTCCCCGGGCGGCACCACCATCGCGGGACTCCAGGTGCTCGAGGAGCAGGGCCTGCGAGCGGCACTTATCGACGCCGTCGACGCCGCGACCCGGACCTCCCAGGAGCTCGGCCGCCAGTAGGCCGAGCACACCGACCGGCTGGCAGCCATCCGCGAAAGGAGCGGCCGCCCATGAAGCTCTCCGCCTGCATCTGCATGATCTTCAAGGAAGTGGACTTCCTGGACCGCATCGCCAGGGTCCAGGAGGCCGGCCTGCCCGCCTTCGAGTTCTGGGGCTGGAGCGGGGTGGACCTCGATGGCGTCGAGGCCGCGAAGGACAAGACCGGCCTCGAGCTGGCGGCGCTCGCCGTCGACAGCTCCCAGACCGAGGTCAAGCAGGCCATGGGCCAGGGCGCCCTGGTGAACCCCGAGGCCCGCCAGGCCTTCGTCGCCGCGGCACGGGAGACCATCCAGGTGGCCAACCGCCTGGGCGCGCCCAACATCATCGCCACCGTGGGCAACGAGCAGGACCACCTGAGCCGCGAGCAGCAGCACCAGAGCATCGTCGACGGCCTCGCCGCCGTGGCCCCCGAGGCCCAGAAGGCCGGCCTCACCTTCGTCCTCGAGCCCCTCAATACCCTGGTCAACCACGCCGGCTACTACCTGGGGTCCTCCGCCGAGGGCTTCGACATCTGCCGCGCCGTGGGAAGCCCCGCCGTAAAGCTCCTCTTCGATATCTACCACCAGCAGATCATGGAAGGCAACCTGACCCAGAACATCACCGAAAACATCGATCTCATCGGGCACTTCCACTCGGCCGACGTGCCCGGCCGCCACGAATACGGCACCGGCGAGATCAACTACGCCAACCTCCTCGCCGCCATCGACGCGACCGATTACCCCGGCTACGTCGGCCTGGAGTACAGCCCCACCGGCGATTCCGGGAAATCCATTCGTAAAATCCGCCAGATTCTCAACTTGTGAAAGGCGGAATTCCGCGGAAAACCTTTGACTCCCAGAACCTGGCGAGTATACTACACTTGGGTGTGCACCTGGGAGGCGCGCCCGCCACGTCCTGCTGCGGCCTACACGCCTTGGGCTGTCGACGCAAAGGAGAGCGGGGATGAAACGGCGATTGGATTTCGTGACGCCTCTGGTGCTCGCCACCGCAATGTGCCTGGGCGCCATGGCCTTCCTGGGCCCGCGCGCCGCATTCGCCGACTGGGAGCCGCCTCCTCCGCCCAAGCCCTCCCGCGTGAGCGCCTCCGAGGGTTTCCCGCCCCTGCCCCTGCCCGCCACCCCGCTGCGTCGGACGGAGAAGAAGCGTCCCCCCGCGCCGCCGGCGCTGATCGGCAAGATCCGCTACGGCAAGCCGATCTGGAAGACGACGAAGGACGGTCGGCGCTTCTCCTACCTGGACTGGCAGAGCGACACGACGGACCTCTACACCATCATCAACACGGCGAGCGGGAAGCTGGGGGTGAAGTATCGCAGCGTGGAGGTTTCGCTGTCGAGCTTCTCGTTCAACCCCGCCGAGGTGCCCATCCTCTACATCTCGGGGCACCACAACTTCACCTTCGACGACGAGACGGTGGAGAAGCTTCGGTGGTATATCCGCGACGGGGGCTACCTGGTGGGCGACGCGTGCTGCGGGGCTCAGCAGTTCGCGGAGTCGTTTCGGGACCTCTGCCAGCGTCTTTTCCCCAAGCGTCCGCTGCGCCAGCTTCCGCCGGACCATCCCATCTACAAGGCCTACTACCAGTTGGACCGTTTCAAGTACCAGGAGCCGAACCAGGCGGTCAAGACGAGCGTGGCGAACATCTACGGGGTGCACATCGGGTGCCGTGCTGCGGTGCTTCTGGCGCCCTACGACGTGAGTTGCGGATTCGCGGGCCACGAGCATCCGTGGGGATATCGCGTGAAGGCTTCGGTGGCCCACCAGTTCGGGGTGAACCTGGTGTCCTACTGCCTCGCGAACTACGAGCTGGGGCGTTTCCTGAGTGCGGAGAAGGTGTATCACCAGGAGGGAGAGGCGACGCGGGAGGAGTTCGTGTTCGGGCAGGTGATCCATGGTGGGGACTGGAATCCGCACGCATCGGGGAACATGAGCCTGCTGAAGTACGTGGCGGCGCACTCCACGATGGAGGTGCAGTTCAAGCGGGCGAACGTGGACCTTCGGAAGGCGGATGCGTTCGAATATCCGCTGCTGTATCTGACGGGCCACGACGACTTCGAGCTGACGGACCAGGAGGTGGTGGCGCTGCGCAGCTACCTTCGCCACGGTGGGATCCTGCTGGCGGACTCGTGCTGCGGTCGTCGAGCGTTCGACCAGGCGTTTCGCCGTGAGATCGCGCGGGTGCTTCCGAAGCACGAGTTGAAGGCCCTGGAGGCGAGCCACCCGCTGTTCCGCGTGCACGCGGAGATCGGGGAGGTGAGCTACAGCGGCATCGTGCGGCAGAACCATCCCGAGCTTCGCACGCCGCAGTTGGAGGGCATCACGCTGGGCGGCGTGCTGGCGGTGGTCTACAGTCCGATGGGGCTGGGCACGCAGTGGGACGGGAAGGAGCGTCCGTTCGCGAAGTGCTACTCGCCTCGCGACGCGCTGCGCCTGGGCCTCAACACCGTCGTCTACGCCATGACACACTGAGCCCAGGCCGAATCGCGACGACGAAGCCCGGCCCCGCGCGCTGCGGGGTCGGGCTTTTTTCCGGCTCGAGCCGCTCCGCTGGAGGTCAGGGCGGAGCGCCGGGGGTCGCGGCGGGCCCCCGGGCGCGGACGATGCCCGCATCGGGGCGCCTGGCGGAAAAGTGGGGAATTGCTTGGAATTTCGGTCGGGGAGCGCTATACTGTATAGCGTCCCCGGGAGCGGGAGGAATGTGCGCCGTACGGCCTCCCGGGCGTGGGAGGGTGCGGCGCTAAGTTGCTGCCTTTCTAGTGCTTGGGGGCTTTCCGATGGACAGGCGAATCGGCGGGGGTGCCGGCTGGCTGGTGCTGGCGGCCGGCGTGGTGTGCATGGCGTTCCTGCTCTGTGGGCGAATCGCGGTGGCCGATTGGGAGCCGCCTCCTCCGCCCAAGCCCTCCCGCGTGAGCGCCTCCGAGGGTTTCCCGCCCCTGCCCCTGCCCGCCACCCCGCTGCGTCGGACGGAGAAGAAGCGTCCCCCCGCGCCGCCGGCGCTGATCGGCAAGATCCGCTACGGCAAGCCGATCTGGAAGACGACGAAGGACGGTCGGCGCTTCTCCTACCTGGACTGGCAGAGCGACACGACGGACCTCTACACCATCATCAACACGGCGAGCGGGAAGCTGGGGGTGAAGTATCGCAGCGTGGAGGTTTCGCTGTCGAGCTTCTCGTTCAACCCCGCCGAGGTGCCCATCCTCTACATCTCGGGGCACCACAACTTCACCTTCGACGACGAGACGGTGGAGAAGCTTCGGTGGTATATCCGCGACGGGGGCTACCTGGTGGGCGACGCGTGCTGCGGGGCTCAGCAGTTCGCGGAGTCGTTTCGGGACCTCTGCCAGCGTCTTTTCCCCAAGCGTCCGCTGCGCCAGCTTCCGCCGGACCATCCCATCTACAAGGCCTACTACCAGTTGGACCGTTTCAAGTACCAGGAGCCGAACCAGGCGGTCAAGACGAGCGTGGCGAACATCTACGGGGTGCACATCGGGTGCCGTGCTGCGGTGCTTCTGGCGCCCTACGACGTGAGTTGCGGATTCGCGGGCCACGAGCATCCGTGGGGATATCGCGTGAAGGCTTCGGTGGCCCACCAGTTCGGGGTGAACCTGGTGTCCTACTGCCTCGCGAACTACGAGCTGGGGCGTTTCCTGAGTGCGGAGAAGGTGTATCACCAGGAGGGAGAGGCGACGCGGGAGGAGTTCGTGTTCGGGCAGGTGATCCATGGTGGGGACTGGAATCCGCACGCATCGGGGAACATGAGCCTGCTGAAGTACGTGGCGGCGCACTCCACGATGGAGGTGCAGTTCAAGCGGGCGAACGTGGACCTTCGGAAGGCGGATGCGTTCGAATATCCGCTGCTGTATCTGACGGGCCACGACGACTTCGAGCTGACGGACCAGGAGGTGGTGGCGCTGCGCAGCTACCTTCGCCACGGTGGGATCCTGCTGGCGGACTCGTGCTGCGGTCGTCGAGCGTTCGACCAGGCGTTTCGCCGTGAGATCGCGCGGGTGCTTCCGAAGCACGAGTTGAAGGCCCTGGAGGCGAGCCACCCGCTGTTCCGCGTGCACGCGGAGATCGGGGAGGTGAGCTACAGCGGCATCGTGCGGCAGAACCATCCCGAGCTTCGCACGCCGCAGTTGGAGGGCATCACGCTGGGCGGCGTGCTGGCGGTGGTCTACAGTCCGATGGGGCTGGGCACGCAGTGGGACGGGAAGGAGCGTCCGTTCGCGAAGTGCTACTCGCCTCGCGACGCGCTGCGCCTGGGCCTCAACACCGTCGTCTACGCCATGACACACTGAGCGGGAAGAAGAGGGAGTTCTCGATGGCGACACTCGAGCACGCGAGCTACCGGGGCTACGACCGGCTCCTGGACGCCGTGGGCCGCACGGGCCAGTGGTGGCGCACGGTCTACATCCTGGAGCGGGTGCTGATCTACGCGACGGTGCTGTTCGCCGCGGTGCTGGGCCTCACGCTGCTGGAGGCCCACGTGCACTGGAGCGCTGCGGCGCGCTGGCCGCTGTGCGTGGGGCTGTTCGGCTATGCTATCGGGGGCGCGGTACTGCTGGTGTTCCGGCCCCTGTTCCGCGACTGGACCGAGGAACAGGTGGCGGTGCACATCGAGCGCACGTATCCCGAGCTGGACAACGAGCTGATCAACGCCATCCAGTTGGGCAGGGACGACCGGGTGGTGTCGCCGGGCATGGTGGAAGCGCTGGTGGCCCACACGGCGCGGGACATCGAGCGCTACCGGCTGCGCAAGTCGGTGGACACGCGGCGCGCCCGGTGGCTGGCCGGCGCGGCCTGCGTGGCCACGGCCCTGCTCGCGGTGTGGGCGGGGATGGACTTCGCTCGCTTCTCCAATGCCTTCCAGCGACTGGTCTTCCCCGGCCGCGACATCATGCCCCTGGGCAGCGTGCGTATCTTGGACGTCAAGCCAGGCGACACGAGCCTCAACAGCGGCAGCGTGCTCGAGGTCCGCGTGGCGACGGAAGGCGACGCCTCGGAGGCGGAAGCGATCTTCCTTTACCGCCCGGAGGGCAGCGAGAAGCCCCTGGCCAAGACCATGAGCCGGGTCAAGCGCGACCTCTACCTGTGCCGCCTCCAGGACGTGCGCCAGCCCCTCGGTTACCACGTGAACATCGGGGGCACGGAGTCCGAGCGCTACCAGGTGGAGGTGATCGAGCCTCCCGTGATCGTCCGCCGCGACCTCTTCTACGACTTCCCCGCCTACACCGAGCAGGCGGGCTGGGAGGACCGTCTGGAGAGCAAGAGCAACGGCGACATCCAGGCCCCCGTGGGCACCGTGGTCACCCTCACCGTCACCGCCAACATGCCCGTGGCCCACGGGCGCGTGCAGTTCGGCGACGGCGAGGCCCGGAAGCTAGCCGTCCTCGACGACGAACGCACCGAGCTCCAGAGCCAGTTCCGGGTCCTCAAGAGCGACAGCTACACCGTCCACGTGGCCTACGAGACCGAGGACGGCGCGGAGATCCCCAACCGCGAGCCCAGGGAGTGCGCCATCAAGGCCATCCCCGATAAGCGGCCCGTGGTCGAATTCCTGGCACCCGGGAAGAACGTGACCACCACCCTGGACTCCACGGTCAAGCTGGTGCTCCACGCCGAGGACGACTACGGCATCTCGGCGATCCGCCTCTACGCCCAGAAGGGCAAGGACGGCCCGCAGCGCCAGGTCAAGGAGTGGACCGAATTCATCGACCCCACCAAGATCCCCGCGCTGCCCTTCCACTGGGACCTGCGCCGCGAAGACGGCTACGCCGTGGGCGACCAGCTCATCTACTACGCCGCCGTGCTCGACAACCGCCACGTGTGGACCGACCGCGAGGAGCAGTTCGACCCCCAGCGGGCGGAAACCGCCCAGTTCTCCATCACCATCGAAGATAAGGAGAAAGCGGCCAAGGAAAAGGCCGAAACCGTGAGCACCTGGGAGACCGAACTGCGCCAGGTGCTCGAAGACCAGATCGCCGCCCGAAACTTCGTGGCCTCCCTCCAGAAGGAAGACCAGCTCGCCGTGCGCCGAAAGGCCAGCAAGGACGTGACCGCGGCACAGATGGACATCGTGACCCGCACCGAAGCCATCGCCAAGAAAATGAAGCCCGAGGAGGGCGACGAGCGAACCGCCAGGGTCAAGAACACCCTCATGGGCCTGGCCGTCGAGGTGATGATCCCCTGCGTGAAGCTGGCCCAGGGAATCCCCCGACTCGACGACCCCCAGGAGGTGGCCAAGGCCTACGACGGCGTGGCATCGGCCCAGGACGAGATCATCAAGGTCCTCCGCCGAATCCTCCAGATCTTCCCCGAACTGGCCGAGGACGTCGACAAGGACAAGATGGACGAAGAGGACGTGGACGACTTCCCCGCCGAGGACGAGGAAGCTCTCCGCGACCTGGCACGCAACCTCAAGGAGATGGTCCGCGACCAGAAAAAGGTCGTGGAGACCACCGACGAGCTGGCCAAGCTGCCCATGGAGGACTTCACCCCCGAGGATGAGAAGAAGCTGGAGGAGATCCGGGCCATCGAGGAAAAGTGGTCGCAGTTCCTCAAGGCCACCATCTCCGACCTCAGCAAGATGCAGGACCAGGACTTCGCCAACACCACCCTCATCCCCGAGCTGATCGAGATCCACTCCGAAATCGAGATGGCCAAGGACGCCCTGTCCAAGAAGGCCACCGAGATCGCTACGGCCCTCGAAGACAACGGCCTGATGCTCGCCGAGAAGCTCACCAAGCAGCTCGAGA
>JBKHIY010000136.1:0-10272 GCA_046538415.1 Candidatus Brocadiia bacterium | reverse complement strand
TTTTCGCTGAGCCCAGCCTCCCTCACAGTCCCTGGAAGAAGCTCACGTAGGACCGCACCGCAATCGCCCCCAGCACCGCGGTGCCCAGCACCACGAACGCCTTGGCCCCCGCGCCCAGTGGCCTCGCCCCGCTGCCCGCCGGCCGCAGCAGCACCACCAGGCTGGCCGCGATGGCCAGGGGCACGGCCAGCAGCGTGCCCGCCTGGCCGGCCACCAGGGCGTCGGCGTGGCTCACCGCCTCCACCTGGAGCACCATCAGGGCCACCCCCATGCCCACCAGAAGGCTGAGGGCGGAGCCCACCTTCGCCGCCGCCGAGTTGATGTCGTCGCTCAGCCCCAGGCCGTCGGCCAGCAGCGTGCCCCCGATCATGGCGTTCACCAGGAAGCTGGAAAACGCGGCGCAGCCGAAGCCGATGCAGAAGACCACCCGCGCCGCCGAGCCCAGAAAGGTCTGGAGCTGGGCCGCCATGTCCCCCGCCGTGTCGATAGTCGCGCCCCGGGGGTGGAGCACCGTCGCCGAGGTGGCCATCACCACTAGGCTCAGCAGGGCCAGCATCCCGATGCCGCTGGCCGCATCGGCCACCCCCTTCCCGTAGTCCCCCTCCCGCCAGCCCCTGGCCCGCACCAGGTAGGTCTGGAAGATGGCCCCCACGATGGAGAACGTGGTGGCCACCAGGCCCGCCACCACCATCCAGTCCAGGCCCTCCGGCAGGCGGGGCACGAGCCCCCGCGCCGCATCCCCCAGGCTGGGCCGGGCGAAGAAGAGGTTCACCAGAAACGCCGCCAGCATCACCCCCACCAGCGTCGTCATCCCCCGCTCCAGCACCGTGTAGATGCGGCGGAAGCCGAAGAGGAAGGCCAGGGCCAGGGCGTTGAAGGCCAGCGGCCACACCACCTCCGGCACCGGCGGCTCGCCGGCCCCCGCGGGGGCCAGCAGCGACGTCAGAGCCGTCGTCACCCCGATGTTGTTGCCGAACTGGAATGCGGTGGCGATGTAGAACATGGACAGGCCGGCCAGCACCGCGAACCACCGGCCCCACACCGCCGCACAGTGCTGGAGGAAGCTCTTCGACGACGTGATGCCGAAGCGCATGAAGAGGGTCACGAAGCCCGCCATCAGCGCCGCCGCCAGCACCGGCAGCCACAGCATGGCGTAGCCCTGCTCGGCGCCCATCTTCGACATCGTGGTCACGCTGCCCGGCCCCAGCACCACCGCCGCAATGACGAAGGCGGGGCCGATCCGAGTGAGCCATCGGAGCGGGTTCACGGCATCCTCCTTGCCCGGCCAGGGGGTCGCACGGTGGCCGCTATGGTAGGGGCTCGGGGCGGCGGCGTCAACCCGCCAGGTTGCGCCCGCCGGCGCCGCGGGGTAGAATTGCTCATCGCCCAGGGTCCCAGGAGACATCCCCATGCGTACCCTCTGGTCGCCCATCCTCGCTCTGGCCCTCGCCCCCGCCCTCGCTGCCGGGGGCGAGCCGCCCTGGCATCCCCACCTGGCCTATCCCGGCGGCGGCACCTGGCACTGCCGCGTGCCCGTGACGGTGAGCAATCGCACGGGGGCCGAAGCCGCGGGCCGCACCGTCGAGCTGGCCGTCGGAGAGGGCGACGGCGAGCTGCCCCTGGTACGCCACCGGGTGGCCTCGCTCCGCGTCTGCGACCCCCGGGGCGGCGAGCTGCTCTACGACCTCACGGGGCCCGACGGCGAGCCCAAGCGCCAGGGCACCCTGGCGCCCGGCGACCGCCTGCTCTTCGGCGTCGAGTGCCCCGCCGGCGCCACCGCCGTCTACTACGTCTACTCCGACAATCCCCAGGCCTGGCCGGTGCCCGACTTCCTGGGCGCCGCGGCGCCTTTCGCCAACGGCGGCTTCGAGCAGGGCGAGGCCGCGCCCCGCCGGTGGCAGAAGGTCGAGGAGGACGACGAGCACCGCCTCGCCTGGACCACCGAGGAGCCCCATGGGGGGAAGCGCTGCGTCCGCTGCACCGTCGAGCCCGAGGCCAGCCCGAGCTGGGTCAAGTGGGCTCAGCGCGACATCGCCGTCCTGCCCGACGCCGACTACCGCTTCCAGGCCTGGGTGCGGGCCAGGGGGGCGGAGGGGGCCGTGGGCTGGTTCATCCACGTCCATGGGCAGAAGCCCATGGTCGTCAACCGCGTGCTCGATGCCGGCGAGGGTACCTACCCCTGGCGCCAGGTGGAGACCACGGTCCACACCCCGCCCGACGCCGTCCGGGCCACCGTGGGCACCGTGCTGCGGGGCACGGGCACGGCGTGGTACGACGACGCCCGCTTCGAGCTGCTCGCCGAGCGGCCGCCGCTGGAGGCCCGGGCCGGCCCTCAGCAGCGCCGGACCCTGGCCGTGCCCCCCGTCCGCGGCGAATGGCGCGTGCGGCGGGCCAGCCACCGCGTGGAGGTCCGCGTGCGCAACTGGTCGGAGGCCCGGGCCAGGCCGCTGGTCTTCGCCCACGCCGCCGAGCTGGCCCACGCCCTGCCCCTCGGCCTCCGCTCGGCTCCCTGCTGCGTCGTCGACCCCCTCAGCGGCGAGCGTCTGCCCGCCGTGCGGGCCGGGGACCGCCTGCTCGTCGCCGCCGACCTGGCCCCCCGGGCCGAGAAGACCTACCACGCCTACCTCCCGGCCCCCGGGAGGCAGCGGGCCGCCGCCGACTTCGCCGACCTGGTGGCCAGCGAGGCCAACATGGTCAGCAACCCGGGCTTCGAGCTCGGCGACCAGCGGCCCGCCACCTGGCCACTCGCCGCCGAGAACGACCCCCAGGCCACCCAGACCATCCGAGGCTCCCGCGACCGCCAGGCCCACAGCGGCACCTGGTGCGCCCGCCTCGAGGTGCCCCCCCAGGCCCCCCGCCGGTGGAGCGGCTGGCGGCAGGGCGAGCTGCCCGTCCAGCCCCGCACCACCTACCTCTACGGCGCCATGCTGCGCTGCCAGGGCGTGGAGGACGGCAGCGTGCAGCTCCACGGCCACTTCCACAACGCCGACGGCGAGCTGTGCGAGGGACAGCGCTTCTTCGCCGTGGGGCCGGCCATCGCCGGCACCCAGGACTGGACGCTGCTGATGGGCACCGTGGAGACGCCGCCCGACTGCGCCTCCGTCGAGCTCCACCTCACCATGAACGCCCACGGCACGGTGTGGCACGACGACGTCTTCTTCGCCCCCGCCACGGCGGCCCTGGTGGGCCCCGCCGAGGCCCGACGCAGCCCCGTGGACGCCGAGGCGCGGCAGCGCGGCTTCGCCCTCTGGACCGTCGATCCCCTGGTCAAGGTGTTCCCCGACAGCCTGCCCCAGGATGAGCCCCGGGAACTGCGGCTCGCCGCCGCGCGGGGCGAGTGGGAGCCCCTCCAGCTCGTCCTCCGCGGCTTCCGCGACCTGGATTCGGTGACCGTCGCCGCCGACGTGCCCCGCGGCGCCGATGGCCGCACCTTGCCCCCCATCGAGCTCCACCGCGTGGGCTACGTGCCCGTCGACCACCCCAGCAGCTACTACCGGGTGGACGTGCCGGCGTGGTACCGCAAGCTCCCGCCCCGCGGCCGCCGGGGCTGCGACGGATGGGCCGGGCTGTGGCCCGACCCCCTCCCGCCCTACCGGGCCTTCGACCTGGCGGCCCATCGCACCCAGCCGCTGTGGCTCACGGTGCGGGTGCCCGCCCACGCCGAGCCGGGCACCTACCGCAGCTCGGTGGCCGTGCAGCCGGCCAACGCCCCGGCCTTCCGCGTGCCCCTGACCATCGAAGTCTGGGACTTCGCCCTGCCCCGGACCAGCGGCCTGAAGGTGGTCTACGACTTCCGCGAGCACTTCCTCCGCCGCTTCGGCCGCGCGGGGCCCCGCAGGGAGCGGCTGAGGGCCTGGTACGAGTTCCTGGCCCGCCGGCGCCTCAGCCCCGGCCTGCTGCCCTCGCCGCGGTTCTCGTGGGAGGACGGGAAGGCGACGATGGACGCCGAGGACTTCGACTGGGCGGCGGGGGTGTGCCTGGACGAGCTGGGGATGAACGTCTTCTACAGCCCGCGTTTCTTCTACGCCTTCGGCTGGGCCCGGGAGCCCCGGAAGATCTTCGGCCTGGAGCCCTTCAGCGACGACTACGTGGCCGCCTACACGGGCTGCCTGAAGCTCTTCATGGACCATCTCCGCGCCCGGGGCTGGGCGGACGAGGTGGTGCTTTACGTCTCCGACGAGCCCCACTTCCGCCACGACTACGTGCGCCGCCAGATGGTGCGGCTGTGCGAGATGATCCACGGCGCCGAGCCCGACCTGCCCATCTACTCCTCCACGTGGCGCTACTGCCCCCAGTGGGCGGGCCACATCACCCTCTGGGGCGCCGGCCCGCACGGCAGCTTCCCGCCCGACGTGATCCGCCAGCGCCAGGAGGCGGGGGACACCTTCTGGTTCACCACCGACGGGCATATGTGCACCGACACGCCCTACCTCGCCATCGAGCGGCTGCTGCCCTGGCTGTGCTGGAAGTACGGGGTCGAGGGCTACGAGTTCTGGGGCGTCAACTGGTATACCTACGACCCCTGGGAGGTGGGCTGGCATCGCTTCATCTCCCAGAGCAGCGACGGGGAGACCTACTACTTCGTCCGCTACCCCAACGGCGACGGCTACCTGGCCTACCCGCCCGGCCCCGTGGGGGCCGACGGCCCGGTGAGCTCCATCCGCCTCGAGCAGGCCCGCGAGGGGGTCGAGGACTACGAGTACCTGGCCCTTCTCGACCGCCTCCTGGCCGAGGCCCGGCAGCAGGGCCGCTGGCCGGTCACCGTGGCCCGCGCCCAGCGGGTGCGGGAGGAGGCGACGGGGCTGGTGGAGATGCCCAACCGGGGCGGACGCTATTCCACCGCTCTGCTGCCCGACCCGCATGCCGTGGGCCGCATGCGCCGCAAGGTGGCGGAGGCCATCCTCGACCTCCGCCGGCGGTTGCGCCCTGGCCGCTAGGCCCTCGCCGCGGCGGCCCATGCGGCGGCGCCCCTTGAGGTTGCGGCTTCCCGGCGGTATACTCGGGGGAGGACGAACCAGTGAGGACGGAGGGCCATGCGCATCATCCTGTACGCGGGCAAGGGAGGGGTGGGCAAGACCACCCTGTCGGCCGCCACGGGGCTGGCCTGCGCCCGGCGGGGGCACAGGACCCTGGTGATGAGCCTCGACCCCGCGCACAGCCTCTCCGATGCCTTCGACCTGCCCACCTCGCTGATGGACACCAGCGGCGGCCGCCCCGTGGAGGTGGAAGAGAACCTGTGGGTCCAGGAGCTGGACCTCCAGCGGGAGCTGGAGGAGAACTGGGGCGAGGTGTTCCGCTACATCGCCAGCCTCATCGAGACCACGGGCATCCGCGACGTCCTGGCCGAGGAGCTGGCCATCCTCCCCGGGATGGAGGAGATGGCCTGCCTGCTCTACATCAACCGCTACGCCCGGGCCGGGAGCTTCGACGTGGTGGTGCTCGACTGCGCCCCCACCGGCGAGAGCATGCGCTTCGTGAGCCTGCCCACCAGCCTCGAATGGTACATGCGCAAAATCTTCCGCCTCGAGCGCAACGTGATGCGCGTGGTGCGGCCCGTGGCCCGGCGCCTCACCGACGTGCCCCTGCCCTCCGACGACTACTTCAAGGCCCTCCGCGACCTCTTCCAGCGCCTGGAGGGCGTCGAGGAGCTGCTCCAGAACCCCCAGATCACCACCGCCCGGCTGGTGACCAACCCCGAGAAGATGGTGCTCCGCGAGACCCAGCGGGCCTTCACCTACTTCCTGCTCTTCGACCTCACGGTGGACGCCGTGGTGATGAACCGCATCCTGCCCGCAGCGGCCGACGACTCCTTCCTGGCCACCTGGCGCGACTCCCAGCGGGGCTACATCGAGGAGGCCAAGAGCATCTTCGCCCCCGTGCCCCTGTGGCGCGTGGGCCTGGACCGCCGGGAGGTGGTGGGCACCGCGGCGCTGGCCCGCCTGGCCCGCAAGCTCTTCCGCCGCCGCGACCCCGCAGGGGTCTTCTACGACCAGAAGGCCTTCGAGTTCGAAAAGCACGGCGACGACGTCGTGCTGTCCGTCCGCACCCCCTTCCTCCAGAGCGGCGAGGTGGACCTGATGAAGGACGGGGACGAGCTGGTCGTGCGGGTAGGCTCGT
This sequence comes from Candidatus Brocadiia bacterium, assembly GCA_046538415.1. Classification (GTDB taxonomy): domain Bacteria; phylum Planctomycetota; class PUPC01; order DSUN01; family DSUN01; genus JBKHIY01. The sequence goes on along the minus strand of JBKHIY010000136.1, from coordinate 4,155 downwards.
TCAAGCGATACGTGGCACTGCCCCGGCGAGTCGCCAGCCGCCAGCCCACGGAGGCCCGGCTGGCCGACGGCGTGCTCAAGGTTGTCTTTGGAGGTGAGTCCGATGGCCAAGCGACAGAGTGAGCCGGTAGAGGCCCGCTGCCCCGTCTACCGCGTGCTCGAGCGGCTGTGCGGGGAGGGCGAGCGCTCGGAGTTCGTCGACCACCTGCGCAACGCCCGCGTGGAGATGCTCCTCGCGGTGCGCAGCCTGATCGACCGGCGGATCGAGGAGCTGAAGGCCAAGCCGGCCAAGAAGTCGGCCGGGAAGTCGCGCTCGAAACGCATCGAGGTCAAGGGCGAATAGCCCCTCGCGCGGCTCCCATGGGCCGGCGGACGACGCATAGTAGGGCGCCGTCCGCCGGCGGAAGGGCTCGGCTCGCGACGAGGGCTCAGCGCACGCCGAGGGCGCGGCGGTAGCGGCGGTTCCACAGGTCGCGCTTTTCGGCGGGCAGGGTGGCCTCGATGGTGCTGATCCACTCTTCCTGGAACTTCTTGAAGGCCTGGAGGCGCTGTATCTGGGTCTTGCGCTCCTCGGTGGTGAGCTGCTCGACGGTGGTCTCGCGTGCGGTGCGAGCGGCCTCGGCGATGTAGTCGCGAGGGTCCTTGCCGTCGATCTGGTTGTTCTGGACCACGCGCTTGAGGCTGTCGACGAGGCGGCTGACGGTATCGTCGGACAGGTCGAGCCACTCCTTGAGGGGCATCACCTGCATCAGGATATCGAGGTCCTGGGCCTTGGCTCCGACGGTTTCGCGGAGGTAGGCTTCGAGCTCGGCGCGCTGGGCCTCGAGCTTGGCCAGGGCGGCGTTGAGTTCCTTGCGGGCCTCGAGGAGCTTCTGTTCGGCGGTCTGGTACTGCTCGATGAGGTCCTGGCGGGCGCGGTTCAGCTCCGCGATCTTCCCCTCGACCTGCTCCTTGCGGCTGGGCAGGAGCTGCCAGCGTTCGAAGATGGCGGAGGGGATGGCGAGCTTCTTCTGGATGGCGCCCACGCCCAGGCGGGGGATGCGAGGGCGCAGCACCTCGGCTTGCGGCGCGGCTTCCTCGGCGTAGGCTGCGAGGCCGAGAGCCAGGAGGAAGGCGAGGGTCAAGTGCCGCATCGGGGGCTCCTTTCTACGCTTGCGGTCGCCGTCTGCCGCCGTCAGATCGCGTGGAATCATAGCGCCGGGGGCCGCGAAAAGCAAGCGCAATTGCCCCCGCACGCCGCGACCCCGCCGGCGGCCATCCAGGAGGAGAGCGCCCGGTGCGCAAGCCATCCATCCTGACCGTCGCCATGCTGGCCGGGACGCTGGGCGGGGCGTGGGGCGGCGAGGTCGCCCTCGAGTGCGAGGCCCTCCGCCTGGTGCTCGGCCCCGACGCCGTGCCCGTCGCCCTGAGGGTCCGGCCCTCGGGCACCGACCTGGTGGCCCCTGGCGCCCGCCTGCCCTTCGCCGCCGTCGAGGTGGGGGGCGCGTGGCGGCCCGCCTGCCGGGCGTCCCGACAGGGCGAGCGGCTGCGCCTGGCCTTCGAGGGTTGCGATACGCGCCTGGTCTACGCCGTCGAGCCCTCGCCCGGCTGGCTGCTCTTCCGCCTCGAGGCCGTCGAGGGGGCCCGTCCCCGCCGCGCCGTGCTCGGCCGCCTGGCCGTGCGGATCGCCGAGCACGTGGGGCCGAGGCTCAACGCCGCCTGGGACGCGGAGTGGGCGGTGGCCCTGCGGGCCGCGAACCTCCAGGCCGGCGGCCGGGCCCGCCGCCGCGAGGCCCACGCGGAGCTGCGGGCCACGTCCCAGGACGCCCCCGGCCCCCGCCTCGAGGGTGCGGCGTTCGCCCTCCTGGCCTGCCCCACCGACCGGCTCGACGGCCTGCTCGAGGGGCTCGCCGCGGCCTGCGCCCTGCCCCGCAACGCCGCCCATGGCGTGCCGTCGAAGCAGTTGCCCCTGGCCGGCGAGAGCTACTGGTTCCTCCGCTTCGGCGAGCGGGACGTGGGGCGGGTGGTCGAGCTGTGCCGCGAGACGGGCTTCCGCCAGGTGATGATGAACTCCGGCTCCTGGTGCCGCACCGTGGGCCACTACACCTTCCGCACCGAGGCCTATCCCCGGGGCATGGCGAGCCTGCGCGAGGCCGTGGCCGCCCTCCACGAGGCGGGCATCCGCGTGGGCATGCACGCCTTCGCCTCCAAGGTGAGCAAGACCGACCCCTACGTGAGCCCGGTGCCCGACCGCCGCTTCTGGGTGGTCGCCGCGACGGAGCTGGCCGAGGCCGTCGGCCCCGACGACGAAGCCATCCCCACCACCGCCGACCTCGCCCAGTGGCCCGGCTCCCCGGTCTGCAAGCGCACCGTCTGGGAGGGCGGCGTGGCGAAGCACCAGGAGGCGGTGATCGACGACGAGATCGTCCGCTACCAGAGCATCGGCCCCGAGGGCACGTGGAACACCCTGCTGGGCTGCCAGCGCGGAGCCTGGGGCACCCGCGCCGCGCCGCACGCCCGCGGCAGCCGCGTCCGGCGCTACGGCGTGGACGGCTGCATCAACGGCTACATCGTCGACCAGGAGACCGACCTGCTGGACGAGACCACCGACCGCCTGGCCGAGGTCTTCAACACCTGCGGCTTCGACATGGTCTACTTCGACGGGGGGGAGGACGTGGACCGCCGCCGCTTCCACTACTACGTCGCCAACTTCCAGGCCGTGGCGATGGGGAAGTTCGCCCGCCGCCCCATCGTCCACATGGGCACCATCATGACCCACCGCCTGTGGCACTCGTTCACCCGCAGCGGCACCGTGGACACCTATCTGAACACCGTCCGCGGGCGGGTGCTCGCCGGCGGACGGTGGGACGAGCTGCCCACGGTCAAGGACCACATCGACCGCTCGGTGCGCTACCTGCGCAGCGTGGCCGAGGACAGGATGCCCGGGGAGCTGGGCTGGTTCGGCATCTGGCCCCGCCGCACCATCGCCCTGCCCGGCGAGGGGCCGGGCGAGAGCCGCCAGGGGGTCGTCGAGGGCCTCCAGCTCGACGAGATCGAGTACTTGATGTGCAAGAGCCTGGCCCACGACGCGCCCATCAGCCTCCAGGCCAGCTTCCGCCAGATGGACGCCCATCCGCTGACCCCCGGCATCCTCGAGATCGTGCGGGCCTACGAGCGGCTCCGCCGCGGCGGCCGCGTGCCGGGGGCGGTCCGCGAGCGCCTCCGCGAGCCGGGCGCCGACTTCATCCTCGTCCGCGCCTCCGAGGCCGCCGAGCCGCGGTTCCTGCCCGTCCAGCCCGTGCCCCGCGTGGCCGGGGGCGTCGACCTGCGGGCCTTCGCCGGCCCCGACGGCGAGGACGCCGTGGCCAGCCTGTGGCACCGCGCCGGGCGGAGAGGCCACCTGGTCGTGGCCACCCGCCAGGTGGTCGCGACCGACCTCTTCGGCAAGCCGCTCGAGGTGGAGGGGGACGGCGCGTCGGCCCGCGTGCCGTTCGGCCCCCGGCGGACCACCGTGCGCTTGCCCGGGGCCTCGCCCCAGCGCGCGGCCGAGCTCCTGGCCCAGGCCCGCGCCGAGCTGGCCGAGCCCACCGCACTGTGGCTCCAGGCCGAGGCCGCCGAGCGCATCGCGGGCCGGATGGCCAGGGGCTCGGAGGCGGGGGTCGACGAGCCGGGGGCCTTCGGCGACGTGGTGGTGTGCACCGCCCGCCCCAGCCCCCGCCGCCTGGGGCTGGGCACCTGCCAGTACCGCGTCGAGGTGCCCCACGCGGGCCGCTGGAGCCTCTGGGCGCGGGTGCGCTACCCGGCGGGCACCGACCACTCCTTCGCCGTCGCGCCCGGCGGCCAGGAAACGCCCGCCCGCTGGCACGTGCTGGGCAACTGCGGCGGCGCCGGCGAGCGGTGGCACTGGACCGGCCGGGGCAGCGGCACCGCCGCCAAGCCCCCCGGCGAGCCGATCACCTTCGCCCTCGACCCCGGGCCCTTCGTCTTCCGCATCGCGGCCCGCGAGGGCACCGGCGAGCCGAAGACCAATCCCCGGCTCGACTGCCTGTGCCTCACCGACCAGCCGGGCCACGTGCCCACCGACGAGGCCGCCCGCCGAGCCCTCCACCACGCCCCAGGCTGTCTTCGATAGGGGTAGGGAAGGCCAGTTGCCTGGCCTCCCCTCCCTCCGAACCGT
>JBKHIY010000036.1:0-39903 GCA_046538415.1 Candidatus Brocadiia bacterium | reverse complement strand
TTCTTTGGAGAGGGGTCTGGGGAGAAGCCTTTCTTTCAAGAAAGGTTCTCCCCAGATCTCCATTCGGCTGAAGGGTTGCAGCCGGCCGTGGCGCACTGTCCTGGGGCCCCGAGCCCCCTTCGCGCCCTCCGGTGGCCCGGACGGCCCAACCTTCACTTACGTCGATTTGGGGCTCGATCGGCCCCGGGGCGGCGCTGTAAGCGCCTCGCATCTATGGGCTTGCGCGTCCGAAAAATCAGACACGCCAGGATGCTCGCCTAGGCCCTCTAGCGGCCCGGCGCGACCCAGGACACCTGGATCGCAAATCTGCCCGAGAAGGCCCCTAGCAGCCCCGTAGAGACGAGCTAGGTACCGAGGCACCGACCCGCCGGCGCACACCGCGGCCGGGAAGAGCAAGGGGCCCGGCGGCCGGGGCCTCGCACTATGTGAACCGCAGGGTCTGGGCCTCGGTGACCAGGAGGTGGATGGGCAGGTCGGTGGCGTCGTGGGGCACGCGGTCGAGGAGCTGGCAGGCGAAGGCGACGGCGCAACGGGTGGCGCGGAATCCGCCCCGGGCCATGTAGCGGTCGTAGTAGCCGCCGCCGCGGCCCAGGCGGTTGCCCTGGGGGTCGAAGGCGCGGCCGGGGACGAGAGCGAAGTCGATGGCCCCTGGCTCGACCACGTCGCTGGCCACGGGCTCGAGGATGCCGAAGACGCCGGGAGCGAGGTCGCTCTCGAGGTCGCCGAGCCGGCGGGCGTCCATGGTCTTGCGGCGGGTGTCGACCTTGGGCACGGCGACGGTCTTGCCCCCGCCGAGGGCGTCGCGGACGATGGGGAGGGTGTGGACTTCGTCGGGCATGGCGAGGAAGAGCAGCACGGTGGCGGCGTCGCGCCACTCGGGCAGCTCGGCGAGGCGCTGGCGAATGCGGTCGCTGGCCTCGCGGCGCTGCTGGGGGCTCATTCGCTCGATGCGTCGCTGGATTTCTCGCCGTGCTTGCGCTTTTTCCATCCCTCGAGCCTCTGCTTGATCTGCTTCTCGTAGCCCTGCTCGGTGGGCTGGTAGTAGGTGCGCTCGACGGGCAGGTAGTCCTGCTCGACGTAGTGGTCCTCGCCCTGGTGGGCGTAGTGGTATCCTTCGCCGCGTCCGAGTCGCTTGGCGCCGCGGTAGCTGGCGTCGCGGAGGTAGGCGGGGACTTCGAGCACGCGCCCCTCGCGGATGTCCTCGATGGCGCGCTCGATGGCCAGGTAGGCGGCGTTGCTCTTGGGCGAGGTGGCGATGAAGGTCACGGCCTGTGCGAGGGGGATCTTGGCCTCGGGCAGGCCCACGAACTCGGCGATCTGGAGGGCCGCGCTGGCCAGGATGAGGGCATGGGGGTTGGCGTTGCCCACGTCTTCGGCGGCGCAGATGACCATTCTGCGGGCGATGAAGCGGGGGTCCTCGCCGGCCTCGAGCATCTTGGCCATCCAGTAGAGGGCGGCGTCGGGGTCGGAGCCCCGCATGGACTTGATGAAGGCGGAGGCGGCGTCGTAGTGGGCGTCCTCGTCGCGGTCGTAGACCACGGCCTTGCGCTGGATGGAGTCCTCGGCCACCTGGAGGTCGTAGCGCACCACGCCCCGCTCGTCGGGCGGGGTGGTGAGGACGCCGATTTCGAGGGCGTTGAGCGCCCTGCGGGCGTCGCCGTCGCAGACCTCGGCCAGGTGGTCGAGGGCCTCGTCGGCGAGGTCCACCTGGTGGACTCCCAGCCCCCGCTCCTCGTCCTCCAGGGCTCGGCGGAGGAGGGTCTGGATGTCCTCGGGGCCGAGGGGCTGGAACTCGAAGATCTGGGAGCGGGAGACGAGTGCGGGCACGACGGTGAAGAAGGGGTTGTGGGTGGTGGCCCCGATGAGCAGCACCACGCCCCGCTCGACGTCGGGCAGGAGCACGTCCTGCTGGGCCTTGTTGAAGCGGTGGAGCTCGTCGACGAAGAGCACGGTGCGGCGTCCGCTGGCCCGGCGGCGGTCGCGTGCCGCGGCGAGGCGCTCTCGCACGTCGGCCACGCCCGCGGCGGCGGCGTTGAGGGCCTCGAACTTCGCTTCCGTGTGGTTGGCGATCACGTGGGCCAGGGCGGTCTTGCCCGTGCCCGGCGGCCCGTAGAAGATCACGGAGGCCAGGCGGTCGGCCTCCAGCATCCGGCGCAGGAGCTTGCCCGGGGCGAAGAAGTGGCGCTGGCCCACGAACTCCTCCGGCGTGCGGGGGCACATCCTGGCGGCCAGGGGCGCCGAGGGGTGGACGGCCCCCTGGTCGTCCTGGGACTCATCGAAGAGGCTCATGGGAGCGGGACCCGGGAGGGCTGCGCTTAAAAGACAACCTCCGCGCTGTGCCGTGGCGAAGGAATGTCCAACCCATTACATCAGGTGGGGAGCAGGTGACAGCTTCCGAGGTCCTCGGGCGAGGCTTGTCGTCGACTGACAGTTCTGCTGCTTCCCTCTCATGGGTGTCGGTTGAACGCGATTCGGCCTTCGGCTCACGCACACGGCAGAGGTTGCCACTCTCGCCCGCGGATGCGACTGCCCCTGGAATGGCAGGGCGCCGGCCCGCCGGCTCGAGCACCCCGGATTATAGCGCGGAGCGCGGCCAATGCAAGTCAAATCCCGGTTTCCCTGCCAGGCGTTTGACAACCGCCCTCCCCCGCGGTTTCCTGGGTGCCCCGGCGCCGGCGACTCGGAGGCCAGAGGACGTGGGCAATCCGCTCCGGATCGACATGCCCGAGGAGGAGATGGCGGCCCGCCGCCGCCTGGTCGACGCCTGCCACGCGCTGGCCAACGACCGCGCGGTGGTCCACCTGTTCGCCGATTCGCCCTTCTATTGCAGGCTGGCGGGCATCCCCGTGGGCGAGCTCTACCGCAGCCCAGAGGCCATGCTCAGGGCCCAGCTGGTGGGCTGGAAGCGCATCCTCGAGGCGGTCGACTGCGATGTACCCGGGCCGGCGGTGAAGCTGGACTTCGGCACCTGTCTCGCGGCGTCCATCTACGGCTGCGAGCTGGTCGAGCAGGCGGGCAGCACGCCCGGCTTCAAGCCCTGGTTCGCCTCGGAGAGCGACCTCGAGACGCTGGACCGCATCGACCCCCGCACCAACGGCCTGCGGGCCCAGGAGCTGGCCACCTACCGCTGGTACCGCGACCACGCGGAGGACTTCCCCGTGGCCTTCGCGGGCGGCGAGCCCTTCTATCCCGCAGCGCACGTGCGGCTGGGCACGGCGTGCGAGGGGCCGTTGTCCATCGCCTGCATGATCGCCGGCGCCGACCGCGTGCTGCTGTGGTGTCACGACCGGCCGGGCCTGGTGAGCCGCATGGTGGCCCTCATCACGGAGAAGGAGAGCCAGCGACTGGAGCACGCCTTCGCGGTGATGGGCGAGCCGGGCGGCGAGATCACATTGGCCGACGACTACTGCCCCTACGTGTCGCTGCCCATGTACAAGGAGCTGATTCTGCCCCATCAGCAGCGCCTGCGCGACGCCTTCGGGCCCAGCATCCGCTTCCACTCCTGCATCCCCGACCCCAGGCTCCTCCGTCCCTGGCGCGACGAGCTGCGGATCAGCCTGTTCAACGGCTTCAAGCCCCAGGGCGGCCTGGCCTCCCTGCGGCGCGACTACCAGCCCGTGGCCGACGTCCTGGGCGGGCGCATGGTGCTGGAGAGCGACATCGACGGGGCCAACGTGATGGTGGCCTCGGCGGCCCGGCTCCGCCGGGCCGCCACCGACTGGCTGGAGGTCCTGGGGCCTTTCTCCGGGGCCAAGCTAGGGGCCACCCTCAGCGGCGGCCACCGCCCCGACGACCTGGCCAAGGTGGGGGCTCTGAAGGCCGCCGTCCTGGAGGCCGCGGGCGGCGCTTCCGCCCCGGGGGCGAATCTGGTATAATCGGTATCGGTTTCCCCCTTCTGCCACCGCGCACCCAACCACCGGAAGGACGCTCAGCCCATGGCCCAGGACGGACGCGGCAACTTCGCGCTGGTGCTCCACGCCCATCTGCCCTACGTGCTGATGCACGGCACGTGGCCGCACGGCACGGACTGGCTGAACGAGGCTGCGGGGGAGTGCTACATCCCCCTCATCAACGCCTTCTGGGACCTGGCCGAGGAGGGCATCTCGGCCAACGTCACCCTCAACGTCACCCCCGTGCTCGCCGACCAGCTCGCCGACGAGGTCTTCCAGGACGCTTTCCTCGACTACCTGGCCCATCGCATCGAGTTCGCCGAGCAGAACGAGCGGGAGTTCCACGACACCGGGCGTCCCCACCTGGAGTCCCTGGCCGCCATGTGGCGGGAGTACTTCGAGGGCATCCATCGCGACTTCACCGAGCGCTACCAGAAGGACCTCATCGGCGCCCTGCGCCGGCTCCAGGACGCGGGGCACATCGAGATCATCACCTGCTGCGCCACCCACGGCTACCTGCCCCTTCTGGGCCGCGACGCCTGCGTGGCCGCCCAGGTGCGCGCCGGGGCGGCGGCCTACCGCCGCCACTTCGGCCGCGAGCCCCAGGGCATCTGGCTGCCCGAGTGTGCCTACCGTCCCCGCTACCCCTGGTCCTCTCCGCTGGAGGAGGAGGCCGAGGCGGAGGAGCGGATGGGGGTCGAGGAGGTGCTCCACGAGGCGGGCATCCGCTACTTCTTCGTCGACTCCCATCTGCTCAAGGGGGGCAAGCCCGTCGGGGTCTACCTGGAGCGCTTCGAGGCTCTCCAGCGCCTATGGGGCCAGTTCAGCGACGCCTACACCCCCCGCCCGGAGATCGCCGAGCGCTCGCCCCACCGGGCCTACCTGGTGGCCGCCGACCCCGGCGCCGAGCGGGCCGCCGCCGCGTTCGTCCGCGACCCCGTCTCCGCTCTCCAGGTGTGGAGCGGCGAGCACGGCTACCCGGGCGATAGTTGGTACCTGGACTTCCACAAGAAGCATTACCCCGGGGGCCACCGCTACTGGCGGGTCACCGACCCCAAGGCCGACCTCGGCGAGAAGCTCCACTACGAGCCCCAGCGGGTGGAGGAGCGCCTGGAGTCCCATGCCTGGCACTTCGCCGACCTGGTGCGCGACATCCTGGCCGGCGACCAGCGGGTCGGGGCAGGCGAGGGCATCGTCTGTGCGCCCTTCGACGCGGAACTCTTCGGCCACTGGTGGTTCGAGGGGCCGCGGTGGCTCCACAAGGTGCTCCGCCGCATCGCCAACGACGAGGCCGTGCGGGCGGTCACGTGCAGCCGCTACCTGGCCGACCACCCGCCGGCGGGCGTGGTGAGCCTGCCCGAGGGCTCGTGGGGCGAGGGCGGCTTCCACTGGATCTGGCTGAACGAATGGACGGAATGGACGTGGCGGGACATCCACGAGTGCGAGGAGAAGTTGCTGGCCCTGCTCGACCGCCATCGCGGCGATGGCGATGGCCTGCTCCAGCGTCTGCTGCGCCAGGCGGGCCGCGAGCTGCTGCTGCTGGAGAGCTCGGACTGGCAGTTCCTGATCAGCACGTGGCACGCGAGGGACTACGCGGAGAACCGCCTGTCGGTCCACTACGCCGACTTCGCCCGGCTGGCCGAGCTGGCCGAGCGCTACGCCCAGGCCCGCTCGCTCTCGGGCGAGGAGCAGCGGTTCCTGGAGCTCCTCGAGGCCCGCGACAACGTGTTCCCAGACCTCGACTTAGGGGCCTGGGCTTGCGGCTAACGCGGCCTGGCGCCCGCACCGGCGGCCGCGTTCGGTGAAGCATGCCCGCCCCTCATACGACTATGAGAATACAGGGCCGGCGGGGCCTCCCGGGCGCCCGCGGCGGCCCCGCCTGGCCGTTCCCATCCACCGATTAGGGGTAGACGCCATGCGCGCCGCCTTTTGCCTTTGTGTCTCGCTGATGGCAGCCCTGGCGGTGGGCCAGGGGGCGAAGGCCGCCCAGGTGGCCGAGCGGCCTACCGCCCAGACCCTCCGCGCCGCGGCGGCCGCCGCACGAGCCGCAGTCGTCGACGTCGACGTCGCTCGAGCCGAACAGCCGCCCTGGCGTGGCCCCGGGGACTTCGGGCCCGTTCCGCCCATCCCCATTCCGCCCGAGCCGGGCGAGGAGGACGAGGGGCCGCGAGAGTGGCGGTTCGAGTTCCGGATGCCGCCCGACGACCAGTTGCGTCGCTTCTTCCGCCGCCTGCCCCGCGGCCCCATGGCCTTCCCCGGAGGCCCCGGGGAATGCGTGGGCGTGATCGTGGAGGTGGAGGGCGAGCGGGCCCGCATCGCCGTGCCCGCCGAGCTCGTGGGCGGGGCTCGCGAGGCCACCGTGGCCCTCCACGACGGGCGGGAGCTGGAGGCCGAGGTCCGAGGCCACGACGAGGCCACGGGCATCGGCTGCCTGGAGGTCCGCGCCCCGGATCTCCAGGCCATCCAGATCGCGGACCCCAAGACGGTGAAGCCCGGCGAGTGGGTGCTGGCCATCGGCGGCCCGCGCACCGGCGGCGCCCTGGCCATCGGCATCGTGAGCGCCACCGACCGCACGGCCCGGGGAGAGCGGGCGGGCACCAAGGTGCTCCTCGCCGACATCCGCGTGCCCATCGAGCTGGTCGGCGCCCCCCTGGTGAACCTCCGCGGCGAGCTGGTGGGCACCGTGCTCGCCCCCGAGCCGGGACCCGCCCAGTGGGGCTTCACCCAGGCGCTGCCCCCCGACGTCCTGCGGCCCACGCTGGAGGCCCTGGCTCGCGAGGGCCGCGTGCCCCGGGGCTGGCTGGGCGTGTCCATCGCCCCGCTCACCGAGGACGTGCGGGCCCGCCTGGACGTAGACCACGGGATCCTGGTCCAACAAGTCTTCGAAGGCGAGCCCGCCCACGACGCGGGCATCCGCGGGGGCGACGTGATCCTCGAGTTCGCAGGCCAGAAGGTCGAGGACGTGCCCGCGTTCGTCGCCATGGTGCGAGCCACGAAGCCCGGCCAGCGGCTGGCCGTGCGCCTCCTGCGCGGCGAGCAGCAGCTGGAGGTGGAGGTGGCCGTGGGCGAGCGCGAGGGCGAGGGCCTGCCCCCGCAGGCCGGGCCGCCGGCCCTGGGCGGCGGCGAGCGTCTGCCCATCGGCCTCACCGTCCAGCGCCTCACGCCCGAGCTGGCCCGCCACTTCGGCCTCGAGGATACCCCCAAGGGCCTGCTCATCACCGGCGTGGACCCCGGGGGACCGACCGCCAGGGTCAGGCCGCCGCTGCGGCGGGGCCAGGCGATCACCGAGGTCGCCCGCAAGCCGGTGGCCACCGCGGCCGAGGCCCGGGAGCTCATCGACCAGGCCATCGAGAAGAAAGAGGAGTCCATCCTCCTCCTGGTGCGCAGCGCCGAGGGGGCCCGCTACGTGGTAGTTGACTTGCCGCGCTGAGCGCCCTACCATGGAAGGTAAGCTGTCGCCAGGCGGCGCCCCCGCGCATCGTCGAAACAAGGAGTTCCCCCATGTGGCGGTCCCGAGCTAAAGCTCTGCTGTTCCTACTGGCCGGCGTAGTGGTGGGGCTGGGCCTGTCCGTGTCGCTGGACTGGATGGGCAAGCTTCCCGCGGCGCCGGCTCTCACGGACGAGGAGGTGGACGAGGAGCTGGCGAAGCTGCGCCGCCAGTCACTGGCCAAGGCGGCGCTGGCCGCGCGGGTGAAGCCCACGGTGGTCACCATCTACACCACCAAGATCGTGCGGCTCATCGAGCACCCGGAGTTCGACCCCTTCTGGTTTCTCTACGGCCGTCCCCGCCTCCAGGAGCGGGGCTTCCCCCGCGAGTATCGCAAAGAGGGCCAGGGCTCGGGCGTGATCGTGCGGGCGGAGGGCAACAAGGGGATCATCCTCACCAACTCCCACGTGGCCACCGGCCAGGACGAGCTGAAGGTCAAGCTCAGCGACGGCCGGGAGTTCGACGCCACCCTCCGGGGCTCCGATCCCAAGACCGACATCGCTGTGCTGGAGATCGACGGCAGCGACCTGCCCGTCGCCACCCTGGGCAACTCCGCTCAGGTGCAGCCGGGGGAGATGGTGATGGCCATCGGCAGCCCCTTCGGCCTGGAGCAGACCGTGACCGTGGGCCACATCAGCGCCACCGGACGGCGAAACGTGCGCCTGGACAAGTACGAGAACTACATCCAGGTCGACGCCGCCATCAACCCCGGGAACAGCGGCGGGCCGCTGATCAACCTCCGCGGCGAGGTGGTGGGCATCAACACCCTCATCCTCACCCGCACCGGGGCCTTCGCGGGCATCGGCCTGGCCATCCCCATCAACATGGCCAAGGAGATCATGGAAGACCTCCTGGACGACGGGCGGGTCAGCCGGGGCTGGCTGGGCATCCAGTTCGACCATCTCACCCCCGAGGTCAAGGAGGCGCTGGGCATCACCCACGGGATTACCGTGAGCCGCGTGTTCGAGGGCGACCCCGCCGACCGGGCGGGCGTCAAACCCGGCGACGTGCTCCTGGAGTTCGACCACCAGAAGGTCACCGACGGGGCCACCCTCCGATTCCTCGTCGCCCGCGCCGACGTGGGCAGCGTCGTGCCCATCAAAGTCCTCCGCCGCGAAAAGACCCTCGAGCTGGAGGTCGAGCTGGGCGAACGGCCTCAGGACCCCCGCCGCCGCGCCCGCCGCACCCGCTCCAGCGAGGCGCTCGGCCTCACCGTCCAGCCCCTCACCGCCCAACTGGCCAAGCACCTGGGCTACGAAGGGCTCGAGGGGCTCGTCGCCGTCGAGGTCGATGCCCGCGGGCCCGCGGCCCGGGCCAAGCCCGAGCCCATCCGCCCCGGCGACCTGCTCCAGAAGATCGGCGACGTAGCGGTCAAGAGCCCCGACGACTTCCAGAAAGCCCTCCAGGACGCCGACCTCGCCGAGGGCGTCGTCGTCACCTTCTGCCGCCCCAACGGGAAGTCCTACTCCACCGTCCTCCAGGAGCAGGCCGAGGACTAGCCGCCGTCACGCGCCCCCGGCCGGCGAGGGACCGGAGCCGAGGCGCCACCGGCCACGGCCCCGACGAGGCCAGGCCTGCGGAGGTCCCCCTCGTGCCCTCGGGTCGTCCCCTGCTTCTCGGCGCCCACCTGTCCATCCAGGGCGGCTTGCATCGGGCGGTCGAGCGCGCCCAAGCCCTGGGGTGCACCGCGCTCCAGGTGTTCACCCGCAACAACCTGCGCTGGGGCTCGCCGCCCCTGGCCGCTGCGGACGCGGAGCGGTTCCGCGCCGCATGGCGGGCCTCGGCCATCGGCCCCGTGGTGGCCCACGCCAATTACCTGGTGGACCTGGCGAGCGAAGATGGGGAGAAGGGCCGGCTGTCGCTCGAGGGCCTGGTCGAGGACCTCCGCCGGGCCGCGGTCCTGGGCATCCCCTGGCTGGTCCTCCATCCCGGCTACCACAAGGGCCGGGGCGAGGAGGCGGGCCTCCGACAGGCCGCTCGGCGCGCCGCCCAGGCCCTCGAGGCCACTGCCGGTCTGCCCGTGGGCATCCTCCTGGAGACCACCGCGGGCCAGGGCACGGCCTTGGGCTGGCGCTTCGAGCACCTGGCCCGGCTGCTGGCAGCCACCGCCCTGCCCCGGCGGCTGGGCGTGTGCCTGGACACCGCTCACGCGTTCGCCGCGGGCTACGACCTGCGCCGCCCCGCGGGCTACCGCAGGGTCCTCGAGCAACTGGATCGCGCCGTGGGCCTCGAGCGGGTGCAGGCCGTCCACGTCAACGACTCGAAAGTGCCCCTGGGCAGCCGGGTCGACCGCCACGCCCACATCGGCCACGGCTGCATCGGCCCGCGGGCATTCCGCTGCCTGCTGCGCGACCCCCGCCTGGCCGAGGTGCCCAAGCTGCTGGAGACCCCCAAGGAGGACGCGGAGGGGAAGGACTGGGACGCAGCCAACCTGGCAGCCCTGCGCCGACTGGCGGGCTAGAGCCGCCCGACACGACGCCACACCCGCCCCCGCTCGACGCCAAGGCCCGGCCGCCGCGGCCTTGACCTGGCAGCAAACTCGGGTACCCTGGTGTCGCCGCCGCCTGGGCGGCTCCTGCGCCCATCCGCTCTTGGAGGCTCCCCATGGCCGAGTATCGCAAGGAGAGGGATTCGCTGGGCGAGGTGGAGGTGCCGGCCTCGGCCTACTACGGCGCCCAGACGCAGCGGGCGCTGGCCAACTTCCCCATCAGCGGGCTCCGTCCCCCTCGCCTCCTGGTGCTGGCCACGGCCTTCGTGAAGAAGGCCGCGGCGCTGGCCAACCGCGAGGTGGGCAGCCTCGAGCCCCGCATTGCCGAGGCCGTCGCCGCCGCCGCCGACCACGTGATCCTGGGCGAGCTCGACGACCAGTTCGTGGTCGACGTCTACAACTCCGGGGCGGGCACCTCCTTCCACATGAACGTCAACGAGGTGCTCGCCAACCTGGCTATCGAGCACCTGGGCGGCCAGCGCGGCGACTACCGAGTGGTCCACCCCAACGACCACGTGAACTTCGGGCAGAGCACCAACGACGTGGTGCCCGCGGCCACCCGCGTGGCCGCCCTGCTCATGCTCCGCGACTTGATGCCCGCCCTCGAGGGCCTGGCCAACGCCCTGCGGCGAAAGGCCGAGGCCTTCGACGCCGTGCTCAAGGCCGGCCGCACCCACCTCCAGGACGCCGTGCCCGTGCGCCTGGGCCAGGAGTTCGCCGCCTACGCAGCCGCCGTGGAGAGGGCCTCCCGGGCCATCGAGCGGGGGGCCGAAGGGTGCCGCGAGCTGGGCCTCGGCGGCAGCGCCACGGGCACCGGCCTGAACACCCATCCCCGGTACGCCGACACGGCGGTGGCCTACATCGCCGAGCTCACCGGCCTGCCCCTGGTCCCCGCCCCCGACCTCTTCGAGGCCATGCAGAGCCAGGCCCCCGTGGTGGAGCTCTCGGGCGCCCTGCGGGTGCTGGCCGTGGAGCTGATCCGCATCGCCAACGACCTGCGGCTGCTCGCCTCCGGGCCGACCACCGGCCTGGCCGAGATCCGCCTGCCCGCCGTCCAGCCCGGCTCCTCCATCATGCCCGGGAAGGTCAATCCCAGCATCCCCGAGATGGTCAGCATGGTGGGCTTCGGAGTGCTGGGCAACGACCACACCATCGCCCTCGCCGCCCAGGCCGGCCAGCTCGAGCTCAACGTCATGCTTCCGGTCATCGCCTACAAGCTGCTCGACTCGCTCCAGATTCTCACCGCCGCCGCGAGCGCCCTCGCCAGCCGGTGCGTGGAGGGCATCGAGGCCGACGCCGAGCGCTGCCGCCGCTACGCCGACCACTCCCTCGGCCTCGCCACCGCACTCAACCCCTATATCGGCTACGCCGCCGCCGCCGAGGTGGCGAAGGAGGCCCTGCGCCGCGGACGCTCCATCCGCGAGATCGTGCTCGAACGAAAGCTCCTGCCACCCGAGAAGCTGGACCGCATCCTCGACCCCCACGCCATGACCCAGCCGAGGGCCGAGGGCGACGAAGGGGACCAGCCCGCCTGACAGCACCACAGGCGGCGCCCGCCCCCACCACCGCACCCACAGCAGAGGAAGGGACCGACGCCATGGAGACCATCGGCTTCATCGGACTGGGCACCATGGGACGGCCCATGGCCCGCAACCTGGCCGCCACGGGATTCCGCCTCGCCGTGGTCGGCGGCCACGCGGCCCAGGCCGTCGAGGAACTGCGGGGCCGGGGCGCCAAGGTGGTCGAGACTCCCGCCGACGTGGCTGCGGCCTGCGAGCTGGTGGTCACCTGCCTGCCCGACACGCCCGACGTGCGCCAGGTGGTGGCCGGCGACGAGGGGTTGCTCGACGGCGCCCAGGAGGGCCTCGTGGTGGTAGACCACAGCACGATCGCCCCCATGGCGGCCCGCGAGCTGGCCGAGGCCTGTGCCCAGAAGGGCGTGGCCTTCCTCGACGCGCCGGTCAGCGGCGGCCAGCAGGGCGCGGAGGCGGGCAGCCTGTCCATCATGGTGGGCGGGCGGGCGGAGGCCCTCGAGCGGGCGCGGCCCGCGCTGGAAGCCATGGGCAGGACGATCGTCCACGTGGGCGAGAGCGGCGCCGGCCAGTTCACCAAGTGCTGCAACCAGATCATCTGCGCCGTCACCTGGCAGGCCATCGCCGAGGGCATGGCCCTGGGGGTCAAGGCGGGGGTGGACCCCGCCAAGATGCTGGAGGCGGTGAGCGCCGGGGCGGCCCGCTGCTGGGCCCTCGAGGTGCGCACCCCCAGGCTGCTGGACGGCGACCTGGAGCCCGGCTTCATGGCCAGGCTTCAGCACAAGGACCTGGTGATCGCCACCCAGGCGGCCAAGGCCCTGGGCGTGCCCCTGCCCGTGGCCAGCCTGGTCACCGAGTTCTACGCCGCCCTCCAGGTCGCGGGCAAGGGGGAGCTGGATACCTCGGCCCTGGTGACCCTGGAGGAGGAGCTCGCGGGGGTCGAGATCCGGCGGAAGGCCGGGCCGAGCGGTTGACAGCCGGGCGCCGGGGCGTATAATCGGCTCCGCAGCCACCAGGCAAGGGGACCGTCCGCACATGGCAGAGCCCGCCGACGCCCGGAAGTCGATCATCGAGCAGGGTCGCGAGGTCCTCGAGCGCGAGATCGAGGCCCTCCAGCGGGTCCGCGACCGGCTGGGCGAGCCCTTCGAGCGAGCCGCCGGGCTGCTCCTGGAATCGGCCGGGAAGGTGGTGGTGTGCGGGGTGGGCAAGTCGGGCATCGTGGCTCGCAAGATCGCCGCCACCTTCTCCAGCACGGGCACCCCCGCGGTGTTCCTCCACGCCGGGGAGGGCCTGCACGGCGACCTGGGCGTGCTCTCGCCCGACGACGTGCTGATCGCCATCAGCCGCAGCGGGGAGAGCGACGAGATCGTCCGCCTCCTGCCCTCCGTGGAGACCATCGGGGCAAAGGTCATCGCGCTGACGGGCGCCGGGGACTCGCGGATCGCGCAGGCCGCCGACGTGGTGGTGGACTGTAGCGTGGAGCGGGAAGCCGACCCGCTGGGCCTGGCCCCCACGGCCAGCGCCATCGCCGCCCTCGCCCTGGGCGACGCCCTGGCCCTGGTCGTGGCCGTGCGCCAGCAGCTCACTCCCGAGCGCTTCGCCCTCTCCCACCCGGGAGGAGCCCTGGGGCGGCGCCTGACGGTCAAGGTCGAGCACCTCATGCACAGCGGCCCCGAGCATCCCACCGTCCAGCCCGAGACAGCCATGCGCGACGTGGTGGTGGAGATGACCGGCAAGGCCATGGGCGCCGTGAACGTGGTGAACGCCGGGGGCAAGCTAGTGGGCATCATCACCGACGGCGATCTGCGCCGAGCCCTCCAGCGCCACGGGAACGTGCTCGACCTGGCCGCCGCCGACCTGATGACCGTCGACCCGGTCACCGTGCGCCAGGGCACGAAGGCCATCGACGCCCTCCACCTCATGGAGGACCGGCCGAGCCAGATCCTGGTCCTCCCCGTGGTCGACGAGGCGAACCGCGCCGTGGGGATCATCCGCCTCCACGACCTCGTGAAGGCAGGCCTCTGAGCCCACCCGCAGAGAAGGACCGCCATGGCCCGCCGCCAGGTGACCATCGCCGAGGGAGTGGCCGCCGGCGGCGACGGCCCCCTGCTGCTCATCGCCGGCCCCTGCGTCATCGAGTCGGCCGAGCAGTGCCTCCGCCTGGCCGGCCGCCTGCGCGAGATCGCCGCCCAGTGCGGCCTGCCCTTCGTCTTCAAGGCCTCCTTCGACAAGGCCAACCGCACCTCGGGCGAATCCTTCCGCGGGCCGGGCCTGGAGGCCGGGCTGCGCGTCCTCGCCGAGGTCAACGCGGCCCACGGCGTGCCCATCCTCACCGACATCCACGAGACCCCCCAGGCCCAGCCCGCGGCCGAGGTGGCCGACGTGCTCCAAATCCCCGCCTTCCTGTGCCGCCAGACCGACCTCATCCAGGCCGCGGCCCGCACCGGGCGGGCCGTGAACCTCAAGAAAGGCCAGTTCCTGGCCCCCCAGGACATGGCCCACGCGGCGGCGAAGGCCCAGGCCGCGGGCGGCCAGCGCCTCCTGCTCACCGAGCGGGGCACCTGCTTCGGCTACCGCGACCTGGTGGTCGACCTGCGGGCCCTGGCCATCCTGGGCGGGCTGGGCTGGCCGGTGGTCTTCGACGCCACCCACAGCGTCCAGCTCCCCGGCGGCGCCGGCGGGGCGTCGGGGGGACAGCGCCAGTTCGTACCCCTGCTCTCGCGCGCCGCGGCGGCTGCGGGCATCGACGGCTTGTTCCTCGAGGTGGCCGAGGAGCCGGCGAAGGCGAAGAGCGACGCCGCCACCTCCCTGCCCATCGGCGAGCTGAAGCGGCTGCTGGAGACCGTGGTCCGCGTGCGGGAGGCGGCGAGGGGGGCCGCGGCGGATGAGCGCTGACCCCTAGTCCACGAGGGAGAGCCCATGGGAGCGATCGCCCGGTTCTTCAGGCTCGAGCAGGCGGGCACCACGGTGGGCACCGAGGTGCGGGCCGGGGTGGTGACCTTCATGACCATGGCCTACATCATCTTCGTCCAGCCCTTCGTGCTCTCGCAGGCGGGGATGGACCCCGACGGGGTGATGATGGCCACCTGCCTGTCCAGCGCCCTGGCCACGCTGACCATGGGCCTGCTGGCCAACTACCCCATCGCCCTGGCCCCGGCCATGGGCCACAACTTCTACTTCCTGTTCCTGGTCACCAGCGGGCTGGTGGACGGGTGGGAGCAGGCGCTGGGCGCGGTGTTCGTCTCCGGCCTCCTGTTCCTGGTCCTCTCCTTCTTCGGGTTCCGGGAGCGGGTGGTCAACGCGGTGCCCGACAGCCTGAAGTATGCCATCGCGGTGGGCATCGGGCTGCTGATCGCCCTGGTGGGGCTCCAGCTCGGGGGGCTGGTGGAGGTGAACGCGGAAAACCCCGCGGCCACGGGCCTGCGGCTCGCCGAGTTCGGCGACGAGGCCCTCCTCGCCCTGGTGGGCCTGGCCGTCACCGGCTCCATGCTGGCCTTCCGCGTGCGGGGGGCCATCCTGGTGGGCCTCCTGGCCACGGCCCTGCTGGGCGCCGTGATGGGCCTGGTGAGCCTGCCCGAGACCCCCGTGGCCCCGCCCCCCTGGGAGGGCCTGCGAGCGACGGCCCTGCGGCTCGACGTGGTGGGGGCCCTCCAGTTCGGCTTCTTCGGGGTCATCTTCACCTTCTTCTTCCTCGACCTCTTCGACACCATCGGGACGCTGATCGGGGTCACCCAGCAGGCGGGCCTGATGGTGGAGGGGCGGCTGCCGCGGGCTCGAAGGGCCCTCTTCTCGGACGCCGTGGGCACGGTGACGGGCTCGCTGCTGGGCACGTCCACGGTGACCAGCTACATCGAGAGCACGGCGGGGGTCTCCGAGGGGGGCCGCACGGGCCTGGCCAGCGTGGTGACCTCGGTGCTGTTCCTGGCCGCCATGTTCTTCTCCCCCTGCGTGGCCGTGATCGCCTCGGGGGTGCCCACCGATCAGGAGTTCAAGCTGCGGGACGTGGATGCGAAATGGCAGCCGGGGCCGGAGGCGGAGGGCCCGGCGGCGAAGCCGTGGCAGGTCTCGGCCGAGGCCGAGGGCACGCTGCGGGTGGGACGCACGAAGGTGCTCAACCCGGTCACGGCGCCCATCCTCATCATCGTGGGCTGCCTGATGATGACCGCCGTGCCCCGCATCCGCTGGGGCGACTGGACGGAGGCCCTGCCCGCCTTCCTGGCCATCGTGATGATGCCCCTCACGGGCAACATCACGGAGGGCATCGCCTTCGGATTCATCGCCTACGCGCTGCTGAAGACGGTGAGCGGGCGGGTGAAGGAGCTGAGCCCGTGGGTGGCGGTCTTCGCCGTCCTCTTCGTGCTCCGCTACATCTACGAGGCGCTGGCCGCGGCGGCCTGAGACGGGAGGAGCGGCGGCTCAGGGCGAGGTAACGCCCTGGGGCGGCGTCGGCTCGTCGCTCTTGGGCGTCCCGCGCTCCTTGCGCTCCAGGCGCTGGAGCCCATGCTCGATGGGCTCGCGGGCGAGCTGGCGGTAGGCGGCCTCGATGCGCAGCCGGCGAATGTCGTCCTCGGGCAGCCTGCGGTAGCGTCGGACGATGGCCCGGGCGTCGATGGCCCGGGGGCTGAGCACCTGGAGGTCGATGAGAGCATCGAGGGCCTCCTTGTGCTCGCCGGGGTTGGTGCTGAAGAGCTGGTCGAGTAGGGCCTGGGCACGGTCGGCGGAGCTGGCCGGCTCCTCTTTCTCCCTTTCCTCGTCGTCGGGGACGGGTTCGCTGCCTCGCAAGTCGAGGCGGCGGAGGGCGAGGTCGATGGGATCCCCGGTGAGGGCGAAGTAGGCCTCGCGAATACGCGGCCGTCGGGGATCGTCCGGGTCGAGCTCCGCGTAGGCCCGGGCGATGCGGTTGGTGTTCGCGGCGTCGGTGCCCTGGAGCTGGTCCAGGGCTCTCTGATGGTCGGCGAGGCGGGTGCTGAACAGCCGGGCCTCCAGCTCCCTGGCCCGCCGCTCGCGGGCGGAGAGCACGGAGCCATAGGCCACAAGGGGCACCCCCACCCCCAGAAGCAGGGAGAGCACGACCAGCGGCGCCGACACCCAGCTCCCCGCCCGGCAGGCACTCACGCAGTTGCGGGCGAAGACGAACGTGGTGACCCAGGGGGTGAGGGCCAGCAGGCCGCTGAGGCTGTCCGCGTGGACGAGGCCGTAGGCCACCACGCTCACCCCCAGCCCCACGGAGAGCAGGGCGGCGAAGGCGAACAGCCCCGCCACTGCCAACCCCACGGGCGCCCGACGCGGGCCCGCCGCCAGCCACACCACCAGGCACAGCTCGACCACGGCCCCGACCACGTAGGAGGGCGCCGCCCAGTAGGCGGGGAGGCTCGCGGGACTGGCCCGGGTAGGGTAGAAAAGCGGGGGCACGCTCCAGCGGTCGGCCACCAGGATGGCCACGGGGCACAGCACGCCGAAGAGGAAGTCGAAGGCCAGCCGCCCGCTGCTCAAGCCGTGGCGGGCGCGACCGTAGGGGAACCCGACGAGCGCCGGGTCGGGCATCTGCGAGCCCTGCGGTGCCATCGGCCGTCTCCTAGGAGCCGGAGCCCAGGGGCAGGATGTAGTGGATCTGGCGCCCCACCTCCTGGAAGCCCAGGCGGGGGTAGAAGGCGGCGCACCGAGCGTTCTGCTCCAGGGTCTCGATGCGCACGAAGCGCATGCCCTGCTCCCGCAGGTAGTCCAGCGCCGCCTCCATGAGCCGGCGCCCGATGCCTCGGCCCTGGTGGTCGGGGTGGACGGCCAGGTTGGGGATCCACCCGATCGCGGTGCGCCGGTCGAAGCGACAGGCCACGAAGCCCGCCGGGCCGCCGTCCTCCTCGTAGACCAGGACGCCGCGGGGGTTGGCGGTCACGTCGCGCTCGAGGTGTCGGCCCTTCCGCTCCTCCCAGCCGACGCCGTTGATGGGGCCGAAGCGCCGCTCGATATTCTGGTCGATGGACACCCCGTCGAAGGCGCGAATGGTGATTTCCACCAGGGCATCGAAGTCGGCGGGGCGATAGGGTCGGATCATGGACGTCGCCGCTGACGGCCGGGGATCCAGGGAATCCTCGCCTATTGTAGGACGCCGCGGGGCGATGTCAAGTGGGCGAAGGGCGGTCGGTGAAGCTGGCCTGGGCCTGGCTAGCGGCGGAGCACTTCCCAGTGCACCTGCCCCTTGCCCAGCCGATTGAGGAAGGCCCTGGCGGAGAGGGTCTGGACGTTGCCATTGCACAGCAGGACGTTGGCCCGCCCGCTGCGCTCGCCGAAGACGTCGGTGGTCTGCCCCCCGTGGCGGAAGCGGTAGCCGTAGAGGCGGTCGTCGTAGGAGCTGGAGCTGCCGCCGATGGGCGCCACGTCGGCCTTCACGTAGTCCATCATCAGGATGGTGTTGGCCATGTCCGGAATCCCGTCGAGCGGCGCGGCCCCGATGTAGGCGTAGTCGGCGGTGCGGATGTACTGGCCGCTGATGGCGCCCGAGCCGTGGTAGAGAGGGTTGGTACCTGGCTCGTGGATGTCCAGGGTGGCAGGATTGGGCAGGACCTCCAGGCCGGGGTCGTAGGAGAAGCCGTAGTTGTTGTAGCCGTAGTTGTTGTCGTAGACGCGGTCCTTGGCCGTGGCGTCGTCGCCGCTGACCCGGGGGATGATCGAGCTGGGGGTGTGCGCCTGGTCGTAGTGGTCGGGGCTGGCGGGACAGCGCAGCACGCAGCGGTCGGGGCGGAAATCGCTGGTGGGGATGTCCAGCGGGTTCAGTTGCGGGTGGATGGTTTCCGCCAGCTTGCGGTACCACCAGCTGTATTCGTCCACGCTGGTGCCGTGGACGTCGAAGCAGCGGGGGGGCCTGCCCACGTAGTCGTTGGCGTAGAGCTCGATGCCCTGGTAGAGCTGGCCCAGGTTGCCCTTGCAGCGTTGCGTCAAGGCGCCCTGTTGGGCGCGCACGAGGATGGGGGTGACCATGGCAGCCAGGATGGTGATCACGGAAACGACGGTGAGCAGCTCGGTAAGCGTGACGCCCCGGCGAGGTCGTCGCATGGCAAGGCCCTCTGGGCGGCGGGAAGTGGCGTCGGCAGGCGCTGGGTCTCTCTCCTTATAGATTGTACCGGGGCGCCGCCCGCCTGTCAACGGTTTTCCAAACACCCGTAAGCCCATACATGGCAAGCCGTTGCGTCTCGGAAAGGGGCCTGCCTCAGCCCAGGAAGCGGCCCATCAGCTCGTGCCCCGGCGCCACCACCAGCCCCGTCTCCGCGGCGTTGGCCTCCGTGAACAGCCGGCGGCTGGGCGGCGACGCCCCCGTACCGCAGTAGGCGAAGGGCACGGGCTCCCGCACGTGGGTCCGGACCTCGATGGGGGTGGGATGGTCGGGGAGGACGAGCAGGCGATAGTCCCCGTGGCGCTCGAGCGCGGCGAGCAGAGGCCCGACGATGTGGCGGTCCACGGCCTCGATGGCGTCCACCTTGGCGCGGATGTTGCCCTGGTGCCCGGCCTCGTCGGGGGCCTCCACGTGGACGAAGGCCAGGTCGTAGCGGTCCAGAGCCTGGCAGGCGGCCTGGCCCTTGCCCTCGAAGTTGGTCTGCACGTAGCCCGTGGCCCCTGGCACGTCGAGGACATCGAGTCCCAGGCACACGGCGATGCCGCGCACCAGGTCGACCGCGGCAACCACGGCGCCGGTCTTGCCGAAGCGCTCGTAGAAGGAGGGAAGCTGGGGCCGCGTGCCCCCGCCCCACAGCCAGATCATGTTCGCCGGGTTCTCCCCCAGGTCGACCCGCACGTCGTTCACGTCGGTCTCGGCCAGCACCTGGCGGGAGCGCTGGATGAGGTCCACCAGGATCTCGGAGCCGCGGCCGCGGGGCAGGCGCTTCGTGAAGGGCTGATCGAGGATGTCGTGGGGCGGAGTGCAGCGGACGTCGATGGGCTCGGAACCGGCGTAGACCAGCAGGTGGCGGTAGCCCACGCCGGGGTGGAAACGGATGGTCTCGGAGCCCAGCTTCTGGTTCAGCAGGTCGATGAGCACCGCGGCCTCCTCGGTGGAGATGTGGCCGGCGCTGTGGTCGGCCAGCACCTCGTCGTCCACGGTCACCAGATTGCAGCGGAAGGCCACCTCGCCGGGCCCGAGCGCGAGGCCCATGCTGGCGGCCTCGAGGGGCGCGCGGCCCGTGTAGCAGGCGGTGGGGTCGTAGCCCAGCAGCGAGAGCATGGCCACATCGCTGCCCGGGGGCAGGCCCTTGGGCGTGTGGCATACCAGGCCCAGGTGGCCCTCGCGGGCCACGCGGTCCAGGTTCGGCGTAGTGGCCGCCTCGAGGGGGGTGCGGCCGCCCAGGGCCTCCAGGGGATGGTCGGCCATGCCATCGGGCACCACGACGGCGTACTTCACGGGCGGACTCCGGGCCACAGCTGCAGCAGCGAGACGGACGTAAAGCATAGCATGGCCACAGGATGAGTGTCAAAGAATGTTTCCGTGAATACTGGACGGCGCCGGGCGTCCATGGACCTGGAAGGGCCGCACCAGGGTTTGACACCCGTGGTGCGCGGAGTATAATGAGGCTCGGGATCCCAGGCGGCCCTCGCAGGCGGCCGGTTAGGAGCGAGCGACGATGAAGACCAGGCTTTTGGCAATCGTCCTGGCGACCCTGATGGCGGCAGGTCCCCTGGCGTGCACGCCGACGCAGCGCGGCGCGGCTATCGGAGGGGTGACCGGCGCGGTGGCGGGCGCGGCCATCGACGACCACAAGCGCAGCCGCGGGGCCGCTATCGGCGCGGCCAGCGGCGCCATCATCGGGGGCCTCATCGGGCACACCTACGAGGTCAACAAGTTCTGCCCCACATGCGGCCGGCGGTTCCACACTTCCAAGCAGTTCTGCCCCTACGACGGCACCCCGCTGCGCAACGTTCAGTGAGCTGTGCCCTCGGCTCGCGGCTCGGCCTCCAGGCGGCGCCCATGGCTGTCCCCGACCATCCCCCCGCGACTCTGGGCCGCGAGAGCCTGGAGTGCGCCACCGAGCGCCTCTTGCGGCCCCCTCGCGGCGCCAAGCCCGCCATCCGACTCATCCGCCACGGCGGCCGGCGCCTGGTGGTCAAGGATTTCCGCTACGCCCCCTGGCTCCTCCGCCACACCTATGGCCGCTGGCTGGTGAGCCGGGAGGCCCGCGTCTACGCCCGCCTGGACGGGGTGCCGGGGGTGCCTGCGTTCCACGGACGGCTCGACCCCTTCGCCTTCGCCGTGACCCACATCGAAGGGCAGACCCTCAAGGCCCTCCCTCGCCGCGACATTCCCGCCGC
The DNA here is from genome assembly GCA_046538415.1 of Candidatus Brocadiia bacterium. Lineage (GTDB taxonomy): Bacteria > Planctomycetota > PUPC01 > DSUN01 > DSUN01 > JBKHIY01. Next base: position 19,212 of record JBKHIY010000036.1, on the reverse strand, counting down.
CGCGTTCGACCGCCTGGAGGAGGTCATCCGCCGCATCCACGACGCCGGCGTGGTACACCTCGACGCGCACCAGAAGACCAACGTGCTCCTCGACCCGCGGGGACAGCCCTATCTGGTGGACTTCGCCACGGCCCTGTGCCTGGGCACCGGGCCGGTGGGCCGGCTGCTGGTCCGCCTCCTGGGGCGGGCCGACCGCCTGGGCGTGTTCAAGCTCAAGGCCCGCTACTGCCCCGACGCCCTCCGCGAGGGCGAAGCCAAGCGGCTGCGCCGCGGCCGGCGCCTGGGCTGGCTGTGGCCGCCTTCCGCCCTGCGGCGCCTCATTCGGTGGGTCAAGCGGGGTCCCGCCGCCAGGACGCAGGGGCGGGAAGGGCAGAGAGCTCAGCGGCGAACGTCCTCGGAGACGTAATCGGCCGGCCGCTGGGCACGGCGGACCATGGCCGTCACCAGCGAGAGCATCAGGGCCACCAGCGCCACCACGGCCCAGAAGCTCAAGGCGTTGGCGTGGCGGGCCAGCCGCCGCTTCCACAAGCCAGCCATCGCATCCTCCGATGCCGAGCCCCCGCCCAATCCTATCGCCCCCGGCTGCACCCTGTCAAGCCCGGGAGCGCCGCGGCCAGCGGCAAAAACCAGGTTGACGCTATCGCCCTCCCCGCATAGAATACCCGCGTCGCGGCGGGCCGGGTGGCCCGCTGCCACGACCGAGGGGCCAACGACCACAGAGCACACGAAAGGGGGGATGCCCGTCCGACCGCCATGGCCCCGCTCGAAGGGAGCGGGGATGGGTCGAGCGTGCCGCGGGGCACGCGTGCCCGAAGGCTCGAGCTAGGAGGAGGCTCCTTGAAGACTGCCACTCGGATCGCCAGGTGTCTCGTGGTGGTGTCGCCGCTGCTGCTCAGCGGATGCGGCATGGGGTACATGGAGTACATGCAGCGGACGTGCAGCCCCAACATCAATTCCTGCACCAGCACGCGATACCACTCGCAGAACAACTACCAGGTGCTGGGCACCGTGGAAGCCCAGGGCGAGGCCACCTGCATCCTGGGCCTCGTCGTCCAGGGCAAGATGGGCCAGGGAATGCTGTGGGACCAGGCCCAGTCCCGCTACGCCGGCGGATTCACCGGCATCAAGGACATCTGCGCCGTCAACGAGTTCCAGGGCATCCTCCCGCCCATCTACGCGCAGATCCGCACCACCTACGTGGGCACCGTGGTGCGAGAGGCCGCAGGGGCCGCCGGACCCACCCAGCCGCCCCAGACGCCAGCCAACCCGTAGCGGAACCTGCGGGGGCGCAGCCCGGCCAGCCCCGCCGGGCTGCGCCTACCGGCCCACCGACCCGCCCAGCAACGCCCGCTCATCCTCCTCCCGCACCGGGCCAGAGGACCGCCCCCATGGAGAAGATCGCCTATCTCGATCTGCCCAACTGCCAACGCCTGTCCAACGGAACCGTCGAGGTGGTCGTCGCCACCGACATCGGGCCGCGAATCCTCCGATACGCCTTCACCGGCCAGGACAACATCCTCGGCGAGTGCCCCCAGACCGCCGTCCAGACCGACCTCGGAGAGTGGAAGCCCTGGGGCGGACACCGCTTGTGGCACGCCCCCGAGGCCATCCCCCGCAGCTACGTGCCCGACAACGCCCCCGTCGAGCTGCACCCCGAGGGCGACAACGCGGTCCGCCTCCGCCAGCCCGTGGAAGAGCCCACCGGCATCCAGAAAGAGATCACCGTCGCCCTCGATGCCCAGGGCACCCGCCTCGTGGTCCGCCACAGGCTCACCAACCAGGGACTCTGGCGCGTGAGCCTCGCCCCCTGGGCGCTCACCATCATGAATGGCGGCGGAGCCGTCGTCCTCCCCCAGGAGCCCTACCGCTCCCACGACGACTACCTCCTGCCCGCCAGGCCCATGGTCCTCTGGCACTACACCGACCTCACCGACCCCCGCTTCGCCCTGGGCAGCAAGCTCCTTCAGCTCCGTACCGACGCCCGCCTCGAGGAGCCGCAGAAGATCGGCATCGCCAACAAGCAGGGCTGGGCCGCCTACCTCCGCGACGCCACGCTCTTCGTCAAGCGCTTCCCCTACCAGCCCGCGGCAAGCTACCCCGACTACGGATGCAACTGCGAGACCTATACCGCCGGCGACTTCGTCGAGCTGGAAACCCTCGGCCCCATGACCTCCCTGGAGCAGGGCGAGTCCGTCGAATACACCGAACGGTGGTACCTCTTCCAGGACGTCGAGGGCGGCGAGAACGAGGAGGCCCTCGCCGCGACCATCGCCGAGCTCCTCCAGAAAGCTCCTTGACCGCCCCGGGCCGCTCGAGCCACCGCACCGACCTCGCGCCCCTGGGCCAACACTCCCCGGTGAGGGAACCGTGAAGATCGTCGTGGCGCCCGATTCCTTCAAGGAGTGTCTGCCCGCCCAGGAGGCCGCGCGGGCCATGGCCCGCGGCGTCCGCGCCGCGGCGCCGGAGGCCCACGTGCTGGCCGTCCCCCTGGCCGACGGCGGCGAGGGCACCGTGCGGGCCCTCGCCGCGGCCACCGGCGGCACCCTTCACCGCCACCGGGTTACCGGGCCGCTGGGCGAGCCGGTGGATGCGGAGCTGGGCATCCTGGGCGACGGCCGGACCGCGGCCATCGAGATGGCCGCCGCCTCCGGCCTCCCCCTCGTGCCGCCCGACCGCCGCGACCCCGCCGGAACCACCACCCGCGGCACCGGCGAGCTCATCGCCGCAGCGCTCGACCGCGGCGCCGACCGCCTCGTCCTGGGCATCGGCGGCAGCGCCACCGTGGACGGCGGGGCGGGCATGGCCCAGGCGCTCGGAGCCCGGCTGCTCGACGCCGACGGCCAGCCCATCGGCCCCGGCGGAGGGGAGCTCCGCCGTCTGGCCCGCATCGAGCTGGCCGACCTGGACCCCCGCCTGGCCAAGGCGACCTGCCAGGTGGCCTGCGACGTCGACAACCCCCTCCTCGGGCCCAACGGCGCCGCCCGCGTCTACGCCCCCCAAAAGGGCGCCAGCCCCGAGATGGTCGAGCGCCTGGAGGCCTGCCTGGGGCGCCTCGCCGACATCGTCGAGCGCGACCTGGGCGTCGACGTGCGCCACGTCCCCGGGGCCGGCGCCGCGGGCGGCCTGGGGGCCGGCCTGGTGGCCTTCCTGGGAGCCGAGCTGCGGCCCGGCATCGAGCTGGTCATCGACGCCGTGGGCCTCGAGGGGAAGCTCGCGGGGGCCGACCTCGTGCTCGTGGGCGAGGGGCAAGTGGACGAGCAGACGGCCCGAGGTAAGGTGCCGGTCGGCGTCGCGCGGCTGGCCCGGCGGCTCGGCGTACCCGCGGTGGCCATCGCCGGGAGCCTCGGCCCTGGCTACCGCGCCGTGCACGAGCAGGGCATCGCCGCGTGCCTGGCCGCCACCAGTCGTCCCATGTCCCTCGAGCAGGCGATGGCCGGTGCCCCGGAGCTGCTCGCCGCAGCCGCCGAGGAGGCCACACGCCTGTTCCTCGCCGCACGCCCGCAAGCCCCCTGAGCCGGAGAGGACCAGCGTGCTCGCCCTGTCCACCGCCTGGTATCCGCGCAGCGACCCCCGCATCGTCCCCACCCTCCGGGCCATCCTGGCCATGGGCTTCCGCACCGTCGAGATCGGCTGCTCGAAGGCACGATTCCGCCGCAAGAAGACCCTCGCCGCCCTCGAACGCCTGGGCATGGAGGTGTGCAGCGTCCACAACGTGTGCTCCGAGCGCAAGCCCGCGCCGGGCAACGAGCGCGGCGACTGGCTGGCATCGCCCCACCCGGAGCAGCGGCGGGCCGGCGTCGAGGCCACGGTGGAGAGCATCGCGAACGCGAAGGCCCTGGGCGCCCGGGCCGTGGTGCTCCACCTCGGCTCCCTGCCCGTCGAGCGGTCGTGGGAGAAGCAGGAGCTGCTCTATCGCCTGGCCAGGCACCCAGGAGCGGCGGCCCAGCTCGGCGTGAGCGCGGACGAGGTGCTCGCCGAGCGCCGGGCCCTCGCCCCCGACTACCTCGAGGCCGCCTGCCGCAGCCTCGAAGAGCTGCTGGAGAGAACCGACGGCGTGAGCCTGGGCATCGAGACTCGCATGGGATGGCACGAGCTACCGTCGCTCGACGAGCTGGGCACGCTGCTCGAGCGCTTCCCCCAGCGCCGCGTGGGCTACTGGCACGACGTGGGCCACGCCGTGCTCCAGGGCGCCATGGGGCTCGGGGGGCAGCTCGAATGGCTGCGGCGGCACGGCCCGCGCACCCTGGGCGTCCACCTGCACGACGTGACGGCGGGCCTCCGCGACCACCATCCGCCGGGCCTGGGCGAGGTGGACTTCGCTCCGCTGGCCGAGCGGCTGCCCCCCGGCGCCCTGCGGGTGATGGAGGTCGCCTCCCGCTTCATCGCCGAGGAGCTGGCCATGGGCAAGCGGCGGCTCGAGGAGGCGGGCCTGTGCGACTGAGGAAGTGCCCCCTCGTCCTCGCCTCCGCATCCCCCAGGCGGCGCCAGCTGCTGGCCGAGATGGGCTACCGCTTCGAAGTGGTGCCTCCCCACATCGACGAGAGGCCCGACCCGCGCCTGCCGCCCGAGCGGCAGGCCGAAGACCTCGCCGAGGCCAAGGCCCGGGCCGTGGCCCCCCGCGTGGGCGAGGCCCTGGTGCTGGGCGCCGACACCCTGGTGGCCTGCCAGGAGCGGGTGGTGGGCAAGCCGGCGGACGCCGACGAGGCCCGCCAGTTCCTCCGCCTGCTCACCGCCCACCGCCACGCCGTGATCACCGGCCTGTGCGTCGTCGACACCCGCTCCGGCCACGCCCGCCGAGCCCACGACGTGACCTACGTGACCATGAGGCCGATGAGCGAGGAGGAGCTGGACGACTACATCGCCACCTGCGGCTGGCACGACAAGGCGGGGGCCTACGCCATCCAGGCCGGCGGCGACCGCTTCATCGACCACCTCGAGGGCAGCGAGACCAACGTCATGGGCCTGCCTGTCGAGCGGGTGGTCGAGCTCGTGCCCTACACCTTCAAGGAGTACCTGGCCAAGCTCCACAGGGAGACCGTCGCCCGCCATCGCCAGCTCATCCTCACGGCCGACGATGCCTCCACCCCCGACCAGCTCCTGGGCCGCTTCGAACGGCCCGACGCCCCGCTCGAGGTGGAGATCGGCCCGGGGAAGGACGACTTCGTGGTCCACGCCGCACGCCAGGCGCCGGGGGCCAACTTCCTGGCCATCGAGCGCCTCCGCGAGCGTGTGGACAAGCTGTGCGGCAAGATCCAGCGAGCAGGGGTGGGCAACGTGCGGGTCTTCTTCGGCGACGCCCGCTACGCCATCGAGCGCCTGCTGACGCCGGGGCAGGTAAGGGCCGTCTACGTGCACCATCCCGACCCCTATCCCAAGCGTCGGCACGCCAAGCGCCGACTCTTCCAGCCCCCGTTCACGGCCCTCCTGACCGACCGCATGGCTCGGGGAGCCATCCTCAACGTCTCCACCGACGTGGAGCCCTACGCCCGCCAGATCCTGGAGTGCCTGGAGAACACCCCGGGCCTCGTGAACCGCGTGGGACCGGGGCAGTGGACCACCGAGCTGCCCGGCTACCACCAGAGCATCTACGAGGCGAAGCGACGCGCCGCAGGCTGTGTGATATACTATCTACTGTTCGCAAGAGACACCGAGCCGGGGGAAGCCTCGCCGTGAGTCGAAGAATCCTCGTCGTCGGGATCGACGCCCGCCACGAACGGGTCGAGACCTGCCCGTTCCACGCCGACGTCCCGTTCACCCACTTCTCCCACGTGGTGGTCGACCCCGCGGCGGTTACGGCCATGTGGCGGCGGGTGCGGCCCGAAGCCCACGGACGCCTGGTGACCAACGCCGAGACCGACGGCGGCCTGGGGCGCACGGTGCTCGAGGTGGTGCGCCGGCGGCGGCGGGAGACCGCCGAGCTGCTGCGGGCCGGCGGCACCCTCCTGTGCGTCCTCCGCGCCGTGGGCAAGCCCTTCCACGTGCGGCGGCGCAGCCGCCGCGGCCCCGTGGTGTCCATCCTCCACGCCTACTCGTGGCTGCCCGCCGACTCCGCCCTGTCGCCCCTGGTCATCTCCGCGGACGGCGGGGACCAGGTGCGGCCCGCCGACGAGGAGCACCTCGCCTGGCAGCTCCTGGGCGGCACCGCGGGCACGGTGCGCTACGAGGCCTACGTGGCCAACGAACAGCTCGACCCCGCCTGGCACGTGGTGGCCACGGACCGCGTGGGGCGGCCGGTGGCCATCGACATCCCGGTGGGGGCGGGACGCGCCGTGCTCATCCCGCCCGTCGCGGGCGCCGACCCCCGGGAGCGAGGGGCCCGCATCGCCCAGGCCTTCGCCCCCCCGCCGCCGCCCCCCGAGCCCACGCCCCGGCCCCGGTGGCTGGCCGATTACCTGCTGCCCGGCGAGGCGGAGCTCGCCGCCCAGGTACCCGAGCTGGAGGAGCAGATCGAAAACCTCCAGGCCGAGCTCGACGACGTCCGAGCGCGCCACGCGGAGCTGGCCCTCTACAGCAAGCTCCTCTACGCCGCCCAGCCCCAGGAGCTGGCCGAGCCCGTGGCCGCCGCGTTCCGCCTCATGGGCTTCGAGGCGGAGCCCGCGGAGCCCCAGTGCCTGGACCTCCGCAGCGAGGAGGGCGACGCCGCCGTGGCCCTGGCCGCCACAGATGGCCCCATCGACTCCGACCCCTACTGGGTGCTGCTCAAGCGCCTGGAGGCCGAGGGGGCGCCGGCCAAGGGCATCATCGTGGGCAATCCGCACTGCTCCACCTCGCCCCAGGACCGGGGCAGCGCCTTCACCGACCTCCTCCACCGCGGCGCCGTCCACCGCGAGATGGCCCTGCTCGCCACCACGGAGCTCCACGCCGTGGTCGCCGCTCTCCTCCGCCGCCCCTACGACGACTGGCTGCGCTCCCGCCTCCGCCGCGGCGTGCTCGACGCCGTAGGCCCCTCCGAGCCCACGGCCCTGCTGCCCCGCGACGAGGAGTGAGGCCGGCACCGGTTTGACAGCCGCCGGGCAGCCGCCTATAATCCCCTCTTGCCTTCCTCGCACCCGTCCCAGCCCAGCCGGAGGACCCCCTCATGAAGCGAAGCGACGCCGCCACGAAGGGGCTCGAGCGCGCTCCCCACCGCTCCCTGCTCTTCGCCTGCGGACTGCGCAGGGAGGACCTGGACAAGCCCTTCGTGGGCATCGCCTCCAGCGCCACCGATCTGGTGCCCGGCCACATCCACCTCCCGCGCCTGGAGCGGGCCATCGAGCACGGGGTGTGTGCGGGCGGGGGGGTGCCCCTGAAGTTCCAGGTCCCGGGCATCTGCGACGGCATCGCCATGGGCCACGGCGGGATGTGCTACTCGCTGCCCTCCCGCGAGCTGATCGCCGACATGATCGAGTCCATCGCCCAGGCCCATCGGCTCGATGGGCTGGTGATGCTGACCAACTGCGACAAGATCACGCCGGGGATGCTGATGGCCGCGGCGCGGCTCGACCTGCCCACCATCGTGGTCACCGGCGGGCCCATGCTCGCGGGGATGCACCACATGCGGCGCCGCTCCCTGGTGCGCGACACCTTCGAGGCCGTGGGCCTCCGCCAGGCGGGCACGATCTCCGAGCAGGAGCTGGCCGACCTGGAGATGGCCGCCTGTCCCTCCGCGGGCTCCTGCTCCGGGGTCTACACGGCCAATACCATGGCCTGCGTCACCGAGGCCCTGGGGATGTCCCTGCCCCGCTGCGCCGCGTGCCTGGCCGTGGTGAGCGAGAAGGACCGCATCGCCTTCTCCAGCGGCGAGCGCGTGATGGAGCTCATCCGCCAGGGCACCACCGCCCGCCAGGTGATGACCCGGGAGGCCTTCGAGAACGCCCTGCGCATCGACCTCACGCTCGGCGGCTCCACCAACACCTGCCTCCACGTGCCCGCCGTGGCCCACGAGGCGGGCGTGGAGCTGCCCCTGGAGACCATCGACCGCCTGAGCCGCGACACCCCCCACCTGAGCGCCATCCGCCCCGGGGGCGACTACTTCATGGAGGACCTCTACCACGCTGGCGGCGTGCCCGCGGTGATGCAGCGCCTGGGCGAGAAGCTCCACGACTGCCCCACCGTGAGCGGCAAGACCATCCGCCAGATCGCCGCCGACGCCCAGGTCGAAGACGACGACATCATCCGGCCGCTCGACAACCCCTGCCACAAGGAGGGCGGAATGGCCGTCCTGTGGGGCAACCTGGCGCCCGACGGGGCCATCGTCAAGCAGACCGCCGTGGCCCCCGAGGCCATGAGCCTCACCGGCACGGCCCGCTGCTTCGACGCCGAGGAGGCCGCCATGCAGGCCATCCTCCAGGGCGAGGTCCACAAGGGCATGGTGGTGGTCATCCGCTACGAGGGGCCCCGCGGCGGCCCCGGGATGCGGGAGATGCTCTCCCCCACCGCGGCTCTCCAGGGAATGGGCCTGCTCACCGGCGTGGGCCTGCTCACCGACGGGCGCTTCTCCGGCGGCACCCGCGGCCCGTGCGTGGGCCACTGCTCGCCGGAGGCCGCGGCCGGGGGGCCCATCGCCCTCGTCGCCGACGGCGACGAGATCACCATCGACATCCCCAACCGCGCCGTCGAGCTCGGCGTGGGCGAGGACGAGCTGGCCCGTCGACGCAAGGCCTGGCAGCCTCCCCGGCCCAAGGTCACCGGCGGCTGGCTCGCCCGCTATGCCGCACTCGTCGCCTCCGGCGCCCACGGGGCCGTGCTGACCGGCCCCGAGCACTGACGCCGCCGCACGCCCGCCATGCCCGCCCCGCGGGCCCGCCCGCCCCGACCGCGGTATCCCCTCTGGCTAGTCGGGGCCGTCGAGGGGGCGCAACTCGCCCTCCTTCGCCAGTCGCGCGTAGGACGCCTGGCACACGATGGCCCGGAACTTCTCGTGCAGTGGCAGCAGCTCCTCGCGGCTGAGCGAGCCGCTGACGATTCTCCGGGCGGTGCGCTCGACCCCGCGGACGAAGCGTGCCTCGGGAGGAACTCCTCCGTCGCGGGGCCATCCGCCCCGGCCTTTCGAGCGCTTGCGTTTCGCGGCCATCGGTCCTCCAGCTCAGGGGCTTCGAGTGAAGGTCAACGCGGTGACGGAACAGGGCGGGAACTCGAACGTCGGGGGCTCGCCCTCCAGGCGGCGGTCGGTGGCCTCCAGGCGCACGCGGCGGGGCTCCTCCCAGGTGTTGCGGTCGAGCGGGCCGCGGCCCCGGAGGGTCTGCACCCGCACCGCCTCCTGGGCTGGGAAGTCGCGAAGCCGCAGGGTCGCGGGGAGCGCCCGGTCGGGGTGGCGGTTGACGGCGAGGAGCACCAGCCGCTCCCCTTTCTCGCCGGCCAGGGCGATGGCGTCGAGGTAGGGGCACTTCTCCACCGCGGGCAGGCCCCCCCGGGCCGGCACGTCGACGGTGGGGCTGGCCACGCGAATGCCCACCGGCCAGCGGCCGGGCTGGGTGGCGTAGAGCCTGGAGGTGAAGTAGACCGGGTTGGGGTAGACGATTTCGCGTTCCTTGCGCAATCCGCCGCCGTGGTTGAGCGTGGCGGTGTGGTTGATGAGCTCCACGAGCCCGCGGGCGCGAATGGCGGTGTGCAGCGTGGAAGCGAGGAACAGGGCTTCGGAGACGGTCTGGTTGTTGGGCAAGTGGGGGCGATTGGTGAAAAGCTGAAGCTCGGTGATGGCGATACGAGGTCGGGCCACGTGGGGCTCCATCTGGCGGCGCAGGGCCTCCAGCACGTCGGCATAGGCCGTGGGGTAGGCCATCAGCGATTCGTAGGCGGCCCGGGCGTCGGAGCTGTCGCGCAGCCCGCCGCCGATCAGGGTGTGCAGCGATACGGCCTCGACCAGCTCGCCTTTGCGGCTCACCAGCGGCTCGTTCCAGCGGAGGTCCTGGCCGTTGGCGATGATGTGGATGGAGGAGTCGACGGCCTTCATGGCGCGGTAGAAGCGCTCGTAGCGCTCGGCATACGCCTCCGGCGTGCAGTGGCCGATCTGCCAGGAGCCGTAGAGCTCGTTGCCCACTTCCCAGAAGTGGACGGCGTAGGGCTGGGGGTGGCCGTTGGCGGCGCGGAGGCGCCCGAAGCGGCTCTCGGGCGGGCCGTTGCAGTACTCCACCCACGCCGCGGCCTCCTCGGCCGTCCCGTCCCCCGCGTTCACGCAGATGTGGGGGCGACAGCCCACAGCGCGGCAGAAGGCCATGAACTCGTCGGTGCCCACGTGGTTGGGCTCGGGCTGCTTCCACGGGGCGTTGAAGCGGATGGGGCGCTCGACGCGAGGCCCGATGCCGTCCTGCCAGTGGTAGCCCGACGCGAAGTTGCCCCCCGGGTAGCGCAGCAGCGGGAGGGCCGCCTCCCGCCACAGGCGCACCACGTCGGGGTCGAAGCCCTCCACGTGGTCGGCGGGGAACAGCTCCGCGAGGTCGAGCCACACGGTGCCTGGGCGGGAGAGCGTGAAGGCCAGGAAGGCCACCTCCCCGGCCTCGAGCCCCTCCTCAGGGACGGTCAGCGAGAGCTCCGCGCGGCCCCACTCCGGCCCCGGCGAGCGGAAGGCGTCGTCGGCCAGCACCGGGCCGTCGGGGCTGCCGCGGCGCAGGCTCGCCGCCACCTCGCCCGCGTCGCCCTCCGACCTGGCGTAGACGCTCAGCTCGTAGCGGCGCTGGCGATGCACGGGCAGGAAGATGGGCTGGGCGACGCCCGCGCTACCGCCCCGGGGCAGGCTGCGGACCGCGACCCGCTGGGCCGTCTCGCCGTTGCGGGCCTCCTTGTCGAGCGAGAAGGCGACCTCGCCCTGGCCGCAGGGCACCCAGGGGAAGGCCACGCCCCGCTCGCGGCTGGCGCCCAGGCCGCGCACGCCCATCCGCCGCTCGAGCCCCTCCACGCGGTGGGCTATGGACCGCTCGTCGCCGTAGAAGCCCCAGGGCTCGAAGCCCCCGTTGCGCAGCACCTGGGCCCACATCCCGTTGTAGATATTGGTGCCCAGGTGCTCGCAGAACTTGCCGTAGAGCAAGGGGCTCACGGGCTGGTCGGCGCGGCGGGCGGCGAGCACCTCGATCTCGGCCTTCCAACCGCGAGCCGAGCGGGTGCGGAACAGGTCGCCCCGGTCCGTGGGCATGGCGGCTTCTCCGCAAAGGGCTGGGAACGCGAGGACGAGCATCCCGGCCAGTGCTGGCGGCATGCGCACGGGGACACCTCCTGGCCTACGCGGCGTGCGCCGCGGGGGCTCTGGGGACGGTTGCGCGGGGGCCGGGGCGAGGCTATAATCGGCCCCGTCGCGAACCGCCACGCTCCTCCAGCGAGGGCCCGCCGGCATGCGCACGAAGATCGTGGCCACCCTCGGCCCCGCCAGCGATTCCGAGGAGGGCATTCGCCAGCTCATCGAGGCGGGGGTGGACGTTTTCCGCCTCAACTTCTCGCACGGCACCCACCAGCGCCACCAGGCGGCCTTCGAGCGCATCCGCCGGCTCGCCGACGAGCTGGGCGCCAACGTGTGCGCCCTCCAGGACCTCCAGGGGCCGAAGATGCGCACCGGCCGGCTGAAGGACGGCGGCCCGGTCCACCTCCAGGAGGGTCGCCGCGTGGCCATCACCCCTCGCGACGTCGAGGGCACCGCCGACCGTATCGCCACCTCCTACAGCGATCTGCCCAGCGACGTGTCGCCCGACGACCGCGTGCTGCTCGACGACGGGCTGCTGGAGCTGCGCGTGGAGGCCGTGGAGGGCGACGAGGTCCATTGCCGGGTAGTCACCGGCGGCCCGCTGGGCGAGCACAAGGGGATCAACCTGCCGGGGGTCAAGGTGAGCGCCCCGGCCCTCACGCCCAAGGACCGCCGCGACCTGGACTTCGGTCTCGGACTGGGAGTGGACGCCGTGGCCCTGTCGTTCGTGCGCCGGGCGGAGGACATCGAGGCGGTGCGGCGCATCGTACGCGAGCGCGAGCTGGATACCCCGGTGATCGCCAAGATCGAGAAGCCGGAGGCCATCGAGGAGCTGGGCGCCATCCTCGACGCCGCCGACGGCGTGATGGTCGCCCGCGGCGACCTGGGCGTGGAAATGGCCCCCGAGCGGGTGCCCGTGCTCCAGAAGCGGATCATCCAGGAGGCCAACCGCCGGGGCATGCCCGTCATCACCGCCACCCAGATGCTCGAGTCCATGGTCCACAACCCGCGCCCCACCCGCGCCGAGGCCTCGGACGTGGCCAACGCCATCTTCGACGGCACCGACGCCGTGATGCTCTCTGGCGAAACCGCGGTGGGCAAGTACCCGCTGGGGGCCGTGCGGATGATGACCCGCATCGCCGAGGCCGCCGAGCAGGTCTTCCGCCCCCCCTGCGACGGCGAGGGCAGCCCCCAGGAGATGCCCGTGCCCGCGGCCGTGGCCGACGCGGCCGTGCGGGCCGCGGCCGACGTGGGCGCCGCCGCCCTGGTGGTCTTCACCATCTCCGGCGCCACCGCCAGGATGGTCGCCCAGCGCCGAGCCGCCTGCCCCATCCACGCCTTCTGCCCCGTGCCCCAGGCCTGCCGGCGGCTGGCCCTGGTGTGGGGCGTCGAGGCCCATCCCGTGGCCATGTCCGACGCCACCGATGCCCTGGTGGGCGACGCCGAGGGCGCCCTCCGCGACCTCCAGGCCGTGCGGGAGGGCGACATCATCGTCTTCGTCTCCGGCACCACGCCCCTGCGCGGCGCCACCAACGTGGTCAAGGTCCTGGAGGTGGACTGAGCGGCCGCGGCCCGTGTGCGACGCCGCTGGCGCCGCCCGCCTACGGGTTGGCCGGCTTGGGGGCAGGCCCCGTGCTCGCCGGACCGGTGGGCAGCTCGCCCCGGATCACGGGGCTCCCCTCGAGATCGAAGGTGCCCTTATCGGGATAGAAGACGATGGTGTCGGCCTCGGCATAGCCGGCGCCGCGCCACATCTGGGGCCTCTGGGCGCCGGGAACGGACTTGAGGACGATGCGGTCGGCGGTGAGATCGTAGTCGGCCCGCCCGGCCCGAGCCCGCCAGGCGTCGCTGGGGGTGGTGGTGACGGGCAGGCCATCGGGGCCGATCTTCACCGTGGCCACGGACACCATGCGGACGTTGCCCAGGGCCGTGACGTCGGTGATCTGCCGGGTCTCGGGGTCGATGAAGCCCGTCATCCGGTCGCAGTCCACCTTCAGGTCGCCCTTGATCACCGTGACGTTGTTGGTGAAGGTGAACTTGTTTTCCTTGCCCTCGTAGACCACGTGCTGGGCCCACACGTCGAGGTTCTCGAACTGCTGGGCCTGGGGCTTCTGGCCCTCGGGCGCAGGCTTCTTCTCCTCGCCCGCGGCCGCCCAGGCGGGGACCAGGAGAGCGAGGAGGAGCGGGGCGAGAGCACGGCACAGCGCGCGGGCCATGGGCACGTCTCCTTGCGACCGGGCGTTTGCGGAAGCGAAGGTATTTAAGCAGAATCCGGCGCGCATTCCAAGCGCCAATCCCCGGCCAGGGCCGGGGCGGCGGCCTGGCGCGGCTCAGCGCCGGGCGATGCGGCGGAGGACCTCCAGCCCCGCCTCGATCACCTCCTCCGAAGCGGTGTAGGCGATGCGGAAGTGGCTCGTCCTCTCGGAGAAGACGCGGCCCGGGATCACCAGCAGGTTGTTGCGGATCGCCTCCTCCACGAACTCCATGTCCGTGCCCCAGGGCACGCGGGGAAAGATGTAGAAGGCGCCGCGGGGCTCGACCACGTCGTAGCCGGCCTCCCGCAGGCCGCTGTAGACGAGGTCGCGCTTGCGGCGGTAGGCGGCGATGTGCTCCCCCACGTCCAGGTCCATGGCCCTCAGGCCCGCCTTCTGGGCGAACGACGGGGCGCACACGAAGGTATACTGCTGGAGCTTGGTCATCTGGCCCACCACGTCCGCCGGCCCGGCGGCGTAGCCCAGGCGCCAGCCGGTCATGGCGTAGCGCTTGGAGAAGCCGCCCAGGAGCAGGGTGCGGGGGTGGATGCTGGCCATCGAGGTGTAGGCGTCGCCGTCGTAGACGAAGGCGTCGTAGATCTCGTCGGAGAGCACCAGGATGTCGCGCTCGGCGGCCAGCGCGGCCACCATCTCCAGCTCTTCGGCGGAGCACACGGCCCCCGTGGGGTTGGCCGGGCTATTGAGCAGGATGAGCTTGGTGCGCTCGGTGAGCAGGGGCTCGAGGGCCTCCCGGCGGAGCGTGAAGTCGGGGTAGGTGTCGAGGAACACCGGCCTGCCGTCGCACAGGCTCACCAGGTGCTTGTACATCACGAAGTAGGGGTCGGGGATGATCACCTCGTCCCCGGGGTTCACCGTGGCCAGGAGCGCCAGGAGCAGCCCCCCCGAGACGCCGGAGGTGACGAGCGTGGCCTCGGGCTCGAAGTCCTTCTCCTCGCGGAGCATGCGGCGGAGGCGCTGGTGGAGCTCGGGGATGCCCTGGGTCACGGTGTAGCGGTTGAAGCCCTCCTGGATGGCCTCCACGGCGGCGTCCTTGGCGGGCTCGGGCACGTCGAAGTCGGGCTGCCCGATGCTCAGGTTGATGGGGTCCTTCATGGTGGCGGCGAGGTCGAAGACCTTGCGGATGCCCGAGGCGTCGATACGCTCCACGCGGTCGGCGATCATGGACTGCCTCCGAAGCGGGTTGCGGCGGCCCCTCCCACGCCACAGATCATAGCCGCCCCGTCCCCCCGGCGCAAGCCCCCGAGGAGCGCGCCAGGAGGTCACCGCGCCTGAAGCCAGGAACAGGAGAAGGGTCACACTTCAAGGCGGAGTGAGGACCTGGGGAGAAGCCTTTCTTTCAAGAAAGGTTCTCCCCAGCTCTCCATTCGGCTGAAGTGTTACGGAGAAGGGAATTCGCCACGGCGAGCCGCAGGGCAAAAAAATGGCAGGGAGCGGCCCCCCGGCGACCACTCCCTGCACGACGCCCGATAGGTGCACCCGCGCACCTACCTGCTGTTGTAGCCTCGATCAGTCCTCACAGAACATCAGTCCACCCAGGGCCTGATGACCCCCGCCCACCCCGCCGAGCTGGCGAAGCAGCTGGCGAAGCTCCTGCGTCACCGACGCCCGGGTCTCGAGCAGTCGCTCGTTCGTGTGCCCGCACTTCGTACACAGGCGGTGGCAGCGGTCGGTCCACATCACCCTGCCGCATTTCAGGCACCGCCTCTGGGTCTTCACGGCGTTGGCTTCGCGGATGGACATCTCGAAGTCGCTCCAGCGGGTGTCAATCTTGCGTCCCTCCGCCCATCCTGACGGATTAAGGAGCAATCGCCGTGCCAGAGGGGCCGTCCCGCCCCGCCGGCCGAGCCGCCGCCAGACGGCCGCCGCTCCCCACGCGCCGCAAGCTCTTGCTTCCCAGGGACATCGGAGGCGCGCCGAGCCGCCGCCCCCGGCCCAATCGCCCGGCCACCGCACCTCGCCGCGCGCCGCGTGTCCGGCGCGGGAAGTGCCATACCGGCACGAAGGGGCGTCCTCAGGCGGAAAAGATGCCACACTGGCGTTCAGCCCAGACGCCGAACGCCCCGCTCCTCCCCGCTCGTCGAGCCCACGACCACCAGCAACAGCGGATACGGAAGACACGCCAGCCCCACCACCGCGCTCGCCGCCAGCCCCGCGGCCCATCCCGCGGCCCGGCCCAGCTCCGGGCGCGGCACCGCCACGTCGGGCAGCGACAGGCCGGCCAGCAACCGCCCCGCCGCCTCGCCCAGCGCGGGAGCCGCGCCGAAGACGTTAATGCCCGTGAAAACGAGCGTTACAGCGATCCCAAGCACGCCCGCCACCGTCCCCACCCCCCGCACCCACGCCCCGCGGCCCCACGCCAGCGCCCAGCCGCCCGCCCCCATCGCCACCGACGCCACCAGCCCCAGGAACCGCACGCCCGCATACCACCCGCCCAGGCCCCTCAGCCGCTCGAACGCCGCCCGCGCGTCGGGCAGCCGCCAGGCCCGCAACTGCGCGATGCGGGCCTCCGCCGCCTCCCGCACCTCGGACGTCGGCGCCGCCCGCGCCTGGTCCTCGAGGGCCTCGACCTCCGCCCGGATCCGCCGCCGCGCCTGGCCGAACGCCGCGTCCAGCTCGCCCGCCAGCCCCTCGGCCAACTGGTCCGGCGCCGGGACCAGCAGGCAGACGGCCAGCCCCACGGCTCCCGCGGCCAGGCCGAGCACCCCGGTGACCCTCGCCAGCAGCTCGCGGTCGCGGCCCACGGCCTGTCTCCTGCGACCCATGGCCCCCGTGGGGGGCCCGCGGGGACGCTACTTGCCGGTCTTCCGCACGCGCTCGATGCCGTATTCGTCGATTTTGCGATGGAGGGTGCGCAGGCCGATGCCCAGGATCTTCGCCGCCTCCTTGCGGCTGCCCTCGGTGGCGGCGAGGGTGGCGCGGATGGCACGCTCCTCGATCTGCTTCATGGTCAGGCCCACGGGGAACGCCGGCCCCGCGGCCTGGCGCTCGGGCAGCACCTCGGGCGGCAGGTCGTCCACCCCCAGCACCCGCTTGGTGGTGGTCACGATCATCCGCTCCACGCAGTTCTCCAGCTCCCGCACGTTGCCCGGCCACGAATGCTCCATCAGCCGCTGGAGGGCCTCCGTCTCGATGCCCTCCACCTCCTTGTGGTTGCGCTCGGCGAACCGGCGGATGAAGGTGTGGACCAGCAGCGGAATGTCCTCCCGCCGCTCCCGCAGCGGCGGCAGGCGCACGGGCACCACGTTGAGGCGGAAATAGAGGTCCTGGCGGAACCTCCCTTCCTCCACCAGCTTCTCGATCTGGGTGTTCGTCGCGGCCAGCACCCGCACGTCCACCCGCAACGTCTCCATGCCCCCGAGGCGTTCGAACTCGAAGTTCTGGAGCACGCGCAACAGCTTCGCCTGGGTGGTGGGGGCCAGCTCGCTCACCTCGTCGAGGAACAGCGTGCCCTGGTCGGCCAGCTCGAACCGCCCCCGCCGCTGTCGCACGGCGCCCGTGAAGGCCCCCTCCTCGTGGCCGAAGAGCTCGCTCTCGAGCAGGGAGTCGCTGAGGGCGGCGCAATTGACCTTCACGAACGGCCCCTCGGCCCGTCGCGAGCGGCGGTGGATGGCGTTGGCCACCAGCTCCTTGCCCGTCCCGCTCTCGCCCCGGATGAGCACCACGCTCTCGGTATCGGCCACCTGGGCCATCAGCTCGAAGACCTCTTTCATGGGGGCCGAGTGGCCGATCAGGGCCGGCCCGCCGCTGAGGCGCTGGAGGCGCTGGCGCAGCGAGATATTCTCCAGCAGCAGGTCGCGGGCCGCGAAGGCCGACTCCAGTTGGGCCGCCAGTTGATCCAGGTCGATGGGCTTGACCACGTAGCCGAAGGCCCCCCGCTTCATCGCCTCCACCGCCGTCTTCACCGTCGCGTAGGCCGTCACCAGGATCACGAACACCCTCGAGTCGCGTCGACGGATGCGGCTCAGCAGCTCCATCCCGTCCATCACCGGCATCCGCAGGTCCGTGAGCACCAGGCCCACCGGCTCGTGTTCGAGCACCTGGAGCGCGGTGGCGGCATCGGGCGCCTGGAGCACGCGGTATCCCATCTCCTCCACCCCTTCGGCGAGGGTCACGCGGCCCACCCGGTCGTCGTCCACCACCAGCACCGAGCGCAGAGCGGCCCCTTCGGGGCTTCCCGTCGGGGCATTTTCTGGCGTCGCGGCAGCCATCGCGCCTCCTCGGATTTCCGCCTCGATCATACCGCGCCGCACAGCGGCTGTCCAGCCCCCGCTCTGCCGCGCCCGCACTCCCCTCGCCCCGTCGCGCCAAGCCCTCTCGCGTCGAGATTTCCGTTGACTTCGGGACGAGCGGCGCTATCATGAATTCGTCTTCAGGGGAAACCGAAGTGCACACGGGTGATCTCACTATCGACAATGCCCTAGCCCGGAGCCCGGCGGCTTCTACGACACACTCCGCGTTGCGCCGGCCACCAGCACCCACCATTCTTGATCTCGTGCATACGGACTGTGTCCCGCGCATGGCTTCAAAACTGCTCCCTCGAGCAAGCATCATTCCCTCTGCAAACTGCCGCACAATAGGCCGCGCGTTCCTGCGAAAAGATAGGAACGTCGATGGATCCGAATCCGCTGGAGCATCATCACCAAGGCGAGGAAGCAGAGCAGGTTAGGGTCCTTCTGCTCGCAGCATGTCCCGCCGACACGGATTCGTTGCGCCTCGACGAGGAGGCCCGGGAGATTCGAGCCGCAGTGCGAGGGTCCGGGCACTCGCACGCGCTACACATCGAAACAAGAACGGCTGTCCAACCTGATGACGTTTTACAGTCACTTAACGAGGTGAAACCGCATATTGTCCACTTCAGCGGTCACGGAAGCGCGGCGAGCGGCATCGTTTTGCTGGACCTTTATGATCGGCCTAGTACTGTCTCAACCGCCGCGCTCCGGGAACTCTTTCGCACCCTGAAAGACGATATCCGCCTCGTCGTCCTCAACGCTTGTTCCTCGCAGGAGCAGGCCCAGGCCATTGCCGAAAACATCGACTGTGTCATCGGCATGCGGAGTTCCATAGATGACGATGCCGCGATCATATTCGCGGCCTCGCTGTACAGGGCCATCGGCTTCGGCCAGTCGATTCAAGGCTCCTTCAATCAAGGGATCACGTCGCTCCTTCTCCACAGTGCTGGTCATGAAGAGGTCCCGAAACTTTTCGTCCGAAACGGGGCGGATGCGGAGCGCATACATCTTGTCGGCGCTGTCCGGGCCGAGAGCTCAGGGCCCGGCACTGCACGCGATCGGAAGGAGAAGATAAGGACTGACATCTGCCTGATCGGGTCGGTCGCAAGCGGTCACCCCGTGCTGTGCGTGAGCGTGCTGAATGTGGGCCAGACCCCGATCTTCATGGAAAGCGTTTCTCTCGTGCGCCAGGTCGATCAGCCTTTGTGCGTCGGTGGCATCAGCGCGCACGAGGAGTGCAGAAGGATCCCGCTAAACTCCGAGGGGCAAACTCAGGAACCGGTCTCACCAGGTGAGAAGAGGCGGTTCATCCTCCCTAGCAACGCGATGCCGACGGCCGAGAAGGAAGCCCGTGAAGGCGGACCGGATGCGGTTTGGGTAGAGGTGCGGTCGCATCTTGGGCAGATCGCGACAATCCCTGGCAAGCAGGTGCTCCCGTACTTGGTGCGCCCGACCTCGAAGACCGTGCCGCCCGCAGAGCCCGCGGCCGATCCGCTGCAATTATTGCTAGTTGGGGACTGGGTCCTCACGTACACCCACCCAGGAAAGCCATCAGGGGAAG
>JBKHIY010000135.1:0-10688 GCA_046538415.1 Candidatus Brocadiia bacterium | reverse complement strand
GGATGTGGGGGTCGGCGTAAGTACTTGGGGAACAGTGGGTAAACGAAAACGCCCTCGCAGCAGGGCGCTGGAGGGCGTCTTCGCGTTAGAGATGCCCCGCAGGGCGGGGTGTGGTGGAGGCGGGGGGAATCGAACCCCCGTCCCGTAGCAGTTCACCACGAGCCTCTACGTGCGTAGTCTACCTTTTGGGTGTCGCCTCGGCGGGCTCCGGTAGACGGGATCCCGCGTCGGCCAGCCCGAACAAGGTGTTTCGCCGCCGACCCGTCGGGCCAAGGTCGGCCGCTAGCCCGCTAGTTGTCGCCCTGCGGCCCCCGCGGGCTGAGACCACAGGACGTGACTGCATTTATGCAGCCAGTGCCATCTCGTGGTTGGCAGTTGTTGTGGTGCCAGGTGTTTTACGAGGCCTCCTGACAACCTCGGCACGCCACTCGTGGCTCAGTCTGCCCGGTCGATACCAGTTCGCCCCCTTTCTAGTAGTCGTGTTCGGCGAGGTCTTGCTGCGTCAGGGTCGGCGCTTTTGGCTCATGGCTCGGGCCATCTGGCGCTTGTGTTCGCGTTTCTTGATCTCGCGCCGCTTGTCGTACTGGCGCTTGCCCCGCACGAGGCCGAGCTCGACCTTGGCGATGCCGCGTCGGAAGTAGAGGCGCAGGGGCACGAGGGTGAGGCCGCGCTCGTTGACTTTGGTGCCCAGGCGCTTGATCTCGCGGCGATGGAGGAGGAGCTTGCGCTTGCGGGTCGGCTCGTGGTCCTCCGTGGCGGCCCGCCCGTAGGGGCTGATGTGAAGCCCGACGAGGTAGGCCTCTCCGTCCTCGATGCGCGCGTAGCTGTCGCCCATCTGGACCTTGCCGTCGCGCAGGGACTTGACTTCGGTGCCCCGGAGCGCGATGCCGGCTTCCCACTTGTCAAGGATCTGGTAGTCGTGATAGGCCTTCTTGTTGCGTGCGATGGGCTGGATGGGGGCGTCGGTCATGGGCGATGCCTTTCGCGAATGCCTCTCGCACGCCCATGCATTATACCATTTGGCGGCCTGTTTTCAACTTTCTGGCGGCTCGTGGCGGGGGGAGAGGGGGCGCTGGGCGCTTGACCCCGGCGTGGGGGTGGCTACAATGTCGGTGTCGCGGAGGGGTGAGGAGATGGCGATGGGCGTTCGCAAGGCGCAGGTGGGCGATGCGCCGACGATCCACGCGCTGGTGAACGCCTGCGCGCGGGAGGAGCTGATGCTCCCGCTCTCGCGCAGCGAGGTGTACGATCGGCTGCGGGACTTTTTCGTCTACGAGCGGGAGGGGGAAGTGGTGGGGTGTGTGGCGCTGCACGTGGTGTGGGAGGACTTGGCGGAGGTGCGGTCGCTGGCGGTTCGCGACGATGCGCGGGGCGCGGGCGTGGGGCGGGAGCTGGTGGCCGCGTGCCTGGCCGAGGCTCCGGGGCTGGGTGTGCGGCGGGTGTTCACGCTGACGTTCGTGCCCGGTTTCTTCCGCAAGCTCGGCCTGGCGGAGACGAGCAAGGAGGCGCTGCCGCACAAGGTGTGGGCGGATTGCGTGCGCTGCCCCCACTTTCCGAACTGCGAGGAGGTGGCGCTGGTCGGCGAGGTGGGGCCGGGGGGCGAGCTGCGGGGGCCGGGCGCGGGCGGCGAGGGATGAGCTCCTGGGGGGACTGGAGGGAAAGATGCCGCGGCGCGAGCTGGACTTCGGCGAATGTATAGGGCCGGCCTACGAGCGGCTGGTCCACGGCGGGTGCCTTCTGAACACCGTCAGCCGCGACGGGGTGGGCAACACCATGACCATCGCGTGGGCGCTGATGGGGTTTTTCTACCACGACCACCCGCTGGTGGCGGTGGCGGTGAAGCCGGCCCGCTACAGCTTCGAGCTGATCAACGCGGTGCCCGAGTACGTGGTCTCGGTGCCCACCCCGCATCTGGCCAAGGCGGTGGCCTATTGCGGCCGGGTCTCGGGTCGGGAGGGCGAGAAGTTCTCGGCGGCGGGCCTGAGCCCCGTGCCCTCGGTGCACGTGCGTCCGCCGTCCATCGCCGAATGCCCGATGAACATCGAGTGCCGTGTCTACCACGCCGAGCGCCCGCCGCACGGGCTGCTCACGCCGGAGCATCGCCAGGAGCCGGTGGAGGACCAGCACACGATCTACTTCGCCGAGGTGCTGGGGGTGTATGCCGGGGGCGGGGAGGCCTGAGCGCCGGCGGGGTGCGGCCCCTTCGCGCGGGCGGCTCGCTGCGCTAGAATGGTCGGCGGACGACGGAGAGTGAGGAAGGTGTCCATGCGCTACGTCTTTGGCCCCGTGCCCTCGCGTCGGCTGGGGAACTCGCTGGGCGTGGACCTGGTGCCTGCGAAGACGTGCCCCTACGATTGCGTTTACTGCCAGCTGGGGCGGACCACGAAGCAGACCATGACGCGGCAGTCGCACGCCCCTCCCGACGAGGTGGTGGCCGAGGTGGAGCAGGCGGTCAAGGCGGGCGAGAGGATCGACTACATCACCCTCTCGGGCTCGGGCGAGCCGACGTTGAGCGTGGACGTGGGGCAGGTGGTGCGCGGCATCAAGGCCCTCACCAGCATCCCTGTGGCCGTGCTCACCAACGGCGCTCTGCTGTGGCGGGAGGGCGTGCGGGCCGACCTGGCCCGGGCCGACCTGGTGATGCCCTCTCTGGACGCGGCGACTCAGGAGACCTTCGAGGCGGTCAATCGCCCGCTGGCCCTGGACGCCGAGGTGGTGGCGGCTGGCATCCGGGATTTCTCCCTGGAGTTCGACGGCCGGGTGTGGCTGGAGGTGATGGTGGTGCGAGGGATGAACGACGGCGACGAGGAAGCGAAGGCCATCCTCCACGCCCTCCAGGGGGCCCGGCTCGACCGCGTGCAGCTCAACACCGTGCGCCGCGCCCCCGCCGAGCCGAGCGCCCAGCCGGTCTGCGAGCAGCGCCTGGAGGAGCTGGCGGCGCTGCTGGCCGCCCTGGCGCCCGCCGACGTGATCCACGACTACGCGGGCGAGCCCTACCACGGTCCGGCCACGGACGTCGCCGAGGTCATCCTCTCCACCCTCGCTCGCCGGCCCTGCGGCACCGTGGAGCTGGCCAAGTCGCTGGGCCTGGAGCCCAAGGTGGTGGCCCGTCACATCGGCGAGCTGGAGCGAGCGGGGCGGGTGGAGCGCATTGCCGTGGGGGAACGGACGCAGTACCGGGCCCAAGGCCTGTAGGGGAGCCCACCGGCCCGGCTCCCTGCGGCCCGCGGCAGAGAGAGGAAGAGGGCGGATGAGCGACGGGGTGGCGAGGGATCGGGAGCTACGCTTCACTCGCCTGCTGGCCGAGGCGCGAGGCTTCGGCCTGGAGGTCCGGGAGGTGGACTCCACGCGCCCCTGGGGCGGCTACGTGCGGTTCAGCCGCTCCTCCCTGGGCGGCTTCGTGGCCGTCTACTGGCAGGGGGTGCACGTGAGGCACGCGGACCTGGACCTCGATGCGAAGATCCTGCTGGTGGCTCCCGGCCACCGGCTCTCCCTCCAGTCGCACAGCAAGCGCTCGGAGCTATGGCGAGTGCTCGAGGGGCCGGTGCGCATCCCCATGGGGCCCGCCGAGGACCGCCTGGACGAGCGGCTGGTGCGCCCCGTGGAGGTGATCCGCATCCCCTGCGGCCACCTGCACCGCGCCGTGGCCCCCCGCACGGGCTGGGGCATCGTGGCCGAGCTATGGCAGCACGAAGACCCCTCCGACCCCTCCGACGAGAAGGACATCGTCCGCCACGCGGACGACTACGGTCGCCCTTTGGACGAGGGTAGGGAGTGAGGGGAGGAGGCGCGCCGGCTAGCCGAGGGTGAACACGCTGCCCTGCTTGCCCAGCAGCCCGTCGATCACCAGCCAGGCGCCGGCCGTGGCGAAGGCCCCCAGGATCATCCCCAGGAAGAAGGGCCGGGCACGGCGATAGAGGGCGATGCCCCCGATCCGCAGGAGGATCACCTTCACCAGCCAGGCCAGGAACACGCTGAACCACACGTGGAAGGTGGGATGGGTGAGCCCCACGGCCAGGCCGGCGGGATGGAGCGGCCACCAGGGGAAGCGGTAGCGACAGCTCATCAGCAGGGTCATCAGGGCGGCCCCGATGCCCAGGAAGCCCATCTTGCCGTAGGACATGCCGCCCCCGGTGCCCTCCGTGATGCGCATGTGCTGGGTCATCCAGGCGCCCGTGGCCCGCGTCATGCCCCCGAACTGCCAGCTCCCCAGGTTCATCCCCCCGTAGGCGTAGCCAATGAGCAGCACGGCCACCACCGAGCTGACCAGGGCGACCACCAGGGCGAGGAGCATGGCGCCGAACAGCCGCCGCTGGCGCACCTCGGCCGCGGTGCCCATCTTGGCGCCCGTGGCCGCGGAGGTCATCACGATGGTGCGCGTGTCGCCCGACCAGCAGAGGGCCATCCCCAGGTTCACCACGCTCGCCGGCCCCAGGCCGGCCGGCCCCAGGACGCTGTGGGTGAAGGCCGACGGGGTGACCGGCGTGCGGGCGTAGGCCAGGCCCGCCTCGCAGATGATCTTGGTGAGGCCCAGGAAGGCCACCAGGGCGGCGAGCACGAAGAGGCAGGCGTGGCCCGGCGCCATCCCCGACTGGGTCATCCAGGCCACGATGTAGACCAGGCCCAGCACCAGGCCCAGCAGGGCGCCGCGGTAGGAGAGCAGCTCGCCGCTGTCGTCCACCTCGGGATCGTCCCACAGGGCCTTGCGCATCACCCGCCGCAGGTGCTTGCGAGCCACCCACAGCCCGATGAGTACGTAGGCAATCACCGCGCCGAAGGCCTGGTAGGCCTCGGTGGGCGTGCCCGGGTCGGAGTAGAGCTCCACGGAGCCGACGGTGAACCCGATGCTACTGAACACCGCCTTCTGGATCATGAAATACCAGGCGAACACCCACAGGCTCAGCAGCACATCGGTATTGACCAGGAAGGACAGGCCGATGACCTCGAAGCGGATGTGGAAGGCGGCGGAGAGCACCTGGGGCACCACGATGATCCACGTGCCCAGCTCGATGGCCGGCATCCCCGGGTGGTACTTCTGGATGCCATTGTAGCTGAGCACCAGGGCGGGGAGGGCGAAGCCCACCCACATCATCCGCGACTTGAACAGCGCCGGCCACGCCGCCCGGGGGGTCTCCGTGGTCGCCATCTCCAGGGGCAACTGGGCCAGGGGGTAGGTGAGCCGCTCGTGCTCCACCCACTGGCGGCGGAGGATGGACACGATGCAGATCATCACCAGGTAGACGGCCATGATGAACAGGCCCCACCACACCAGGGGCATCACCCACGCCTTCCAGGGCAGCGGCTCCCCGGGGGGCAGGCCCTGGAAGAAGAAGCCCAGCGCCAGGTCGTCGGTGGGGGCGATCCACCGCTTGATGTGGGGGAGGATGAGCTCCGACCAGCGATTCTCCGGCGAGGCGAAGTAGCGGATGCCCCCCGCGAGCCCCATCATGTTCATGGTGAAGCCCCAGGAGGGCACCGCCGAGGCGAGCACTAGCATCACGTAGACCGTGACCAGCTCGCCCGTGGACAGGCCCAGCCTCGGCCCCAGCAGCCGCAGCGCGCCGTTGATGGCGAAGACGAGCACGAAGAGCAGGAAGATCGCTCCCCCCGTCGAGAAGTCGGCGCACAGCGGGGAGCCGTGCACCACCAGCACCCCGTAGGGCTCCCCGGCGGTGAGCACGGCGCACAGGATGGCGCCCACCGCGACCGCGCGTCCCGTCACGCCGCGCGAAGAGGCGCGCGGCGCCGACGAAGCGTCCTCGGCTCCCATCGGCTTCTCCGGTTCGCCAGGCCGGCTCACCCTCGCGGCTTCCCGGCCAATTCGTTCGCCAAAGTGTCCCGCATATGAAACCGAAAACGCAGGGGAATATCAACCGCGAATCGGGCCGGCCCCGCAGGGGCCGGCGGCGCGTGGTCGTCGCGGGACCGGCTCCGGTGGGAAGAGGCTCACCGGCCGTCCGGCGCCTCCCGCTCAGGCTCGGCGGGCACGAGCCTGTCCAGCAGACCCCTCAGCTCGCCGTGGGTATCCGGCTCCTTGCCCTCCCGCCCCGGCGTCCGTCCGAAGACCACGAGCAGCGCCAGCGCCAGCATGAGGGCCGAGAGCACGAGGACGCTCACGCACAGGACCTGGCGGCGGCTTCTCATGGCCCGGGCCTCCCCACCCGGCGGATACGCGGCCCCGCGCACCATTAGCTCCACCGCCTCCAGGGCCACCAGCACGTCGCTCGCCGACCGGTAGCGTTGCTCCGGGCGCTCGGCCGTCATGGTGGCCAGCAGCCGCTCCAGGGGCTCGGGCAGCCAGGCCTGCTCGGCCGCCAGTTGCGTGGCGGTGATCCCCAGGGCGAAGATGTCGGAGCGGGGCTCGGGCGGCTGCCCGCGCTGCTGCTCCGGGCTGAGGGTTGCGGGGGCCAGGGTGTCCTTGCACAGTACCAGGTGCCCCCGCGGGTCCAGTAGCAGGTTCTGGGGGCACACGGCCCCATGGGCGCAGCCCGAGGCGTGGAGGCTGCGCAGGGCCTTCGCCCCCTCGCGCAGCACCCAGATGAGCTCGGCCGTGCTCAGCGGCTCCTCCAGGGCGGCCAGGCTCGTCAGCCCATCCGTGCCCACGGCGTCGCGCCCCTCAGCGGTAGCGGACGTACTGGCGGCGCTGCGACTTCGGCTTCTGGAACACCCCCAGCAGCACCATCCCCAGCACGAAGCCCCCGATGTGCGCCCACCACGCCACCCCGCCCATCTGCGGCATCCGCAACGACTGGAGCCCACCCAAGTACTGAAGCAGAAACCAGAAGCCCAGCACCACGACCGCAGGCAAGTGCACCACGGCGAAGAAAAAGCCGATGGGCACCAGCGTCGCCACCTCCGCACGAGGAAACGCCAACAGGTAGGCCCCCAGCACCCCCGCGATGGCACCGCTGGCCCCTACCGTGGGCACGTCCACGCCGGCGGAGGAGACCGCCTGGGAGCCCACGTGCGCCGCCCCGGCCCCCAGTCCGCACAGCAGGTAGAAGGCCAGGTAGCTCCCGTGCCCCATCCGGTCCTCCACGTTGTCCCCGAAGATCCACAGGTACAGCATGTTGCCCAGGAGGTGCACCAGCCCGCCGTGGAGGAACATGGAGGTGAAGAAAGGCAGGAACGTTGCGGCCAGCCCCGTCTTCGGCTCGCCCTCCAGATAGGCGATGACCCGACCAGGGAAGAGCGCGTAGCGGGCGATGAACGCCTGGCGCTGCCGCGGGGGCTGCCCCGCCTCGTAGAAGAACGCCACCACGTTGATGGCCACGAGGACGAAGGTCACGTAGGGCGTCGAGCCCGAGGGGTTGCGGTCGCGGAAGGGGATCATGCCCGCCCGTTTCCAAGAAGCTGCCGCCGTCCCGACGCGGGCAGTCTAGCAGGAGCCCCGCGCGTTGTCAACGCAGCGAATGGATGGGCGGAAAGCCGGGGCATCCCATAGCAGCGCGGCCGCAGCCCGCGGCAGCAGGCCACTCCGCGAGGCCGCGGGCCAAAAGCCCTGTGGCGGAGCTTGAATCGCGCCAGCCGCGGAGGTATAACCGGTCCACCGATTCGCAAGCTCGACCGGGCTCTGGAGGAATGGCCATGGCAGGAGCCGACGCACGTTGGGCGGCGTTTCTTGCGCTGGCGACAGTCGCCCCGCTGGGAACCGCGGGCGAGGTGACCTACCCGCCGAAGCTGCCCGACGGCAAGACGGTCGCCACCGACCGCTCGGACGCCTTCCTGGAGCCGCCCCCGGCCATGCGGGACGTGCCGGTGGCCAAGAGCCCGCCGACTGTGGACTTCCTCTACTACCCCGGCCAAACCTACGAGGGCAAGCCCTGGTCCAACTGGGGCGACGGCCTCGCCGTCCGGGGCAAGTACTACTCGTCCATCGGCGACCACAAGGGCCCCGACGGAAACGCCTTCGTCTACGAATACGACCCCGCGACCAAGCAGCTACGCCTCCTCGTCGACGTGCGGAGCGTGCTGGCCCTGCCCCGAGGCCACTACACGCCGGGCAAGATCCACGGCCGGCTCGACATGGGCCGCGACGGCTGGCTCTACTTCTCCACCCACCGGGGCTCTACCCGCGTCACCACCGATCCGTACCACTACCAGGGCGACTGGATCCTGCGCCACCACCCGCCCTCCGGGAAGACCGAGATCGTCGCCCACGGGCCGGTGGGCAAGCAGTGCATCCCGTGCAGCGTCCTGGACCCCCAGCGGCTCATCTTCTACGGCGGCACCGCCGCCGGCGACCGCACGGACAAGCGGAGCCTCTTCTTCGCCTACGACACCACGGCGGGGAAGCTCCTCTACGCCGGCTACGGAGGCCCGGCGCGCTACATGATCTTTGCCAGCTCCATGGGCAGGGTCTACTTCGTGCCCGGGCTCGAAGGCCCCCTGCACCGCTACGACCCCGCCACGGGCGGCCCGCCGGTGCGGCTCGACGTCGAGATCGGCCTCCGCTCCGCCACCCAGGAGACCCCCCAGGGCTACGTCTACACCGTCTCCACCAAGGACGACGCCACGCTGTGGCGCTTCCACGTGAAGACCGAGAAGGTCGAGAAGCTCGGCTCGGCGGTCATCGGAAGCCGATCCTACATCACCACCCTCGACGCCGATCCCACGGGCCGCTACCTCTACTACGTCCCCGGCGCCCACGGCGGCAGCCAGAGGGACGGCGCGCCCGTCGTGCAGTTCGACGTCGGGACCGGGCGCAAGAAAGTCATCGCCTTCCTCCACCCCTTCCTCAAGGACCGCTACGGCTACACCCCTCTGGGCACCTTCGGCTCCGCCGTCGACCCCCAGGGCGACAAGCTCTACATCACGTGGAACGGAAACCTGGGCGGACGCCGACGCGACCGGCTCACCTGGGACGCCTGCGCCCTGACCGTGGTGCACATCCCCCAAAGCGAACGCACGCCCTGAAAGGAGACGCTATGTCGCCACGCCTCCTCCCCGCGCTTCTCCTCCTGTGCGCGTCGCTGGGCTGCGGCGCCGCCTCGGAGCCGGGGGGACAGGGCGCCTTGCGCTTCGTCGAGGCCGCGGCCCCCTGGGGCCTCGCGGAGCCCCTTGCAGGGATCATGGCCCACGCGGCCGCGTGCGGCGATATCGATGGCGATGGCGACCTGGACCTCTACGTCGGCGGCTTCTGCGACCGGCTACCCCAGCGATACCGGCCCGCGCCCGGCCCCGTGCCCAACGTGCTGCTCATCAACGAGGCCGGGCGGTTCCGCGACTCCGGCCAGGACGCCGTGGTCATGGAAGCCAGGACCAGCGGCGCGGTGTTTGCCGACCTGGACAACGACGGCGACCTCGACCTGGTCGTCACCAACAACTCGAAGCGACGGGGCCTCCGCGTGGCCAACAAGCTCTTCGAGAACGCCGGGGGCCGCTTCCGCGACGTCTCCCAGGGCAATCCCCTGTGCGTCACCATGGGGGGACGGAGCATCGGAGTGCTGGACTTCGACGGCGACGGGCTCCTCGACCTGCTCGTGACCGAGGACAAGTGGACGGGGCGCCATACCCGCCTCTACCGCAACAAGGGCGACCTCCAGTTCGAGGACGTCACGGCTAAGGCCGGCCTGCCCGCCGACCTGCCCGGCCTCGGCGTCATCACCCCCGACCTGAACCTCGACGGCTGGCCCGACATCTTCGTCAGCCAGGCGAACCGGCTCTTCCTCTCCCAAGGCGACGGCACGTACCGCGAAGGCGGCTCGCAGGCCTTCCACTACGAGCCCATCAACCGCGAGGCCTCGCCCTGCGGGGTGGCTTGCGGCGACCTCGACCGCGACGGCGACCTGGACATCGTGGTCGTGGACCACAGCCAGCCGGCGCGGCAGCACCTGTTCCTCAATGAGGGGCTTCGCGACGGCGTGCCCCGCTTTCGCGAGGTCACCGCCCAGGCCGGGCTGGCCTACGAGTTCCCCTCCTGGACGCCCGACCGGTTCCACCTCAAGCACGCCCACGTCGAGATCGGGGACCTCGACAACGACGGCTGGCCCGACATCGCTGTCGCCGCCACCTGGCTCGATGGGACCATGAGCCGGCCCTTCGTCTGCCGCAACCTCGGCCTGCACGGCGGCCAGCTTCGCTTCCACGTGCCGCCCGTCCGCCGAGGCAACGCCTACTTCGCGTGCGGCCCCGTGGGCGACTTCGACCGGGACGGAAGGCTCGACCTGTTCATGGCCGGCTCAGTGGCCCAGATGCCCTCCCGGCTCTTCCTCAATCGCACCCCGCCCAGGCACTGGGTCCGGGTGCGAGTCCTCGGCAGGACCATCAACCGCATGGGGATCGGCGCCAAGGTGAGAGTCTACCGGGCCGGGGGCTTGGGAGAGCCCAGGGCGCTTCTGGGCTACAGCGAGATTGGCACGGGACAGGGCTACTGCACCGGCCAGGAGGCCATCGCCCACTTCGGCCTCGGCCACCTCACCGTGTGCGATGTCCTCGTCACGCTGCCCTTCGGCAAGGGCACGGTCCGCCGGCCCGGCGTGCCCGCCGACCGCCTTCTCACCGTGGCCGAGCCGTGAGACCGGCTCCTCTCAGAACAGAAGAATTGGTAACACTTCAGCGGAGTGAGGATGTGGGGGAGGAACCGCTTTTTTCAAAAAGGGGTTCCTCCCCCAGACCCCCTCCTCCTCAAAAAACTTGGGCGTGGCCCTTTTCGGACATGGCTATGCAGCCGCTGTGACGGCTTCGGG
>JBKHIY010000134.1:0-10751 GCA_046538415.1 Candidatus Brocadiia bacterium | reverse complement strand
CCGCCGCGTCCAGAAGCTGGACGCTCCCCCCTCCCTCGCCTTGACTCCCCGGCCCCCGCGCCTACCATGGGGCACAGTCGGGGGAGGACGCTCCGGGGCGTCGAGGGCCATGTCGTGAACGAGGTGCCCATTCCCACCCCCAGCGGGCTCGAGGCCGACGATCCGCTGGTGCGCAAGCTGCTGGTCGCGGCCCGCCTGCCGTTCCTGACGGCCAGCGTGCTGCCCGCCGTGGCCGCCACTGCGGCGGTCTGGCGCCTGGAGGGGAGCCTGCGGGCGGGGCGGGCGGCCCTGGCCATCGTGGGCGTGGGCCTCCTCCACGCAGGGGCCAACCTGGCCAACGACTTCTTCGACCACCTCAGCGGCGACGACGCGGGCAACCGCGCCGTGACCCCCTTCTCCGGGGGCAGCCGGGTGATCCAGGAGGGGGTGCTGAGCGCCCGGGCCGTCCTGGCCGCGAGCCTCGCCTGCCTCGCCGCGGGCACGGCCTGCGGGCTGGCCTTGTGGCGGGCGACCGGCGGCCACGGGGTGCTCCTCCTCGGGCTGGCGGGGCTGGCCATCGGGTGGGCCTACACGGCGCCGCCGCTCCAGCTCTCGCACCGGGGGCTGGGCGAGCTGGGGGTCTTCGCCGCCTTCGGGCCGCTGCCCGCGATGGGGGTCGAGTACGTGCAGCGGGGCGCCTTCTCGCTCGAGGGGAGCTGGGTGGGCGTGCCCGCGGGGCTCCTGGTGGCGGCCATCCTGGTGGTCAACGAGTTTCCCGACGTGGAGGCCGACGCGGCGGCGGGCAAGCGCCACCTGGTGGCGCGCCTGGGACGCCGCCGCGCCGTGGCCCTCTACGAGCTGCTGGTGGCGGGCGCCTACGCGGCGGTGGCCGCTGGCGTGCTCGCCGGCTGGATGCCCCCGGCCGCCCTGGCGGTGGCCCTGGTGGCGCCGCTTTCCTGTCGGGCGATCGGCGTGCTGCGCGCCCACTATGCCGACGTGCGGGCGATGCTGCCCGCCCAGGCGGCCACCATCGCCCAGCAGGCCGTCTTCCTGCTGCTGCTCACGGGAGCCTACCTGGCCGACCTGGGCCTCGATGCCTGGTAGCCCACGCGGAGCGAGGCACATGGCGCCGAGAGCTGACGCGGGCACCGGGGGCCGAGGGGGCGGGGCTCTTCGCCGCCGCCTGGGCCTGGCCGCCCTCCTCGCCTTCGCCGCCGCACTCCGCATCTATCCCCTGGGCCTGGCCAACCCCCGTTTCTACCACGTGGACGAGTGGAACTTTGCTCTCTCCGCCCGGCGAATGGTCGCCGAGGGCGACCTCGACCCCCGTCGCTACATCCATCCCGCGCTCTACCGCTATGCCACCGCGGCGGTCCTGGCTCCGCTGGCCGGCGCCTGGCGCACCCTCGGCCTGTCCACCCCCGCCTACTGGCAGCCGTTTGTGGCCGGGCGGCTGGTGAGCGCCGCGGCGGGCGTGCTGGGGGTGTGGGCCGTGATGGCGCTGGCCCGGCGGCTGGTGGGCTGGGGCCCGGCGCTGTTCGCCGGGCTGGTGCTGGCCGCCATGCCCCTCCACGTGCAGTTCTCCCACGTCGCCAAGCCCGACGTGCTGATGGCCTCCTGGGTGGCAGTGGCCACCCTGCTGGCCTGGCGGCTGGCCGAGGAGCCTCGCCGGCGGCTCTACGTGCTGGCCGGCCTGTGCGCCGGGTTCGCCGTCGCCACGAAGTACAACGGCGTGGTGGCCTGCGTGCCCATCCTGGTGGGCCACCTGGCGGCTCGAGGCCCCCGCCGCGGCGTGCGGCGCCTGCTGGCCCCCGACCTGTGGCTGGCCGCGGGGTGCGCGGTGGCTGGCTTCGCCCTCGCGTCGCCCTACACCCTCCTCCAGGCTCGCCAGGCGGTGGACAGCGTGGCCACCGGCTATCGCAACCTGGTGGTGGCCGGGCGGGCGGAGCCCGAGCGGGCGGCCCAGCCGCCGGCGCTGGTGGACTTCGCCCGCCACGGCGTGGTGTGGCTGGGGGCTCCGACCCTCGCCCTGGCCGCCGCGGGCGCCGTGCTCGCCTGGCGACGGGCCCGGCGGGGGCTGCTGGTCGTGGGCTCCGTGGTCGCCGCCACCCTGGCCCTCATCTCCACGTGGGCCGTGCGCCAGCACTTCTACCTGATGCCCCTGGCCCCCGCGACGGCGGTGCTCGCGGCGCTGCCGGTGGCCTGGGTGCGGCGGCGGCTGGCGGTGGCGCTGGCCGCGCTGGGCCTGGCGCCCATGGTGGCCGTGAGCGCTCGCGAGATCGTGCGCCTGCGCCGGCCCGACACCCGCCAACTGGCCTTCCGATGGCTGTGCCACAACCTCGAGGGCGCCCGAGCCCGGGTCCTGCGCGACTACGATGCCCTGCCCGCCACCGCCGCCCGCCACCTGCCGCTCAAGAACCCCGGCTTCGGCTTCTACCGAAAGGTCGACCGCGCCTACCTCAAGGCCCACGGCATCACCCACTTCGTGCTCAGCGATGCCGTGGCCTCGACCCGCGAGCTGGCCCCCGATGCCGCCGAGCGCAAGCGCCAGGCCCACGCCGCCCTGGTCGCGTGCGGACGCCGCCTCGACCGCTTCGAGCCGGGGTGGTGGCGGGCCGGCCCGGGGGTCACGGTCTACGCCGTCAAGCCCGAGCTGCTCCGCCAGTTCGCAGCCGAGCGGGAGCGCGAGACAGGGCGGCTGCGCGAGCGCCTGGCCGAGCTCGAGGCCCGCCTGGAAGGCGAGCCCGCGGACGCTCAGCTCCATCTCGAGGCGGGCCGCCTCCGCTATCGCCTGGCCCTCCTGGTCGCCCGCCGGGACCCTACGGAGCAGTGGCGGCGGGCGCTCGCCCACTTCCGCCACGCCGCCGAGGCCCGGCCCCGGCTCGCCGCCGCGCACTACGACCGCGGCTGCGTCCACCTGCGCCTGGCCACCTGGCTGCGCTTCCAGCGGGGGGACGAGCGGGGGGCCATGGGCCACTTCCGCTCCGCGGAAGAAGCGTTCCGACGGGCCATCGCCATCCAGCCCGGCGAGGCCGACTTTCATTTCAACCTCGCCTTCACCCTCTGGGCCGCTGGCCGGCCCGGCGAGGGCCATGAGGCCGATGCCGCCCTGCGGGCCGCGCGCCGGCTCGACCCCGCGATCGGCGACATCGAGCAGGGCATCCGCCCCCTCCACTGACCGCCCGCGCCCCCGCCCTCGGGCATCGAGCGAGGGAAAAGGCTTGACAGGCGGAAGGGGGCTAAGGTACAAGACTGGCCAAGCCAGGCGCCCACGCGCGGTCCCGAAGCTGGAGAGGAGCGATGGACCTGAACCTGCTGGTGGTGTTGGCCTACCTGGTGGTGGTGCTGGGCCTGGGCCTCTCGATGTGGCGCTACGCGCGGAGCGACGAGGGGTTCCTGGTGGGCGGACGGGCGCTGGGGCAGTGGGGGGTGGGCGGCTCGGTGCTGGCCACGCACGTGGCGGCGCTGTGGCTGATCCCGCTGGCCGGGGTGGCCTACGCCGAGGGCGGGGCCTCGGCGCTGGCGGCGGTGTGGTTGGGGAACGTGGGCGCGGCGCTGGGCGCGGTGCTGGTGGTGCCGCGGATGCGTCGGCTGCGCATGGGCGCGGTAGGGGAGCTACTGGGCACCCGCTATAACCGCGCCGTGCAACTGCTGCCGGCGCTCTACTGGGTGGCGCTCTACGCGGCGGCGGCGGGCAGCGCGGTCTACCTGGTGAGCGACGTGGTGGGCCGGGCGCTGGTGCTGGACTTCTGGATCGTGCTGGCCGCGGTGGGGTTGGTGGTGGTGGTGACGTGCGCCGCGGGGGGCTACCTGGGGGCGGCCTACGCGGGGGTGTTCCAGAGCTTCGTGCTGGTGCTGGGCGGAGGGGTGCTGCTGGCCTCGGTGGTGAAGGCGTCGGGCGGGGTGGTGGCGTTCGCCCGGATGACGCCCGACGAGTGGTTCGTCCTGTGGCGTTCGGAGGGGGCGTGGCCGACGTGGCGGTGGGCGGTGCTGTGCGGGGTGCTGGCTCTGCCCTACTGGTGCGCGTCGCCGCACCTGGTTCACCGGGCGCTGGGGGCGCGGTCGGTGCGGGACGCCTCGCGAGGGCTGGTGGTGGGGGCGTTCGTGGCCAGCGGCCTGGCGGTGTGCTTCGTGCTGGCGGCGCTGTGCGGGCGCCTGCTCTACCAGGGCGAGGTGGGGCCTGCGAGCCCGGAGCTGATCCTGCCCAGCCTGTGCCGGGACTGGGTGCCCGGGGGGCTGGGGGGGCTTTCGCTGGCCGCGCTGGTGGCCGCGGCCCAGGGGGTGGCTGGAGCCCTGGTGTGCGCCGCGGCGGCGGTCGTGGTGAACGACGTGTACCGCCCCTCTCGGCCCGATCGCCCGGGGGCTCACTACGCGGTGGTGGGCCGCGCTGCGGCGGCGGCCGTGGGGCTTGCGGCGCTGGGCTATGCGGCGGCGCTGCGGTCGGTGGGCGAGCCGCTGCGGGTGGGCTTCGCGGTGCTCACGTTCCTGGAGCCGGCGCTGTTCGTGGTCGTCCTGGGCGCGGTGGTCGGCCGGCTGGCGACGAGCCCCGGGGCGCTGGCGTGCCTGGTGTGCGGCGCGGCCTACAACGCGCTGGGGCTCTTCGTACTGGGGCACGGGGATGCGACTCGGGCGCTGGTGCAGGTGCCGCTGTGTGGGGGGGTGCTGGTGGTTGCGAGCCTCGTCACGGCTCGGCGCAGCCGGGAGGAGGCGGGGGAGCTGGCGCAGTACGCGGAGTTCCTGCGCAGCGGCGGGGTGGCGTGGGGCGACTGGCGGCTGTGGCTGGGCCTCTCGGTGGCGGGAGCGAGCGCCCTGGCGTTCGCCGCGGCGTCGACGGGGGAGCAGCGGCTTCCCCAGCCGCACAGCCTGGTGGTCTTCTTCGGCCTGGTGATGACCTTCCTGGCGGGGGTCTACATCCTGCTTCCCGCGGTGATCGGTCGGGAGATGGCGGAGGAAGGGGACCGTCGCGGCGGCGTGGAGCGCTCGATAGCGGCGCGGGTGCTGGGCTCGGGCGGGGTGTGGCTGGTCTTCTACGTCCTGGCCGGGGCGCTGGCGCTGCTGGTCTACCTGATGGTCTACTGACGCTGGGGCCGGTCGGTGCATGAGTCGGCCGGGCCCGCTGGGGTAGCGGGCCCGGCCGGTGTTCGGCGCCCGGTTGCTGGAGGGCCTACGGCTCCTCCGGGGGCATGTCCTCGGCCATTTCCTCGACGGAGCTTTCTTCCTTCTCCTCGGGCATCTCATCGGCCAAGGGGGCGGGCTCGGCGCCCGGGACCTCGACGGGCCTGGGCTCTCTGAAGAAGAGGAGGAAGGCGACGGCACAGAGGACCGTGAGGGCGCAGGGGACGAGGAAGATGACCGTCCAGTTGCGCGAGGCGACCTCCATGATGGTGACTGTCTCGCCGTCGACGACCTTGGTGGCTTCTTTGAAGGTGCTTTGCCACCGCATCACGAAGCCGGTGAACACGGTGCCCAGGTAGTTGCCCAGGCCGAGGGTCACCATGGTGAGCAGGGCCTGCGCCGAGGCCCGGATGTCCCGCGGCGCCACCTTGTCCACGTAGACCTGCGAGACGGCGAAGAAGAAAGTGTAGCCCACGCCGTGGAGGGCCAGGGACCCCACGACGAGCCAGGCGGGCACCACCTTGTAGAGAGCGAAGATGACGTAGCGCAGGGGCCAGGCGATCACCCCGATGGCCAGCGCCCTGCGAATGCCGACGGCCTTGAGCACGAGGCCCATGAACAGGCCCATGGCAACCATCTCGGCGAGCTGGGCCGTGGTCATCACCATGGGCACGTTCTTGTGCTGAATGCCCACC
The DNA here is from genome assembly GCA_046538415.1 of Candidatus Brocadiia bacterium. Classification (GTDB taxonomy): domain Bacteria; phylum Planctomycetota; class PUPC01; order DSUN01; family DSUN01; genus JBKHIY01. The sequence goes on along the minus strand of JBKHIY010000134.1, from coordinate 4,962 downwards.
CCCTTCTCCAGGAACTCCGCGGTGGGCAGATAGTAGAACTGGAGCTCGGTGGTGACCACGAAGCTGATGAGCATGAAGATGAGGAACTGGGGGTCCTTGAGCATGCTCAGGGCTTCGAGGAACGCCCAGGGGTTCTCCGCCTCCTTCTTCGGCGGAGTGTGCGGCAGGAACAGGCACAGGACGCCCATGGCGAAGGACAGGTAGGCGGCCAGCAGCAGCATGTCGTTGGGCACCGTCTGCTCGCCGGCCAGGCTGCGCCACGCCGTGAGGATGAGCCCCGCCACGATCCAGCCGATGGTGCCGAAGACGCGGATGGTCCCGAACTGCCGGTCGGCGTCGGTCAGGTGGTGGAATGCCAGGGAGGCGGTCAGGGCCAGGGTGGGAGCGTAGAGCAGCGAGTAGATGAGCATCACCAGCCACAGCCACCCGAAGGTCTGCTGCTGGCTCATCACCAGCAACAACACCCCGCCCGCCAGATGCACCGCCGCCAGGAACCACTGGGTGGGAAACCAGCGGTCCACGATCTGGCCGCCGATGAACGGCGCTGCGATGCAGGCCAGCCACAGCACGCCGTAGACCTGGCTTGCCTGGATGTCCGACAGGCCCAAGCACCCCTTCTCCACCGGGCCCACCAGGTAGGGCCACAGCACCGGAGTCCAGGCGCCCCACACGGCGAACTCCAGGAACATCATCAGGCTCAGCCGTATCCGCAGGCTCAAACGCATTCCCAAGTCTCCTACAAGGTGGAAGAGAGGGCCGCAAGCTGAGAGGAGTTCTACCTGGGGCCCGGCTCTCTGTCAAGCGCGTTCGGCCCGTCTACTGCCACGCGGGACGCCGGCGTGGACGGGCCCGGCCGCGCGCTTTTCCCCGCAGGGACTATTTCTGCGCGGTGGGCCGGCCGAAGAGGACGGTGGCCGAGCGGTGGCCCGGGCGGTCCTCGCCGCCGGGCACCACGATGCCGCCCTGCCAGGCCACCGCGGTGGTGGTGACCAGGGCGGCGGGGAGGTCCTGGAGCACTCGCCACTGGTCGGCGGCGGGGTCGTAGGCCAGGACCTCGTGGCGGAAGCCGGGGTGGCGGTCGCGGAGCTGCCACACCTTGAGGGCGTTGGCCCCGTCGTCGCCGCCGAGCACCACCAGCTCGCGTCCCAGCACGGGCGCCGGGCTGGGGGCGCCGGCCATGGGACGGGGCAGGTCGGCGATGGGTTCCCAGCCCTCGCCGGGGCGGTAGCGGTAGGCGTCGGCGAGGTATTCGCGCCAGCGTCGGCCCGCCTGGTCGGTCTTCAGCTTGCAGCCGCCGAAGAGGTAGAAGGCCCCGTCGGCGACGCCGGCCACGGGGAGCACGCGGCCCGGGCCGGGCCAGGGCTCGAGCTCCTGCCACTGGGGCTCGGGCTGGTCGAGGTCGAGTGCCCAGAAGTTCTTCAGCGCGGCGACTGGCCGGGGGAGGTCCTGGCCTCCGGCCACGTAGACGGTGCTGCCCATCCTGGCGGCGCTGGTGTAGGCGCAGGGCTTGGGGAGATTGGGCAGGGCGGTCTGCTCCACCTGGCCGCCGGCGTAGCGGAGGCGCACCACGCGGTCGAGGCAGCGCTCGGCGTTGCACCCGCCGATGAGCAGGATGCCGTCGGCGGTGGTGACGCTGGCGCCGTAGGCCAGGGGGCCTTCCAGCGAGCCCACCTCCTGCCACAGCGCGGCGCCGGGCTCCAGGGCGTAGACGGTGTCCACCCACTGTTTCTTCCCCCCCTCGAACATGGGGACGGGGAAGTGGGCTCCGCCGGCCACCACCAAGGCTCCGCCGCTGACCCCCGCGAACTGGCCGCCCAGGGGCACCCGAAGGTCGGGCAGCCGGGTCCACTCGATAGGTGGCCTGGGCTGGAGGCCCAGAGCGGAGCAGCCGGCCAGGGCGGCCAGGAGGGTCCATGCTGCGGCGCGGGCAGCGAGTCGCATCTGGCGTCTCCTTTCGTCGTCGGCGTGGGGCGGGCTCATGCCCGGGGCATCCACACGGTCATGGCCCCCGCGGCGCGGTTGTCCCAGAGGCAGTAGGGCACCGCGCGGAGGCGGGCCGAGCGGGTGCGGGTCTCTTCCAGGGGTCGGTAGAGGCGTCGGTTCCAGCCTGCCTTCGCGGGGGCGATGGCGGTGGCCTCGACAACCACCGCGCCGCCCAGCAGGTCGCGGGCGAAGCGGTCCGCCAGACGGGCCTTGTCGGGCAGCATCACGGCGCGGACGGGGGCCTTGTGGTCGCACTGCTCGAGGCAGAAGACCAGGGGGCCGCGCTGGAGGGCCACCCGCCCCGCGGCGGCGGCCACCTGGGGATGGGCGACGACGCGCTGGACGGGCATATCGAGGCACAACTCCACCCGGTCGCCGTCGTGCCACTCGCGGCGGAGCGTGGCGTAGCCCTTGACCACGCGGGCCTCGACGCGCTTGCCGTTCACCGCGATGGCGTGCCCCGGGCACCAGCCGGGGATGCGGAGCTTGAGGCTGAAGGTGGCCGATCGCTGGACCCCCACGGTGCAGGCCACGTCGCCGTCCCAGGGATAGTCGGTCTCCACGGCGAGGCCCACCTCCTGGCCGGCCACGTGGGCGGTGGCCTGGCCGGCGACGTAGAGGTGGACGTAGAGCGCGCGGTCGCTTGCGGAGTAGATGTAGCGCCCCAGGGAGGCCAGCAGGCGGGCCAGGTTGGGGGGACAGCAGGCGCAGCCAAACCAGGGCTGGCGGTGGTGGCCGCCGGCCGAGGCCAGGGGGTTGACGTAGAAGAAGCTCTTGCCGCCCAGCCCCACGCCGGCCAGCACGCCGTTGTAGAGGGCCCGCTCCATGACGTCGGCGTAGGCGGCGTGGGCCTCGATGTGGAGCATGCGATGGGCGAAGAAGACCAGGCCGATGGCGGCACAGGTCTCGGCGTAGGCCGTCTCGTTGGGCAGATCGTAGTCCGCGGTGAAGCGTTCGCCGTGGCGGGCGGAGCCCACGCCGCCGGTGAGGTACATCTTGCGCTCCGTGGCGCTGGCCCACAGGCGGCGGCAGGCGTCCAGGAGGCTCTGGTCGCCGGTCTCCGCGGCCACGTCGGCCATCCCGCTGTAGAGGTACATGGCCCGCACGGAATGGCCCACCGCCTCGTCCTGCTCGCGCACGGGGACGTGGGCCTGGCAGTAGGCGTAGCTGCCGGGCCAGTAGCGGGCGGGATCGTCGCCCCGGGCCTTGGCCTCCCTGTCGAAGTAGTGGGGGCGAGTGCCCCGGCGGTCGAGGAAGGCCTTGGCCAGCCTCAGGTAGCGGGGGTTTGCCGTGGCCCGGTAGAGCTCGACCAGGGCGAGCTCGATCTCCTCGTGGCCCGGGTAGCCGGGGCGGCGGCCTGGGCCGAAGCGGGCGGCGATGTGGTCGGCGCAACGGCACATGGCGTCGAGGAACCTGCGTTCGCCGGTGGCCCGATGGTGGGCCACGGCGGCCTCCATGAAGTGGCCGGCGCAGTAGAGTTCGTGGGCGTCGCGGAGGTTCGTCCACCGCTTCTCGGGCTCGACGGCGGTGAAGTGGACGTTGAGGTATCCGTCGGGCTGCTGGATGGCGAGCAGGCGGTCGATGGCCTCGTCGACCATCCGCCCCAGCCTGGGGCTGCGGTGCACGGCGAGGACGGCGCTGGCGGCCTCCAGCCACTTGGCCACGTCGGAATCCCAGAAGTGATGGGGCGGGCGGGGCTGGCCGGGCTTCCAATCCAGGTCGTAGGCCGCCAGGCGGCCCGTCTCGCGCAGCTTCTGGAACTGGTGGGGCAGGGTCTTCTTGCGGTTGGTCTCCAGGCGGGGTGCCCAGAAGCGGTCGCGAATGCTCACCCGCTCGAGGTCCAGGGCTCGCAGCTTCCACGCGGGCTCGGCCATTGCGGAGGCTCCTTGCGGGGTCAGGGGGCGTCGGTGACCCGCAGCTCGGCCACGGGAGCGCCGTCGGACCAGCGTCCCATGTAGCGCTGCCGCGGGGTATCGCCGAGGGCCACCTCGCCGTGGGTGCCGGCGAAGGCGTAATCGGTGAGGGCGTCGAAAAGCTTCCAGTAGGCGTAGTAGTCGAGAGCGTCGATCCGCCGCCCGGGGAACACGGGGTGGGGCCGCAGCGGCGAGCAGGGGCTCAAGTGGTCGGCCACCAGCGGCGGCTCGCCGTGGTCGTCGCTGCGAACCAGCACGTAGTCCTTGCGCTCCGGGGGGATGTGGCTCACCTGGCGGAACAGGTCCTTGGCCGCCCGCTCCCCCACCAGGCGGTCGTCCTCGCCCACCACCACGAGCAGCAGCGTGTCTCCGGGGATCTTGGTGTAGTCGGCGGCGGGGAAGAACGGCGTGCGCGCCCGGCCCACGCCCCGCCCCGGCTGGACGACCATCAGGGCCCGCGGCTTGGGCAGGCCCTCCTCGGCGGCCAGGGCGGCCAGGTCGGCCGCGATGGCCCCGCCCGCCGAATGGCCCACCAGGGCAAAATGCCCGCGCTCGGGCCGCACGTGCCCCGGCTCCTCCAACTTCGCCAGCGCCTGCTTCACCGCGCCCAAGGCGTTGGGCGTGAAGGTCCACGGACGGGTCAGGGCCCCTTCCTGGTAGCGAGGGTAGACGACGATGCGTCCCCGGCGCACGATGTGGCGGATCCAGCCCATGTAAATGGCCGGCGGGATGCCCATCCAGCCGTGGACGAAGACCACCACCGGGGCGCTCGCCGGCGTCGGCTCCGCGGGCTCGAACAGCCAGTACTGCCCCGCACCCGTCCCGTAGGCGCGGCGGGCCACGGCCTCGTGGGCGTAGTCCGCCCCGCCGGGGCCGGAAGGCGGCTGGTCGGGCGGCGCGGGAGCGGCCCCCGCGGCGAGCAGCGCGAAAATGGCGGCGGCGCGAAGCATCTCGACGAAGAGGCTACGCCGAGGGGCCAGCGGTGTCAAGTCGCCGCCGCGAGTGCCGCCCCCGGGAAGCGCAGGTAGATGGTGATCCCCCCGGAGGTGGGCGGCGGCTAGTTTAT
>JBKHIY010000133.1:0-10805 GCA_046538415.1 Candidatus Brocadiia bacterium | reverse complement strand
GGGTCCCAGTATTCATAGCCGTTGCGCCTTGCGCCGTATGGTAACGTCGGCGCCATCCGCGGTCAAGCCGAGCGGAAGCCAGCCCGGCCGGCTGGTGTGTGCAAGGGACGCTTCTTGACGGGATGAGCGGCGGCTGCTATGGTCCTCGTATGCCTGCTCGCCGTCGCCGAGACGGCCAGGGGCACGACCGCCGGCGACGCCAGGGGGAGGTGGCTCGTGGCGCTCTTCGCGCTCGACGACGAGGCGGCCACTCGCGGCCCAGAGGGCCGCGCCCTGGTGGATGCCGCAGCGACACGGGCAGCCGGGCGCCGACGAGGAATGCCAATCCCATGACCCGCTCTTTCTTCCGCACGCTGTTGCAGTGCTTTCCCGGGCTGTCGCTCGCCCTGGCCGTGGCCCACAGCACCGCCGCGCTGGGCGCGGAGGTCGAGCAGCTGCTCCACGCCTCCGGCGTCCGGGGCGGGCTGGTGGTGCACCTGGGCTGCGGCGACGGGCGCCTGACCGCTGCCCTGGGCGCCGAGGAGCGCTACCTGGTCCACGGACTCGATACGGACCCCGGCCGGGTCCTCGCGGCGCGGCGGCACATCGCTTCGCGGGGCCTCTACGGCCGCGTGTCGGCCGATACGTTCGACGGCGAGCACCTGCCGTACGTGGACGAGCTGGTCGATCTCGTCGTCGCGGAAGACCTCGGGGGCGTGCCCATGGGGGAGGTGATGCGCGCCCTGGCCCCGCGCGGCGTCGCGATGATCGGCGGCCGGAAGACGGTCAAGCCCTGGCCCGCGGACATCGACGAATGGACCCACTTCCTCCACGATGCCTCGGGCAACGCGGTGGCGAGGGACCGCCGGGTCGGCCCGCCCAGTGGCCTGCGGTGGACCGCCGGCCCCAAGCACACCCGCGACCACGATGCCCTGGCCAGCATGAGCGCCATGACGTCCAGCGGCGGACGGCTCTTCTACATCTTCGACGAGGGCCACACGTCGCTGGTCCATCGTCCCCCGAAATGGCGGCTCGTGGCCCGCGACGCCTTCAACGGCGTGCTGCTCTGGAAGCGCCCTATCCCCACCTGGGTGACCCACTTGTGGTACTTCCGCACAGGGCCCGTGCAGTTGCCCCGCAGGCTCGTCTCGGTCGACGACCGCGTGTATGTCACCCTCGGCCTCGACGCCCCGGTGTGCGAGCTGGACGCGGCGAGCGGCGAGACGCTCCGCGTCTTCCGCGGCTCGGAGGGAACGGAGGAGATCCTCCATCACCGGGACATCCTGCTCACCGTCGTCGGCGATCCGGCCCTCCTCAACGACGAGGCCCCAAAGGTCTACGGCTACTGGCAGCTCAGCGTCGACAGGAGGCCCGCGGCGGGGAAGGCCATCGTCGCTACCCGGGCGAGCACGGGACAGATCCTGTGGAAGAAGACCGGCGAGAACCTGGCCTACCTCGCCCCTCTGTCGCTGGCCGCCTGCGCCGACAAGGTCTTCTTCCTCGACTCCGAGCGGCTCCACTGCCTCCGCCTCGACGACGGCCGGGAGCTGTGGACGGCGCCCTTCCCCACCCAGGGGCTGTTCCTCCGCAGCTACGCTCCCACCGTGGTGGCTTGCGACGACGTGGTGATGTGCATGGCCTGGAACCGGCTGCACGCCTTCGCCACGGCCGATGGGCGGAAGCTCTGGGAGCACGGGGGCGCCATCGGCTTCGCCTCACCGGGCGACCTGTTCGCCATCGACGGCCTCGCCTGGACGGTCCCCACCACCGCGGCCATCTGGAGAGGCAGCCGCCGGGGCAGGGACGGCAGGATCCGGACAGGCATCCCCATCCCCAGGAAGAACTTCCTCGGCGACGGCGGCGAGGAAATCTGGGGCATCGACCTCCGCACCGGCGAAATCAGGAACGCTCTGCCCCGGGCCCGCCTCCTCCCAGGAGGCCACCACGCCCGATGCTACCGCAACAAGGCGACCCTCCGCTACCTCATCTGCGGACGACGCGGCCTGGAATACATCGACCTCCGCGGCGACGGCCACGTGAACAACTGGTGGGTCCGCGGCCTGTGCCAGTACGGGGTGATGCCCGCCAATGGCCTCACCTACGTCCCCCCAGACCCCTGCCGGTGCTTCAACCACATCAAGGTCAATGGCTTCCTCGCCCTCGCCGCGGCCAGCTCGCTCGACGGCGCGGCGGACCGCGCCAGGCCCTCACTCGAGCGAGGCCCCGCCTTCGCCGAGGCCGCCCAACGCAGGCCCCAGGACGAGCCCCTGCAAGCCGGGACCCGGGAGCCGGCAGCCGCCCGCCAGCAATCCCTCGCCTGGCACCCGCCCCTCTACCCCGCGGACCCCCACGAGTGGCCCACCTACCGGGGCAACATCAGCCGCAGCGGCTCGACGAGGACGGCGGTGCCTGCGGAGCTGAAGGAGCTGTGGCAGGCCGAGCTGGGCGAGAGCCTGACCGCGCCCGTGGCCGCCGCGGGACGGCTGTGGGCCTGCTCGAACGACTCGCACACCGTGCACTGCGTGGACGCGGACACGGGCCGGCCCCTCTGGCAGTTCGCCGCGGGCGGCAGGGTGGATTCCCCGCCGACCCTCTACGAGGAGCTGTGCGTGTTCGGCTGCCGCGATGGCTGGGTGTACTGCCTGCGGGCCTCCGACGGTGCGCTGGCCTGGCGGTTCCGCGGGGCGCCGGGGGACCGACGGGTGGTGGCCGACAGCCGGCTGGAGTCGGTGTGGCCGATCAGCGGCAGCGTGCTGGTGCTGGACGGGGTGGCCTACTTCGCGGCGGGACGGTCGTCCTATCTGGACGGGGGTATTCGCCTCCTCGGGCTCGACGTGCGCTCGGGCAGGAAGCTCTACGAGGCGATCATCTCCACGAAGCCCGGCCCCCTGGGCCGTTCCGGCCCGCCGGGGCACGGCGCGCTGCCCGACGTGCTGGTCTCCGACGGCTCGGTAATCGCCATGCGCCACCACCATTTCGACAAGAAGCTCAAGCCCCGGGGCCGCTCGCGGCTGCGAACGCTATGCGCCTCGACGGGCCTGCTGGAGGACCGTTGGTTCCATCGCCAGCCCTGGCGACTGGGCCGAGGGCGGGCGCCGGCCGTCTCGCAGGCCAAGCTCATCGTCTTCGACGCCGACCTCGCCTACGGCGTGATGAACCCGTACACCTGGCTGAAGCACACGCGGGCGATGTGGCCCGAGGACCACGACGGCCATCTGCACCAGAAATACTCCAGGTACAGGGCCAGCCAGTTTCCCGTGGGCGTCAAGATCGCCGCCACGAGCAACGCGGCGGACCGTCAAGAGCGGCGGGGCGAAGCCGGCGAGGCGGCCCCGGCCGGCCGCTGGTCCACGCACGAGCCCATCCAGCCGAGGGCCATGGTCCTGGCCGGCGACCGGCTCTTCCTGGCCGGCTGGCGCGACGCCGTGGCCGTCCACGAGAGGACCGGCCGGCCGCTCGACCCCGACCAGCCCGACCCTCGACCCGCGTTCCTGTGGGTCCGCTCCGCCACCGACGGCGCCGAGGAGGCGGCGTACCCGCTCGACGCGGAGCCCGTCTTCGACGGCCTCATCGCCGCCTACGGACGGCTCTTCCTGTCCGCGCAGGATGGCACCGTGCGCTGCTTCGGCGGCCCGCGGTAGCGCCCGGGCGTTCCCCGTCGCGAACGCTTGGCGGGCCCCGTCACATCTTCGTGCCGGTCAGGGTGATGCCCTCGATGAAGAAGCGCTGGGCGACGAAGAAGAGCACCAGTGCGGGCAGCACCATCAGCATCGCCGCGGCCATCAGCAGGCCCCACTCCGTGCCCTGCACCCCCCGCAGGTGAGCCAGCCCCAGGGCCAGCGTGCGGTTGTGCTCGCTGGACAGGTAGATCAGCGGGCCCATGAAGTCGTTCCACGCCCGCAGAGACGCGAAGATAAGCACGGTGAGCAGGGCCGGCTTGGACAGGGGGAGGACGATCTGCCAGAACACCCGCCATTCGCTCGCCCCGTCCAGCCGAGCCGCCTCCAGAAGCTCCTCGGGAATGGTGAGAAAGAACTGCCGAAGCAGGAACACGAAAAACGCGTTGGCGAAAAAAGCAGGCACGATCAGCGGCAGAAACGTGTCCACCCAGCCCAGCTTGCTGAACAGGATGTACACCGGGACCATGGTCACCTGGGCGGGCAACATCATGGTGGCCAGCAGAAGGCCGAAGAACAAGCCCCGATCCGGCCACCGCAGCCGGCTGAAGGCGTAGGCCGCCATCGAGCAGCTCACCAGCGTCCCCAGCGTCGAGCACACCACGATGACCATCGTGTTGCCCAGGTAGCGGAGCATGGGAAACTCGGTGAACGCCCGCTGGTAGTGCTCCAGCACCACCGGGCTGGGCACCCACTGGGGAGGCATGCGGAACATCGCCTCGTCGCTCTTGAACGAGGTGCTCACCAGCCAGAAGAAGGGGCCGAGGAAGACGGCGAGCAGGCCCACCAGCACGGTGTGGGTCGCCAGGTTGCCCACACGGCGGCGGGCCTTGCGGGTGCGCATCATCGTCGCAGCCCCTCGTAGTAGACCCAACGCTTCGCCAGGACGAACTGCACGCCGGTAATGACCAGGATCACCAGGAACAGCACCCACGCCATGGCCGAAGCGTAGCCCATGTGGAGGTTCTCGAACGCCTCGCGGTACAGGTAGAGGACGTAGAAGAGCGTGGAATTGACCGGCCCGCCGTTGGTCATCAGGTAGGCCTGGGTGAACACCTGGAGGGCGTGGATGATGCCCATCACGACCATGAAGAACATGGCCGGCGAGATCATGGGCACGGTCACGTGGCGGAACTGTACCCACGCCCCCGCCCCGTCGATCTCCGCCGCCTCGTAGAGCGTGCGGGGCACGCCCTGGAGCGCGGCCAGGAAGATGATCATCCCGCCCCCGACGCCCCACGTGCCCATCAGGATCAGCGCCGGCTTCGACCAGTGCTCGCTGGTCAGCCACGGCACCCGCGGCAGGCCCAGCCCGTCGAGGGTCACGTTGATCAGCCCGTAGTCGCCGTGGAACAGCCACATCCACAGCAGGCTCCCCGCCACCATGGGCATCACCGTGGGCAAGTAGAAGAACGTGCGGTAGAACGGGCGGCCGCGGATGGGGCGGTTGAGCAGCAGCGCCAGGCCCAGAGCCAGGGCGGTGTTCACGGGCACCGAGATCCCCGCGTAGTAGAAGGTATTCCACAGGGCCTTCAGGAAGTAGCGGTCCTCGGCGAACAGGTGGCGGTAGTTCTCCACCCCGGCCCACGTGGCCGGCGAGACGACCTCGTAGCGAGTCGTGCTGTAGACCGCCGAAGCGAGGATGGGGCCCAGGGTGAACAGGGCCAGGCCGAGGATGGCGGGCGCCGCGAACAGATACCCGGCCAGGGCCTGGCGACGATGGAGGCTCAGGGCCCGCACGCGACGGTACGAGAACCACCCCCGCACGCCGATCAGCACCAGCAGCGCCCCGCCGAGCGCCGCCACCACCACCGACCAGTCCACCCGGGGCGCGTCGGACTCCTGGTAGAAGCGGTCGATCACCTTCTGGACCTCGCGGTTGGCCGCGTCCAGCGCCTCCTGCGGCGAGAGCTTGCCGTGGACCACCTGGTCGACCGCCACCCCCAGCTCGACCCCGATGGCGTGCCCCGCGGGCGTCACCGGGCGGTAGCGCGACACTTCCATTTGCTCGATGGCCGTGCGCCAGAAGGCGCTGGCCTGGAAGAAGGGGTCGTCGGCGGCCGAGCGGCGGGCGGGCAGCTTGTCGCTGGTGGTGGCCATGGTGCGCTGCGATTCGTCGGACAGGACGTGCCTGCAAAACGCCCAGGCTCCCTCCACGTGCTCCGTGCCCCGCGGGATGACGAGGGCGAACCCGCCCGACCACGTGGCCGGCACGCCGTCCTCGGGGTAGGGGCAGGCCGCGGCGCCCCAATCCAGGCCCTTGCCGTAGCGGCGAATGGTGTCCACCGCCCCCACGTCCCAGACGACCATGGCGATCTTGCCCGTGATGAACGGATTCTGGGCCTGGCCGCCATAGTCGGCGTAGAGCCCCATCAAGTCCTGGAGCCCGTACTCGCGCACGAAGTCGCGCACCCAGGCGAGGGCCTCCACGTTCCTGGGATGGTTGAGCGTCGCGGTGCGGCCGTCGGCCGAGAGGAAGCGCCCGCCCTTCTGCCAGCCGTAGAGGTAGAGGGCCCCGATGTTGCCCCAGATGGGCACGTAGCCGACCTGCTCGATGCGCCCGTCGGGCCGTCGGCGGGTGAGCTGGCGCGAGTAGTCGCGCAGCTCGGCCCAGGTCTGCGGCGGGCGCTGCGGGTCGAGGCCCGCCTCGCGGAACAGCGCCTTGTTGTAGTAGAGGACCCGGACGTCGGTGTCGTAGGGCACGGCGAACATCTGGCCGTCGTAGAAGCACTCGCCCCACGGCGCGTCGAAGAAGTCCTCGCCCCGCACCCCGTCGCGGCGGGCCAGGTCGTCGAGGGCCATGAACGCCCCGCGGGCCGCGTAGCTGGCCACCCGGAAGCGGTCGAACACCGCGACGTCGGGCGGCACGCGACCCGCGATGGCCCGCAGCATCATCGCGTGGACCTGCGCGTAGGGGATGTCCACCTGGTCGACGCGGTACTCGCTCTGCCGCCGGTTGAAGCGCCGCACCAGCTCCGTCATCACCTCGTGGCGGGTGCCCTGGGTGAAGAGATTCCAGAAGACCAGCGTGCGGCGTTCACCCCCCTCGTCGCCAGCGGCCGGAGCGGCCAGGACGGCCAGCAGCACCGTCGCCCGCGCCAGAGCCGTTGCGTGGGACACCATTTGGAGTCGGTCCTCCGAACCGGGATCGCCGCCTCCGCAGCGCGGTGGGCGATGGCGCAAGGAACCGGCCTGCGCCGCCAGGCCCCCGGCGTCGACTTCTGCTTCGCTCCTGCCCCGCCCTACAGGAAGTCTGGCGAGACAATGGTCCGCGATACGACGCCGGGGAGGTCCGGCGGGAAGCCCTTCCTCGCCACCGGCCGCGCGGGCCGATACATGCGGGGCGGGGCCCGGGATATCAAGCTCCGGATGCGCCGCAGCATGGCCTCGCCGCGGCCACGATGGGCGCTGCGAGGGACCGCCCCCCCGCCTGAGGACCGCCGCGGGCGGCGAGCCACCCGCACCGCTGCGTCGCTCTCCGTGGCTCTCAGAGCCACTATGGGCAAATTTGCGCGCCAGGTCTCCTGGGTCGCGCCGGGCCGCTAGCGTCGCTAGGACGGCCTCTCAGCGCGTCGGATTTTCCAGACTTATAAGGGTATACATACGAATCGCTTACGATCGGGCGTCCGGGCTCTTCGAGCCCCAGATCGACGTAAGTGAAGGGGCGCGAGCCCCTGCGGCCCAGGCGCTCGGCGCCCCGCCCGGGCGGGGCGCGAAGCTAGCGCCCTGGGTCCACGATGGGCAGGTCTCGGAGCAGGTCGAACGCCGGCTCGACGCTCCCGCGGTCCTCCTCGAGCCGCGCCACGAGCGCGGCGGGGTCGAGCTCCCTGGGGGTGGTACGGGCCTGGAGGCTGAGTGCGGCGGCGGTGCCCGCGGCCTGGCCCGTCGCCACGCAGGTCTGCTGGATGCGGAGGCTGGCCTGGGCTTCGTGCTCGGCGGAGAGGCAGCGGCCGGCCACGAGCAGGTTGTCGACGGCTTGAGCGACCAGGCAGCCGTATCGGACGTCGAAGTAGTCGCCGCGCTTCGCCGCCTCGATGCGGGGGCGGTAGGCCGGGTCGTCGTAGGCCACGCCCTTGGCCCGGGGATGGGTGGGGGAGTGGATGTCGACCTCCCACGATGCCCTGGCGACGCCGTCGGGGTACTTGCGGAACTCCATGGCGTCCGCTCCCGTGGCCGTGGCGAGGCCGTGGATACGGCGCGACTGACGGACGCCGGGGTAGAGGGCCGTGTCGACCAGGTAGGCGTCCTCGAGGCCGGGGCGCTCCCTCGCCGCCGCCAGGCGTCGCCACACCTCCGCCCGGCCCTCCTGCGCCGCCCGCGTGAGGTGCCAGGGGTCGAGGGGGTCCACGCGGAGCAGCCGCACCATGCCGCCCAGGCACTCGGGACGCCGGCCCACGGTGCGCCCGAAGCCCCGGACGCCCTGGCCGGGGGTCGCTTCGGCGACCGCGGGGACGTTGCCCATCCGCCACATGAAGCCCACGCCCATGGCCCACTTCTGGCCGTCGATGCCTTGCTCCCACGGCACGCCGGCCTGGGCGCACACGGCCCCGTCGCCCGTGCAGTCGACGACTCGCCGGGCGAGGATGGCCCGGCGTCCGGCCTTCGTCTCCACCAGCACGCCTCGGATGCGGCCGGCCTCCACGACGGCTCCCGCCACCAGGGCGTAGTGGAGCAGCCCGGCGCCCGCGTCGCCGAGCAGCTCGTCCCAGGCGTACTTCACCAGCTCGGGGTCCACCGAGCCGACGAGCCAGTGGGCGCCCACGGGATGGCCGCGCGTGAGGGGCGATACGCCGTTCCGCCGGCGCAGTGCCCGAATCCACTCGTGCCATACCCCCTGGAAGTCCACCCCGTTCGTGCTCAGGATGGGCACCACCAGCGACATGACCGTCGTGCCGCCCAGGAACCCGAGCTGCTCGACGAGCAGCGTGCGCGCCCCGTGGCGGGCCGCGGCGATGGCCGCCGCGCAGCCCGCCGGACCGCCCCCGCACACGGCGACGTCCCACTCCCCCAGGACCGGCACCTCTCGCTCCGGCTCGCGCACCGTCTTCGCCATCGCCTCTTCCCTGGTATCCTGTGGCGTGTTCGCCAGGGCACCGACCGCGAGCCCCGCGGCCGCGCCTGCCATGAAGCCTCGCCGGGAGACCTCCGCGTTCAACGCGCTCCTCTCCCCTCGTCCCCCGCCGAGCCGTCGCCCACCGTGTCGGTCGGGCCGGCGAAGCCAGGCCCGCCGGCGGCGACGTAGCCGTGGCTCGCACCAGACCTCTGCGGACTTACCCAGAAGGCGTACAGCCGGCCGTCCCTGAGGTGGAACCGGAAGCGAACCACCTTGTCCGCCACGGCGGAGAGGTCGTCGGCGCCGGCCCACGTCACGGCGGCCCGCGTCTCGTCGCACGCCACGGGACGGCAGGCCTCGGCCGTGAACGGCTCGAGCGGGCGGCGGTCCGCATCGAGCACCTCGACCCGCAACTCGCCCCGGGGACAGTCGACGTTGACGAACAGGTGCTTGCCCCGGAACCTCACGGGGCGAGTGGTGAGCGTCCCGCCCTTCGCCCCGGCGTCCATCGAGGCGAAGCCGTCGCGACGGAGGATGGCCAGGCCGGTGGCGGCATCGGCGTCCCACTGGCCTCGGGGCTTGGCCCGGCCCGAGAAATAGAAGTAGAGCTGGTCGCCCACCACGAGGCAGCCGCCGCCGACCGACTGGACGTTGCCGAATCGCCAGCTGTCCTCCTCCCAGGTGCAGGCGATGAAGCGCTGGCGGCTCGGACGGTGCCAGTGGAAGCCGTCGCGGCTGAAGCCCAGGAGGATGTCGTTGCGCTTCTGGAGCCCGTTCTGGCCGCAGTGGCGGTTGCTCGGCCCCTGCCAGATGCAGAAGAGGCCCAGCATCAGGCTCTCGTAGGGGGTGGCGTCGAGGTTGTAGAGCTGGGGCTCGATCTCCCCATGCCTGGGGTCGGTGTGATGCGGGTCCAGCCTGTCGGCGCAGACCCACGGCGTGGCGTTCTCGACGGGCCGGTCGTACCGTCCGCGGGGCGCCTTGAGCACGGCCTGCCGGGGGTCAGGGTCCTCGACGTAGCCCCGTGCCCGGCCCACGCCGCGGATGCCGATCCGCTGGCTGACGACCCACACCTTGCGAAACGGATTGTAGAAGACCGTCGTGCGGTCCCCGTGGATACGCTGGGAGGCCCGGGGCTGGGACCAGTGGACGCCGTCGCCGCTCGCACGGCAGACGAGTGCCCAGCCCTTGCCCGCTTCCGTGGCGAAGTACTTGAACCGCTCGCCGGGCTCCTCGGCGTCGTGGTCGAGCCACACGGTGGTGGTGTCGCGGCGGCGGTCGGCGCCCGGCGGCCCCGGCTCCAGGACCACGTTCGTGCCCGGCTGGACGTCCAGCGCCGGCTTCTCCCAGTGGATGCCGTCCTCGCTCGTCGCGTAGCACAGCGAGGCCAGGTAGCCGCCGCAGTACCAGGCCTTGAACCGACGGTCCGCGGGGTCGTACCACACGCCACCGCTGAACGGCGCCGCGAACCAGCCCCGACTCTTGTGCTCCCACGCCCGCTGCGGCCTGAGCACGGGATTCCGCTCGCACATCCGCGGGCGGTGGAACGACCGCTCCAGGCTGGTCTCCGCGACCAGGAAGTCGTCCACGAACAGCTGCCGCCCCACGTCGATGGGCACCACCGCGGGAGGATGCGCCAGGTAGGGCACCGCCATGGGCTCCCGGCTCAATCCCCGGACCCGCGGGGGCCACGGTTCCGCCAGCTCGATGCCGTTATACAGCGTCTCCGCTCCCATCGCCATCCTGGCCCCCACCACCGACGTGGCCAGCAGGACCAGCCAGCGCCGCGCCGCGTGCATCCCCAGCACCTTGCGCCCCATGGCCCGCTCCTTTCCCCCGGCGAGGCCGGCCCCCTCCCGGACATCTCCTCTGGCCACGGGAGGATACCACACGGAGCCGCGCCAAAGCAACGACCCCGCAAGTCCCCCCCTCTCGGGGACCTGCGGGGCCAGATTCGGCAGATGGTGGAGGATAGGGGATTCGAACCCCTGACCTACAGACTGCCAGCCTGTCGCTCTCCCAGCTGAGCTAATCCCCCAGTGCGACAGGGATTATAGCATCCCCGGCGCGGGATGTCAACGTTTCGCGTCGCGCAGCTC
>JBKHIY010000035.1:0-41287 GCA_046538415.1 Candidatus Brocadiia bacterium | reverse complement strand
CGGCGCGGGGCTCAGGACAGGTAGAGGAGACGGGAGCAGTTGGGGCAGTGGACGGCTTCGCGGCCGGCCTTGAGGGTCTGGCTGAGCTGGGGGGGGAGCTGCATGAAGCAGCCCTGGCAGGTGTTGCCGACGACCTGGGCGAGGGCGGAGGCGCCTTTCTTGGCGGCGATGCGCTCGTATTCCTCGAGCAGCTCGGGCTCGACCTGTGCGGCGAGCTTCTGGCGGCTGGCCCGCAGCTCCTCGATCCGCTGGTCGAGGGAGGCGAGTTCGTTGTCGATGTCGCGGGCTTCCTGGTCGTGTTCGCGCTGGATGCGTGCGGCGGCCTGCTCGAGTTCCTCGATTTCGGCCTCGGTGTCCTCGATGTCGGCCATGGCGGCGAGGACTTCGTCCTCGATGCGGGAGGCGTCGGCCTGCTTGGTGGCGATCTCGTGCTGGAAGGTGGCGAACTCCTTGTTGGTCTTGGCCCGGTTCATCTGGCTCTGGAGCTTCTTGGTTTCGTCTTCGGTGCTTTTCAGGAGGACTTCTTTGGCGTGGGTGTCGGCGCGGAGGGTCTTGATGCGTTGCCTTTTTTCGTCGATGGACTGTCGGTGGCGTTCGAGGCGGGTCTTGATGCGTCGCAGTGAGGCGGGGAGAAGCTCTTTCTGGGACTGGAGTTTCTCGATGTCCAGGTCCACGCGATGGAGCTCGAGGAGGGGCTCCATGAGCTGTCCTTGGGGCATGCGGTTCCTGCCTTACTTGGTGAAGTCCTCCATGAAGCCCTCCAGCTTTCGGCTCCGGATGGGGTGCTGGAGCTTTCGGATGGCCTTGGCTTCGATTTGACGGACGCGTTCTCTTGTGACTCGGAATCGGCGGCCGACCTCTTCGAGGGTGTAGGTGTATCCGTCGCCGATTCCGTAGCGGAGCTTGATGATCTCCCGCTCGCGGTAGGTGAGGGTGTCGAGGACCTGGCGAATCTTGTCCTTGAGCATTTCGTGGGTGGCGGCGGTGACGGGGTTTTCGGCGGTTTCGTCCTCGATGAAGTCGCCGAAGTAGCTGTCCTCGCTCTCTCCGATGGGCCGGTCGAGGGAGATCGGGTGCTTGGAGATTTTGAGGACGCGGCGGGCCTCTTCGATGGAGATGTCGGCCTCGCTGGCGATTTCGTCGACCGTGGGCTCCCGTCCGTAGTCCTGGACGAGGCGCTTGGTGACGTTGCGCAGCTTGCTCATGGTCTCCATCATGTGGACGGGGATGCGGATGGTGCGCGCCTGGTCGGCGATGGAGCGGGTGATGGCCTGTCGGATCCACCAGGTGGCGTAGGTGGAGAACTTGTAGCCTCGTCGGTATTCGTATTTTTCGACGGCCTTCATCAGGCCGGTGTTGCCTTCCTGGATGAGGTCGAGGAAGGAGAGGCCTCGGTTTCGGTATTTCTTGGCGATGGAGACGACGAGGCGGAGGTTTCCGCCGGAGAGCTTTCGCTTGGCCTGCTCGTATTCCATGAAGCGGGCGTTGATGGTGGCGAGTCGGCGGCGGAGCTGCTCGCGGTCCTCGAGGCATTCGTCCTCGACGGCGGCGAGGTCGTCCTCCAGGGCTCGGAGGCGTCCGTTGCCCTCTGCGGAGGCCTGCTTGAGGCGCTGGATTTCGCGGTTGCACCGCTCCATGCGGCGGTACATGTGCTTGAGGTCGTTCATCATCGGCTGGATTTTGTCGATGTTGAGGCTCAGCTCCTCGATGAGGGCCACGGCCTTGCGGCGTCGGGAGCGGATGCGCTTGAGGAGCCGGGCCTTTTCCTCTGCGGAGACGCCGTGGTGGGTGGCGGTGCGGTATTCCTCGCGGTTGCGTTCGAGGAGCTTGCCCAGGGTGGCGAGGTTGAGGGGGATGAGGCGCATGATCTCCTCCTTGCCCACGTCGAGGGCGGAGGAGAGGCGGAGGGTGCGGTCGAAGGGCAGCTTGCCGCTGTAGACGTCCTCGATGATCTTGATGGCGGTGCGCAGGGAGAGGTCGGATTCGAGGACTTTGCTGCGGTAGCGCTTGCGGGTGACCTCGATTTTCTTGGCCAGGGCGATCTCCTCCTCGCGGGTGAGGAGGGGGATTTCGCCCATCTGGGTGAGGTACATGCGCACGGGGTCGTCGATGCGGTCGGTGGGCCCCTCGTCCTCTTCGGCCTCGGCCTCGACGTCCTTCTCGGCGTCGGGGGCCGCGGCCTCGTCGACGATGTCGATGCCCATCTCGTCGAGGGTCATCAGGATCTTGTCGATCTTCTCGGGCGCGATGGTGTCCTCGGGCAGCAGGTCGTTGAGCTCCTCGTAGGTGACGAAGCCCTTCTCCTTGCCGTGCTGGATGAGCAGCTTGATGGTCTGCTCCATCGTGGACATCACAGGTATCAACTCCTTGCTCACAGCGGCGTGTCGGCGGCGTCGTCGGCCCGTCCCGCGCGGCGGCGGTGCAGCTCGGTGAGGGCGGCCAGGGCCTCGGGGTCGTAGCTGTGGGCGTCGCGCGCCGCTCGTTCTCTCAGTTGGTGCAGTTCCCTTTGCTGCTTTCGGCCCTTCAGGCGCTCCAGGCAGTCCTGGAGCCAGCGTTCCCAGTTGGCCCTCTCGGGGGCGCCCATGGCCATTTCGGCCACGCGGCTGGCCAGCCGCGGGTCCTGGAGTCGGGCGGCCAGCTGGTGATGCTCGATCTCGCCCTCCCTGTCATATAAGTCGATGCATGCGGCCAGGATGCTGCGAATTCGCGCGTCCCGGAAGTCGTCCAGCCCCACGGCATCGAGCACGCTGGGCACCAGCTCGCCGCGGGCGAGCACGGCCTCCAGGATGCCCCGCTCCACGGGGTCGAGGGGCGGCTCGCGCTCCGCCGCGGGGGCCGCGGTGGTGCTCCGCCGGGCGCGCCGCAGGCCCCGCAGGCGGCGGCGCACGGGCTCGAGCTCGACGCCCATGGCCCGGGCCACGCGCTGGACCAGGAGGTCGGCCCGGGCGGGGTTGGAGACCAGGGCGACGCTGCGCAGCACCTCGTCGATGGCCTTCGCCTGGCCCGCGGCGGTCTCCAGGTCGTGGGCCTGGCGGGCCAGGTCGAGCTTCACGTCGAAGAGGTCGCGGGCCGCGTCGATGCGCTCGACGAAGGCCTCGGGCCCGTGGGCCACGAGGAAGTCGCAGGGGTCGCTGCCCGCGGGCATGGCGGCCACCCGCACATCGAGGTCGGCGTCGGCGAAGACCTCGAGGCTGCGGTCCACGGCCCTCCGGCCCGCCTCGTCGGCGTCGAAGACCAGGACCACCTGGTCGGCGTAGCGCCGCAGCAGCCCCACGTGCTCGCGGGTGAGCGCCGTGCCCAGGGTGGCCACCGCCCAGGGCACCCCGCCCTGGTGGCACATCAGGGTGTCGGTGTAGCCCTCCGCGACAATCACCCGCCGCCGCTCGATGATGGCCTCGCGGGCGCGGTCGATGCCGTAGAGGCAGCGGCT
Source organism: Candidatus Brocadiia bacterium (assembly GCA_046538415.1). Lineage (GTDB taxonomy): Bacteria > Planctomycetota > PUPC01 > DSUN01 > DSUN01 > JBKHIY01. Next base: position 37,857 of record JBKHIY010000035.1, on the reverse strand, counting down.
CTTGCTGAACAGCGGCGTCTCGGGCGAGTTGAGGTACTTCACCTCCTCCGCGTCGGCCAGGGCGCGAGCCCCGAAGCCGACCACCCGCCCGCGCACGTCGCGGATGGGGAAGACCACGCGGTGGCGGAAGCGGTCGTAGTGGCCCTTGCCGTCCTTGCGGGGCACCACCAGGCCGCTGGCCGCCAGCTCCTCCTGGGAGAAGCCCTTGGCGCGGGCCGCCTTCGAGAGGGCGTCCCAGGAGTCGGGCGCGTAGCCCACGCCCCAGTCCTCGAGGGTCTGCTTGTCAAAGTGTCGCGAGGCCAGGTAGCTACGAGCCTGCTCGGCGGCCGGGCTGTCGGCCAGTAGCCCGGCGTAGTAGCCGGTCGCGAGGCGATGGAGCTCGTAGAGGCGGCTCTTGAGCTGCTTGCTGCCGCCGCCGCGTCCCCGCTTCTCGGGGATGCTCACCCCCACGGCGTCGGCCACGATGCGCACCGCCTCGGGGAAGTCCACCCGCTCGTGCTCGCACACGAAGGTGAAGACGTCGCCCTTCTTCCCACAGCCGAAGCAGTGGAAGAACTGGCGCTCGGGGCTGACGATGAACGAGGGGGTCTTCTCGGTATGGAAGGGGCAGAGGGCCTTGAAGTTGCGCCCCGAGCGTTTCAACTCGACGTATCGGGACACAAGGTCCACGATGTCGGCAGAGCGCTTGACCTCCGCCAACACGCTTTCCGCGATGAACCCGGCCAATGAGCACCGCCCCTTCGCCTGCCTGGCGCGAACGGCCAAACAGCAGCCCCCGAGCCACCCGCCCCAGACGGGTGTCCCCAACCTCGGAAGCTATGCCGAACCACGTAAGTATAGCACCGTATTTACTGAATGTCAAGGAACTTGTGCAAGTTTCCCCCCTCCCCGCCTTCCTCTCCCGGCCCCGCGCCCGCCCTAAGCCCTTGCCATGTCGACACATACGGGGCGTATCCGCCATGTGGGGCGCCCCGCGCCGGCCCGCCCCACTATCTTGTGGCGATGGTCGTGCGATACAGCCGACCACCCCGCACGATCACCAGGCTGAACCGCCCCGGCTCGGTCTGCTCGAGCAGAATGGCCAGGCGCTCGAGGCTGTTGATGGCGAAGGGGCCGAAGCGCAGCACCACGTCGCCCCGCCGCAGGCCCGCCTGGTCGCCCGGACCGCCCTCCTCCACCTCGGAGACCAGCAGCCCCACGGGGCGGCGCAGGCCGAAGGCCCGGGCCAGCTCGGCGGTCATGGCCTGGAGGCCGAGGCCCAGCTTCTGGCGGGCCAGCTGCTGGCCCGAGGGCCTGGGCACCTTGGCCACGGCCACCTCGACCCGCCGCCGCTGCTCGCCCCGCAGGACGGTGAGGGCCACCCGCTCGCCGGCCTCGAAGGCGAGCATCCGCTTGAGGAAGGTGAGGGAATCGTGGACCTCGTGGTCGCCGACCTGGAGGACCACGTCGCCGGGCTGGAGCCCGCCCTGGGCAGCGGGGCTGCCCTCGTCGACCGCGGTGATGACCACGCCCCGGCGGCGGGCGAGGCCATGCTTCTCGGCCAGCTCGGGGCTGATGGCCTGGGCCTTGATGCCCAGGTAGGTCTTGTTGACCACGCGGTAGTTGAACAGGCCGGCGAGGACCTCTCGCACCTGGTCGACGGGGATGGCGAAGCCGATGCCCTGTGCCTGGGCGTAGATGGCGACGTTGATGCCGATGAGCTCGCCGCGGATATTGACCAGGGCACCGCCGCTGTTCCCCGGGTTGATGGCCGCGTCGGTCTGGATGAGGCCCGCGTAGGCTTCCTGGCCTCGGAGCATCACCGAGCGGTTGGTGGCGCTCACCACGCCCGTGGTCACGGTGCTCTCCAGGCCGAAGGGGTTGCCCAGGGCGATCACGGTCTCCCCGATCATCAGGTCGTCGGAACGGCCCATGGGCACGGTGGGCAGGGGCTGGTCGGCGTCGACCTTGATGAGCGCCAGGTCGCTGTCGGGGTCGGTGGACAGCAGCTTGCCCTCGTGGCGGGTGCCGTCGGCCAGGGTGAGGCGGATCTCCGAGGCCTTGCGCACCACGTGCTCGTTGGTCACCACGTAGCCGTCGGGGTCGATCACCACGCCCGAGCCCAGGCTGGAGGTGCGGTAGCGGCGGGGCCCGCCGAAGCGGTCGAAGTACTCGCGGAAGAAATCGTCGAAGAAGGGGTCGCGAAACTCGAAGAAGGGATCGCCTCGACGGGTCACGATCCGCTCCGTGCTGATGTTCACCACCCCCGGCGCCGTCCGCTCCACGGCCTCCACGATGGCGTTGCGGCGGGGCACCTCCTGCCCCGCGGCCTGCGGGACGGCCAGCAGGGCGGCCACGGGCACGGCCAGCGCGACGGCGCGGTGCATCGCATCCTCCAAGCTCTTCAGGGTTGAGGCGGCATCCCGGCCTCCAGGGGGCGGGCCGGGCGAAGCTTCGGTGCATTGTAAGCGCCTCGCCCGGGAGTCGCAATTCCCGGCGAGGCCCGGGCGGTGGCGAGAGGCGGACGGGGCCGCTACAATAGCCCAGAGCACAGGTCGCGCCTCCCCCGCCTGAGGAGAAGCAGCCCATGGCACCCACGCGACGGGATTTCATGAAGACCACCGGACTGGGCCTCCTGGCCGCCTGCCCCCGCCGTCTTCCGGCCCAGGAGCAGGGCCGGCGCAAGCCCAACGTCATCTACTTCATGTCCGACGAGCTCGGCTACTACGAGCTGTCGTGCATGGGCCATCCGCATATGAAGACGCCGCACGTCGACCGCCTGGCCCGGGAGGGCATCCGCTTCACCCAGGGCCTGGCCGGCTGCTCGGTGTGCGCCCCCACGCGCTGCACCCTGATGACCGGCAAGCACATGGGCCACGCCTCCGTGCGCACCAACCCGGGGGGCACGCCGCTGCGGGCCGAGGAGCCGACCGTCGCGTCCATGCTCAAGAAGGCGGGCTACGCCACCGGCGGGTTCGGCAAGTGGGGCTGCGGCGGCCGGGGCTCCACCGGGGTGCCCGAGAAGCACGGCTTCGACGTCTTCTTCGGCTACTACGACCAGGTCCACGCCCACAGCTACTACCCGCCCTACCTGGTGCGCAACAGCGACGAGGTGCCCCTGCCCGGCAACGAGGGGGGCCGCGAGGGCGAGACCTACTCCCACTACGTCATCATGGAAGAGGGGCTGAAGTTCATCCGCGAGAACCGCGACCGCCCCTTCTTCTGCTACCTGTGCGTCACCCCGCCCCACGGGATGTTCGACATCCCCGACGACGACCCCTCCTACGCCCTCTACAAGGACGAGCCGTGGCCCGAGGGGCCGAAGGTCTACGCCGCCATGGTCCACATGGTGGACCGCAACGTGGGGCAGGTGCTGGACCTGCTCGAGGAGCTGGGCCTCGAGCGCGACACCATCGTCTTCTTCTGCGGCGACAACGGGGGCCACGACTACTTCCGCTCCCAGGACCATCCCCGGGGCTTCCACGGCCCCAACGTGGACCCCGAGACGGGGGTGGCCTTCCGGGGGCAGAAGGGCAACCTCTACGAGGGCGGCCTGCGCATCCCCATGCTCGCCTGGTGGCCGGGCAGGATCCCGGGCGGGCGAGTGAGCGACCTGCTGTGGTACTTCCCCGACGTGATGCCCACCGTGGCCGAGCTGGCCGGCGTCCAGCCCCCCGAGGACATCGACGGCATGTCCATCGTGCCCACCCTCCTGGGCGAGGACGCCGCGGGGCGCGAGCAGCCCCAGCACCCCTACCTCTACTGGGAGTACGGCGGCCACACCGCCGTGCGCATGGGGCAGTGGAAGGCCGTCCAGCCCCGGGGGAAGAAGGCCTGGGAACTCTACGACCTGAGCCAGGACATCGCGGAGAGCCACGACCTCGCCGACCAGCATCCCGACCTCCTGGCCAAGCTCAAGGGCTTCGCCCAGGAGGCCCACGAGCCGGCACGCCCCGGCACCTTCCAGGACCGCGAGCTGCACCTCAAGGACAAACGCGCCAAGTGGGGCACCTCGCGGGCACGCGTCCAGCCCGAGGGCAAGGCCCACGCCCTGCCCGAGAAGGGCCTCATCCCCCGCAAGGACTACAAGCTGGTGCGGGCCAGCAGCGAATCGCGCTTCAACGCCAAGCTGGCCAAGTACGCCTTCGACGCCGACCCCCTGACCCACTGGCACACCAAGTTCCAGGGCGGCGTCGCCCAGCACCCCCACGAGCTGGTCATCGACCTCGGCGGCCAGCACACGGTCGCCGGCTTTCGCTACCTGGCCCGCCAGGACCGCGGGTGGAACGGGGCCATCGCGGAGTGCGAGCTCTACGTCGGCGACGACCCCCAGGACTTCGGCCCGCCCGCCGTCAAGACCGAGCTGAAGAAGCTCAAGACCCCCCAGGAGGTCACCTTCGAGCCCGTGCGCGGCCGCTACGTGCTCTTCCGCGCCCTCTCCGAGGTCAACGGCGCCCCCTGGGCCTCCGCCGCGGAGTTCGGCCTGCTGGGCGAATAGGCGGCCCGCGGCGACGCAAGCGCTTGCGTCCAGCGCCCCATGGCCCGTATCATGAGAGAAGCGCGGCCGGCAGCGAACCCGGGTCCGCGACCCGAGGCTCCAAAGCGGTGGGACTCCCTGTCTTTGTAGGCGGGGCCTCTGCGCCCCGCGTTCTTCTCTTCGCGGGACAGGGACGTCCCGCCTACAAAGACGTCAGCGAGGAAGCCCCCATGACCATCCCACGAGACGCAGCGCGGTGTCCTGGAAGCCGACGCGGCGGCATGGCCCGCCGCGACTTCCTGCGGCGGACCGCCGCGGGAACCGGGCTGGTGGTGCTCAGCGGACGCGGCTGGGCCGCCGAGCCGGCCGGCGAGGAGCTGCCCAAGCGGGTGCTGGGCCGCACCAAGGCCGAGGTGACCATCCTCGGGCTGGGCACGGCGCCCGTGGGCGAGGGGCCGCCGGACACCGACGAGGCGGAGAAGATCTTCGGCACCGCCATGGACCGGGGCGTGACCTACATCGACACGGCCCGCATCTACGGCAACGCCGAGGAGGCCCTGGGGCGGCTCGTGCCCGGGCGCCGCGACCGCCTGTTCCTGGCCACCAAGGTGTGGACCGACAACGCGGCCCGGGCGGAGAAGCTCCTCGCCACCTCCCTCCGACTGCTCAAGACCGACTACGTGGACCTCTGCCACATCCACCACGTCGGGGGCAAGAACGTCGACCGGGTGCTGGCCCGCGACGGGGTGCTCGCCTACCTGCTCGAGCAGAAGGAGAAGGGCACCGTGCGGTTCATCGGGATGTCCGGCCACTGTCGGCCCCCGCGCTTCCTGCGCGTGCTGGAGACGGGCCACATCGACGTGGTGATGCCGGTGATGAACTACGCGGACCGCAACATCTACAACTTCGAGGGCACCGTGCTGCCCGCGTGCCGCAAGCGCCACGTGGGCGTCGTGGCCATGAAGGTCTACGCCGGGATCAAGGGCGGATTCCCCAACCACAAGAAGGGCTACGTGGGCTGCGCCACCGAGCCCTCCCAGCTCCCCCGGGCCATGGCCTACGCCCTCGACCTCCCCGGCGTGAGCGTGGCCAACGTGGGGCCCTACACCCTCGAGCACGCGGTCCAGAACGTGGACTTCGCCCGCCGCTACAAGCCCCTCACCGACGAGCAGCGCGAGGCCCTCCTGGAACGCGGCAGGGCCCTGGCCAAGCAGCTCGGCCCCCGCTACGGCCCGGTGAGCTGAGAAGGAGAGGGACCATGCGCAGCGGCCCGTGGCGGCGACGGGAGTTCCTGGGCGCCGGCGCTCTGGGGGCCGCGGCCCTGGCCCGCGGCGCCGAGCGGCGCTCCCCGGAGGCCCGGCACGCGCCCCTCCCCCTGGGGCTCACCACCTACATGTTCAAGCACTACGACCTCGACCAGACCCTGGCCATGGCCCAGCGGGTGGCGGTGGACCGCATCTGCCTGCGCAGCAACCTCCTGCCGCTGGACTCCTCGGCGAAAGAGATTGCCGCGGCCCTGGCCAAGGTCCGGAAGGCGGGGCTGGAGGTCTACGGCGGCGGGGTGATTTACCTGCGCGACGAGGCCGCGGTGGAACGGGCCGGCGCGTACGCCCAGGCGGCGGGCATGAAGCTCATCAGCGTGAGCCTTCCCCCCGAGCTCCTGCCCGCCCTCCAACGGAAGGTCCGCCAGCTCGACCTCCGCGCCGCCATCCACAACCACGGCCCCGAAGACAAGCACTACCCCACCCCCCTGGCCATCTACGAGAAGATCGAGGGCCTCGATCGGCGCATCGGCATCTGCCACGACACGGGCCACACCCAACGCGCCGGCACCGACCCCGTCGAGGCCACCGTGAAGACCGCCGACCGCATCCTGGACGTCCATCTCAAGGACGTCGGTGCCCCCACGCGGCGAGGCCACAGCACCGAGCTGGGCCGGGGAATGGTCGACCTCCCGGCGGTCCTCCGCGCCCTGGCCAGGATCGGCTATCGCGGCGTGGTGGGCATCGAGTACGAGAAGCACATGCGAGACCTTCTTCCCGGGCTCGCCGAGTCCGTGGGCTACGCCCGCGGCGCCCTCGCGGCCCTCCGCGCCGACGGGCCGGAGGGCTGACGCCCGGGGCCGGGGATTCCACCACAAGCGATAGGGAGAATCACGAGCGAAACCCTACGGCTGTTCGACCGCGTGCCTGCTGGCCGCTGGCGCATCGGCCTCCGCGGCCCGCGGTGAGCGGACATCGCGGTCCCCCCGGCGGGGGATCAAAGCCTATCGGAAAGGAGCCCACGGCGTGGACCACGCATCCCTGGCGCTGGCTCTTGCCGGTCCGCCGCTGGCCGGCCTGCTGTTCGCGGCCGCATCCGGCGCGGCCGACCTCTCCGAGGTGCCCGGCGTGGTGGTGGACCACTCGCCGCAGGCCACGGGCATCTACCTGGGCTCCCCGGGCATCGCCGTCCTGCCCGATGGCGACTACCTGGCCAAGTCCGACGAGTTCGGCCCCGCGGCGCGGCGCAAGGCCCGCCACGTCACCCGCCTCTACCGCTCGAAGGACCGGGGGCGGACGTGGCGGCGCGAGGCCGACTTCCCCGCCAGCCTCTTCTGGGCCAGCCTGTTCGTCCATCGCGGCCACGTCTACCTGATGGGCGTGGGCGGGAGGGGCACGCAGACCGTGATCAGCAGGTCGACCGACGGCGGGCGCACCTGGACCGTGCCCCGCGACGCGAGCAGCGGCGTGCTCCTGGCCGAAGGCCGCTACCACTGCGCCCCGGTGCCCGTGGTGGTCCACGAGGGGCGCCTGTGGCGGGCCATGGAGGACCGCCTGGGCAAGCCCGACCGCTGGGGCGCCCACTTCCGGGCCTTCATGATGTCCGCTCCCGCCGACGCCGACCTGCTCCAGGCCTCGGCCTGGACCTCCACGAACCGCCTGGCCCGCGACCCCCGGTGGCTGGAGGGCCGCTTCGGCGGCTGGCTGGAGGGCAACGCCGTGGTCACGCCCGAGGGGCAGGTGGTCAACATCCTCCGGGTGCACACCCGCCCCCACGGGGGCAAGGCCGCGGTGGTGCACGTCAGCGACGACGGCCGCACCGCATCCTTCGACCCTCAGAAGGACTTCATCGACTTCCCGGGGGGCTGCAAGAAGTTCACCATCCGCGCCGACCCCCACGGCGGCGGCTACTGGGCACTGGCCAACTACATCCCCCCCTTCCACCGCGGCGGGAACCCCGAGCGCACGCGAAACACCCTGGCCCTCATCCGCTCCGACGACCTGCGCCGCTGGACCGTGCGATGCGTCCTCCTCTACCACCCCGACGTGCGAAAGCACGGCTTCCAGTACCCCGACTGGCTTTTCGAGGGCGACGACCTCGTCGTCCTCTCCCGCACCGCCTACCACGACGGGCTCGGAGGGGCCCACAACCAGCACGACGCCAACCTCATCACCTTCCACCGCGTCGCCGGCTTCCGCGACCTGACCATGGACGACTCCCATCCCGCCTTCCTGGAGCGTGCCCGCTGAGCCGCGGGAGCGGGAGTTCGCGCCCTGGCTGGACAGCGGTCGGTCTCGGGGAGGAGTAGCCTACCCGGAGGCGAAGCGGCGGACGAGGGCGGCGTCCTCGGCGGGCTGGTCGCTGTAGCGGTCGTAGACGCCCACGATCACGGCGTCGGTAGGCTTGATGGCGGCGAACGTCTGGCGGAAGGCCTCCTCCACCCATTCCTTGCGGTCCGAGAGGCGTCCCGCGGCCAGGATCTTGAAGGCCAGGCAGGGCCGGCGGGTCTGGCGCATGGCCCGGAACATCCGCGGGGGGTCGCCGGGCAGGTAGACCTCGCCCACGGGGATGGGCGCCTGGCCGAGGAGCTTCTCCAGGTCGGCGGCGGAACGGTGGCGCTCGTAGACGCAGGTCATGTAGTAGTCCACGTCCCAGCCCTTGGACTCCACGGCGTCGACGACGTCGGGCATGTGGGTGGAGACGCCCACGAGGAGCCCCGCGTCGCGGATGCGCCGCAGGTAGTCGTGCATGTCGTCGAGGCGGCGGGCCTTGAAGAGCTGGTCGGTGACCTCCCCGTGGTGTGCGATGCCGATGCAGCCGGCGTCGGCGAGGGTGGCGATGGCGTCGGTGTCGCGGGCGTTGATCGAGAGGTAGTGCATGGTGCCGCCGGCCTCGCGGAAGCGCTGCCAGAGCTTGTAGCGGTCGCCGCCCGCCTGCCAGCAGTTGATGCCCACCTCCTGGCAGCGCCGGAGGGTCTTGAGGATCTGCTCGTCGGTGTAGTAGGCCTTCATGGCGCGATTGACGAACACCGAGAGGTGGGAGCCGCCGTTGAAGGGGTTGGCGCCGCAGATGAGCCGGGAGATGGCGTGGGGCCCGATGCGGGTCCGGGGCAGTGCGGGCCGCTCGGCGGGAGCGGCGTCGGAGGCGGCCTGGGCGGCCGCGGCGGCCACGGGCAGGGCGCCTACGGTCTTGAGGAACTCGCGGCGGCAGCCGTCCTGGCTCTCCGGGTCGGCGTCCTGGGGGTCCATGGGCTCTCCTCGGCCTGGAGCCTGGGGCGGCGCGCCGCGGGTCATATGGCGGCGAGTGCGGCCTCGGCGGCCTCGCGCACGTACTTCTCGGCATCGGCCGTGCGGGTGTCGCGGAGGTGCTTGTAGATTCTCTGGGCGTCGGCCTTGCGGTCTGCGCCGAGAAGCTTTTCGGCGAGCAGCAGGCAGGCCTTGGTCTCCTGGATGCGCTCCCAGCCCTTGTGGGTGTCGGCGGCCTTGAGCAGGCGGTCGGCGGAGTCGGCGTCGCCGATGTTGGCCAGTGCCCAGGCGGCGGCGATACGCACGTCCTGGCTGGAGTCGCCGAGGGCCTCCCGAAGGGCCTCGAGGGCCTGCTCGTCGGCGAGGACGCCGAGGTTCTGGACGATGGTGACGCGGTTCCTGGCCCTGGTCCTGGGCCGTGCGGCGCGGAGCTGCTGGGCGGCTCCCTCGCGAATGGCCACGAGGGCCCTGGCCGCGGGCTCGCACAGCTCGGAGTCGGTGAGCAGCTTGCCCAGTGCGGGCACGGCCTCGGCCCCGCCGGCGGTCCCGAGCTCCTGGCACAGGTACTTGCGCACGCCCACTGGCGTGTCGTCGCCGAGGCGGGAGGCGAGGGCCTGGCCGAACTGGCGGCGCGGGGCGTCGTCCTCGAGCTGGGAGAGGTGGACGCCGAGGACGTGGAGGGCGTAGTGGGGCTTGGAGTCGTCGCCCTTGCCGGGGGGCAGGAGCCTGTCGAGGATGCCCAGGACGTAGGGCCGCCCGCCCTCGGCGATCTGGGCGATGGCCTTCTCGATGCGCTCCTTATCGATGTCCTTGGGCAGGAGGCCGTTCTTCTCGTGGTCGGGCATCTGGTCGATGAGGGCCTTGAGCTCGGCGGGGGCTGGCATGGGGCTTCTCCTTCTGGGGTTCAGAGGTGCCAGGGGGCTCGCATGGGCTGGTTGACGAGTCGGTTGGCCTCTTCGTCGCCGACGATCTGCTCCTTGACGGGGTCGTAGCGGATGGTGCGTCCCATGCGGATGGCGATGTTGGCCAGGTGGAGAGCGGCGACGGCGCGATGGGCCGCCTCGGCGTGGCCCGCCGACTTCTTGCGGGTCCGCACCGCCTGGGGAAAGGTGAGCAGGGGCTCGGGCTGGGGCATGGCCTTGACCTTCTGCTGGCTCTCCTCGTCGAGGTCGCCGAGGTCTACGTGGTGGGTCTTCTCTCGCTCGTAGGGCTTGCCCCACTCGCCGCCGTCGAGGACGATGGTGAAGCCGTCGGCGTAGGAGAGCTCGGCCCAGCCCCACATCCCGCAGGCCTCGGGATGTGCGGGCGGAGCGTAGGCCCGGATTTCGACGGGGCTGGTGGTGTCCTTGGCGTAGCGCCACTGCACGGGGTCCATCTTGTGGGCCCCGAGGTCGGTGAGGCCGGCGCCCTCGTAGTCCCAGTAGAAGCGGTGGCTCCAGCCGAAGCGGTGGCGGTTGAAGGGGCGCAGGGGTGCCGGGCCGCAGTACATGTCCCAGTCGAGGTGTGGTGGGCAGGGCTCCGGCTTGAGGTTCACCCGCCCGCAGTAGCGCTTGACGCCGTAGCCGCCTTTGAGGACGTGGACGGCGTCGGTCTTCTCGAGCAGGCCGCTGCGCATGATCTTGTGGACCTGCCGGCTGCGGTTGCTCCTGCTGGCGCCGAAGCGTCGGCCGGTGCCGAGCTGGAAGACGCGGCCGTAGCGCTTGGCGGCGTCGACCACGGCGCGGCCTTCGGCGATGAACCGGGTCATGGGCTTCTCGCACAACACGTCCTTGCCCGCCTCCATGGCGGCGATGGCGATGAGGGCGTGCCAGTGGGGCGGCGTGGCCACGCTGACGATATCGAGGTCGGTGCGCTCGACGAGGCGGCGGAAGTCGGTGTAGGGCTCTGCGCCGGCGAACTTCTTCTTGGCGGCCTGGGCGAGGCGGCGCTGGTCGACGTCGCAGCAGGCGAGGATCTTGTAGGCGCCGCCGGCGTGGCCGATGTAGTTCCTCACGTCCTCGCCGCTCTGGCCTCCGCAGCCCACGATGCCGACGGCGAAGGTCTCGCTGGGCGGCTCCTGGGCCGGCCCGCCCAGCACGTGGCGAGGCACCACGGCGAGCCCGGCGCCAAGGGCCGCGCTGCGGAGGAATGCCCTGCGGCTGGGGGGCCTGGGTCGCGTTTCCATGGCGGGGCTCCTCACAGGTGCCAGGGGGCCCGCATGGGCTGGTCGACGAGTCGGTTGGCCTCCTCGTCACCGACCACCTGTTCCTTGTCGGGGTCGTAGCGGATGGGGCGCCCCATGCGGATGGCGATGTTGGCCAGGTGGAGGAGGGTGGCGGAGCGGTGGGAGGATTCGGCGTTGCCCCCCGACCGGGTGCGGTGTCGGATGGCGTGGACGAAGTCGTGCATGGGCTGGGGGTCGGGCATTTCGGCCAGCTTCTTCCGGTCTTCCTCGCTGAGGTCGGCGAGGCTCACGCCGCGAGGCTTCTTGCGGTCGTAGGGCTTGCCCCATTCGCCGCTGTCGAGGACCAGGGTGAGCCCGTCGGCGTAGCGCATCTCCACCCAGCCCCACATTCCCGCGGCCTCGGGATGGGCCGGCGGGGCGTGGGCTCGGATCTCGACGGGGCTGGTGTCGTCCTTGCCGTAGATCCATTGGAAGGGGTCGAGGTAGTGCTGTCCCATGTCGGCGAGGCCGCCGCCGTCGTAGTCCCACCAGCGGCGGTGGCTGCCGCCGAAGCGGAGCGGATGGTAGGGCCGCAGGGGGGAGGGGCCGCAGTACATGTCCCAGTCCAGGTGGTTGGGCACCGGCCGGGGGGTGAGGTTCACCATCCCGCTCCACTGTCGTGCCTTGAAGCCGCCGCGCTTGATGTAGACGGCCTTGCAGTCCTCGAGCAGGCCGCTGCGCATGATCTTGTGGACCTGCCGGCTGCGGTTGCTCCTGCTGGCGCCGAAGCGTCGGCCGGTGCCGAGCTGGAAGACGCGGCCGTAGCGCTTGGCGGCGTCGACCACGGCGCGGCCTTCGGCGATGAACCGGGTCATGGGCTTCTCGCACAACACGTCCTTGCCCGCCTCCATGGCGGCGATGGCGATGAGGGCGTGCCAGTGCGGGGGCGTGGCCACGCTGACCACGTCGAGGTCCTGGCGCTCGACGACGCGGCGGAAGTCGGTGGTGCCGTCGATGCCCTCGCCCAGGCGCTGGCGCTTACGGTCCAGGCGGCGGGAGTCCACGTCGCAGCAGACGAGGACCTTGTAGCGGTTGCCGCCGATGTAGCTGCGGATGTCCTCCCCGCCCTGGCCGCCGCAGCCCACGAGCCCGCAGGCGATGGTCTCGCTGGGCGGGGCCTGGTCCGGTCCGCCCAGGACGTGGCGGGGCAGGACCGTGAGCCCCGCGACTGCGGCGGAGCCCTTGAGGAACGTCCGCCGGCTGACCCTTCGCTTCGGTTCGGACATGCTGTGCCCCTTTCGGTTCCGGTGCGCGGCGAGACAGGCAGATACTACCTCGCCGCCTCGCGCGGGTCAAGCCCCGCCTCGTCCACGAGGAGGGCGGCCCTGCCTCACGCCTCGTCCTCGCACTGGAGGGAGCGCAGGCGGTTGAGCGCCGCGGCGAGCTCGAAGCGTCGGGGCTCGGCGTAGTGGCCGCGGGGCGGGAGGCGGCTGAGCAGGCCCTCGCTCTCGGCCTCCTCCAGGACCTCCGCCAGGGGGCGCCCGTCGGCGAAGTCGGAGGCCAGGCGGTGCAGCAAGTCGCCGATGGCCCGCAGCTGGCCGACCTCCACGATCTGCTCCACGCGGGAGACGTCGATGTCCTCCCGCCCGAAGCGCAGCGAGTTGGTGTCCCGGGCCCTGATCTTCACCTTGCCCCGCTTCACCGTGGGGTCGATGCTGCGGGCCACGGGGCGGCGGCGCTGGACGCTCAGCGGGCGGGCCCGGCGCTCGAGCCGCTGGCTGGCGAACTGGTCGGCGACGCGCCGGGCCTCCTCGGTCACGTCGCGGGGCTCGTAGGTGTCCATCATCACCACCGTGTCGGCCACGTCGAAGACCGCTCCCAGGCCACCGGCGACGAGGACGGTGGACACCCCCTGGGCCCGCAGCGAGGGGATCATGTCGACGAAGGGGGTGATGGGCTCCTTGTCCTCGGGCACCAGCTCCTGGATGCGGCGGTCGCGAATCATCAGGTTGGTGGCCGAGGTGTCCTCGTCGATCAGCAGGAGGCGGGAGCCGGCCTCGAAGGCCTCCGCCATGTTGGCGGCCTGGGACGTGCTGCCCGAGGCGTTGAGGGTGGAGAAGTGCCGCGTGTCGGTGCCGTCGGGCAGGCCGGCGATGAACGGCGAGATATCGACGTTGGCCACGTAGCGGCCGTCTTCGGCGCGGATGGTCACCCCGTCGGCCCGGGCCACCACCAGCTCGCGCCCGTCGCCGGGCACGTGGTTGTAGACCCCCGTGGCCAGGGCTTCGAGGAGTGTGGACTTGCCGTGGTAGGCCCCGCCGACGATGAGGGTGGTGCCCTCGGGCAACCCCATGCCGCTCACCGTGCGGTTGGGACACTCGAAGGTCGCGGCCAGGGACGGCGGGGAGCGGAAGGGCACGGCGTCGGCCAGCGGCCGGTCGTCCACGGGGCTTCGCCGCGGCAGCACGGCGCCGTCGGCCACGAAGGCCACCAGCCCCCGGTCCGCGAGCTGCTGGCGGATGGAATCGGCGTCCTCGGCCGTGGTCACGTGGTCGAGGAGGGCCTGGTGGTCGAGGCTCTGGCTGCGGAGCGAGCGGTCGGCGATGGCGGGCACGTCCTCGCACAGCATCTCCCTGGCCTGGCCGCTCAGCACCCGCCGCCCCCGGGCGGGCAGGCCCACGTAGAAGCGCACCGTGATCTGCTCGTCGCCCACCTCGACGGAGCTGCGGCGGAGCACGTGCTGGCTGGGGCGCTGGATGCGGATGGCCCCGCTGCCCCCGCTGCCGCGGTTGCGGCTTCGCTGCTGGGCTTCGCGGTGGAAGGCGCGATTCAGGGCATCCTCGAAGGCCACGCGGCGGGAGGGAGTGGCGAACAGCTCGTGGGAGAAGCCGGCTACGGGCATGGCGATGCGGAGGGTGCAGGCGGACGGCGCCGCGAAGGGGTCGCCCTGCACGTGGTCGATGGCCAGCTCGAAATCGGGGAACGCGTAGCTGCCCCGGAGGCTCTTGTAGGCCTTGTAGCCGCGGCCGTCGATCCGCCGCAGCGTCGCTTGCAGCTTGTCCATGGGAGTTCGGCTGTCGTGGCAGACCCGCCGCGCCAGGCCAAGCCCGGCGCCGGCGCAGCCAGATAATTGCCCCGCAAAAGAGCCCGTTGGGATCAGGCCCAATTCTACCCCCGCACCCTACTCGACGCAAACGCCGGGCATTTGCACGCCCCCTGGCGCGGCGCTACACTGCATCCATCGCCTCCGAGCCCGAGCCCACGCGAAGGAGAATGCCCCATGCGACGACGGTCGTTTCTCAAAGCCACGGGACTGGCCCTGGGCGCCGCGGCGCTGCGGCGCGCGGGGCGCACGTCCCTCGCCGCCCCGGCCGAGCCCCCGCGCCCCAACGTGCTGTGGATCAGCACCGAGGACATCAGCCCCGACCTGGGCTGCTACGGCGACGACTACGCGGTGAGCCCGGCCGCGGACAAGCTGGCCAGCCAGGGCACGCGCTTCGACGCCTGCTTCGCCCACATGGGGGTGTGCGCTCCCGCCCGCTCGGGCATCATCACGGGCACCTACCCCACCCACATCGGCACCAACCACATGCGCTGCCGCGGCGTGCCGCCGCCCCGGGTCAAGTGCTTCCCCGAGCTCCTCCGCCAGGCCGGCTACTACTGCACCAACCGCTCGAAGACCGACTACCAGTTCGGCCCGCCCGACACCGCCTGGGACATCTGCGGCGGATGCGACGACTGGCGGGGGCGCGCCAAGGGTCAACCCTTCTTCTGCGTCATCAACCTGGGAGTAACCCACGAGAGCCGGGCCCGCAGCAAGCCCAGCGACCGCCTCCAGCACGACCCCGACAAGGCCACCCCACCCCCCTACTACCCCGACACGCCCATCGTCCGACGCGACTGGGCCAAGTACTACGACAACATCACCAGGATGGATGGCCAGGTGGCCGATATCCTCCAGCGGCTCGAGGAGGACGGCCTGGCCGACGACACCATCGTGTGGTTCTGGGGCGACCACGGGCGGGGGCTGCCCCGGGCCAAGCGCTGGATCTACGACTCCGGCCTCCACGTGCCCCTCATCGTCCGCGTGCCGCCCAAGTGGCGCCGCCTGGCCGACCCCCTCGACCCCCAGGCCGTGGAGCCGGGCACGGCGACCGACGAGCTGGTCGCCTTCGTCGACTTCGCGCCCACCATGCTCTCCCTGTGCGGCGTGCCCATCCCCGACTACATCCAGGGCCAGGCCTTCCTCGGCCCCCAGAAGGCGAAGCCCCGCGACTACATCTACGGGGCCCGCGACCGCGTGGACGAGGCCTACGACACCATCCGCTGCGTCCGCGACAAGCGATACAAGTACATCCGCAACTTCCGGCCCCACCTCCCCCGCTCGCTCGACGTCGCCTACATGAACCAAATGCCCACCATGAAGGAGATGCGGCGCCTGGCCGCCGAGGGGAAACTCCAAGGCCCCGAAAGGCAATACTTCCAGAAGCCCAAGCCCATCGAGGAACTCTACGACACCCAGGCCGACCCCCACGAGGTCCACAACCTCGCCGACGAGGCCGAACACCAGGAGGCCCTCGAGCGGCTGCGCGACGAGCTCTTCGCCTGGATGCACAGGATGGGCGACTTCGGGATGCTGCCCGAGCCCCAGTTCGACGCCCTCAAGCGCCCCGGCGACAGCTACCAGGGCGCCTCCGCCCCCGGCGTCACGCCCAAGGCCCGCCGCGACGGCTCCGTGCTCGTCCAGCTCACCTGCAATACCCCCGGGGCGTCCATCGCCTACAAGGTCACGGACCCGTCGCCCGAGTCGGACGTCGACGGCATTGTGCTCCCCGCCGCGAAGTGCCAGTTCCACGGCACCAAGCCCTGGCCCAGGAAGGAAGCCACCAACCTCGCCGGCTGGCGCAACGCGAAGGCCTGGGTGAGCTGGACCACCGAGATCAAGGCCGCGGGGAAACTCCCCGTCCACGTCATCTGGGCCTGCGGCGGCACCGAGCGGAGCCGGTACACCGTCGAGACCGCGGGCCAGAGCCTGGAGGGCCGGGCCGACCGCACCGGCGGCTGGGACCGCTTCCAGGCGGTCAAGCTGGGCGAGGTGGACATCCCCAAGCCGGGCACCTACACCGTGAGCGTCAAGCCGGTGCCCAAGCCGGGCCTCTTCCAGATGGACCTCCAGGCGGTGGTGCTGGGCGCCGAGAAGGTCCAGCCCCTCACCCCGGCCCCCGCCTCGCGGTGGCAGGTCTACTCGGAGCCCATCGCGCTGGTCAAAGGCCAGGCGCTCACGGCCAAGGCCTGCCGCCTGGGCTTCCGCGACAGCGACGCCGTGACCTTCCGCGTCCCCGGCGAGCCCATCGCCCCCGAGCCCCACGAGGCCAAGCCCCACTGGCGCCAGGTGGTCGACCAGTCGGGCGTCGTGGACCGCGTGCTCGCCCTCAAGAGGCTCGACGGCCAGGGCCAGAAGGCCCTCGAGGCCTACCTCGCCGCCCTCCAAGGCGAGAGCCGCGACCCCGCGGGCCCCGTGCGCTACTGGGCCGCCCTGGGCATCCACCAGGGCCACGACCGAGCGCCCGTCGAGCCCCGCTCGCGCCAGGAGGCCGAGCCCTACCTGCCCCTCTTCCGCTCCCTGCTGGACGACGAGGCGCCCGTGGTGCGGGTGGCCGCCGCCCAGGCCCTCTGCGAGTGGGACCAGCCCCAGAAGGCACTGCCCGTGCTGGTGGACGTCCTCCAGAACCACCCGCTCAGCAGCGGGCGCCTCTACGCCGCCACGGCCCTCAACCAGCTCGGCGAGAAGGCCCGGCCCGCACGCCAGGCCATCGAGGGCGCACGCAAGCAGGGAGGCTACGTGCGCCGCATGTGCGAGCACGTGCTGGCCGACCTGGGGAAGGGCTGAGCGGCAGCCGCTCGGCCACCGGGCCGGCGCGCCGCAGGGCTCAGCCCAGGAGGTGGGCCATGAGGGTCAGCTGCCCCACGTGGTAGTGCTTGTGGCGGAGCATGTGGAGGAGCACAAAACGGCGGGTGGCGTCGGGCCGCCAGGGAATCTCGACCGCCCGCTCCATCTCGTCGGGAGAGCGGATGAGGGCGAGGGTCATCTCCCGCGTCTCCTCCAGGTGGGCGAGCAGCTCGTCGCGGGAGCGGAGCTCGCGGTCGAGGTCGAAATCGGTGCGCCGCGAGCCCCCATCGATCCGGTTGGCGTAGCCCCGGTCGGCGCCGCAGGCGTGGACGATCTGCCGCCTGGGGCTCATGGCCTCCGAGGCCGGCGACCCGTCGAGCCGGTCGTCGGGAATGGCCAGGAACGCCTGGCGCAACTGGTCGTAGGTCAGCTCCGTGAGGCGCACCAGCGCCTCCTGCTCGGCCGTGAGGGTGGACATTCGGCGCCTCCTTCGTGCTCGCGGGCGGCCCTGTTTCCGCGAGGGATTCTACGCCCGTCCGCCGTCCGCCGCAAGGCCGCCGGGCCTGTTGCGCCGTCGGCGGCTCCCTGCTAGACTGCTGGCCCGACGAGCGACCGCCCCGCGGGCAGACCCGCCGCTCGCACTTCGCAGCCGAGGAAGCCGGCCCGATGCCCGACGACGAGACCGACCGCCCCACCGACTTCATTCGCGAGATGGTCCGCCAGGACCTCCGCACGGGCAAGCACCAGGGGCGCGTGCACACCCGCTTCCCGCCCGAGCCCAACGGCTACCTGCACATCGGCCACGCCAAGAGCATCTGCCTGAACTTCGGCATCGCCGCCGAATTCGGGGGGAAGTGCAACCTTCGGTTCGACGACACCAATCCCACCAAGGAGGAGCAGGAGTTCGTCGACGCCATCCAGCGCGACGTGCGGTGGCTGGGCTTCGAGTGGGAGGGCCGCGAGCTCTATGCCTCCGACTATTTCCCTCAGCTCTACCAGTGGGCCGTGCAGCTGGTGCGCCAGGGCCAGGCCTACGTGGACGAGCTGAGCCCCGAGCAGATCCGCGAATACCGCGGCACCCTCACCGAGCCGGGCAAGGACAGCCCCTACCGCGACCGCCCGGTGGAGGAAAGCCTCCGTCTCCTGGAGCGAATGCGGGCCGGGGAGTTCCCCGACGGCTCCCGCGTCCTGCGGGCCAAGATCGACATGGCCTCGGCCAACCTGAATCTCCGCGACCCCGTGATGTACCGCATCCTCCACGCCCCACACCATCGCAGCGGCGAGGAGTGGTGCATCTACCCCACCTACGACTGGGCCCACGGCCAGAGCGACTCCGTGGAGGGCATCACCCACTCCATCTGCACCCTGGAGTTCGAAAACCACCGTCCCCTCTACGACTGGTTCCTCGACCAGCTCGGCGTCCACCATCCCCAGCAGATCGAGTTCGCCCCCCTCGACCTCACCTACACGGTGATGAGCAAGCGCAAGCTCCGCCGCCTGGTCCAGGAAGGCCACGTGCGGGGCTGGGACGACCCCCGGATGCCCACCCTCTGCGGCCTCCGCCGACGGGGCTACACCCCCGAGGCCCTCCGCGACTTCTGCCGCCGAATCGGCGTGGCCAAGACCCACAGCGTGGTGGACATCGCGCTCCTCGAGCACTGCCTCCGCCAGGACCTCAACCGGCGGGCCCCCCGCGTGATGGGCGTCCTGCGGCCTCTCCGCGTGGTGATCGAAAACTATCCCAAGGACCGCAGCGAAGAGCTCGAGGCCATCAACAACCCCGAAGACCCCAGCGCGGGGACCCGCAGGGTGCCCTTCTCCCGCGAGCTCTACATCGAGCGCGGCGACTTCATGGAGCAGCCCCCAAGGAAGTTCTACCGCCTCGCCCCGGGCCGCGAAGTCCGGCTCCGCTACGCCTACTACATCACCTGCACCGACGTGGTCAAGGACGATAGCGGCCAGGTGGTCGAGCTGCGCTGCACCTACGACCCCGCCACCCGCGGCGGCGACGCTCCCGACGGCCGAAAGGTCAAGGCCACCCTCCACTGGGTCTCCGCACCCCACGCCATCGACGCCGAGGTGCGACTCTACGACCACCTGTTCGCAAAGCCCGACCCCGACGACGCGCCAGAAGGCCAGGACTTCGCCGCGAACCTCAACCCCGAGTCCCTGGAGGTCCTCACCGGCTGCAAGCTCGAGCCCAGCCTGGCCCACGCCGCGCCCGGCGACCGCGTGCAGTTCGAGCGTCTGGGCTACTTCTGCGTCGACCCCGACTCCGCCGAGGGCCGGCGGGTGTTCAACCGCACCGTGACCCTCCGCGACACCTGGGCCAAGGTCCAGCAGCAGCAGAAGAAGAAGGAGAAGGGCGGCTAGCTCAGGGGCGCTCCACGTCCTTCGCGGCCAGGAGCTCCTTGTAGAGACGGTCGAGCTGCTCCACCATCCTGCGCCAGGGGAAGCGCTCGCGGCACAGCTCCCGGCCCCGCTGGGCCATGGCCGCGGCCCGCCGGGGATGCTCGGCCACGTCGCCGAGGGCCTCGCTCAGCCCCTCGACCGACTCGGGGGGCACCAGCCGCCCCGTCCGGCCGTCGACCACAACCTCCCGCGCCCCGTCCACATCGAAGCTCACCACCGGCTTGCCCGCCAGGAGAGCTTGGGGCAGCACGCGGGCCAGGCCCTCCCGTAGCGAGGCGTGGACCAGGGCGTCCATGGCCGCGATGTGGCGGGGCATGGCGCTCGCGGGCACCAGGCCGGCGAAGACCACCTTGTCGCGCAGCCCCAGCCGCACGGCCTGCTCCTCGAGCGGCTGGCGCAGCACCCCGTCGCCCACGAACAGGAAGCGCATCCGGGGATGGCGGCGCACCAGGCGCTGGGCCGCCCGCAGCACGTAGTCGTGGCCCTTCAGCTCGAAGAGGCGGGCGATCTTCCCCACCACGAAGTCCTCGGGCCCGAAGCCATACTCCCGCCGCACGGCCTCCCGGTGCTCGCCGCAGCGGAGAAACGCCTCCGTGTCCATCCCGCTGTAGATGGTGACGAACTTCGAGCGCGGGGCCACGCCCGCGGCCACGGCCTGCTCGGTCATGGCGTCGGCGACCGACACCAGGCGGTCGGTCCACTGCGCGGCCCGCCGCTCCAGGCGCACGTAGAGGGCGTTGCGCCACCCCTTCTCGTAGGGATGGAAGGGCAGGCCGTGGATGGTGTGGACGACGACCGGCACCGCCTCCGCGCGAGCGGCCCGGCGTCCCAGGATGCCTGCCTTCGAGCTGTGGGTATGGACCACCCGCGGCCCCAGCTCGCCCACGACCCTCCGCAGGGCGCGGGCCGCCGCGGCGTCGCGCCAGGGATGGATGGCCCGGCGCAGGTGGGGCACGACCGCCACGTCGAAGCCCAGCCGCCGGGCCTCGCTGAGTAGCTCCCCCTCGGGGCCGATGGCCGGGCCGGTCACCAGCGTCACCTCGTAGTCGGGATGCTCGTGCAGGCCACGACAGGTGAGGAGCGTATTCTCCTGGGCGCCGCCCAGGATCATGCGGGTAATGACGTGAGCGATGCGGATGGGGCGCTCGGGCATCTCCGACCCCGCTTGCGGCGCGTCAGGAGTAGTCGACCCGCAGGAGGCACAGGCCCTGCGGGGGCGCGGTGGGGCCGGCGAGGGCGCGGTCGCAGGCCTCCAGGAGGCGTGCCACATCGTTCGGCTCGCGCTTGCCCTGCCCCACCTCGATGAGCGTGCCGGCCATGGCCCGCACCATGTTGTAGAGGAAGCCGTCGGCGGCGACGGTGAACTCGATCCGCTGGCCCTCGCGCCGCACGTCGGCCCGGGTCACCCGCCGCACCGTGTCCCGCCCCCGGGATTCGGCGGCGAACGCCGCGAAGTCCTGCTCCCCCACGAAGTGTGCGGCTCCCGCCGCCATGCGGTGGGCATCCAGCGGGCCGCGCAACCAGTGCACGTAGCGGGCCCCCACGGCGGGGCGCACTGGCCGGCACACGACCGTGTAGCGATAGGTCTTGCCCGTGGCCCAGTAGCGGGCGTGGAAGGCCGTCGGCACGTCCTCGGCCCGCAACACCGCGATGTCCCTGGGAATGGCCGAGTTGATGGCGTGGTGGAGCCGGTCGGCGGGAATGGCCGAGTCGGTGCGGAAGCTGGCCACCTGGCCCAGGGCGTGGACCCCGCTGTCGGTCCGTCCCGAGCCGTGGAGGGTCACGCGGTGGCCCACGATGGCCTGGATACCCTCCTCCAGGGTCTGCTGGATGGTGGTAGCGTTGGCCTGCCGCTGCCAGCCGTGGTAGGCGGTGCCGTCGTACTCGGTGGTGAGCTTGACGTTGCGAGGCAGTGGCTTGGCCATGGCACAACTCCCTGGGGGCATGATAGTGCGGCGGGGCATCGTGTCAAGGGAAGTGGCAGGCGCGTGTTGCGTCCCCCTCGGCGGGGCGGTATACTGGGGGCGTTCGCCGCCTGGAGGCAGAAGCGATGGCCGATTCGGGGCAGAGCTCGAATGCATTCCCCGTGTGGGAGACGGTGGCCATCTTCGTGGCCATCGCCTCGCTGTGGCCGCGGTACGTGCTCGGCGCGGCGCATCCCTTTTGGAAATACCTCTCCTATGCCATGTTCGCCCTCATGGCCGTCATCGCCGTGCGGCGGCTGCGGGCCTTCAACCGGCGGATGAGGCAGGTGGCGGAGGCCCGACGCCGGGACGCCGAGGAAGGCCAGCAGGACCGCGCGCGGCTGCCCTGGGAGCCGCCGCCCCAGTGAGCCCGCCGTGCGAGGCCCGCGGCGGGGCCGCCCAGGGGCCGCCGGCACACGACCCCCCCGCCTCGAGTATCACGGACAGGCCATGTGCGGCATCTGCGGCATCTACCACCGCGACGGCAGCCACGAGGTCTCCCGGGGCGCGCTCCGCCAGATGATCGCCCGGCTGCGCCACCGCGGCCCCGACGACGCGGGGACCTTTCTCCGCAGCGATTCCGCTCCCGGCTCGGAATCGGCCCCGCCAGCGACGGACAACGTGGGGCTGGGCATGGCCCGCCTGTCCATCATCGACGTGCTCGGCGGCCACCAGCCGATGGCCAACGAGGACGGCTCGGTATGGGTGGTGTTCAACGGCGAGATCTACAACTTCCGCCAGCTCCGCGACGAGCTGGTGGGCCGCGGCCACGCCTTCCGCACGCGCGCCGACACCGAGGTGATCGTCCACCTCTACGAGGAGCACGGCGAGCGGGCGGTCGAGCGCCTGCGGGGAATGTTCGCTTTCGCCCTGTGGGACGAGCGCCGCGAGCGCCTGGTCCTGGCCCGCGACCGCCTGGGCCAGAAGCCGCTGGTCTACCACGACCGCGGCTCTCGCCTGGTCTTCGCCTCCGAGCTCCAGGCCCTCCTCGCCGCCCCCGACGTGCCCCGCGAGCTCTGCCCCCAGGCCCTCGACCAGTACCTCACCTACCAGTACGTCCCCGCCCCGCTGACCATCTACGAAGGCATCCGCAAGCTGCCTCCCGCCCACTTCCTGGTGGTCTCCGCCCAGGGCACGCGCCTCGAGCGCTACTGGGACCTCCCCGCGTCGGTGGACGAGGAGGCCGAGCCGGCGGCCGCGGCCCAGGCGCTCCGCGAGAAGCTGGCCGAGGCCGTGCGCCTGCGCCTGGTGAGCGACGTGCCCCTGGGCGCCTTCCTCAGCGGAGGCATCGACTCCTCGATCGTCGTGGGGCTCATGGCCGAGGCCAGCGCCGAGCCGGTATCCACATTCGCCATCGGCTTCGGGGAGCGGAAGTACGACGAGCTGGGCTACGCCAGGACGGCCGCCGAGCACTTCGGCACCCGCCATCGGGAGTTCATGGTGGAGCCCGACGCCGTGCGGCTCCTGCCCCGGCTGGTGCGCCACTACGGCGAGCCGTTCGCCGATGCCTCGGCCATCCCCACCTACTACCTGGCCGAGCACACCCGCCGGCACGTGACCGTAGCGCTCTCGGGCGACGGCGGGGACGAGGGCTTCGGCGGCTATCAGCGCTACGTGGCCATGCGGCTGGGGGCCTTCTACGACGGCCTCCCCGGCTCCGTCCGGTCCCTCATCGAGCGAACCGCGGGCAGGCTAGGCCCCAGGATACCTGCCTCGGTGGAGCCGAAGACGCTGGGGCGGCGGCTCAAGCGCTTCGTCCAGGGCCTGGCCAGCCCCCTGGCCGAGCGGTATGTCCGCTGGATCGCCTACTTCCAGCCGGAGCACAAGCAAGCGCTCTACAGCGACGAATTGGCCGAGCCCCTGGGCGACTGCGACGCGGCGAGCCTGCTGGAGGCCCGCTTCCAGGAGGTGGCCCACCTGGACGCCCCGGCGGCTACGGCCCGGGTGGACGCCGCGACCTACCTGCCCGACGACATCCTGGCCAAGGTGGACATCGCGAGCATGGCCCACTCGCTGGAGGTCCGCTGCCCGTTCCTCGACCACGGGGTGATAAGCCTCGGCCTGTCTCTGCCCACACGGGTGAAGATGGGCGCTCTCGGCACGAGCACCAAGAAGCTGCTCCGCCAGGCCTTCGCCGACCTGCTGCCTGAGCCCATTCGCCGGCGGGGCAAGATGGGCTTCGGGGTGCCCATCGGCGCCTGGTTCCGCGGCCCCCTGGCTCCCTACCTCCGCGACGTGGTGCTGTGCGAGCAGGCCCTGGAGCGGGGCTACTTCCGCCCCCAGGCCCTCCGTCGCCTGGTCGAGGAGCACGCCCGCGGCCAGGCCGACCACGCCGACCGGCTGTGGGCACTTCTGAACTTCGAGCTGTGGCACCGGGAATTCCTGGACTAGGGGCCGCCCACGCCCCGCGGCTCACACCGAGGCCACCACCAGGCTCACGCAGGCCCCGCTGGAGTCCGCGGCGTTGACCAGAGCGGTGCGGACGCGCAGCTCGAGGGGCTCGCGCGCCACCACGCGGACCCCCTCCAGGCGAGGCGGCTCCTCGCCGTACGCCGGGGGCACGAAGCGGTCGTGCAGGCTGCACAGCGCGGCGGCCAGCGAGGTGGCGCCGCCGAGGCCCATCCCCTCGCCCACCAGGGCCTTGACCGACGTGACCACCGGCCCGTCGCCGCCGAAGACCGCGCGGATGGCCTCCAGCTCGGCCGCGTCGAAGTCCGGCCGCCCGTTCGCCGCTCCGAACACCGCACCCACCTCGCCAGGCGTGATCTTCGCGTGGTCCAGCGCGGCCCGCATGGACCGGGCCAGGCCATCCGTCACGCTCTCGCCTCGGCACGAGGCGTAGCCGCAGATGCGTGCGAGCACGGGGTCGCGCCACTCGCGGGCCACGTCGGCCTCTTCGAGGGCGAACACCGCCGCGCCCTCGCCCAGCACCATGCCACTGGACCGGGGATGGTAGGGCCGCGGCCCGCCCTCCCGCAGCAGCCCGCCGCCCAGACACGCGGCGTGGAAGACGCTTTCCGAGAGGGCCTCGCCCCCGCCGGCCAGCAGGCGCCGGTCCTTGCCCAGGGCGATGCGGCGGCACGCATAGGCCACCGCCTCCGCAGCCGACACGTGGCCGCAGGTCACGCAGGCGTTGAAGCCCCGGAGCTTGAACTCGATGGAGGCCAGGCTGTTGGGCGCGTTGGCGTAGCTGTGGGTGAAGGGCAGCGGAGGCACGAACTTGGGCTTGCCCTCAATGAGCTTCTGGGCGAAGAGCTCCAGCGAGTCCATGCACCCCCACGCCGTGCCCAGCACCAGGCCCACGCTCTCGTCGCCCCGCCAGTGGGCCTCCTCGAGGGCCGCCGAGCAGGCCGCCAGCACGTAGGCCGACGTGCGGTCGATGTAGGTCTTCGACGACTCGATGAACTCCGAAAGCTCCAGCTCCAGCACCTCGGCCCCGTGGCGGCAGGGGTAGGCGCTGGCGTCGAACGACGCGATCTCGCCCACTCCCGACCTCCCCGCGCGGAGCGACGCCCCGAACTCCTCCAGCGATACCCCCAGGGGGCTGATGCATCCCACGCCGCTGATCACGATGTCCCTGTCGCTCATGGCGCCTCGGCCTGTGCAGAGGAGAAGACGAATGCCGCCGCCCGCGGGGCGCCGGCCCGAAGGCGCAGCCACCGCCCGTCTACCGTGCCCGCATCGGCGTCCACCGCCCGGCCCTCGGCGTCCACCGCCCGCAAACGAACGCTCGCCGGATCCAGGCCGGGCAGCACGCGGGAGAGGTCGATGGCCACGCCGAAGGCCTTGCCCCGGGGATAGGGCAGGATGCGGCTGGCTGGGCCTCGCTTGTAGATCTTGACCGAGCCGTCGGTGACCACTTTGCCGAAGTCCACGGCCACGCCCGCGGTGTTCATCCGCTCTTCGAATCGCCGGCGCAACGCGTCCTGCCGCTTCCGGACCGATTCGATGCCCTCGAGCTGGACGTCCACCACGCGCCCGCCGTCGCGGCGCACCGCCAGGCGGCCCACCAGCACGCGCTGCTGGCCCAGGCTCACTCCCTTCAGAGCCAGCCGCCCGTCGCCCGGATGCCACAGGCCCATGGCCACGTCGTAGCGCGTCGCGTCGCCCTCGGCGGGCACTCTCACGCGGTGCGGCCCGTCGGCGACCACGGAGCCGGGCCTCCACTGGGAGGGCGGGGGCTGGAGCGAGTGGTCGTCCTGGAAGCAAATGCTCTCGCCCTCCCCCGCCCGGGGATCCACGAAGTGGACGAAACACTGGGGGTCGGCGCCCAGCCGCTCGCCGACGGCCCACTCGTAGGAGATGGCCAGCAGCCCGTCGCCCAGGTGCTCGAGGCTGCGGATGCGGGGCTCGACGTCCACCGCGCCCTGCTCCCAGGGCCGGTGAATGTGCGTGCGGGCGTCGCAGAAGAGGGTGCGGGCGTCCTCCGCGTAGTCGACGATCACGCCGTCGCGCCGGGCGGTGTAGGCGAGAAGCTCGGGCCCGCGGGCGAGGAAGCCGAACTGGGGCAGCACGTAGCCGTCCACCGCCCAATCGGCCTCCCGGAGGTTCACGTGGAGGACGAGGCCGCTGTCGTACCTCACGCGGAGGCGGTCGAGCGTGCCCGCCGCGACGGCGGCGGAGGCCCTCACCAGCGAGCCGTCCACGCCGTAGCGGATGTCCGTGGGCTTGCCCGCCGCGTAGAGGGCCTGGACGGGGGTGAGGAGGTTGTGCTCCCGCCACGCGAAGTAGGGGGTGTAGACGAGCTGGGCGCCCACGAAGCCGGCGTGGCCGAAGGCGAGGGTCGTGGCCCGATACTTATCGAGCTGTGCGGGGGTGGGGGCCTCCACGCCCCACCTCGTCTGGCGGCCGGTGCGCAGCCAGCGGGTGTAGTAGCCCATGCCGTGGTTGACCATCTGGGGATGGAGCTTGAGGAGGTCGAAGTCGACCAGCAGCGGGCAGTCCTCCCCACCCCCCACCTGGGCTTCCACCCCGTCCACCAGCCCGGCCCAGAAGAAATGGTTCGCCCCCTCGCCGAAGAGCGGGCCGCCGTGGGTGTCGCGCTGGAACTGGAAGAGCTGGCGATGGACGCGGACCTTCAGGCGGTGGCTGGCGGCCAGCTCCGTCCCCGGCTCGTAGTCCACGTGGTGCCAAGGGGGCACGCAGGTATGGACGTCGAGGTAGGCCGCGGTGGTGGCGAAGCGGCGATGGATTTCCGGCGAGTTCTGCGCCGCGTAGTGGAGCATTCGCCCCGCCTTGAGGGCGAAGCTCTGGACCTTCGTGCCCGGATGGTACCACGCCTTGGAGGGCCGGCCGTTGGGATCGAGCACGACGTGCTTGGGGTCGTAGCTCGGTGCGTCGGGGTAGAAGTCGATGTAGTTCTCGTGGAGGGCGAAGAGGTAGCCCACGTCCCGCGCTGCGGCGGCGAGGCGGGCCATGGCCTCGTCGCCGCCGAGGGCCGGGTTGGCGGGCAGGTGGTCGGGCAGCTTCACGTCGTAGCCGTAGCGCTGCCAGTTGTGCCAGATGACCGCGGCGTGGTCCACGCCGTAGCTCTTGAGGTCGCGGAGGAGCGCGGCGCCGCGGTCGAAAGTCCCGCCCCAGATGTCGAGCACGAGCCTCGGAGCCAGCTCCTGGATACAGGGCGAGGGCGGATGGGGCACGTTGGGCAGCACCTCGGCGAGCTGCGGCGAGACCGCCACGTAGCCCGCGTCTCGGAGCTTGTTCCGCGTGCCGTCCAGACCAGGGAGGTAGACCGCCTCGCCGCCCGGCGTGCGCGAGGCCATCGACCGGGTCCAGTCCAGGTAGCTCATCGCGTAGACGTTCTGCGGGCGCAGGAAGTAGGCGCTGGCGAAGGGCAGATAGGGCACGGCCACGGGGCGGCGCAGGCCGCGGTTCAGCGGCCGGCCCAGCGACAGGCGGCCCAGCTCCCGGCTGTCCGACTCGCCGGCGATGGCCAGCGCCTTGCCCACCAGGCGGAAGGTCCACGCGACCTCGGCCGTCCGCTCGCCCAGGCCGTAGCGCCAGCGCAGCCGCAGCCGCCCGTCGTCGAGCACCGCGGAGAGCAGCTCCGCCCGCCCGGGAGCACGAAAAGCATAGGGAGACCCCTCGAGGGGCGCGAACTCCACGCCGCCGCCCATGCACGGGCGGAAGGGGGCGCCGCCGTCCACGCGCACCGAAAGGGCGTCGAGCGAGCCGTCGCCGGCCGTCGCGTAGGTGTACTCGATGCGACAGTCCTCGCCCCGGTAGGCGAAGAGAAAGCCGGTATCGGTCTTCCGCACGCGGGTCTCGTGGGGGTCGTCGGTGGAGGGCACGATTCCCTGGCTGGGGTCGTTGGCCAGGGCGGCCAGGTCGCGGCCCGCGGCGACCTTGTAGGCCCGACTGGCAACGATCTCCTCGACGACGCCGGGGCGGCGGTCCTCCTCCCGACCCACGGTGATGGTGGGCTCGCCGAGCAGGGAGAAGTCGAATGCCGTATTCCTCTCCGGACCCGGCTCGGTCTGGAAGCCGAGGACGATCCTGGCGCCGGCGTGGGCCGAGAGGTCGAAGCGGAAGTCCTTCCACTCCCCCTTCGCATAATGCTCGCGCATCAGCTCGCGGCGCTCCCCGCCGGCCACCACGTAGGCCGTGAAGGTCGCGCCGTCGCTCTTCTCCGTGACGTCGGGGCGCATGGCGATGCCGAAGCGAAGGACCACCGGCCTGCGCTCCGGCAGCTCGAGGAAGTATTCGAGCGACACTCGCCCCGGGCCGCGCCGCCAGGGACAGTGGAGCACTCGGGCGGAGCGGCCGCCGGGATGCCCCGCGTCGGCGTAGGCGATGCCCACGTCGTCGGTGAACTGCCCCGACCAGCCCAGCGGCATCTCCACGGGCTCCCCGCCGTAGAGCTGGTAGGCCACGCGGTAGGCGCCCAGCTCGGCGAGCCGGGTGGTGCCGGGGGGCAGCTCGATCCACGGGCGCTCATCGCCAGCTCCCAGGGACGGGGCGCTGGAGAGGCAGGCGAGCGCGATGCCCGGGAGCAGGGCCTGCCTGGCGCGAGGGCCCACAGTCAGCTCCCTTCGTATCGGGCCAGGACCATGGCGGCGTTGGTGCCGCCGATGCCGTAGCTGTTGCACAGGGCGGCGTGGACTGCGCTTTCCCGTGCCTCGTTGGGCACGTAGTCCAGGTCGCACTCGGGGTCGGGGGTCTCGTAGTGGATGGTGGGGGGCACGATGCCGGTCTGGAGGGTGCGGATGGTGCAGATGCTCTCCAGGGTGCCCGCGGCGCCGCAGGTGTGGCCGATCATGGACTTGTTGGCGACGACGGTGAGCCGAGCCGCATGGTCGCCGAACACGCGCTTGATGGCCGCGGTCTCGATCTTGTCGTTGTACTGGGTGCCCGTGCCGTGGGCGTTGATGTGCTGGACCTCGGCGGGGCGGAGGCCCGCGTCGCGGAGGGCCGTGGCCATCACGGCGGTGATGCCCGTGCCGCTCTTGTCGGGGGCGGTCATATGGAAGGCATCGTTGTTCATGGCGTGGCCCATCACCTCGGCGTGGACGGGGGCTCCCCGGGCCTGGGCCGCCTCGAGGGCCTCCACCACCACGGCTCCCGCCCCCTCGGAGAAGATGGTGCCCTTGCGGTTCTTGTCGAAGGGGCGGATGGTCTCTGGGGTCATGGCCCGAAGGGCGCTGAGCCCGCTGTAGGACAGGCGTGCCAGCTCGTCGTAGCCGCAGGCCACCACCCGCTCCGCCTCGCCGCGACGCACCAGGTCGGCGGCGTAGCCCATGGCCGCCACCCCCGAGGCACAGGAGAGCGAGAGGGTGGACATCGGGCCTCGAAGGCCCCACCTCGCCGCCGCCTCGGCGGCCGCGGCATGGAAGTCGTAGTGGCCCAGCCACGACGGCTGGGGCTGCTCGCCGCGCAGGCGTGCGGCGAAGAAGCGCTCCCCGTAGGCGGCCCCGCCGAAGTTGGTGGCCAGCACCAGGCCCGCCTGGCGCAGGGCGTTGCCCTCCAGGCCCGCGTCCGCGATGGCCTGCTCGATGGCGGCCAGGGCATACGCCGTGGCCCGGCAAGCCTCGGGGTGGGGCAAGGCGAAGTCCTTGACCTCGCCGCCGCGGTCGTTGCGGAACGGCGAGGCGTC
Source organism: Candidatus Brocadiia bacterium (assembly GCA_046538415.1). Lineage (GTDB taxonomy): Bacteria > Planctomycetota > PUPC01 > DSUN01 > DSUN01 > JBKHIY01. The sequence continues at coordinate 8,392 of JBKHIY010000035.1, read as the reverse complement.
GAAGCGAGTGATGGGCGCCACCGCGTCCCGGGCCGCCACCAGGGCCTCCCAGAACTCCGCCACGGAGCAGCCGTTGGGCGCAATCGCGCCCATCCCCGTGACCACCACGCGGGACCGTCCGTTCCTGCTCACGGCTTCCCTTTCCCGAAGGACAGTTCCCGATGTTCCCATGGTAGCCCGAGGCGAGACGGGGATCAAATGCGCCGCTCACAGGGCGCGGAGGACGCGCTGGAAGCGCTCGACGGCCTCCACCACCTGCTCCCGGCTCACGTCCAGGTGGGTGACCAGGCGGATGCGGTGGGGCCCGGTGGCGTGGACGAGCACGCCCTCGTCGGCCAGCCGCCGCTCCAGTTCGGCCGCCGGCGACCCCGCACCGACGGTGTTGAGAAACACCATGTTGGTCTCCACCTCGTAGGGGTCGAGGTCGAGGGGCTCGATCTCGGCCAGCCCGCGGGCCAGGAGCTGGGCGTGCTCGTGGTCCTCGGCCAGCCGCTCGACGTTGTGTTCCAGGGCATAGATGGCTGCGGCGGCCAGGATGCCGGCCTGGCGCATGCCGCCGCCCACCCGCTTGCGCCACCGCCGGGCACGCTGGATGAAGTCGGCGGGACCCGCCACCATGGAGCCCACGGGCGCGCCCAGGCCCTTGGAGAAGCAGAGGGTGGCGGAATCGCAGTGCTCGGTATACGCCGTGGGCTCCTGGCCGGTGGCCACGCAGGCGTTGAGCAGCCGTGCCCCGTCGAGGTGCAGGCGGATGCCGTGGCGGCGGGCGACCTCAGCGATACCGCGCACCGTCTCCACGGGGTAGACGGAGCCTCCGCCCCGGTTGTGGGTGTTCTCGATGCACACCAGGGTGGTGGGGCCGTGGTGGATGTTGTGGGGCCGGATGCGGGCCTCCACCTGCTCGGGAGACAGGATGCCGCGCGGGGCGTCGACGAGGTTGGGCTGGACTCCCGAGAGTGCGGCGATGGCGGCGCCCTCGTAGTGGAAGCAGTGGGCCTGCGAGTCGGCGATCAGCTCGTCGCCGGGCTGGGTCCAGCTCTTGATGGCCAGTTGGTTGGCCATGGTGCCCGAGGCCACGAAGAGGGCGGCTTCCATCCCGTAGAGCTCGGCGCCCATCTCCTCCAGGCGGCTGACGGTGGGGTCCTCGCCCTTGACGTCGTCGCCCACTTCGGCGCTGGCGATGGCCTGGCGCATGGCGGGCGAGGGCCGCGTCACGGTGTCGCTTCGCAGGTCGATAGGCAGCTCCATGGGGACTCCTCGACTCTCAGGCCGGCGGGGTCGCGCCGACGCCTCGGGGCAGCCGGGGCCGGTGAGGGAAACAGGTGAGATGGGCGGGGCAGCCGCTGCGGCAGTCGGACGAGCCGAAGCCCGCGGCCACCACCCGGGCGCCTGCCTGCTCCTGCACGGCCTGGTTGAGGGCGCACTCCTGGCGACGGTCGGACGGATAGGCCCGCGTCGCCAGCAGCCGCGCCCCGGGCAGGGCCAGCAGGTAGTCGATATGCCACCGCAAGGCCTTCGAGCGGCGGCGGTGACGTGCGAGGCGGGCGGCCAGGGCGCGCTGGGCGCTGCCGCAGTAGACATAGTAGCCGGCGGGGAAGCGGAAGCGGCCCAGCCGCCCGATGGTCGCCACCCGCTCGCCCTCCAGGCCGATCAGCAGGCAGTAGGCGCCCCGGTCCCCCGCGCTCACCGACCGTCTCCTTCAGTCCGTCGGGGAGCCAGGAAGGCCCGAATCATGTCGCACAGATGCCGGGGATTCGCACACGCGCGGTGGCCGGTGGGCAGGGAGCGGAGGAACTGGACGCCGTAGCGGCGGCTCAGTACCCGCCGGTCGAGCACCACCACGGCCCCCACGTCGCTGCGCGTGCGGATCAGCCGCCCCGCGCCCTGCTTGAACCGAATGATGGCGCTGGGCAGGGAGTAGTGGACGAAGGCGTTCAGGCCGCGCGACTCCACCTCCTCGCACCGGGCCTGCACGATGGGGGCCGTGTGCACCGCGAAGGGCAGCTTGACCAGCACCAGGCAGCTCAGCGACTCCCCGGGCACGTCCACCCCCTCCCAGAAGCTGTCCGTGCCCAGGAGCACCGACGAGGTCTCCCTGCGGAAGACGCGGGTGAGGGCTCGGCGGCCGCCGTCGAAGCCCTGCCCCAGCACCAGCACCCGTTCCGCCTCCAGGGCACCCTTGAGCTTGGGATAGGCGTCGTTGAGCATGGCGTAGGAGGTGAACAGCCCCAGGCCCCGCCCCCCGCTGGCACGGAAGATGTCCAGCATCGTGGGGGCCAGGCTCTCGAGGAACGGGCCCCCCTCGCGGTCCGGCTCGGGCAGGTAGCTGGGCACGCAGATGAGCATCTGGCGGTCGTAGTCGAAGGGCGAGCCCACGTCCTCCTCGACCAGCCGCTCCGCCTCCACCTGGTCCAGGCCCAGGCGGTCCTTGAGGAACTGAAAGCTGCCCGCCGCGGTCAGCGTGGCCGAGGTGAAGACGATGGTGTCCTTCTGGTCGTAGAGCACCTCCTTGATCTTCGGCCCGATGCGGATGGGAGCCGCGGCGATGCGGGGAAAAGGCCGCCGGCGGCCCACCCGCTCCAACCAGTAGACGAACGTCGGGTCGTCGCCGGCGACGAGGAACTCCAGGTCGCGCTCGAGGGCCTCCAGCGCTTCCCCCACGCCGCGCAGGTCGTAGACCGACTCGCTGCGGTAGGGGAAGTCGCGCTCGGCCAGGGCCTCCAGCTCCTGGGCGATGCGCTCCAGGCGCCGGCGCAGCTCGCCCATCCCCGCCACCAGGTTTCTCTTCGTTTCTTCGATGGCCGCCCACACCTGGGGGTCGCGGCTCTCGGCCTGGTAGCGGACGCTATCGCCCGACCGCGCCGCGGCGAGGGCCTCTCCGACTGCACCGAGGAAAGCGTCGGCGAGCACCTCCACGTCGTCCACCGCCGCGTAGGTCTCGACGAGGAAGCGGTCGAGGCTCATCTCCCTCTCGATGAGCGCCGTCTCGCGGCCCCGCTTCATCCGGTAGCGGATACTGGGCAGGAGGCCGCGCGGCTGGGCCCGCCGCTGACGGCGGACGAGGCGATGGGTGTGGCGGAGGACCGCCCAGCGGTCCGCCTGGCAGCCCAGGTAGTCGGTGGCCACGTCCTCCAGGTTGTGGGCCTCGTCGAAGACGATGTGGCTGTGGGGAGGCAGGACGGTGCTGCCCATCCCGATTTCGGCGAAGACCACCGCGTGGTTGGCCACCACGATGTCGGCGAGGACAGAAAGCGCTCGAGCCCTGGCGAGGAAGCACCGCCGCCGCTGGCGGCAGGCCGGCCCGGGGCACTCCTCGCTGGCCGCGCACAGCTTTGCCCAGAGGTCCAGCTGGCGGAAGGCCAGGAACCCGGTGTTCTCGGCGACGTCGCCCACGTCGGTCTCCGCGGCCCACACCAGGATGGGGAGGAGGGCGATGCGCTCGTCCTCGCTGAGCTCGCGGTCGGTCTCTTCGAGCAGGTAGAGGAGCTTTCGCACGCACAGGTAGTTCCGCCGCCCCTTGATGAGCGCCGCCTGGAAGGCGATGTCCAGGGCCTCGGCGAGCAGCGGCAGGTCCTTGAAGAAGAGCTGCTCCTGGAGGTTCTTGGTGTTGGTGGAGACGACGATCTTGTCCTGGTTCGTGCGCGCCCAGTGGATGGCGGGCACGAGGTAGGCCATGGACTTTCCCACGCCGGTGCCCGCCTCCACCATGAGGTGCTTGCCCTCGTTGAGGGCCTCGGCCACCAGCTCCACCATCCGCACCTGCTGGGGGCGCAACTCGTAGGCCGGGCTGTGGCGGGCGAAGGGGCCCCCCTCGGCGAACAGCGCGGTGAGGGCCGCCACGTCGAGCCGCTTGGGCGGCGGACGGTCGGCGGGACCGCGCTGGCGCTGCTTGCGGGCCTCGTCGATCAGGGGCCCCTGGTCGCGGAGGAGCTTGTGGAACGCCGGCTCGGCCACCTCGAAGGCGCTGGTCAGGCGCCGGGCCTCGGCCTCCAGGAACAGGTGACGGGCGGGCCACGCGGTGCCCCCGGCCACGGCGCTCAGGGCGGCCACCACCTCGAAGGGCAGCTCCTCGAGGCGCTCCAGCAGCCGCTCCCAGAGGGCCGCCACCAGCCGCGCGTCCTCCAGCGCCCGATGTCGCCCCGAGACCTGGAGGCCCAGGGCCTCCGCCACGGTGTCCAGGTCGTGGTACTCGAGGGTGGGGAACAGGATGCGGCTCAGCTCGAGGGTGTCGATGAACCGGTTCTGGACGTATCCGTCGCTCTTGCGGCGGAGGAAGGCCTGGTCGAAGGGGGCGTTGTGGGCCACCAGCACGTCGTCGCCCACGAAGCGGATGAACTCCGCGAGCCCGGCGCGGCTGGGCGGCTGGCCCCGCAGGTCGGCCTCGGTGATGCCCGTCAGGCGCGTGATGGCCAGGGGCAACGGGCGGCCGGGATGCGCCAGGCGCGAGAACTCCTGGGGAGGCCCGCCGGGCACGGGGCGGACGGCGGCGAACTCGATGATCTCGTCGGCGGCCTCGTCCAGGCCCGTGGTCTCCAGGTCCACGAAGACCATGGGCCGGCCTTGCCTGCCTGACGCGGCCTTGGGCTCGGGCATGGCATTGGCCCGCTGCGGCAGCGCGTGGCGCGGAACCCCTCTCGGGCGACCCGCTTCACCCGCTCACCTTGTCGTCGGGCAGATAGTCGCTCTTGATGAACACCGCGTCGATGGGCCCGTCGGTGTCGTTGACGATGTTGTGCACGTCCCCCGGCTCCATGCGGAAGGCGTCGCCCACGCGGGCACGGTGCTCCTCGCCGTTGACCACCACCTTGGGCGTGCCCCTGGTGAAGTAGAAGGTCTCCTCGACCTTCTCGTGGTGGTGGGTGCCCAGCTCCTGGCCAGGGAGGAAGCGCAGCACCCCCCAGTCGATGCGGGGGCCGCGGAAGAGGTACTTCGGGCCCGAGTCGCCCTTGCGGTAGTCCTTGTCCTCGACGTTCACTCGCTCCATGGTCGGTTGCCTCCTAGAGTGCTGCTCGCTCGGCGTGCCCCCGGGCGCCCGCCGCGTCCCCTGGCCCTCCAGCTCCCAGATGCCCACGGGGGCGGGCACGAAGACCAGGAGGAGCAGGGCCATGGCCGCCCATCCCAGCAGCCGTCGGCCCGGCCCCAGGCGCACGTCGTCGATCACCACCGGGGGATGGGCCACCTTCATCAGCATGCCCATCACCACACACCACACCACCCAGCCCACCCACAGCCGGGTGAGGGCGATGAGCAAGCCGAACGCGAAGTAGGCCGCGTAGCGCTGGCGGCGCCCCACCAGCGCGTAGGCCACGTGCCCCCCGTCCAACTGCCCCACGGGCAACAGGTTCAGCGACGTGACCAGCAGCCCGATCCAGCCCGCCCACGCGAAGGGGTGCGATAGCCAGTCCACCACGTGCGCCGGCGGCGGAGCCCCCAGCAGGACGCGGCTCAAGCCCCACGTGAGCAGCGAGTGGCCGAAGGAGATGCCCCCGTGCGGCTCCCAGTAGTGAGGCACCCCCATCCGCGCGTGGGTCAGACCAAAGAGCAGAAAGGGCAAGGCCACCGCCAGACCCGCCAGCGGCCCCGCGAGCCCGATGTCCAGCAGCGCCCGACGGTGCAGCATGGGACTGCGCATCTTGATCACCGCCCCGAACGTCCCGATCGGCGGTATCGGAGCCGGCAAGAAAAAGGGCGGGGTCACCAGCATCCCGTAGCGGCGGGCCATGAAATAATGCCCCAGCTCGTGAGAGCCCAGGATCAAAAGCAGGGCCATGGAGAACAGGCCCCCCTGGACCACCAGGCTCCGCCCCAGGGCCAGCGGCGGCATGCTGCCTTCCGCCCCCACCAGGCTGGCGCCCAGGGCGTAAAGGAAGCTCCCGAAGTCCTCCTGCGCCCCGGCCACCAGGGTGGTGAGCACGGTGAGCAGCAGGAGCACCACGTGCAGCGGGCGGTTCACCCTCTTGGCGCCCGGGGCGGGCGTCGTGACGGTCAGGTAGGCGGCCCCGCCCAGCTCCTCGAAGCAGTAGTTGCCGGGGAATTGCCTCAGCCCCCGCTCCACCTCCTCGCGGTGCACGCGGCAGTAGGCGCTGACCGGGCCGCGGAAGATGGTGCCGCCCCTGAACTCCAGCACCTGGTAGCTGGCGAACAAGGGGCGCAGCAGCCACTCCGTGCGTTCCCTGGGCTCCGCGAGGGTAATGGACAATGCGGCCCCCTCAGCGACTCACGGCGAAGGCGAGGGCGCGACCCCCGAGGCCGCTCCCCCCGTGATCTCCAGGAAAACGTCCTCCAGCCGCCCGCCCCGCGAGGCCGAGCGGCGAAGCTCCCCGCACGTGCCCTCCGCCACCAGCCGACCGGAATCGATGATCCCCACCCGGTCCGCCACCTCCTCCGCCACCGACAGGGTGTGGGTGGACATCAGGACGGCGCACCCGGCCGCCACCCGCTGGCGAAGGACGTTCTTGACCAGCCGGGCGCTGCGGGGGTCGAGGCCCACCATCGGCTCGTCGATCACGATGAGCTGCGGATCGTGGAGCAGGGCCGCCGAGATCACGATCTTCTGACGCATCCCGTGCGAGTAGTTCTCCGCCAACTCGGACGCCCACGGCTGGGCGTCGAAGAGGCCCACCAGCCACTCGATGCGGTCCCAGCACGTCCGCGAGTCCAGACCGTAGAGGCGGCCCACGAAGGCCAGGAACTCCCGGCCCGAGAGCTTCTCGTAGAGGAACGGCTGGTCGGGCACGTAGCTGAGCACCCGCTTCGCCTCGACCGGCTCGGCGTGCACGTCGCGGCCCCCCACCCGAACGTGCCCCTCGGAGGGCCACAGCAGGCCGGCCACGCACTTCAGCGTGGTCGTCTTGCCCGCGCCGTTGGGACCGAGGAAGGCGTAGAGCTCCCCCCGGGGCACCTCGATGCACAGATCGCGCACCGCCACCTTGTCCCCGAACCGCTTCGTCAGGTGGTCGATGGCCAGCATGGCCCGATTATAGCAGCGGGCGCGCGCGCGGTCAAACCACCGTAGCGTAGCGATTTAGGGCGAGGCGGCAGCGGAGGCCGCGCCCCCCGCCGACCCCGGGCCGCGAGGCCCACGACCAGCGGCCCGCCAGCACGGGGCCGACGGACCGCTCCAGGGCATCGGGCCGGCACGCCCGCTCACTTGTAGGTGGCGGCCATCTCCTCGCAGGGCCTCACCTGGATCTTCGAGGCGTTGCCGGCCTGGCCGAAGGCCACCATCCGCTTCTTGCACTCGGCGGCCATGGCCTCGCGGGCGGGGCCGAGGTACTTGCGGGGGTCGAACTCCGCGGGCTTCTCGGCGAAGACCTTGCGGATCGCGCCCGTGATGGCCAGGCGGTTGTCCGTGTCCACGTTGACCTTCCGCACCCCGTGCTGGATGCCCCGCTGGACCTCCTCGATGGGCACCCCGTAGGTGTTCTGGAGGTCGCCGCCGTGCTCGTTGATCACCGCCACCAGCTCCTCGGGCACGGCCGAGGAGCCGTGCATCACCAGGTGGGCGTTGGGCAGGCGCTTGTGAATCTCCTCGATTACGTCCATCGCCAGGATGTCCCCCGTGGGCTTGCGGGTGAACTTGTAGGCCCCGTGGCTGGTGCCGATGGCCACGGCCAGGGCGTCCACCCCGGTCTGGGCCACGAACTCCTCGGCCTGCTGGGGGTCGGTGAGCAGCTGGCTGCGGTCGATGGCCCCCTCGAAGCCGTGCCCGTCCTCCTTCTCGCCCTTGCCCGTCTCCAGCGAGCCCAGGCAGCCCAGCTCGCCCTCCACGGTCACCCCCTTGGCGTGGGCCGCCTCGACCACCTTGCGGGTGACCTCCACGTTGTACTCGTAGGAGGCCGGGGTCTTGCCGTCCTCCTCCAGCGAGCCGTCGATCATCACCGAGGTGAAGCCCTGCTCGATGGCGCTCATGCACGTCTCGAACGAGTTGCCGTGATCCTGGTGCATGGCCATGGGGATGCGAGGGTAGAGCTCGGCGGCGGCCAGGATCAGGTGGCGCAGATACGCGTCGTTCGTATACTTCCGCGCCCCCCGCGAGGCCTGGATGATCACCGGCGACTCCGTTTCCTCCGCCGCCATCATAATGGCCTGGCACTGCTCCATGTTATTGATGTTGAACGCCGCCAGGCCGTAGCCCTTCTCCGCCGCATGGTCGAGCAGCACGCGCATCGGTACGAGAGCCAAGGGTATACCTCCTTCCGGGGTTCGAGCCAGGACACGCCGTCCTGTGGCCGGATGATCCGCCACGCCCACTCGCGTCGCGGAGCCAACGTTCTACCAGAAAAGCCCCTCCCATGCAAGCTCCCGCGCCGCGTCCTTGACAACCCCCGTCGCCGGGCATACGATAGCCCTGGACGCTCGCATCCGGGATGCTCACCGCCCGTGTTCCGAC
>JBKHIY010000132.1:0-11025 GCA_046538415.1 Candidatus Brocadiia bacterium | reverse complement strand
TTCTGGGTCACCGAGATTCCCCATTGGACACCTGGGCGGCCCCGTTGGCCAGCCCATCCGGGGATCATTCTAGCGTCTCCCTCCCACAGAATGCAAGCGTAGCAGCCCGTGGGCCTCCTGGCAAGGGCTTGACCCGTGGGGGCGAAGGCGCTAGCCTGTACGGGGGCGGTTCGGCCGCGGGGGGGCGTCGGCAGGCTTTGGAGGCTTCCGGTTCGAGCTCCCGGGCGCGGTGCGATGAAGATTCTGCTGTTGTCTCCCGATCAGCACGCGACGCTTCGGACTCCCAGTGCGCTCCAGATCCCGGAGGTGGCGCTCCAGGTGCTGGCGGCGCTGACGCCGCGGCGGCACGACGTGCGCATCGTGATGGAGGAGTTCGAGGAGGTGGACTGGTCTGCGGAGGCGGACCTGGTGGGCTTGAGCCTGATGACGGCGAACGCGCCGCGGGGCTACCAGATGGCCGACCACTTCCGCAGCCGGGGCGCGAAGGTGGTGATCGGCGGCATCCACGCCTCCGTGCTGCCCGAGGAGGCGCTGGAGCACGCCGACGCGGTGGTCGTGGGCGAGGGGGAGCCGGTGTGGCCCCAGGTGGTGGCGGACGCCGAGGCGGGGCGGCTGGAGGGGATCTACCAGGCCGACGGCCCGGCCGACCTGGCGAAGGTGCCGCACCCGCGCCGCGACCTGGGCGCGGTGAAGCGGTTCATGAACGTCAATCCCCTGATGACCACCCGCGGCTGCCCCTACGACTGCGAGTTCTGCTCCGTCTCCAGGGTCTACGGGCGGCAGATCCGGACCTTCCCCCTGGACTGGGTGGTGGAGGACGTGAGGCTCTCGGGCCGCAAGTACCACCTGATCCTGGACGACAACGTGGTGGGGCGGCCGGCCTACGCCCGCGAGCTGTTCCGCGCCCTGCGGCCGCTGAACATCCGCTGGGTGGGCCAGTGCTCGCTGTCGCTGGCCAACCGCGACGACCTGTTGCACGCCGCCTACGAGAGCGGCTGCCGGGCCATGTTCGTGGGCATGGAGACGGTCTCGGAGGAGTCGATGCGGCGGCTGAAGAAGTCGTTCCGCGACCTCCAGGACGTGGAGGAGGGCATTCGGCGCATCCAGGGCGCGGGGGTGCGCTTCCACGCCTCCGTGGTGTTCGGCTTCGACACCGACGAGCTGGGGATCTTCGAGGAGACGCTGGCCTTCCTGATGAAGTGCCGCGTGCATTCCGCGACGTTCAATATCCTCACCCCGTATCCCGGGACCGCGGTCTACGACAGGCTGAAGGGGGAGGGGAGGCTGTTCACCGAGGACTGGGCGCACTACAACCACTCGACCGTGGTCTTCCGGCCCGCCCGCATGACGGCGCGGCAGCTGGCCGAGGGCCAGCACGACGCGGCCCTGCGCTTCTACCGCCTGCGCTCGATCCTGGGGCGCCTGCCCCACCACATGAGGCACCCGGTGTTCTACCTGGCGATCAACCTGGCCATGCGGCTCTCGCGGCGGCGCGCCGGGCTGCCCCTGGCGCCGGGGAGCGAGGGCGGGGCGTCCCTGGATGCTGACTCCTAGATGCTCGATGCCAGGTGAAGAAGGAAACGCTCCCACTGGCCAGCATCCAGCATCGAGCATCGAGCTGTCGGCGGGGCGTCCCTGCCCCGCGTTCTTTCTCCGCGGGACGCGGAGGTCCCGCCTACACGTCAGCGGGACACGGAGGTCCCGCCTACACGTCAGCGGGACGCGGAGGTCCCGCCTACACGCCAGGAGGTCCCGCCTACACGTCAGCGGGACACGGAGGTCCCGCCCACATTTCTGGCTCAGGGGGCGGCGCGCTCGGGGCGGTCGACGACCAGGGAGAAGTCGGGGATGTCGAGCTCCTGGGCGATGTCCATGGCCATCACCACTTTCTCGTAGGGGCACTGGCGGTCGCCCTTGATCACGAGGGTGGTGATGGGCTGGCTCTCGTGGAGGTCGCGGAGCTCTTCCCACAGGCGGTCCTGGGGCACGTAGCGCTGGCCGATGGCGAACTGGCCGGCGCGGGAGATGGCGAGGACCACCACGTCGCCCCTGTCGCGCACCTCGGCCTGCTGGGCCTTGGGCAGCTCGACCTTGAAGAGGGTCTCCTCGACGAAGGCGGCGGTGACGATGAAGAAGAGGAGGAGGAGGAACACGCAGTCGACGAGGGGGGTGAGGTCGGCCCGGTCGTCGCGGTCCTCGAGCTCCTCGGTGAGGCGTCGCATGGCCACGGCTCACTCCTCGGCGGCGGGCACGCCCTGGGGCTCGGGCTGTGCGGGCTCGGGGGCCTGGGCCTCCGTGGATTCCTGGGCGCGGGCGTGGGTGTAGCGGTAGTTGAGGCGGTCGATGTCGGCCTCGGCCTCGTCGGCATAGGCCACGATGCGGGCCGAGTAGTAGCGTCCGGCGATGATGGCGGGGATGGCGATGATGAGCCCCGCGGCGGTGGTGAACAGGGCGACGGCGATGCCGTCGGCCAGCTTGGTCTTCTCGGCCCCGCCGGTGGCGGCGATCTGGCTGAAGGTCATGATCATGCCCAGCACGGTGCCCAGGAGGCCGAGGAGGGGGGAGATGACGGCGATGGTGGAGATCACCCGCAGGTTCCGCTTCAGGGGCTTGAAGGCCAGGACGGTGGCGTTGGTGAGCGCCTCGGCCAGGGCCACCCCGCCCAGGCGACACTCGTGGAGGGCCTGTGCCCAGGCCCGTCCGAGGGCGGTGGACGACCTGGCGGCCTCCTCCTGGGCCGCGGCCAGGTCGCGCTCGGCGGCCCGCTCGGCCACCCGCTCGACCATCTGGGGGTCCATGATGTTCCGCCGCCGAAGGGCCTTGTGGCGCTCGAAGACGAGGGCCACGAGCACGATGGAGCACAGCCACAGGGGCCACATGGCGGGCCCGAAGATCTGGAGATACCAGTCCTGCGACTCGGTGGCCTGGCGCTCGCCGGCGAGCTGCTCGGAGACTCGCCCCGGGCGGGGGGCCGGCCCGGGCGTTTCCTCGGCCAGGGCAGGGGCGCCGACGGCCAGGAGGGCCGCGGCCAGGAGGGCGGAACGGGCCAGGTGCCTCATCGACTCCTCCTCGAGGCTCACTTGAGCCGGCGGATGGGCCAGCCGATCTGGAGGGCGGCCGCGACCCGGCGGTTGCGCTCGCCGTAGGCCGCGCGGGCATCCACGTAGGCCAGGCGCACGGTGTCGCCACCGCGCACGTTCAGGGTATCCTCCCGCGAGGGGCGGAACCACTGCTGGGTGGCTACCGAGCCGCGGAAGACCCCCGTGTGGTCGCCCGTCTCGCGGAGCACGACGAAGAGCGACTCGCCGGAGCCGCCCACGCGGAGCTGCGCGGCCACGCGGTCCCGGCGGCGGGGATGGAGGTCCATGTCCTTGTCCGTCACCTGGAAGGCCAGGGGGTCGCCGGGCGCCACGCCCCGGGGCTCGGCCTGGGGGTCCCGGGGGTCGAGGAACTTCGCCTTGCCGTCGGAGCCGAGCAGGAGCACGTCGCCCCAGGTATCGGGCTTGTCGAAGCTCCAGATGGCCTTGGAGGCCGACCACTGCATGTGGGTGGCGTAGTCGGAGCTGGTGTTCACCGAGAAGTTCACCGCCACGTACATTCCGGGCAGGAGCTGCTTTCGGGCCAGGGCGCCGCGGGAGAGGAAGCACTCGACGGAGTAGCCGTAGCCGGGGATGAGCTTGGCCCTGGAGGCGCCGCGGGTGCCGGTGTTGTCGGGATAGACGGTGTGGCGTTTCATGCCCCGCATGTTGCGGCCTACCTCGGCGAAGGTGGCCTCGGGATCGCCGCGGAAGCCGAAGGGCATGAAGCAGAACTGGTGGGCCGCGGCGGAGGCCTCCAGGGAGCGCCGCCGCTCGTTATCCATGTCGAGGAACACCTCGAAGCAGTCGCCCTCCCAGGGCCGGTGGGGGCAGGCCTCGATGCGCCCGTCGGGGTCGCGCACCTTGTAGGCGAAGAAGAAGCCCTCCGCCGACCACCGCATGTACACCGCGGGGCCATCCTCCAGGGTGCTGCCGTCGTGGAGGTAGCGGAGGCGCATGGGGTGGCGCAGCTTCCCCCAGTCGCCGAGGTCGCCATCGAGGCGGATGGAGGTCTCCTGCATGGCGGCGGCGCCGAAGGCCTTGGACTCGAACTGTGGCGGGGGCACGGAGCGGCCTTCGTCCTCGCCCTCGGTCCTCTGCTTGTCGGCAGGTGCGGGGGCCTCGTCGAGGTAGATGTAGGCGGGGCCGGGCTGGTCCTTCCCGTGGGCCTTGGAGTCGAGGCCTTCGGGGCTTTCGGCCTGGCCGTAGTAGTTCCCGGGCTGGGTGCGGTTTCGCAGGTCTTTGACGAACGCCTCGTAGGCCTCGCGGTTGAACCGGGCGTAGCGGTTGAACCGCCTGGGAGCCCATGGGGCGTCGCTGTCGGCCCATCCGCCGGGGTGCATGGCCCCGCTGCGGCCGGGCACGGGCGTGCGCCAGCCCCGGGGGTCGAGCGCCCCTGCCGCGGTGCCCGAGCCGGAGCCGGGGACGTTCGGCCCCGTGGCGGTGGAGGACAGGCGCGACTGGGCGCCCTGGCCGCTGCCCGGCCGGGGCGGCGCCGCGCCCGCTCCTGGCGGCAGGTCGGCGGGGCCTTGGCCGGGTTGCGGTACGTCGGTGCCCACGCCCATTTGGGGCGGAAGCCCCGCGGCGTCGCCCTGGGCCGGCGGGGCCAGGCCCGGGGCCGTGGGCGGCAGGTCCATGGCCGCGGCGCCCAGGCTGTCGACCAGGCTCTTGAGGGCCTGGGAGTAGGCGGGGGCCATGGTCACGGCCCGTCCCTGGGCCATGGCCTCCCTGGCCCTGCCGACCTTGCCCTGTAGGGCCACCATCTTGCCCAGGCGCTGGCGGGCCGCCTGGTCGAGGATTTCGCGGACGTTGATCGATTCGGCGGCCCGTGCCACGCTGGGCTCGAGGGTCTCGCCGACGGCTTCCCGGGCCGCCTCGCCCGCGGCCTGGGTGGCCTGTGCCGCTTGCTGGGGCCCGAGGGCGGCGGCCAGGTCGGCCTGAGCGGCGGCCGCCTGGCGGAGGCTCCGGGTTTCCTCGGCGAGGTCTTGCTGGAGGCCCTGGAGCCGGGCCGCGGCCTTGCGGAGGGTCTCGCTGGCCTCGCCCATCGAGCTCTTGGCCTGGTCGGGGAGCTGGTGCTGGAGCTGCTCGGCGGCCTCGCGGGCCTTCTCCTCGGCGTAGGGGTCGCGGAGGTCGCGCTCGGCGCGGTCCATGGCCCGCCCCATGCGTCCCGTGGCCCGGCGGGCGGCCCGCACGGTGCGTCGGGCCTGGCGCTTGACCTGCTCGATGCGGCCTGCGAGGGCCTGCTGGCCGGCCACCTGGTCGGCGGTGGGCGTCTGGCCCACGGTGTCGCGGTGGGCGTCCTGGGCCTGGGCGGCTTGCTCGATGGCCCGGCGAGCCCCCTCGAGCTGTTCGCCGGCGCGGCGCAGAGCGTCGGGGTCGTTGAGGCGGAAGGCGTCCCGCGTCCTGGCCAGTGCGGCTTCGGGGTCGGGGCCTCGGGCGGTCATCTCGTCGCGGAGCGTGGCGTCGACGTGGCTCTTGAGGGCGGCGCGGAGGCTCTCGCTGCCCAGGCCGTAGGGCTCGAGGCGTCGGGTGACCTCCTTCATCACCTTGTTGGCCACGACGGGGAGGGCTTCCTCGGCGACGGCCTGGGCGGTCGGGCCCTCGAGGTCGCGGCGGAGGGGCTCGAGGGCTCCCTTGGCCACTTCGCGGTCGAGGGGGTCGGGCTCTCGGCGGCGCCGGGCCCGGGACACGTCGCGTGCCAAGCGGTCGACGTCCTTGGCTCGCCCCTCGATGTCCTGGGAGGCCTGGCGGGCGGCCTGTTCCGCCGGGTCCTTCTCCCCGCCATCCATGGCCTGGCGCGCCTGGGCGAGGGCCTGGGGTACTTGCTGGCTCTGGGGCGGGGTGCGCAGGCGTCGGGCCTGCTCGGCGTTGGTGGGGCTGAGAGCCTCGGCCCGGCGGAGAGCGGCGTCGACGGCCTTGGCCACCTCGGCTCCGCGCTCCTGGAGGCGTGCCTGCTGGCGGCTGGCGTCCTCGAGCTGGTCCTTGCGGGCCGCATCGCGGACGGCGTCCTGGCCCTTCTTGAGTTCGCGGAGCCTGTCGGCGGCGTCCTTGAGCGTTTCTTCGAGGCTCTCGAGGCGCTGGCGACGCAGCCGCTCGGTCTGCTCCTCGACGCCCCGGCGGACGGGCTCGCCGACTCGCTTATCCAGCTCCTGCTCGATGCGTCGGGTGAGCTCGGGTGCGATGTGCCGTCGGATCTGGTCGGCGACCACCTGGCGGACCAGGTCGCGCTGCATCTCCTCGAGGTTGACCTCCATCTGGTCGAGCTCGTCGGAGCGAATCTGGTCCTTGGCGTCCTCGAGGGCCTGGGGTTCGAGCTGGTGGACGCTTTGCTCCTGGTCGGCCTGCTCGACGAGGTCTTCGAGGTCTTCGGCAGTTTCCTGGGAGAGTTCTTCCTCGTCGGGCTTTTCCAGTTCATCGGCGATGAGCTCTTCGAATTCCTTCTGGAGTTCTTCGAGCAGGTCTTCCTTGGCGGCCTCCTTCTCGCGTTCGAGGCGCTCCTGCTCCTCCCGCCGCTCCTGCTCCTTCACCTCGTCGATCAGCGCCAGCTCCTGCTGCGCGATCTGCTCCTCCTGGTGGGAGAGCCCCAGCACGATGAGCAGCACGAGGAGGACGTGGAGCGCCAGCGACCTGGCGAGGTGGGGCTTCAGCGAGGGCTTCGAGCCGGCCATGGGCAAGTGCCTCGATGGCGCGCCTGTCTGCCGTGCCGAACACGGCACAGGCAGGGCGGGAAGCAGCGGGCACGGAACCGCCGGGGAGGAGATTGTGCCCCATTTCGCCCGCTCTTTCAAACGCCGGCGGGCCGGAGCGCTACTTGGCGGGCCGGACCTTGACGGCGATGTCGTTGCGGAACTCGGGCAGGTCGAGCCGCAGCCGCTCGCCATCGCTCTGGACCTCGGCGCGGGCCACCACCTCGCCGGTATAGGTGTTCCAGAACTCGACGCGGTAGCGGCCGGGCTGGAAGTCGCGGAGGTCCACCCGCCCCTCCTTCACCGGCGGATGGCCCTCCAGGGTGCGCACCACCAGGGGGTGGTAGACCCACAGGGTGGCCACCTGGCGGTTGCGCAGCGCTCGCACGCGGAGGAAGGTGCCCCGGGCGCGCCCGCGGGTGTACTCCTGGCGGAGGTCGAGTCCCCGGCGGTCCTCGCCGGCCATGAAGCGGGCGGCGGCGCGGTAGTGGCGGTAGTGGTCCTCCTGGCCGTCGGCGAAGTGGACGTAGAGCCACCACCAGTAGCCGGTGGCTCCCGCCAGGTGGGAGGTGACGCTGGCCCAGGTGCCGCAGTGGAGCTCGGCCTCCAGCCGCTGGGGCGGGTTGCGCATCCAGTGGCCGCCGTACTCGGCGATGAGGACCGGCCGGCGGTGGCGCCCCATGAAGCGGTGGTAGTAGATCTCGATGGCCCGGGCCACGTCGCCCGAGGAGCGGTCGCCCCAGTCGCCGCCCAGGGGCTGGAAGGCGCTATAGGCGTTGGACTGCACGATGTCCAGCTCCGGCCGCTGCCACACCTCGTGGCCTCGCCAGGGATGGGAGAAGTGGGTGGTGACCAGGTGGTGGAAGGGGTCGATGCGCTTGAGGTGGGCGGCCATCTCGCCCACCCAGCGGGCCACCTGGGGACACCGCACGTCGCCCTCGTCGTCGCCCTTGGCTCCCGCGTCGTCCCAGTAGGCCTCGGTGAACTCCATCTCGGAGAACAGGGCCCAGGCCATGAGGTGCGGGCTGTAGCCCCAGCGAGCGACGGTGTAGCGCAGGCGCTGGCGGAAGAGGGCTTTCGCCCTGTCGTTGGTGTAGAACTGGGCGGCCCGCTCCAGGGGACCTCCCTCGCCCAGCTTCTGCCACAGGGGATTGGAGTCCCACTGGCGGTCGATATTGGGGTCCACGGTGATCTGGCCGTGGTTGGTGAGGCACACCTGGACGTAGATGCCCCGCTTCGCGGCCTCCTCGAGGCAGTAGTCGAACCGCCAGGCGTTCTCCAGGTTGTAGCGGCCCAGTCCCTGGTAGCCGGGCCACTGCCGCGTCCACTGGAGGCCGCACCACCAGGGGCACTGCCAGATGCGGGCCCAGTTGATGCCGTTTTCGGCGAGCTTCCGATAGTAGTCGTCGTAGGCGTAGGTGCCCCTGCCCTCGGGCAGGGGGAAGGGATAGTCGTAGGGCTCGCGGTTGTCGGAGGGGGAGCGGAGGTTCATCCCGATGGGGTAGAAGAACTGGCCGGTGGAAAGCTCGAAGTAGCGGCGGTCGGCCTCCGAGCGGCGCACGAAGCCAGGTCGGGAGGAGGGCACGCAGTCGAAGTGCTGGCTGGTGATGCGTACCAGGCGCTGGCCGTTCACGCTCACCGAGTAGGTGTAGGGGCCGGGCTCGGCGGGGGTGAAGCGCAGCTTCCAGCAGGGCAGGCCCCTGGGGGTGAGCACCTCGCGGCCCTCGACCAGCTTCCGCTCGTAGTCCTGGTAGAAAAACGCCGGCACGTCGATGGTGCGGGGCTTCTCCGCCCGCTGCTGGCTCGGCGGCACGAAATGGCCCACCACGTCGGCCTCCTCGGGATCGAAGGGGTTGGCGAACACCCGGGAAAGGCGAAAGGTGAGCTCGAACTTCTCGTGCTGGGGCACCGTCACGCGGTTGGGACGCACGTAGGTGACCTTGACGCGCCCCTTGCGGCGGGCCTGGCGCACGGGGTCGCGCGAGAGCTGGATGTTGTCGATGTAGAGAGGCCCCTCGTAGTCGCGATGGCCGAACACGCGGATGCCCAGCACCCGCACCCGCTGAAGGGCATAGCGGGAGAAGACCTTATCGTGGCCCCTGGGCTGCCAGTCGGTGATCTCGCCGGTGAGGTCCACCAGCAGCTTCGTCCAGTCGCCGGGCCGCAGATAGGTGGGCAGGAGGGTCTCGTACCACCACAGGTCGGCGTCGCGGAGGTAGACCATGACCCTCATGTCGTTGGGCACGGGCTTGCCCTGGGGGGTGGTCTTGGGCACGAAGACGTCGAAGGCCAGGCGGTCGTAGGTATGCCAGTCGTTGCGCTCCTCGGCGATGGGCCGCACGATGGCGGCCTCGCCGGGGTAGCGGGCCACTACCTCGAGGGCCGCCTCGCCCTCGCTGGCGTGCTCGGTGGCCGTGCGCAGGCTCTTGGTGGTGTGGGGAATCACCTGGTGGGTGCGCC
This sequence comes from Candidatus Brocadiia bacterium, assembly GCA_046538415.1. Classification (GTDB taxonomy): domain Bacteria; phylum Planctomycetota; class PUPC01; order DSUN01; family DSUN01; genus JBKHIY01. The sequence continues at coordinate 1,802 of JBKHIY010000132.1, read as the reverse complement.
AGGCCACCTCCTTGCGGCGGAAGGAGTCCAGGAGCTCCGCCGACGCGGGGGGCAGGGTCTGGGGATGGTGGCTGCGCAGTGGCCTGGCTTCGCCGCGCCAGCGGGCCAGCTCGCCGGCCACACGGCGGTGCCACGCCCCGGCGCCGTTCGCGGGCAGGGTGCACCACAGCTCCCAACTGGCCACCGCGGGATGCCCGCCCCAGCGGGCCAGCACGTAGCGGCAGCCGCGGCGGAACCAGCGGCGGGCCTGGGAGCTGGTGTAGAAGTGGCTGGGCGCCTCCAGCGGCCCACCTTCCTCGACGTTCAGGGGATTGAGCTCCCAGTTGAACTTCGCCCGGTCGCCGAACGGCTCGTTGCAGGTGAGCGCCAGGGGGAGCGCGATGCCCCGCGCTGCGGCCCGGTCGAGCAGGTCCTCGAACGCGGAGGCCGCGGCCAGGTTGTAGCGGCCCAGACCCCCGTAGCCGCCCCACTTCCCGCTCCACTCCAGGGGCACGCGCCAGGCGTGGAGGGTGCCTTCTGGGGGGGTGCTGCCGTCGGCTCGCCACTTGGGGGGACGCCAGATGTAGAAGGGGTCCTTGCCGTTGTAGTCGCGGGCGACCACGCAGTCGCCCAGGAGCCGTCCCAGGCGCTCTCGCAGCTCGTCGGCGGGCATGGCCACCGCATTGGCGGGCCGCTCCCGGCCCTCGGGCGCGGGGTCGACCTGGAAGGCCCAGGGCACGCGCGCCGTCGCCCCGCCGGCCTGGACCTCGATGTCGCAGCGGTGCTCCCCGGGACGGTCGGGCCAGAAGCGCACCCGCCACTGGGCCGGGCCGGCGGGCACCCGCCGCACCCGCTCGCCCTCCCAGCGGGGCACGTAGCGCTGGTAGAAGAAGCCCGGCACCGCTCGCACCGCGGCCCCGTCTCCGGGCACCTCGAAGCGGGCCTGCACATCCACCTGGGAGGGGTCGAAGGGATTGCCGAAGGTCCGGTTGAGCCGGAAGCGTATCTCGCAGCACCGCCCCACGGCCAGCCGGCGGGGCGCGTGGAAGTCGAGCAGCCGCAAGCGCTCGCGACCCGGCGCGCCGTCGCGCAGGAGGCCCACGTCCTCCACCATCACCCAGCTATCGAGCTGGCCGTCGGAGAAGCACTTCAGCCCCACGGCCTGCACGTGGCGGGTCACGTAGCCGTCCCAGGGGCGCAGGTGGCCGGTAGGCACCCAGTCGCCGCTGTCCGGCCCCAGGTCCAGCGACACCGTGGTCGGCTCCATCCGCTTGAGCACCACCGACCTGGCGCTCTGGTACCACAACCCCTCCGAGCCCACCAGGGTGACGTAGAGCCGGGCGGCATGGATGGTGTCCACGGACAGCCGGGCGGTGAAGCGCAGCGCCGCGCGGTCGGACCACGATTCGCCCACCTTCACCCGATGGGAGATGGCCGTCATCCCCTCCCCGAAGCCCCATTCCCCCTCCTCGCGGGCCAGCGACGAGGGATCGAACCCCCCCGCCCAAACCGGGGAGAAGAAAACCGCCAGAAGAATGCACCCGCGCCGAAAGCCCATCGGGACCCGCAACAAGAGGGGAGATGACGCACAAATGCCGCGACGCCGATGCGTATGGTAGCGCGAGCCCGGCGGGAAAAGCAAACCCCCGAAAAGCCGCCGCACCGGAGGCCGAAGACTCATCGCGAATGACACGAATGGACGAATGTCTCGAATCCGCCAAAGAGCCCCAGGGCCAGGGGAGCCGACGGAGACTCGGCCGTTTCTGAGCTACCCTACAGCTCTTCTTGCCTCTTCATTCGTGCGATTCGCGCATTCGCGCCAT
>JBKHIY010000131.1:0-11159 GCA_046538415.1 Candidatus Brocadiia bacterium | reverse complement strand
GGACCTGCTCGCCGGCCGCGGTATCGACTTCGATGCGAGCCCCGCACTTGGGGCATCGGGCGGCGTGCTTGGCCACGGACGTGCCCTCCCGGGCAACCGCCGGCGGGCCGAGACCGGCCCTCGCCGGCCGACAGGCGAGGCGTCCTGTGGCGTATGGTACCCCCGCGGTGACGGGGAGTCAAGGAATGGGGCGGACGGGAGCGGACGCAGGCCGCAGGTGTGGACGAAGGGGCACGCGGCGGCCGGGCCCGCTCGGCTCGTCCCGGCGCCCCGGGGGCGGGGCGCCGGGCCAGCGTGGGCGGGGCCTACGACTTCTTGCTGGTCTTGACCGTCACGTTGCTGAAGACTTGCTCGACGTCTCCGCTCTTCCCGCACTTGGGGCACTTGGGCTTTCGCTTCTTGTCGAATTCTTCCCAGGTGCGGGTGACGGTGAACGTCTTGTTGCACTTCTCGCAGTGGTAGTCGTACTGAGGCATGCCGAGTGACCTCCGGGAGCCGAAGTAGCCGCTGCGGTGAAGCCGGGCCGCCCGTGGGGCGGTGTGCCGGCGGGACGTGGTGCCCCGGCGCCCTGCGGGGGCGGGGCGCCGGGGCTCGGTTCGCCGTCGTCGGGGGCTAGAAGCCGCCCATGCCGCCCATCCCAGGCCCGCCGCCGGGCCCTCCGCCGGGAGGTCCGCCGCCGCTGTCCTTCTTCTCGGGCAGCTCGGCCACCAGGGCGTCGGTGGTGAGCAGGAGCCCGGCGACGCTGGCGGCGTTCTGGAGGGCGCTGCGTACGACCTTGGTGGGGTCGATGATCCCCGCGTTCACGAGGTCGCAGTACTTGTCGGCGAGGGCGTCGTAGCCCTCGTTGGGGCCCATGTCGCGGATTTTCTCGAGCACCACGCCGCCGTCGCGCCCGGCGTTCCAGGCGATCTGCTTGAGGGGCGCGACGAGGGATCGGCGGACGATGTCGGCTCCGATGGCCTCGTCGCCCTTGAGCTTGAGGTCGTCGAGGGCGGCCGCGGCGCGGCACAGGGCCACGCCTCCGCCGGGCAGGATGCCCTCCTCGACGGCGGCCCGGGTGGCGTGGAGGGCGTCCTCGACGCGGGCCTTCTTCTCCTTCATTTCCACCTCGGTGGCGGCGCCCACGTTGATCTGGGCGACGCCGCCGGCGAGCTTGGCCAGGCGCTCCTGGAGCTTCTCGCGGTCGTAGTCGCTGGTGGTGGAGTCGATTTCGTTGCGGATCTGGGAGATGCGGCCCTGGATGGCGTCGGTGTCGCCGGCGCCCTCGATGATGGTGGTGTTGTCCTTGTCCAGGACCACCTTCTTGGCCTGTCCGAGGTCGGCGAGCTCGACGCTCTCCAGGTCGATCCCCAGGTCCTCGAAGAGGGCCTTGCCGCCGGTGAGGATGGCGATGTCCTGGAGCATGGCCTTTCGGCGGTCGCCGTAGCCGGGGGCTTTTGCGGCGGCGACCTTGAGGGTGCCGCGGAGCTTGTTGACCACCAGGGTGGCGAGGGCCTCGCCCTCCACTTCCTCGCTGATCACCACCAGGGGGCTGCCGCTCTTGGCCACCTTCTCGAGGAGGGGGATGAGCTTTTGGATGTTCGAGATCTTCTTCTCGTGGATGAGGATGTAGGCGTCCTCGAGCACCGCCTCCATGGTGTCGGGGTCGGTGACGAAGTAGGGGCTCTGGTAGCCGCGGTCGAACTGCATGCCCTCGACCCACTCGACGTGGGTCTCGAGGGTCTTGCCCTCTTCGACGGTGATCACGCCGTCCTTCCCGACCTTTTCCATGGCCTCGGCGATCATCTTGCCGATCTCGTCGTCGTTGTTGGCCGCCACGGCGCCGACCTGGGCGATCTCCTTCTTGCCCTTGACCTCCTGGGAGGTTTTCTGGAGGCGGTCGACCACCGCGCCGACGGCCTTCTCGATGCCCCGCTTGAGGAGCATGGCGTTGGCCCCCGCGGTGACGTTCTTGAGGCCTTCCTCGAAGATGGCCTCGGCGAGGACGGTGGCGGTGGTGGTGCCGTCGCCGGCCACGTCGCTGGTCTTGGAGGCCACCTCGCGGACCAGGCGGGCCCCCATGTTTTCGTACTTATCCTTGAGGTCGATCTCCTTGGCCACCGTCACCCCGTCCTTGGTCACGGTGGGGGCGCCCCAGCTTTTCTCCAGGATGACGTTTCGCCCGCGGGGGCCGAGGGTCACCTTGACCGCCCGGGCCAGGGTGCGCAGGCCCCTGCGGATGCCTTCCCGAGCGTCCTGCTCGAAAGCCAACTGCTTTGCTGCCATGTTCGTTGCTTCCTCCGTAAGCGATTGGTGGTTGGAGGGTTACCTGTGGAGGTCAGTCCTCCAGGATGGCCAGCACGTCGTCTTCCCTCATAATGAGGTATTCGGTGTCGTCGACGGTGACCTCGGTGCCTGCGTACTTGCCGAAAAGGATGCGGTCGCCCTTGCTGACCTGCATGGGCACCGCCTCTCCCGCGTCGTTGCGCTTGCCCTCGCCGACGGCCACCACCTTGCCCTCGATGGGCTTCTCCTTGGCGGTATCGGGCAGGACGATGCCGCCGGCGGTCTTCTCCTCGGCTTCCAGCCGCTCGACGAGCAGACGGTCGCCCAGAGGGGTCAGTTTCGTCGCCATACTCTTGCCTCTCCTTTCCACTGAACCGGCCAGTCCCGTTCGCAGCCGGCGGCCCGTCCCCCCGGCTGCGTCCCATCGCCGCCTCCCACGGCCGACGCGCATGGAAGCGTCGACATCGGCAGCCGGGCAAGCCGCAAATACCGTGCCCTTCCCGGCCAAGCCGCCAAGGGCGACGGAAGTGACGCTCCGGCAAAGACTAGTGGAGAAAGGCCCCTCGGCCCCCCGCCCACCCCGCCGCCTGCCACAATGACAGCGGCACCGCCCGCCTGCCACTGTGGCAGGGCGAGCCGCCCCGGCCCGCCTACGGCAGCTCCAGCGTGCACCCCGCCTCGCGGGTCACCCTCTTCTCTCCGCAGGCCGCGGTGACCGAGAGGATCAGCTCGTGGGCCACCCCGCGGGGCAGGCGGATGAGGCTGTAGGGCACGAACACGCGAAAAGGGCTCCAGCGCACGGGGTCGGCGGGCACGGGAGCCGTGGCCGCGACCGCCAGGCGGCCGCGGTCGTCGGTGTAGCCCGCCGGGGCGCCGGGCACGGCGCGCACCGCCTGGCCGGTGAGGTGGCGGAGGCGGGCCGTGACGGACAGCTGCTGGCCCTCCAGCCCCCGGGCCACGATCTCGGCCAGGGCCATCACGCCCTGGAAGCCCCCGTGCTCCTGGTCGGGCTCGTGCCACACGCGGCGGACCTCGAGGGCCGGCCCCTGGGGGGCCACGGGCGGCGGAGCCGGCGGCTCCTCGGGCTCCGGCTCGGCCGGCTCCTGGGGCTCCGGCTCGGGGGGCTCCTTGGGCTGCGGTGGCTCCTCGGGCTGCGGCTCGGGGGGCTCCTTGGGCTGCGGTGGCTCCTCGGGCTGCGGCTCGGGGGCCTCCTCGGGCTCCGGCTGGGGGGGCTGCTTGGGCTCTGGCGGCTTGGCGGCCGCTTTCTCGGGCTCCGGGGGGCTCAGGAGCCGCAGGTTGGTCACCCGGTCGTCGAGCAGCGACAGCTCGATGCCCGCCGCCTCGAAGGAGGCGATGGTGGCCTGGCCGAACTGCTGGATCGCGTCGGGCTTGCCCAGGCCCAGGGCGTTGGCCGCGCGGCTGCGGCCCAGCGGCTCCTCGAACCGCAGGTCGAGCGAGCGCAGCACGCCCGCCGGGCCGTACTCCGCGACCACGCTGTGGAGGCCGAAGGGAGCCCCGTCGTGCACGCACCGGATGCGGCCCGGGCCCGTACGGGCCACGAAGCGGGGGGAGCCAAGGGTCTTGAGAGCCTGCGCTTGCGTCGCCCGGCCCACCGCCAGGCCGTGGAACACCGGGTGCTGCCCGCCCCCGACGGCGGGCGAGGCCACCTGGACCCTGGCCAGGGGGTCTTTCGGCGGCTGCGGTGGCTCGGCGGGCCGAGGGGGCACGGGCGGCATCATGGGGATGGAGGGCGGCTCCTGGGCGGGGGCGGGGGCCTCGCCGCCGGGCACGTCGAGCCAGATCTCCGCCACCTGGCCCTGGCGGACGTAGAAGTGGGCGCCGTCCTCGTCGTAGTGGATGGTAAGTCCTTGCCGCACCGACTCATCGAGCGCGTGGCTCAGCTCGGGCCGGGCCGCGGCCTGGGGCTCCACGAGCTGCTCGGCCTTGAGGATCGAGAGCTTGCCCGCGGGGGCGAAGCGGGCCGTGGCCACCACCTCGTCGGCGCCGTATCGGACGACGATTCGCTCGAAGTCCCCTCCCTCGGGGCGGAAGGTCTCGGTGGGCGTGCCCTTGCCCTCGGCGGGCTCGCCGAGGGCGCGGTGGACCTCGGCCCGGGTGGTCTTGCCGGGGGTCAGGCCCGCGAGGCTCGCGGCGCGGCCCGGGCAGGCCGCGACCACGGCCAGGGCACAGGCCAGCCCGGCCGCCTGGAGGATGCGCATCGCTCTTCCCTTTCTCCTGCGGTTCCCGTCTCGCGGCTCCCCCTCTGGATGATACTCCGCCGCCGCCGGCGAGTCAACGCCCCGCCGTGCTGCCCTCGGGCCGCTGACCCCTGGGCGCGCTCCCCTCTACCCCTACAAACCGAAGCCCCCCCTCCAAGCGGACACGAAAAATTGTAAAAAGCCGCAGAAAAATTCAGGCGAAAGCCCTAAGCCTCGAAGCGGCCGCGCCTTAGGGCCATGGGAAATTTCTCGGGGGGCCGGCCGGCCGCGGGGCGGCGGCGATCTTTCATTTTTGGCCAGGGGCTTTCATTTTTGGACACCCCCCATGCCGCGGCCCGGGGCTCAGCCCAGGCGCTCGACGTAGACGTAGTAGGCGCCGCGCGAGCGGCCGCTGGCCTCGTCGGCCAGCCAGGTCTGGAGGCGGGCCTGGCCGGGCTGGAGGCGGACCTCGAAGTCCACTCCCGTGGCGCCCTCGGGCACCGGCCTGGTCTCGTCGACCTCGCCGATCTTGAGGCGGGCCGTGGTGGCCTGGATGGGGAAGCGGGCCGGGGTGTCCATCTGGCGGAGGGTGAAGCGGTAGGTGCCGGGGCGCGCGACCTCGACGGCCCAGAAGCCGTTGGCGTAGAGGTCGGTGTTGCGGACCATCCCCTGGTTCCAGGGCACGCGGCGGCCGTGCCAGTCGTGGGCGGTGATCCGCGAGGGGTTTTCGCGCTCGGAGCCGATGACGATGCGGCAGAATTCGTCGAACCGCCCGGAGAGGTCGTCCCACCAGGCGTCGTATGCGGCGCGGAGCTTTTGGACGACGTCGGGGTTTTCGGCGGCGAGGTTTTTCTTCTGACCGGGGTCGGCCTGGATGTCGTAGAGCTCCTTCCCGTTCACCAGCCGCCATCGGTCGGTCATCACGGCGCACTTGCGCCACTTGCGGGGATGCTCGATCCGCTGGGAGTGGACGAGGAGGGTGCGCTGGGGCCGCCGGGCCTCGCCGGTGAGCAGGGCGGCGAGGCTGGCGCCGTCGAGCTGGGGGCCGTCGGGCTTCTGGAGGCCGCACAGCTCGACGAGGGTGGGCAGGATGTCGATGTGGGCGGTCAGCAGGTCGATGTCGCGGCCCTCCTCGACGCGCCCCGGCCAGCGGATGAAGCAGGGCACGCGGTGGCCGCCGTCGTACTCCGAGCCCTTCCTGCCCCGCATGCCGGCGGCGGGGCCTGCGGAGGTGCCGTTGTCGGTGATGAAGAGCAGGATGGTGTCCCGTTCGAGGCCCAGCTCGCGGAGCCTGGCGACGAGGCGCCCCATGTTTTCGTCGATGTTGGTGATCATCCCATAGAAGCGAGCGCGGCCCTCGGGCACGCCCTTTTCGGCGTAGGGCTTCCAGTATTCGTCGGCCACGCGGTAGGGGCCGTGGGGGGCGTTGGTGGGGATGTAGGCGAAGAAGGGGCGGTCGCGGTTGGCCTCGATGAACTCCAGGGCGCCGCGGAACCACACGTCGGTGCAATAGCCCTCGAAGGGGCGGGGCTCGTCGTTGAGCCAGTAGGTGTCGTCGAAGTAGTCGTTGCCCCAGTAGTCGGGGGTCTGGCCCACCCCGCCGCCGCCGTGGACGAGGGTGTGGTGGAAGCCGCGGTCCTGGGGTCGGAAGGGCAGGTTGTCGCCCAGGTGCCACTTGCCGAAGATGCCCGTGCGGTAGCCGTTGGCGGCGAACACGTCGGCCAGGGTCAGCTCGTCGCGGCGCAGCAGCGAGCGGCCCATGATGGTGTGCCACACGCCGGTGCGGGAGGAGTAGCGGCCGGTGAGGAGGGCCGAGCGGGTGGGCGAGCAGGTGGGGTCCACGTGGAAGTCCGTCAGCCGCGTGCTGTGGGCGTGGAGCCAGTCGAGGTTGGGGGTCTGGATGTGGGGGTTTCCGTGGCACGCGAGGTCGCCGTAGCCCTGGTCGTCGGTGAGGACGAGGATCACGTTGGGCGGGCGTGCGGGCTGGGGCATGGCTCTCTCCTGGGCGGCGAGGCAGCCGAGGAACGCTCCGGCGGCGGAGGCGCCGCCGGCGGCGAGGAACTGGCGTCGGTCCATGGCTTCACTCCCTTGAGCTGTCGGTGCTCGGCCCCACGTCCTCCTCCCAGGCCTCGAGTGCGGCCAGGAGGCTCTCGACGCGCCGGGGCGAGTCGGGGGCAACGTCGTGCTTCTCCTCGAGGCTCTCGGCGAGGTCGAAGAGCCGGGGCTCGTCGCCCTTGCCGCCGGTGCCCAGGAGGAGCTTCCACCGCCCCCGTCGCACCGCGCGCTGGCGTCCGTGGCCCCAGAAGAGGGTGCGGGGCCCGAGGCGCTCGCCCTCCAGGAGCAGGGGGGCGAGGCTGACCCCGTCGAGCTTCAGCCCCCGGGGCACGGTCGCGCCCGCCAGCTCGATGAACGTGGGGAACAGGTCGAGGCAGAGGGTCGGCTCCTCGCACACGCCGCCCGCGGGCACGCGGCCCGGCCACCAGGCGATGGCGGGCACGCGGTGGCCGCCCTCCCACAGGGTGCCCTTGCGCCCCCGCAGGGGCGCGTTGGAGCCCGGGGGCGTGGCCCCGTTGTCGCTGAAGAAAAAGACGAAGGTCTGGCGGTCGAGCCCCAGGCGCCGCAGCGCCGCCACCACCTGGCCCACGCTGGCGTCCATGGCCTCGACCATCTCCTTGTAGGCGGCGGCCTTGTCGCGGCGGCTGCCGCGGACGGGGAACTTGCCGCCCACCGCCCGGTCCGCCTCGTCGCCCGGCCCCTGGTAGGGGTAGTGGGGGGCTTCGTGGGCGACGTAGAGGCAGAAGGGCCCCTCGCGATGCTCCTCGATGAAGCGCACGGCGTGGCGGGTGACGAGGTGGGTGACGTAGCCCTCCTCGGGCTCCAGGCGGTCGCCGTGCCACCAGTCGGCCCGGCCCGTCTGGTCCACGTGGGAGAAATAGTCCACGTTTCCGCTCACGTAGCCCCGAAAGGCGTCGAAGCCCTGGTGGACGGGGTTGAACTTCGGGAGGTAGCCCAGGTGCCACTTTCCGAAGAGGGCCGTGGCGTAGCCCGCGGCCTGGAGGCGCTCGGCGAAGGTCGCCTCGCCGGGGTCGAGGCCCACGTGGCGGTGGCGTGCGGCGGAGATGACCATGGGGATGCCCGCCCGCTGCTGGTAGCGGCCGGTGAGCAGGCCGGCGCGGGTGGGGCTGCACACGGCGCCGCTGGAATGGAAGTCGGGGAACCGCACGCCCTCGGCGGCCAGGGCATCGAGGTGGGGCGTGCGGATGCGGGGGTTGCCCATGTACCCCAGGTCGCCGTAGCCCAGGTCGTCGGCGAGGATGAGGACGATATTGGGGCGGCGGGCGACGCCCTCCTGGGCGGCGCCGGCGCGGGGCGTGGTCATGGCGGCGGCTCCTGCCAGTGCGGCCCGGCCCACGTGGGCGATGAAGGTCCTGCGGTCCACGGCGTCGCCTCCTGCGCTCACGGGCGGCGGCCGAGGGAGGCCCGGAAGGCCTCCACCGTGTCCTCGCCCTCCAGCCATCCGAGGGAGGCGAGGAACCGGTCGGCCCGGCGGAGGGTCAGGAAGAAAGCCTCGCCGCGGCCGAGGTTGAAGAAGCCGTGTCCCTCGCCCTCGTAGGCGGCCAGCTCGCAGCGATTGCCCTGCTTCCTCATGGCTTCGGCGAACGCCCGGGCGGTGGCGATGGGCACGGTGGCGTCGGCCTCGCCGTGGAGGACGAGGGTGGGCGGCTCGCCCGGCCCCACGTGGTGGGTGGGCGAGATGCTGCGGGGCTCGCCGCCCTCGAACCGCCGGCGGATGTCGGCCACCCGCCCGGCGGGCACCCCGTGGCGGGCCCACTGGTCGAAATCGAGCACCAGGGGCGGATTGAACAGCACCAGGGCGTCGGGCCGGGAGCTCACCGCCGCGTCCTCGCCCTCCTCCTCCATGCCCTCGACCACCCCCGTGCAGGCCGCCACGTGGGCTCCCGCCGAGCCGCCGCCCGCCGCGAGGCGCTCCGGGTCGATGCCCAGCTCCGCCGCGTGGGCGCGCAGCCAGCGCACCGCCGACTTGCCGTCCCGCACGCACGCGTAGGGCGTGACCCCGTGGCGATTCCTCACGCGGTACTCCGCGCTGATGGCCACCATCCCCCGCGAGGCCAGGTAGGCGCACTGGGGCATGAACTGGGCCGGCGTGCCGCCCACCCAGCCGCCGCCGAAGAAGAAGACGATGGCCGGACGGCGGTCGGCGGCCCGGTGGCCCTCGGGTTCGAAGACGTGGAGCCGCAGCTTCGCGTCCTTCACGGTCTTGTAGACCAGCGTGCGGGTGGGTTTCATCATTGGCTTCCGTGCTGCCGCGGGGGCCGCGGCGCCCAGGCAGAATGCCAGCGCGGCGGCCAGAAGCGGATGCAGGCGTGTCATCGGGCGTTCTCCTCAGCGCGGACCACCGTCGGACCGGTCCGACGCGTCCGACAGGTCCGACCGGCCCACGGCCGCGCCGGCCTCCTCGCATCACGGCACGTGCGGCCCCTTCCACACCCCGCCGCCGAAGGTGGTCACGTACATCACCGTGCGGTCCTGGGGGTCGAAAGCCACGTTCTGGCAGGCGCGGAAGGGGATGGCGTCGAAGCGCTTCCAGGTCTCCCCCGCGTCGCGGCTGAGCCACAGGCCGTGGGCCACGGTGCCCGCGTAGACCCAGTCGGGGCGTTCGGGATGGAGGGTGACGAAGAAGCAGTGCACGTAGCCCGGCGGGGCGCTCTTCGCGAAGTCCTCGTCGCGCAGCAGCCGGCTCCAGCTCTTCCCGCCGTCGGTGGTCTTGTAGAGGCCGCCCTGGGGCCCGCCGGGGATGGTCGCCGCGGTGAGGTAGATGACGTCGGGGTCCTCGGGGTGGAGGGCGAAGCCGCCGGGCCAGCGCAGCCGCAGGCTGCGGGTCAGGTCGGTCCAGCTCTCTCCGCCGTCGGTCGACTTCCAGAGGCCGCCGGGCACGGGGAAGTCCCTGGCCCCCACGCGATGGGCGGTGATGGAGCAGAAGAGGTGGCCCGTCTTCGGGTGCGCCTCGACCTGGTAGGCGTGGAGGTTGGCGGGGTTGCCGAGGCCCTCGGACTTCTTCGCCCAGGTCTGGCCGTTGTCGGTAGACTTGTAGACTCCTCCCTCGTAGAAGGTGGCGTAGAGGGTCAGCGGCGGCTCGGGGGTCTGGGGGTCGATGCAGATAGAGGTGCAGGGGAGCTTGGGCTGGCCGGTGCCGAGCACGCGCCAGGTCATGCCCCGGTCCTCGCTCACGCACACGCCGCCGGCGTGCCGCGGGGTGTTGGGGCCGGTGTGGGTCCAGTGGGGGATGTCGTGGCGGTTGCTGGTCGCGGCGTAGAGCTTGCCCTTGACGGCGGGGTCGAAGAGGACCTGGTAGAAGGTGTTGGACCAGGGGCAGCCCTTGGCCGACCAGCTCCAGGTCGCCCCGGCGTCGAGGGAGCGGGCGAAGCCGATGTCGGTGTAGGCGATGTAGTGGCGGGGGCGCTCGAAGGGGTCGAAGAGGTAGTGCCAGCAGCTCGTCACCTCGAGGCCGTTGGAGGCGAAGCGGGGCCGCCCGCTGTCGGGCTGTGTGCCGGCGGGGCGATTCATGGCCTGGTGCCAGGTCTCGGCCCCGTCGCGGGAGATGTAGAGGTCGCCCTGGGTGCTCACCATGGCCACGTCGGGGTCGGCGGGGTCGACGCCGAAGCCTAGCGGCGTGATGTAGTAGCCCCAGTGGATCTGGGTCTGGACCCAGGAGCGCTCGACGTTGGCCTGGGGGCCCCTCATGCGGAAGCAGTTCTCCCAGGTCTCGCCGCCGTCGCGGGTGCGCCAGACGCCGCGCTGGCCGCGGCGGCCCTCCTGGACGGCGTAGGCCACCCGGGTCTGGTCCGAGGCCATGTGGATGTCGTTGCAGTCGCGAAACTTGTCGGCCAGGCTCCAGCTCGCGCCGTCGTCGTCGGACCTCAGGATGCCCACCTTGAAGACGACGCCGAAGAGCCGCGAGCGGCCGTCCGCCGAGCCGCTCGCCAGGGCCTGGAACCCGCGGCCGTCGAAAAGCGGCACCTCCACCCGCCGCCAGGTCGCCCCGTCATCGCGGCTCACGAGGTACCTGAGGTCAATCGACGCGTGCACCTTCTCGCCCAGGGGCACGATGGCGTAGCACTTGCCCCTGGCGCACGGCGACCAGCTCGTGCCCCCGTCGGGCGAGCGCCACAGGCCGGCGTCGGTGCCCACGAAGAGGGACGACTCCGAGGCCGCGAGACGGGTCACGGCCCCCGTCCACGGCGGCTTGCCGGCCACCACGGGCGCCCACGTCTTCGCCTTGTCGCGGCTCACGCGTAGCTCGGGGCCGCAGACCCAGTAGATGGCGTCGGGGGTGAACAGGGGCCGGCAGTTCCGCGAGGAGTGGAGCTGGCTCCAGGGGATCATCTCCCAGCGCTTGCCGCCGTCGAGCGAGCGGTAGCTGCCGCTCATGTCGCACGACAGGAGCATCAGCCCCGGGTCGTGGGGCGAGGCGGCGGGGGTGAACATCCCACCGCCCCCGCCGATGCCGAGGACGCGGTACTCGCCCCCCGCAGCCGGAAGGCCCACGGTCAGCGCGAGCGCCGCGGCGCTCGCGGCGGCGAAGGCCCAGCATTTCATGGCTCGCTCCTCAGAGGGATCTCATCACGAATGCCACGAATGGTCGAATGGCGCGAATAAGAGGATAGAGAGGGTGCC
>JBKHIY010000130.1:0-11198 GCA_046538415.1 Candidatus Brocadiia bacterium | reverse complement strand
ACGGTTCGGAGGGAGGGGAGGCCAGGCAACTGGCCTTCCCTACCCCTATCAAGTCGACCTCGCCGCGCTCGCCGCCGCGGCCCCCCGCACCGTGCCCCACGGCCGCCTGGAGACCCTCAACGGGACCACCGTGGTCCACGTGGAGGGCACGCCGGCCCAGATGGGCAAGGCCTACGGCACGCTGCTCCGGCCCCTCGTCCAGCGGGTAGTGCGAGCGGTGATCACCGAGGGCGTCGCCGCCGAGATCCCGACTCAGCTCTGCCCGAGCCCGAGCACCCGCCGGGCGTAGCGGCGCACGCAGGCCCGCTCGTCGTCCGCGTGGCGGCGCGCCACCTGGGGAGCCGGGGAGCCCAGGCGGGCCAGGGCCTCCGCAGCCGCCAGGTCGACCTGCCACCGGGCGTCCTCGCGCACCGAGGGAAGGCCCGAGCCGCTGTCCTGGAGCACCCGCTCGGCGGGCAGGTCGTCCCGCTCGACGCACTTCTCGAGCGCGGGGACGGCGGCGGGGTCGCCGATGCGCCCCAGGGCGCGGATGGCCGCGATGCGGGCGTCGAGCGGGGTCTCGGGCTCCTCGACCACGCGGCACAGCTCGGGCACCGCCTGGCGGTCGCCGATGCGCCCCAGGAGCACGGCGGCGGCGTGCCACAAGGGAGCCGTCTTGCGCCCCTCGGGCACGGCGTCGCGGCGCTCGGCCAGGCAGGCCCGCAGCTCGGGCGCCGCCTCGTCCCGGCCGAGCATAGCCAGGGCCACGGAGGCCCAGAATCGGGTGGCCGGCTTCTCCGTCCGGGTCGCCTCGAGCAGCGCGGGCAGGGCCTCCTCGCCGCGGCGGATGAGGTCCCAGGTCGCCTCCTGGCCGCTCTCGGTGCCCAGCTCGGCGGCCCGCTGGTCGACGGGCCGTGCCGGCGGCTGGGCGGGCGCCCAGGAGGGGTCGTGGAGGCGCCGGGCATCGGGCTCGGGCAGGCGGGGCTGCTCGCGGGGCCCCAGGGCGCCGGTCTCGAGGAGCGCGGCCTGGACCTCCTCGACCTCGAGCTGTCGGGGGGTCACGCCATGGGCGGCGGCGAGTGCGGCGGCCACCCCCGCGGCCTCGCCCACCCGCTGGAGGTCGCGCTGCATGCGGAGCTGGTTGTGGGCGTCGTGGCTCATGGACAGGGCTCGGCAGCCCACCAGGAGGCCCTCGACGCCCACGGGCAGGAGGGCGCGGTAGGGCACCTCGCAGCCGATGGGCCGCCGCCAGTTGCCCAGCAGCCACACCCAGAGCATGGCCTCGTCGCTCTCGTTCTCGTAGTCGAAGCCGTGGTTGTCGAAGTGGGAGACGGCGTAGGCCACGACGTCGGGGAACTGGCGGCCCGCGATCTCGTCGGCCAGCGTGATGCACGCGTCGCCCACGATCTGCCGGCTGTTGCGAAGGCCCAGGATGGGCGCTACGTAGAGCAGGCGGCTGGCCGCGTCGAACCGCTCCCGCCAGTAGTGGCCCAGGGCCCGGCGGCGGGCCCGCGTGAGGTCCACCGCGTCGGTGGGATCGCAGTAGCCGGCATCGAAGTTGGTGATCAGCAGCTGGCCCCCCTCGCCCAGGCGCCCTGCGGCCAGGGAGTAGGCGTGGGGCAGGCCGTCGGCGGCCCGGCCGAGGGTGAAGGTGGCCCCCGCCATGGCCGCCAGGTCGCCGTCGCCCGTGGCGTCGACGAACGCCTTGGCCCGGTAGACGGCGTTGCCCTCCGGCCCGGCGGCGACGACGGCCCGGAGGCGGCGGACGGGCTGGGCCGAATGGTCGGCGGGCGCGGGCAGGGAGATCTCCAGCTCCTCGGCGCGGGCGCCGGTCGCCGTGGTGCGATAGACCACCTGGACGCCCCCCTCGCGGGCCATCTGCTCGAGCACCACCTTCTTGGCCTCGGGGTGGAAGCCGCGTGCGGGTCCGAAGAGGGGCTCGAGGGCGGCCAGGCGGGCGTCCGCCTCGTCCTGGAGGCCGCCCTGGACGCCGTGGTAGTAGCTGTGGATGCCCCCGCCGGTGCCGATGCCGCCCAGGCAGGTGCTCTGCTCGAGCAGCAGCGTGGTCGCGCCCTGGCGTCCCGCGGCGATGGCCGCGAAGGCCCCCGCCGTGCCCCCGCCGCAGACCACCACGTCGGCCTCCCGGGCCGGCGGCTCGACCGTCGAGTGGGCCAGCGCCGCCTCGCCCCCGGGCGCGGGCAAGGAGTCGAGCGCGGCGGCCACGGCCTCCCCCGCGGCCTCGCCGATGCCCAGCCGCTGGCTGACGTCCAGCGGTTCCTCGGGCGGCTGGGCCGCGCCCCAGGGGCCTGCCGCGAAGAGGTTGGCGGCGGCTCCCTCCTCGAGATCGGCCCGCCAGGCGGCCAGGGGATAGGGCTCGTGGCCCACGATGCTCACCAGCGTGCCCTCGAGGGCGGGCAGGCGCTCGTGGAGGGCTCGGAGCAGGCCGGGCAGGGCCAGGCGGGCCGCCGCCACGTCGGGGCGGGGGATGCCGAAGCTCACCAGCAGCTCGCCGGGCCACAGGCTGGGGCGGACGCGGACGGCGGCGGCCTCGCCCAGGTCGCCCAGCTCGAGGGGCTGCGGTACGGCGCCCCGGGGCACGGCGTTGAGCATCAGGGCGTGGCGGGCGAGGACGTCGGCCGGCGGCTCGGCCTGGCCCCCGGCCAGCCGCCAGGCCAGGGCGTTCTCCGTGGCGTCGGCGAAGGCCCGGGCCCGGACCGGGAGCTCGCCGGCCTTGGTGCCCAGGAGCACGCCGGTGAGCCGCTCGCCGTCGGTGGCGGCGGCCACGGGCTGGGCGTAGAGCAGCAGGTCGATGCCCGAGCGGTCGGCCTCGCGGTCGAGCACCATCTCGGCGATGGGGGCGTCGAGCAGGCCGTCGCGACAGCCGCCGGCGGCCTCCATCGCCTCGGCCAGCCACCGCGCGGTCTCGCACCCGGGCTGGCCCAGCTCGAGGTGCAGCGCCCAGGTGGTCTCCCAGCCGAGGACGGGCCGGGGCTCGATCAGGGCCACGTGGGCTCCTGTGGCGGCGAGGCGGCGGGCGGCGGCGAAGCCGCACAGGCCCCCGCCCAGCACGGCCACGTCGTAGCACGCATGGGGGTCGAACATCCGAGGCTCCCTTCGAACACCGAGTGCGGGAATGCACGGGGCAGGCATTATAGGCGGGCGGGCCACGGGCCGCAACGCGGCTCGGGCGGCTAGAGGGCCTTGAGGACGATGATGGTGAAGTCGTCGCGGGGCGCGGCGCCGCGGGCGAAGTCGCGCACGGCGTGCCACACGGCATCGAGGATCCCCTCCGCGGAGCCCTCGAGGCTGCCCATGGCCGCTTGGCGCAGGCGCTCCACGCCGAAGGCCTGGTGGTCGGGGTCGAGGGTCTCGGTGAGGCCGTCGGTGTAGAAGAGCAGCACGTCGCCGGGCTGGAGGGTGAGCTGGCGCTCCTCGTAGGCCGCCTCGGGCTCCACGCCGAGCACCAGCCCGCCCTCGGCCAGGTGGCAGTGCTGGCCGTCGCGGAAGAGGATGGGCGCGGCGTGGCCCGCGTTGCAGTAGGTGAGCCGGCGGCTGGCGGTGTGCAGGGCGCCGTAGAAGAGGGTCACGAACTGCTCCTCCCCGATGTCCCGGCACAGCGAGCGGTTGGTCTTGGCGATGATGTCGCGGGCCTGGAAGACGGTCTCGATGTGCCCCCGGAGGATGGCCCGGGTGGCGGCCATGAGGATGGCGCCGGGCACGCCCTTGCCCGCCACGTCGGCGATCACGATGCCCAGGTGCTGGTCCTGGATGGGCACGAAGTCGAAGAGGTCGCCGCCCACGGGGGCGAAGGGGATGTAGCGGGATGCGAGCTCGAAGTTGGGCACCGTGGGGGGCGCGGAGGGGATCAGGTGGCCCTGGATCTGGGCCGCCGCGGCCAGCTCGCGGTCCAGCTCCTGGGCTCGCAGGGCCTCGTCGTAGAGGGCCGCGTTGTCGATGGCGGTGGCCGCCTGGTTGGCGATGGCCTGGAAGAGCCGCCGCTCCTCGTCGCTGAACTCGTAGGGCTGGCCGGTGTAGACGCGGATGGTGCCGATCACCCGGCCCTTGCTGCGCAGGGCGGTGCACAGGCTGGCGACGAGGCCCTCCTCGGCGGCCTCGCGGGGGTAGAGGGTGCGGGGGTCGCGGGTCACGTCGGGGGTATAGACCAGGCGCCCGAGCACGGCCTCCTGGTCGATCACGCTGTCGGCGAGGTTCACGGGGCCTTTTTCCAGGTAGCGTCGGCTGAGGTTGTGGACGGCGGTGATGGTCAGCTCGCCGTTTTCCTCGTCCAGGAGTCGGATGAGGCAGGCCTTCACGCCCAGGGTCTCGGTGGTGATCTTGGTGAGCAGCTCGAGGCGTCCCTGGAGGTCCATGGTGCGGGTCATGAGCATGGAGACGTCGCACAGGGTGGAAAGCTCGCGCACGCGGCGGGTGGCCTCGTAGTGGCGCTGGCACATGTCGGAGAGCAGGCCGGCCACGCTGCGCAGGAGGGCGCCCACGGCCTCGAGCTGTGCCGGGCCCCAGGTGGCCCGCTCGGCCAGCAGGGGCAGGAGCTGGTCGGGCGTGGCGGCGGCCTCGTCGCCCACCGCCTCGAGGCAGCCCTGGGGCAGGGGCTCGCCCACCAGCAGCACGACGGCCTCGATAGAGCCCAGGCACAGGGTGTCGATGCCCACCGGCTCGACGAAGCGGGCGATGCCGAAGGGGCGGCCGGGAGCCGGCTCCCACGCCGCCGCCTCCTCGGGGCTCATCGGGGCGCCCGCCTGGCGGCGGAGGGCGGCGCAGTCGAGCAGCTCCGCGATCTTCGTCGGCTCCGAGGCGCGAGTCACCGCCTGGCCCGCCGCGTCGCGTATGAGCACCCGCAGCCGCATGGCCGCCGCGAAACTGTCCTGGAGCTTCTGGAGAAGGGCCGGGTCGACCAGGTCGACGAGACGAACCTGTTCCATGAAGTCCCACGCCTCCGCACAGGGGAACACGGCTCGCACGCGGGCCGAGGGGCCGCCGCGCGTTGCTGCCATTATACCAGAACGGGCCATGGGGCTCCTCGCTTCTCGTTGCCGCGCGTACGCTTGCACCGTGCGGTCCCCCTGGCTACAATCGGCCCCGTCGGCCCCTCGCGGGGCATCGCTGCGAAGTCACCGGACACGGAAAGGAGCGGCCATGGCACAGGTCATCGACTGCCACGTCCACTACCACGGCTCGGAAGGCGAGCTGGAGAGGCTGTTGCGCACCTGCGACCAGCTGGGCATCGACCGGGCGGTGATCTTCGGCGGGGACTCGAACGCCGCGGTGCTCGATGCGGCCCGCTCCCAGCCCGACCGCCTGGTGCCCTTCGCCCGCTTCGCCCTGGGCACGGATTCGCCGGAGCGGGTCGAGGAGTTCGCCGACGCCGGCTTCCGGGGCATCAAGTTCATCTACCCCCGCCGGGCCTACAACGACGAGGAGTATATGCCCGTCTACGCCCGGATGGCCGAGCGGGGGCTGGTGGCGCTCTTCCACCTGGGCATCGTGGCCCGGCCCCGCGACGGTCGGCCGGACGACAACGATTCGAACCACGCCCGACCCGTCCAGCTCGACCACATCGCCCGCCGCCACCCGGCACTCAAGGTCATCG
This sequence comes from Candidatus Brocadiia bacterium, assembly GCA_046538415.1. Classification (GTDB taxonomy): domain Bacteria; phylum Planctomycetota; class PUPC01; order DSUN01; family DSUN01; genus JBKHIY01. Next base: position 5,611 of record JBKHIY010000130.1, on the reverse strand, counting down.
GCGCCCACCTGGGCAACCCCTGGTACGAAGAGGCCACCATGAGCGCCCGGTGGAACGAGAACCTGTGGTTCGACCTCTCCGGCTCGACGCTCAAGAAGAAGACGCCGCAGTTCCTCCGCTCCCTGCTGTGGTGGGACAAGCCGGGCCACCCCTATCGCGGCCACGGGGACAAGCATCCCTTCGAGAAAATCGTCTTCGGCACCGACGTGGCCCACGAATGGATGCCCGACGTCTACCAGGACTACCAGCTCGCCATGGAGGGCATGGGCGTGCCTCCCGAGTATCGGGAGAAGATCATGGGCGGCACGGCCATGGAGATCCTGGGCATCGAGCCCTGACGGGAGGGAGGAGCCATGCGCCACGGCGGCGCGCAGGAGCGGCCCCCGATGCGGACCGCCGCCGCCCTGGCCGTCCTGGCCTTCGGCGCCGCCACCCTCGCCGACCGTGCTGCCGTCGAGCGCGACTGGCGGATGCGCGACGGGATCGGGACGGAGCGCGTGTCCCGCACCTACGCGGAGGCGACCCGGCAGGTGCTGGACCGCGGCCAGGAGCTGGTGGCCCACCTCCGCAGGCGCGGCGTCGTGCTCGACGACGAGGCGGAGCGATGGCGAGGCCTGCGCCGCGAGTGGGCAGCGCGCTCGCAGCTCGGCCAGGCCGACGACGCGGGGTGGGAGGGCCTGTGGCGTCGGGGCCACGCCCTCCGCCGGCGCCTCGTTTTCGCCAATCCGCTGGCCCGCACGGGGCCGCTGGTGTTCGTCAAGCGGGTGCCCAGCGCTTTCAGCCACCAGCTCACGCAGTACCTGGGTCGCGACGCGCGGCCCGGGGGCGGCTTGTTCGTGCTCGAGGAGCCGGGCGCGTCGATGCATTGCCGCCAGCTCGCCGCCGAGCTGCCCACGGGCAGCTACGTGCTGCCCGACGTGAGCCCCGACGGCCGCCGCGTGGTCTTCGCCTTCTGCGAGGTCGATGAGCCGCCGAAGAGCCGCGACGACCACGGCGACGTCTTCTACCACCTCTACGAGGTGGGCGCCGACGGCTCGGGCCTTCGCCAGCTCACCCGCGGGCCGCACGACGACATCGCGCCCCGCTACCTGCCCAGCGGCCAGATCGTGTTCCTCTCCACGAGGCGGGGGGGCTTCCACCGCTGCGGGCGCGGGCCGTGCCCCGCCCACACCCTGCACCGCTGCGAGGCCGACGGCTCGAACGTCACCACCCTCTCCTGGCACGAGACCCACGAGTGGGACCCCTGCGTGCTCCACGATGGCAGCGTCGTCTACACCCGGTGGGACTACGTGGACCGCCACGCCGTCCACTACCAGCAGCTGTGGACCTGTCGCCCCGACGGCAGCCGGCCGGCGGCCCTCTACGGCAACCATACGTTCAGCCCGGTGGGCACGTGGGAGGCCCGCCCCGTGCCCGGCTCGAGGCGGCTGATGGCCACGGCCGGGGCACACCACGCCATGACCGCGGGCTCGATCCTCCTGCTCGACGTGCGGCGGGGGGCCGACGGCTCGGTGCCGCTGACCCGGCTCACGCCCGACGCGCTGTTCCCCGAAAGCGAGGCCCCCGTGGTCCGGCGGACGGGCGGCCACTGGTATGCCCCGGTGGGCGTGGGCCGCAAGCCGGCGGTGCCCGCCGAGCAGCGCCGCTGGCCGGGCCACTGCTATCGCAGCCCCTGGCCGCTGAGCGAGACCTGTTTCCTGGCCGCCTACAGCTACCGGCCGCTGATCGGCGAGCCCACGGCCAACCACCGCGAGATGTTCGGCCTCTACCTGTGCGACGCCCTGGGCAACCGCGAGCTGCTCACCCGCGACCCGGCCATCTCCAGCCTCTGGCCCATCCCCCTGCGGCCCAGGCCGAGGCCCCCGGTGGTGGCGTCGGCGGCGGAGGACGGCCGCGGGCGGAGCGAGGGGGTGTTCTACGTCCTCAACGTCTACGAGAGCTTCCCGCCCATCCCCGCGGGCTCGGTGCGGCGGCTTCGGGTGGTCCAGGTGCTGCCCAAGTCCACGCCCCACATCAACAGCCCGCCGGTGGGCCTGGCGAACGCCTCGCCGGGCAAGCAGGTGCTGGGCACGGTGCCCGTGGAGGCCGACGGCTCGGCCCACTTCCAGGCGCCGGCGGGCAAGCCGCTGGCCTTCCAGGCCCTCGACGAGCGGGGGATGGCCGTGCAGGTGATGCGCAGCATCGTCTACCTCCAGCCTGGCGAGCGAGCGGGCTGCGTGGGCTGCCACGAGCCCCGCTCCCAGGCCCCGCCCGCGGCGCCGGCGGCCAGGGCGCTGCTGCGCCCCCCGTCGGACATCGAGCCCGGCCCCGAGGGCTCGAAGCCGCTGAGCTACCCTCTCCTCGTCCAGCCCGTCCTGGACGAGCATTGCGTGCGCTGCCACGGCGGCCCGGAGCCCAAGAAGGGCATCCGCCTGACCGGCGAGCCCGAGGGCCACTTCACCCGCTCCTACAACGCCCTCGCCCCCCGGGTCGCCTGGTCGGCCTGGGGCGGGCGGGGAGGCGATTTCAGAAAGGTCAACTGCGAGCCGCTCACCCGACCGGGGTTCTTCGGAGCCCGGGGCAGCCCGCTGATGAAGATGCTGCTCGAAGGTCACAACAAGGTGGCACTGTCCGCCGCGGACATCGAGCGCCTGGCCACCTGGATGGATGCCAACGCCCTTTTCTACGGCACGTTCGAGCCCGCCGACCAGGCCCGACAGCGGCGCGGCGAGCGCATCGAAGGCCCGGGCCTGGAATGAGAGGGAAGGCCCGCGGGCGGCTGCCGCGCTCGCGGACCGCCTCGCGCAAAGTCTACCCGGCGGACGTTGCAGCGCCGCGAGCGGCGGATTAGAATGCCGTGAGTTCCGCGCCCGTCCCCTCCCCTACCCCGGAGACATCCCATGACCGCTCGTCGCTGGCTCCCCGTCGCTGTGTTGCTGGCCCTCGCTCCCCTGGCCGCCGCGGAGGATGCGATGTTCCCCTTCGTCATCTCCTACGACGCGCCCGACAACGTGACCAACGTGGCCTCCTGGCTCGACCCCCCCGCGGGCAAGCACGGCTTCGTGCGGGCCGAGAAGGGCCACTTCGCGACCGACGCCGGCCCCGTCCGCTTCTGGGGCACCAACTTCTGCTTCGAGGCCTGCTTCCCCGCCAAGCCCGACGCCGAGAAGGTGGCCGCACGGCTCGCCCGCTTCGGCATCAACTGCGTGCGACTGCACCACATGGACGCCTACTCCATCTGGGGCGAGAGCCCCAACAAGACCGTCATCGACCCCCAGAAGCTCGACCGCCTCGACCACCTCGTCGCCCAGCTCAAGCGCCACGGGATCTACGTGAACATCAATCTCCACGTCTCCCGTTGGCTCGGCCCCGAGGAGGGGTTCCCCAACCGCGAAGGCCGGCCGAGGTACGACAAGGGACTGGGCAACCTCGAGCCCCGCATGATCGAGGCCCAGAAAAAGTACGCCCGCGACCTGCTCACCCACGTAAACCCCTATACCAAAACGCCCTACACCGATGAGCCGGCCGTGGCCTTCGTCGAAATCTCCAACGAGGACGCCCTCTTCGCCGTTTGGAACTGGGGGCAGCTCGACCACCTGCCCGAGCCCTACGCCACCACCTTCCGCGAACAGTGGAACGCCTTTCTCCGCCAGCGATACAAGACCACCGAAGCCCTGGCCGAGGCCTGGAACGTGGGGCGCCGCGAGCTGGGCGAGGAGCTGCTGGCCAACGGCCACTTCACCAAGCCCCTCGAAGGCACCTGGGTGCTCGAACGCGACGAGCGGTGCAAGGCCACCTGGGCCGTCCACCCCGACGGCCCGGGGGGCAAGCCCTTCCTCCGCGTGCAGGTCGAGCGGATGGGCGAGCGGAGCTGGATCCCCCAGTTCCAGCACGCCGGCTTCGCCGTCACTAAGGGCGAGCCCTACACCCTCACCTTCCGCATCCGCTCGGACAAGAAGCGGCGGGTGAGCTTCAACTGCATGATGGCCCACGAGCCGTGGCAGCGCCTGGGCCTCAGCTCCTCGTGCGAGACCGGGCCCGAGTGGAGCGACCACAAGGTCGTCTTCGTCGCCACCCGCGACGACCCCGAGGCCCGCATCACCTTCTCCAACCTGGAGGCCGGCGCCACCTACGAGCTGGCCGCCGTCTCCCTGCGGCCCGGCGGCATCATCGGCCTCCAGCCGGGGCAGAAGCTCGAGGACAGCTCCGTGCCCATCGTCCGCCACGGCGAGATGAACGTCACGGAGGCCGCGCGGCGCGACTGGGTCGACTTCCTCTACGAGACCGAGCGCGACTACTGGCTGGGCATGTACCGCTTCCTCAAGGACGACCTGGGGGTCAAGAGCCTCGTCGCCGGCACCCAGCTCTCCTACAGCCCGGTCCACATCCAGGCCGCGCTCGACTACATCGACGCCCACAGCTACTGGAACCACCCGGCGTTCCCCGGGCGGTCCTGGGACCCGGGCAACTGGTTCGTGCGCAACCGCGCCCTGGTCAACCACCCGCCGGGCACCCTGGGCGGCCTGGCCGCCCGACGGGTCTACGGAAAACCATTCACGTGCAGCGAGTACAACCACCCGGCGCCCAACGCCTACGCCGCCGAGGGCTTCCCCATGCTGGCCGCCTTCGGGGCCTTCCAGGACTGGGACGGGCTGTTCCCCTTCGCCTACAACCACCGCCCCGAGTTCGAGGCCCGCAAGATCACCAGCTACTTCGACTACAAGAGCAACACGCCCAAGATGGCGGCCCAGATCGCCTGCGCCGCGCTGTTCCTGCGCCGCGACGTCCAGGCCGCCGCCGACTGGCATTTCGCCCCCCTGCTGCCCCGGCGCGAGCGCCAGATCCTCCACGAGACCCTCAGCGCCTGGAACCTAACGGCGAGCCGCTGCGGACTCGACGCCCGCCGCTCGCTGCTCAGCAGCGTGGGCCTCCTGACCGAGGGCCCCATGCCGCCCAAGGCCGAGCCGCGGCCCATCCCCCAGGCCCAGGACCGCTTCGTGGCCGACACCGGGCAGCTCCGCTGGGACGTCTCGCAGGACGGCGCCGGCACCTTCGTCGTCGACGCCCCTCGCTCGAAGCTCTTCACCGGCTTCGTCCGCGGCAGGGCCTTCGAACTGGGCGAGGTCCACCTCGCCATCGGCGAGACCATGGTCGACTGGGCGACGGTGACCCTGACCTGCATCGACGGCGAGGGCTTCGACCGCCCCGGCCGCATCCTGGTCACCGCCACCGGGCAGTGCCAGAACAGCGATTGGAAGATGGAGAAGCTGGGCGGCGACCGCATCACCCTGGGCCGCAACTGGGGCACCGAGCCCGTCCTCTGCGAGGGCATTCCCGCCGAGGTCCTCCTCCCCGTCGCGGCCCGCCGCGTGAGCCTCTATCCCCTCGACGAGCGGGGCGAGCGCCGCGAGGCCATCGAGGTCGCCGCCCGCGAAGGCCACGCCCTCCTCCGCCTCGGCCCCCAGCACAGGACCGTGTGGTACGAGGTCGTGATCGAGTAGGGGCGGAAGCCCGTTTGGAGTACCACCCGTTCGGAGTGCGGCCTTCAGGCCGTAGACCCGTTGGGAGTGCGGCCTTCAGGCCGTGGCTTCGGCCCCCGCTGTCGTTCGCCACCTGCTCGCCTGAAGGCGAG
>JBKHIY010000129.1:0-11210 GCA_046538415.1 Candidatus Brocadiia bacterium | reverse complement strand
ACGATGGCGGTGGTGGAATGCAGGCCGCCCGAGGGGCGCCCTTCCCAATGGCTGCGGATTGACTTATAGTGCCGCCGCGCTAAGATGTCAAGCGCTCCCCGGACCCCGGCCGCGGCCGTGCCGGTGCCCGCCGCGGGCGCGGCACAGGCGGCGAGCCAACTCTCCACGAACTCGTTGGAACGGAGACTGGCATATGGATCGTCGGGCGCTCTGGCATCTCGGCCTGCTCCTGGCCGCGGCGCTGCCGGCCGCGGCGGGCACGACGACGTCGCACACGGCGACCGTCTCCGCCTTCGCCCAGCCCCCTCGCATCGACGGGCGGATCGAGCCCGGGGAGTGGGACGGCGCGGTGCGCACCACGGGCTTCCAGACCCTGCGCCGCAACCTCCTGGAGGCCCGGGGCGGGGCCGCCTACTGCGGCTTCAGTGCCCAGCGGCTCTACATCGCCGTGGTCAGCGAGCTGCCGCCCGACGGCGAGCTGCGCACCACCCGCAAGTTCCGCGACTCCGACGTGGTCTTCGACGACAGCATCGAGATCTGGCTGGACCCCAACCGCGACACCCGGGAGCAGGGCGGTGACGGGCGCGACTACTACCAGTTCATCGGCAACGCCGCGGGGGTGATCCTGGACACCCGCTTCGACCCCGCCCAGGGGGCTCCCGAGCTGGGCTGGAACGGCGACTGGGAGTTCCGCAACGGCATCCACCCCGAGGCGGGGGTGTGGGTGGCGGAGCTGAGCCTGCCCTTCGCCGACCTGGGCTGGAAGGGCCAGCCCGTAGGCCGCTCCATCGGCGTGCTCATCGCCCGCAACTGGAAGCGCCCGTGGAGCCAGACCACCTGGTTCCCCCACAAGGGCGCCTTCGTGAGCTGGTTCGAGTATCCCCGTATCCACCTCACCGAGGCCCAGCCGTCCGTCCAGGTCATGGGCCTGGGCGAGAACGTGCTGAGCGGCCGGCTCCATCTCCAGGCCCGCATCGTGAACCCCGGCCCGGCCAGGGAGGTCGAGGTCAGGCTCGCCATCGCCTCCTCCGATATGCCGGGGCTGAGCGACGAGAAGACCCTCGAGCTGCCCGCCAACGCAGCCGCGACGTACGACTACCGCGTGCCCAAGGGCCGCCTCCACGCCGATGCCACCCACTCGCTCAACTTCGTGGTCCGGGCGCCCGGCGCCAAGGGGGACGTCCTCAACTACGCGCTCAAGTGGACCCAGCCGAAGGGCAGGGCCTGGCACGTGCGCACCGGCCCGAACCCCGAGGCCGCCGTCCGCCTGGCCACCTACCCCTCCTACGAGTTCATCCGCCTGCGCATCGACACCAGGGAGCTGGAGGCGGAGGCGGCGGACAGCCGCGAGGCGACCGTCACGGTCACTACCCCTCAGGGCGACAGGCTGCTCCAGGAGACGATGACCTGGCAGGAGCCGCCGGCCGAGGCCGAGTTCAAGGTCGGCGACCTGCCCGACGGCGAATACCGGGTGACCGTCGCACTGAAGGGCCGCAAGGAGCCCCTCGAGCGGTCGTTCCAACGCATCCACTTCGTGTGGGAGGGCAATCGCCTGGGGGTGACGAACGAGGTCTACCCCCCCTTCGAGCCGTTGCGGGTGGAGGGCCGCACGGTGGCGGTCGTCCTGCGGCAGTACACGGTGGGGGGCCTGGGGCTCTGGCGGTCGGTCGCGTCGCAGGGCCGCGAGCTGCTGGCCGGACCCGTCGCCCTGAAGACGGGCGACGGGAGGGCCATCGAGGGCGAGGGCACGTTCATCAACGTGGTCGAGGAGAAGCGTCGCGGCAGAGAGGTCGTCCGCCCCGCCGCGCTCACCGACGGGGCGACCGCCGTCTACGAGGGCCAGGCCGAGGCGCCCGGCGTCCGCATCGCCACCCGCTGCACCACGGACTTCGACGGCTGCATGAAGGTGGAGCTGACCCTGGCCCCTCCGCCGGGCGACGAGGCGGCGCCGCTGGACCGCCTGTGGCTCGAGATTCCGCTTCGCGACGCGGAGGCCCCGCTGTGGCACTGCTGCACGGCGGGCCTTCGGCGCAACCCCGCGGGCTTCGCGCCCCGCGGCGAGGGCAAGGTGTGGGACAGCACGGAGTTCCCCGACGGCAACTGGTATGGGAACTTCAAGCCCTACATCTGGCTGGGCGGCGAGGAGCGGGGCGTGTGCTGGTTCGCCGACAACGACCGCGGCTGGGTGCTCGACGTGGACGAGAAAGCGCGGAGCTTCGCCCCCTGCCTGAGCCTCCATCGCGGGCCCGGCGTCCTCGCCCTTCGCGTGCACCTGGTCCAGAAGCCCATCACCCTGACCGAGCCGCGACAGATCGTCTTCGGCCTCATGGCCAGCCCGGCGAAGCCCATGCCCGAGGGCTGGCGCCGCGTGCTGTTCACCACCCGCCACCCGGGGTTCGAGACCATCGGGTGGATGGGCTCGACCTACTGGGGCTGCGCGGAGACCATGCACGAGACCTACCCGCTGGGCCACGACATGAGCATCCTGAACAAGATGCAGGAGGCGCGGCTCCGCCGCTCGCGGGCCGGCTTCGAGCCGTTCGTGGCCGCGTGGCGTGCCCGCCACCTGGGGGGCGAGACGCCGCCGGGCACGAAGACCAAGGAGCAGATCCTCAGCCTGGTCAACCACTCCCTGGGCCACTCCGCCCACGAGCACGACTACTACAACGTCTACTGGGAGGAGTTCCACAGCGTCTCCCGCCATCACATCGAGACCCAGGTATTCGGCAACGAGTGGAGCGGCGGCTGGGGCATCGGCGGCTGCCACGCCCTGGCCCCCAGCTACCTCGACTTCCAGTGCTGGTACGCCGCGGAGTTCATCCGCCGGGGCATCGGCCTCTACTTCGACAACACCTTTCCCAAGCGGGCCTACGACCCGGTGACCACCGCGGCCTACCGCCTGCCCAGCGGCGACATCCAGCCCTCGGCCAACATGTGGCGCCACCGCGAGTACCTCCGGCGGGTGTGGACTCTCCACCACCAGCTCGCCCCCGCCGAGACCCGGCCGCTGATGATGCTCCACATGACCAACACCCACATCGTGCCCTACATGGGCTGGAACCACGCGAATCTCGACCTCGAGTGGTTCTACGGCCCCGACCCCCAGCAGGCCAAGTATCCCCACGACCTGCTGCGAGCGGAATCCATAGGCCGCCAGACGGGCAACCTGCCCCTCGTGCTCGCCAGGGTCCAGAACACCAAGTCCGAGGCCCAGAAGGCGTTCGCCGAGCGCACCCGCTTCGGCACCATGATGGTCCACGAAATCAAGTTCCGCCCCCACGGCGAATCGCGGAAGCTCCTCCGCCGAGTCCTCGACTTCGGCTACGGCCTCGAGGGCTGCCGCGTGCTCAACTACTGGGACCAGGGCTACCCCGTCGAGGCCAGCGACCCCGAGGTCAAGTCGCTCCTCCTCCAGCGCGGCACCCGCCTCCTCCTCGTCCTGTGCACCTGGAGCCCCAAGCCCGAGACCGTGGAGCTGACCCTCGACCTCGAGGCCCTGGGCCTGAGGCCCACCGAGGCCACGGACGGGGAGACCGGCGAGCAGCTCCCGCTCCGCGGCGACGCCCTCGCCGTGCCCCTCGAAGGCTACGGCGTGCGGCTCGTGCACGTGAAGTAGCGCGGCCGCCGAGCGCACGGTGCGCTTCGTCGGCGGAACCCTGGTGCTGGAGTAGGATTTGCCCATGCGCTCGCCTGGCTCTTGCTTCGCGGTCGTTGCGTGGTTCTGCGCGCTGGCCCCGCCGGCGCTGGCCCTCGAGGCCAGCGAGGTGCGGCGGGCGACGGGGGTGGAGGCGGGCCTCGCGGTCCATCTGGGCACGACCGACGGGCGGCTGGAGGCCGGCCTGGCCGAAGGCGGGCGGATGCTCGTCCACGGCCTGGCCCCCGACCGGGCGAGCCGCGACCGGGCGCGGGCGACCCTCCAGGCCCGCGGCCTCTACGGCCTGGCGTCGGTGGAGACGCTGGCCAGCTTCGCCGCCCTCCCCTACGCCGACAACCTGGTCGACCTGCTGGTCGCCGACCTCGACGTCCTGGGCGCCGCGGCGCCGCCGCAGGAGGAGGTCCGACGCGTGCTCGCACCCCGCGGCGTCGCATTCCTCAAGCAGGGAGGCACCTGGAGCGCGCACGTCGAGCCCGTGCCCGAGGCCATGGACGAATGGACCCACTGGGACTACGGGCCGGCGGGCAACCCCGTGTCCCGCGACGCCCTGGTGCGACCGACCACCTCGCTCCGCTGGTATGCGGGACCCACCACCACGGACAACGCCGCCGACAAGGTGGGCCTGCGGCTCGTGGGGGGACGGGTCTTCTACCCTCTCCGCGATTACGGCTACCGCCACCTCGTGCGCCGGGGCACCCGGCGCCACCTGGTGGCCCGCAACGCCTTCAACGGCGTGCTCCTGTGGAAGCGGCCCATCGACGACGTGCCCGGCCGGGGCGACAACCCGCCCCGCTTCGCGCTCACCGCCACGCCCGAGCGCCTGCTCGCCATCCGCGAGGCGGGCGGGCCGCTGGAGGCCATCGACCCCGCCACGGGCCAGACCCTCCTCCGCTACGACCAGCTCCCGGCCCCGCCCAAGTACGAGAAACGCCGCTACTGGGACGAGCCCGCCAGCGACTTCCATTTCATCGTCCGATGCCTGGATGGCAAGCTCCTATACGCCTACCGCGACGCCATCACCCTCGTGGAGGCGGCCACCGGCAGGCGGCTGTGGGCCTACCGCGCGGGCGAGGGACGGCAGGTGGGCTGGGCCGTCGCTGGCGAGGGGAAGGTGTTCGCCACGCTCAGCCGCCGGCCCCTGGCCAAGGCCCGGGCCTCCGTGGCCACGGTGCTGGGCTCCGTCGTGGCCCTCGATGCCGCCACCGGCCGCCCCCTGTGGCGCCGCGACGGCTGGGACGGGGCGCACATGTACCGGATGGTCTACGCCCAGGGGTCCGTCATCGTGCCCACCTTCCAGCCCGAGAAGCCCCAGAAGCTGGGCTATCGCGAAGCCTACACGGTCACCTGCCTGCGGGCCGCCGACGGCTCCGTGCGGTGGCGCACGGAGGAGAAGCACTCCGCCCACGGCCACTACCAGGTCGTCCTGGTACGCGGGGGCAGGGTGACCGTGGGCCAGCAGCGGGGCTTCAGCCTGGACCTGGAGACCGGCGAGTTCCTCGCCAAGCACACCTGGGGCCAGTACGACGCCGCCTGCGCCGACCTGCGGGGCCTGCCCGGCTACACCTTCTACGGCCTGACGTTCCTCGACGACGCGGGCCGCCGCATCACCCGCGGCCAGGCCCGCAGCCGCTGCGACACCGGCGTGTTTCCCGCCTACGGCCTCATGTACGCCGGCCCCTCGGGCTGCCTGTGCAGCAACTTCGTGAACGGCTACCTGGCCCTCGCCGCCCAGCCTCCGCCCCGGCCCGTGCCCGACGCCCGCCGACTGGAGCGGGCCGGCGGGCATGTGGAGCTATCGCCTCCCGCGCCCTGGCCGGCGGACGACGAGTGGCCCATCCACCTGGGGAATCCCCGACGGGGCTCGAGCACGCGGGGCGGGGCGGCGGAGCACCTGGCCCCGCTGTGGTCCGCGGCCGTCGCCGAGCCGCCGAAGGGCCTCCTGGCCACCGACTGGGCGGAGAACGACGACACGGTGGGCCTGGTGAGCGCCCTCACGGTGGCCGACGGCAAGGTGTTCGTCGCCGTCCCCGACGCCCACCGCGTGGTGGCCCTCGACGCCCGGACGGGGCGGGAAGCCTGGTCGTTCACCGCGGGGGGACGCGTCGACTCCCCGCCCACAGTCTACCGCGGCCTGTGCCTCTTCGGCTCGCGCGATGGCCGCGTGACCTGCCTACGGGCGGCGGATGGCAAGCTCCTCTGGCGCTTCCTGGCCGCGGTGCGCGAGCGACGCATCGTGGCCCAGAGCCAGCTCGAGAGCCCCTGGCCGGTCCACGGCTCCGTGATGGTCCACGACGGCCAGGTGGTGTTCACCGCGGGCCGCCAGTCCGCCATCGACCAGGGGATACAGGTCTACGCCCTCGACCCCGCCACCGGCGCCCTCGAGTGGAAGACGCGGGTGTGGACCGACCCCGACGCCGACCCCCAGGACGAGCCTCGCAGCCACCGCTACCAGCCCGACTACCGGCGGACCCAGAGCCTGCTGGTCAGCGACGGCCGCCGGCTCTACCACGCCATCGACCCCCTGAAAAGCGATTACGGGGAAGGCGAAAGCGTCGCCCTCATCCCTCGCACCGCCTCCAACCGAGGCGGATGGGTGACCTCCCAGAAGGACCTCCAGCACTCGGCCCGCGACATCACGGTCCTGTGGGCGAACTCGAACGGCTTCCTCAGCCGCCGGGTCGAGGGCGTGGGCCGCTTCGATTTCCCCGGGGTGTGCTACAGCGACCTGTTCGGCGAGAAGATCGTCCTGGCCGAGCGGCGCCTCTACCTGCTCTCGCGGGGCGGCTACGGGCGGCGCTTCCCCGGCCTCTCGCTGTTCCGCCTCGGGCCGCAGGGCCGGCCGGCGCCCAAGCCCGAGTGGACGGCCAAGGTGGATACCGGGCGCCACCACTACGCCGCCTGCGTCCTGGCCGGCGAGCGCCTGCTGCTGGCCGGGCACCCGCGGCACGGCGAGGACGCCTTCCTGGCCGTCCACTCGGCCGCGGACGGGACGCGCCAGGCGGAGCACGGGCTGCCGGCCCGCCCCGTGCGCGACGGCCTGGCGGTGGCCTACGGCCGCATCTACCTCGCCGGCAGCGACGGCACGGTCACCTGCCTGGCCGAGACCCCGTGAACCGCCGGAGGCGGAGTCGCGTGAGCAAGCTCCCTTCCACGGGCCTCCTCGCGGCCCTGCTGGCCGCCGCCTGGCCGGCCAGGGCCGCCGCAGGGCGGCAGCCCCTGGAATACGCCTTCACCATCTGGGACTGGACCCGCGACTACCGCGACCTGGGGCGCTTCCGCGCCCGCGTCGACGAGCTGCGGGCCATGGGCTTCAACACCGTCGAGCTGTCCGTGGCCTGGAAGGACGTCCAGCCCGAGGCCAGCGACCGGTTCCGCTGGGACGCCACGGACGCCCGCGTGGACGCCGTGCTGGGCGAGGGCCTGCGCCTGCGGGTGCGCATCAACTTCGCCTACGCTCACCCCTGGCCGAAGTGGGTGGAGCCGCAGCTGGCCACCCGCTTCGACGGCAAGCGCCCGGCCAAGCTGATGACCATCTTCGACGAGAACCTCAACGCCCTGGAGGACGCCGCCGCACAGGCCATCGCCGCCCACTACCGGGGCCGGGGCATCGAGTGGTGCCCGGTGTTCGGCGTGCACACGGAAGCGAAGCTCAGCAGTTGGCTCTCCTACGAGCCCGCGGCGCGAGAGGCCTTCCGGGCCTGGCTGCGCTGGCGGTACGGGACCCTGGCCGCGCTGTCCGAGGCGTGGGGCAGGGACTTCGAGGCCTGGCAAGCCGTCCAGCCCCCGGTCCTCGGTCACACCGACCGCGAGCCCGACCTCCGCGCGGCAGCGTGCGACTGGATGGCCTTCCGCGAGGAGGCCATCGCCCGGCGGCTGGCCCAGTTGCTGGCCGCGGTCCGGCGCGGCGATCCCGCCGCCAGCACCTCGGTGGTGCTCGGCGAGAGCTTTCGCAGGGGCTCCGCACAGATGGCCAACCTGGGCTATCGCGCCTACTCGCGACACGCCGACCGCGTGGTCTTCGCCTACGACTTCAACTGGCACGGGCCCCAGGGCCGCGACGAGGCGGCCCTCTCGCTGGCCATCATGCGGGGCGTGAGCGGCAAGCCCACCGTCTTCGAGTTCGGAGGCCCCGCCATGGTGGAACGCAACGGCTATACCGATGCCGACATGGTGTTCATCGGCCGCCTGGCGCTCGACGAGGGCGCCGCGGGACTCAACATGTGCAACTACTGCTACACCGACGAGCCGCTCGCCGCCTTCCCCCACCTGGAAGTCCTGGCCAGGGACGTGGCCGCGCGCAACGCTCGCCCGCCTAGCCCCGCTCCCAAGGCCACCAGCCTCTACTATGTCTCGAAGTGGGCCAACTACCTGTTCCGCCACCCGCGCAGCGAATGGCTCCACGAGCGGCAGTTCGCCCCCTACCGTCGGCTCCGCGCCAGGGGCCTGCGGCCCCGCATCGTCAGCGACGCCAACCTGCTGGAGGAGCCGCTCGGCGGCTACACCCGGCTCTACGTGGCCCCGCCCCTGGTGGTCGAGGCCCGCGCCGCGGCGCGGCTCAGAGAGCTGGCCGACACGATGGCGACCGTGCCGCCGGACCCGCTGGCCGAGGCGACCATCCTGGAGCAGCAGGGAACGACTACGCGGCGCGCCCCTCGGTGATCCCGACGAGGCCCGCATTCGGCCTTCCCCCCATTGCGGGCCGAACGGGGCAGCGATAGACTACAGGCGAGGTCCCCGCCGCCGGCCAGCGGGCCGCGCGGCGGCCCAGGAGAGGAGTCCGAGCCCCATGGAAGCGACGGAAGGCTGGCCGCTGGCCGTCCTGGGCGTCATGCTCCTGGCGGGCTATGCGGCGCACGTGACAGGACTTCTGATCCACGTGCCGCGGGTCACCATCCTGCTGGTGGTGGGGGCGGTGTGCGGGCCGTCGGTGCTCGACCTGGTGCCCGAGAGCGCCTCCCAGTGGTTCCCCTTCGTGGCCCACATGGCCCTGGCCATGGTAGGCTTCCTGCTGGGCGAGAGCTTCGTGGGCAAGGACATCAGGGAGAAGGGCCGGGTGGTGCTGTGGGTCACGGTGGGGGAGACCCTGGTGACCGCGGGGCTGGTGTTCGGGGTGCTGGTGGCGGTGGGCGCGTCGCTTCCCCTGGCCATCATCCTGGCGGGCATCGCGCCCGCGTCGGCTCCCGCGGCGATCTTCGAGACGGTCCGCGAGGGAAAGGCCAAGGGGCCGCTGACCGACACCGTGCTGGGCGTGGTGGCCATCGACGACGCCTGGGGCGTCGTGCTCTTCAGCCTCCTCCTGGTGGCCGCCGAGGCGGTGGCCGGCCAGGCGGCCCACCTGGCGGAGATCGCGAACGGCCTGTGGGAGGTCTTCGGCGCCGTGCTGGTGGGCGGCGCCATCAGCGTGCCCATGGTGTGGATCACGGGCCGCGTGCGCCAGGGCGCCCCCACCCTGGTCGAGGCCGCGGGCTTCGTGTTCCTGTGCAGCGGCCTGGCCAGCCTGCTCGGCGCCTCCTACCTGCTGGCTTGCATGGTGCTGGGCGCCGTGGTGGCCAACCGCGCGAAGCACCACGCCAGGCCGTTCCACGCCATCGAGGGGGTCCGCGAGCCCTTCCTCGCGGTCTTCTTCATCCTCGCCGGGTTCCGATTCGAGCTGGGCACCCTGGCCGCCCTGGGGCTCGTCGGCGGGGCCTACGTCGTGGCCCGGGCGGCGGGCCTCATCTCCGGGGGCCTCCTGGCCGGGCGGCTGGCCAAGGCGCCCAGGGAGGTCCAGAAGCGCGTCGGCTGGTGCATCCTCCCCCAGGCGGGGGTGGCCCTGGGCTTCGCGCTGCTGGTCCAGGAGCAGCTCCCCGAGCTGGGCGACTCCGTGCTCCCCCTGGTGATCGCCACCACCGTGCTCTTCGAGATCACCGGCCCGCTCATCGCCCGATGGCACCTGAGCAAGGCCGGGGAGCTGTCGGCCGAGGACTGACCCGCCCCTACGCCTCGCCCAGGCGCGGGAAGCGGCTCTCCTCCCGCATCCACGCCTCCACGTCGTCCAGCTCCAGGGGGGCCTCCGCCGTGAGGTTCTCCATCCCCGACTCCGTGACCGCCACGGTATCCTCGACGCGCACGTAGAGCCGCTCCTCGGGCACCCACATCTGGGGGTCCACGGTCAGCACCACGCCGGGCCGCAGCGGCTCCGAGCGGTAGCCCCCCACGTCGTGGACGGCCATCCCCACGGGGTGCGAGAGGTGGCCCTTGAACTCCAGGGTCCGCCGCGCCGCGGCCTCGTAGATGGGCTTCGAGAACGCCGTGGCCTCGACCGCCTCGGCCATCGGCTCGGCGGCCTCGGCCAGGACCTGGTCGGCGGTGACCCCCGGGCGGATGCGCTCGAGCAGCGCCTTGTGCCACTCGACCATGAAGCCGTAGAGCTCGCGCTGCCAGGGCGCGTAGCGCCCCCCCACGGGCCACATCCGCGCGATGTCGCTGGTGTAGTAGCCCAGGTCGGGCGCCCCGTCCATCAGCACCAGGTCGCCCTCGGCCATCCGGCGGTCGTTGCGGAAGTAGTGGCCGTGCCAGGCGTTCGGCCCGCTGGCGATGATGGGGCGGTAGCCGTGCCCCCGCGCCCCGCGGGCCTCGTAGACGTAGCTGGCCACGGCGCCCAGCTCGTACTCGAACATCCCCGGGCACGTGGCCCGCATGGCCTCCCCCACCGCCTGGGCCGCCAGGGCCCCGGCCCGCCCCAGGAGGGCCACCTCGCGGGGGCTCTTGACGGCCCGCAGGCGGTCGAGGATGGGCGAGAGGTCGCGCACCTCGAGGTCGCGGAAGCGGGTGAGCAGGAGCCCCACCAGGTGGCGCTCGCGGCTAGGCCGCCCGTCCCAGGGGTCCGCCGCCACCCGCTTATCGGCCCGCGACAGCTCGTCGCGGCTGCCCTGGCGGCCCTCCGCCGGGCTGTGCGGGGTGTAGACCACCGAGGCCTCGCCCAGGTGCTCGCCCAGCGCGTCCGGCTCGGCCACCGCGTCGGCGCCCGTCCGCTCGCAGATAAGCTCGGCGTCCTCGGCGCCCAGGCTCGCCCCCTCGGGCCGGTCGTCGCCCTCGCCCCGCGGCAGGTAGAGCGTCGTCCGGCGCTCGGGGCCGGCCAGCAGCAGATAGGCCTGGGGCACCTCCAGCCCGCAGCAGTAGTAGAACTGCTTGGTCTGGCAGAAGCGCTCGAAGCCCCGGGCCGGCGGCGCGCCCTGGACCAGCGCGTGGGCCTCCTCGCCGATGGCCTCGAAGAGCCTCGCCCGCCGCTGGGCGAACTCCTCCGGCGGAAAGTCGCTCTGGAACAGCGACCGCTTCGCCTCGGACGCCTCGGATGCGGCCATGGAAGTCTCCTGACGGGCCGGACCGCGATGCCTCCCTGCCGCGGGGACCGTCCCCGGGGGCAGGCAGTACACACCTTCGCGGCTGGCCTGTCAAGCCGCCCGCGCGGCGCAAAGCACCATCCAGCATCGAGCATCCAGCATCCAGCATCGAGACCGCGAGCCCGCGGAGCGGGCGACGGAGCCACCCGCCCCGGCGCCAAGGACACGCCTGA